>NZ_OU912926.1:2400000-3000000 GCF_918378365.1 Candidatus Nitrotoga arctica | reverse complement strand
AATTTGATTCCAATAAGCTGTAGCACTGAACAAAATAATCGCAACCAGCAAAGTGGTAGCCCACAAGCGCGACTTGTGTTGAGTACCGAAGGCTTGCCATATGGCATGCCCAGCTCGGGCAAATACCGGCTCAACACTACGTGTAGTATAGCGTGCCATGGCTTGTTTCCGTGCGTGGTGCAGGCGTGTTAGCGTAGGTCGTTCGAGTTGTGCGACGGAGTGGTTAAGCAACTGCTTGATATTTTCATGGTTCAGTTCCTCTTTTTTCATGGCAAGTGAACTCCTTTTTTCCTCAAGATGGCTGCGAGGCTATGGGTAGCGCGTGAACAGTGTGTTTTGACGCTACCTTCCGAGCAACCCATGATCGCCGCCGTTTCTGTAGTATCCATATCCTCCCAATAACGCAACAGGAAGGCCTCTCGTTGACGTGCTGGGAGAATGATTAATGCTTCTTCAATCAGAGCAATAAGTTGGGATTGTTCAAAAGATGCCTCAGGAGCAAGTCCTTGGCTGTTGTTGTCTTCGTCCTGAAGGCTATCCAGAGGGTCATATTCAGCCTCCTCGTGCTGTGGAATCAGCGAGGACATCAGCGAAACCCATCTGGAGCGCACTTTCTGCCTTCTGCAATGGTCGCGAATAGTGTTTTGCAGGATACGCTGAAATAACATGGGCAGCTCATTTACAGGTTTACCGCCATATTTTTCGGCAAGCTTAAGCATAGAGTCCTGTACGATATCTAGCGCCACATGTTCGTTACGTATCGCGAACAATGCTTGTTTGTAAGCGCGGCGTTCGGTTTCAGCGAGAAATCTGGAAAGTTCGTCGTGGCTGGCCAGTTTGAAATGCTCCCCTGATGGGTGATAGCTACTGGGTAATATTGAAATTCAATCGTTACCCAAATTCTAAATTCAAGGTGCCAAAAAATTACACGGCGCTAAATGTTTTTGATATGTAAGCAAGTAAATTTTAGAGCAACACTGCAATTGGGATGATTTTTTTAATTTTCATAGACGTCCTACTAAATTAATGAGTGATCCATGCTAACAAATTTCATCATAAATCAATAGATAATTGTTAATCCCGTTCTGGCAGGGGGTTGACCAAAATGCGTCTAACCTTTATCTTGCACGGTTCTTTAATTATTGTTTGCTAAGGTAGTTTGACATGGAACTGACGGGCGCGGAAATAACTATTAGATGTTTGCAGGAAGAGGGGGCTGAATATGTGTTCGGATACCCTGGCGGTGCAGTTTTGCACATTTACGATGCGTTGTTCACTCAGGATCAGGTTAAACATATACTAGTTCGCCACGAGCAAGCTGCAGTGCATGCCGCCGACGGGTATGCACGTTCTACTGATAAAGTGGGGGTCGCGTTAGTGACCTCTGGCCCTGGGGTAACCAATGCAGTCACAGGTATTGCCACTGCCTATATGGATTCTATTCCTATAGTAATTATCAGTGGCCAAGTGCCGACTTATGCCATCGGCGAAGATGCTTTTCAGGAGGTGGATACTGTTGGCATAACGCGGCCTTGCGTGAAGCATAATTTTTTGGTCAAAGATGTAAAGGAAATCGCCAGCACCATTAAAAAGGCCTTCTATCTCGCCAAAAGCGGCCGCCCTGGGCCAGTACTGGTGGATATTCCGAAAGATATATCCAATCAAAAGACGGAATTCAGTTATCCATCATCCGTGAGCATCCGCTCTTACAATCCGGCGCAGCATAGTGACCTGGAGCAGGTCAAGTGTGCCGTGAAGTTGCTCCTGGCAGCCAAACGACCAATGATTTATGCGGGCGGTGGCGTGATCTTGGCTGATGCGTCTAAGCAATTGACCGAATTGGTGCGTTGGTTGGGTTTTCCCTGTACCAACACTTTGATGGGTTTGGGTGGCTATCCGGCGACAGATAAGCAATTTGTTGGAATGTTGGGCATGCATGGCACGTACGAGGCCAACATGGGGATGCAGTATTGTGATGTGTTGCTGGCTGTGGGAGCACGTTTTGATGATCGCGTGGTTGGCAATGTAAAGCACTTTAATCAAGAAAAACGCAAGATCATTCACATTGACATTGACCCTTCCTCAATTTCCAAGCGGGTGAAGGTGGATTTGCCTATCGTCGGCGATGTGGCTCATGTGTTGAACGATCTGCTGGCGGAATTGCACGGTAGCCAGGAAAAGCCCGATCAGCAAGCGATTGCGCCGTGGTGGGCGCAAATCAAAGAATGGCGCGGCAAGAATAGCTTAGTCTACAAAAATTCGGATGAAATAATTAAGCCACAGTTCGTAATCGAAAAACTGTATGAAGTTACCCAGGGCGATGCCTTCATTACGTCTGACGTTGGACAGCATCAGATGTGGGCGGCGCAGTACTACAAATTTGATAAACCGCGTCGCTGGATTAACTCCGGCGGGCTGGGCACCATGGGCTTCGGTTTGCCCGCCGCAATGGGCGTGCAACTTGCTCATCCTAATGCGCATGTAGCTTGCGTTACTGGTGAAGGCAGTATTCAAATGTGTATTCAGGAGCTTTCCACCTGTAAACAATTTCAATTGCCGCTCAAAATTATCATGTTAAATAACCGTTATCTAGGGATGGTGCGCCAGTGGCAGCAGTTCTTCCATGGCAACCGTTATGCCGAATCCTACATGGATGCGCTGCCCGATTTTGTGAAACTGGCGGAAGCTTATGGGCATGTTGGTATGCGTATTGAGAAACCATCAGATGTGGAACCTGCATTGAAAGAAGCCTTTGAGCGTAAGCAACAACTGGTATTCATGGATTTCATAACAGACCAGACTGAAAATGTGTTTCCCATGGTACAGGGTGGCAAGGGCTTGTCTGAAGTGATTCTGGCGGAGGATTTGTGATGCGGCATATTATTTCCTTGTTGATGGAAAATGAGGCGGGCGCCTTGTCGCGTGTTTCCGGGTTGTTTTCAGCGCGCGGCTACAACATTGAGTCTCTCACTGTGGCGCCCACAGAAGATGCCACTCTGTCGCGCATGACTATAGTAACCAGTGGTTCTGACGAAGTGATCGAGCAGATTTACAAGCAGCTTAACAAGCTGATTGAGGTAGTCGCGGTGATGGACCTCAGCGAAGGCGAACATCTGGAGCGCGAGTTAATGTTGGTGAAAGTGCATGCGGTGGGTGCGGTGCGTGAGGAGATGAAGCGCATGACGGATATTTTCCGTGGGTGCATTATTGATGTATCTGATAAAACTTACACCATTGAATTAACCGGCACCGGTCACAAGCTGGAAAGCTTTTTGCAAGCCATAGACCGCACTTTAATTCTGGAAACGGTGCGTACTGGTGCGTCCGGTATCGGACGCGGCGATCGAATTTTAAAACTTTAATTTTTAACTTTATGATTATTTTTAAAGAGGCCAACATGAAAGTTTATTACGACAAAGATGCAGACCTGTCTCTAATCAAGGGCAAGGAAGTGGCCATTATCGGCTACGGCTCACAAGGCCATGCTCATGCCTTGAACTTAAAGGAATCTGGCGTCAATGTGACCGTCGGCCTGCGTAAGAGTGGCGCTTCCTGGAAGAAAGCAGAAGCGGCTGGACATAAGGTTATGGAAGTCGCGACGGCGGTGAAGGGTGCCGATGTGGTCATGATGCTGTTGCCTGATGAGAATATCCCTGATGTTTATAACACTGAAGTTGCGCCAAACATGAAGACGAGCGCTACTTTGGCGTTCGCCCACGGCTTTAACATTCATTATAATCAAGTCATTCCACGTGCCGATTTGGATGTAATCATGATAGCGCCAAAAGGCCCCGGTCACACGGTTCGCTCCGAATACTTGAAGGGCGGCGGTGTGCCATCTTTGATTGCTGTATATCAGGACAAGTCCGGTAAGGCCAAAAACATTGCACTTTCTTACGCCGCAGCCATTGGTGGCACCAAGGGAGGAGTGATCGAGACTGATTTCCGTGAAGAAACGGAAACAGATCTGTTTGGCGAGCAGGCCGTGTTGTGTGGTGGTGCCGTGGAACTGGTAAAGGCGGGATTTGAAACTCTGGTAGAAGCGGGCTACGCGCCAGAAATGGCTTATTTCGAATGCCTGCATGAATTGAAGTTAATAGTGGATTTGATGTATGAAGGCGGCATCGCCAATATGAACTATTCCATTTCAAATAATGCGGAATATGGCGAGTACGTCACAGGTCCTAAGATTATTACCGATGACACCAAGGAGGCCATGCGTAACTGTTTGAAGGATATCCAAACGGGTAAGTATGCCAAACAGTTCATTCTGGAAGGCCGTACCAACTACCCTGAGATGACAGCACGTCGCCGTCTTAACGCCAAGCATCCGATCGAAACAGTAGGCGCCCAACTGCGAGCCATGATGCCTTGGATCAGCAAAAATAAGCTGGTTGACCAAAGCAAGAACTAGGGATGGTGGGGCTGGGATTGAGAGTTTGAATAATGAGTGCTGGGCCGCTCTCAATCCTAAGCTGCACGATTCTTGTTCTACAATCCTTAGTTTCTAAAAATCCAATTTTCGTTCCTCCCTTCTAATGCCTAATTACCCCCATCCAATCATCGCACGCGAGGGATGGCCATTCTTGGCCATCGCCGTATTCATCGCTAGTTTGGTATCATATTTAGGTGGCGGGGTGTGGTCGCTACCGTTTTGGCTGATGGCATTGTTTGTGTTGCAATTTTTCCGCGATCCGCCACGTGAAATCCCACAAGATGCAGATGCAGTGTTATCACCTGCTGATGGTCGCATTGTGGCGGTGGAGCGCACTCAGGATCCCTATGTGCAGCGTGATGCTGTCAAGATCAGCGTGTTCATGAATGTATTTAATGTACATTCCAATCGCAGTCCGATAGATGGCCTGGTGAAGCGCATCCAATATTTCCCTGGCAAGTTCGTGAATGCTGATCTGGCTAAGGCTTCGCTGGAAAATGAGCGAAATGCCATATGTATTAAAAGAGGAGATGGGCAAGACGTAACCAGCGTGCAGGTGGCCGGGCTGATCGCACGTCGTATCCTGTGTTACGTACAAGAAGGCGCTGTTCTGACACGTGGTCAGCGATATGGATTCATCCGCTTTGGCTCACGCGTGGACGTGTATTTGCCACTGACGGCCGCCATAAAAGTGTCTATTGGTGATAAAGTATACGCAACTACTACGATACTGGCGGTTTTGGCCAAGAGCTAAAGGCCAATATGATGAGAATCTTTCAAAATCATGGTTGACGACCTGAATGACAGAAAGCCGATGAATCTGCGCAGGCGCAGTATCTACCTGCTGCCCAACTTATTGACTACAGCGGCGCTGTTTGCCGGTTTTTATGCCATCGTGCAGGCAATGAATAGCAAATTTGAATTTGCTGCCGTAGCAATTTTTATTGCTATGGTACTAGATGGTCTGGATGGTCGCGTGGCGCGATTGACCCGCACCCAAAGTGAATTTGGAGCGGAATATGATAGCCTGTCCGACATGGTCTCGTTCGGTGTGGCGCCCTCTTTGCTGATGTATGAATGGGCGTTCAAGGACTTAGGTAAGTTGGGTTGGTTCGCAGCTTTTATTTATTGCGCTGGTACGGCGTTACGGCTGGCACGTTTCAACGCTAATATTGAAACGGTAGATAAGCGATTTTTTCAAGGGTTGCCCAGCCCTGCAGCTGCCGCGGTGATCGCAGGTTTCGTTTGGGTGATGCTGGACAATCATTTTAGCGGTCAAGAGGCGCGTTGGTATGCTGTAATTCTTACGGTGTTTGCCGGTTTGAGTATGGTGAGCAACGTGCGCTTCTACAGTTTTAAAGATTTCAATATGCGCAAGAGCGTGCCGTTTATCGTAATTATCCTGGTTGCGTTATTTTTTATACTGATTTCCAGTTATCCGCCCGGAGTACTGTTTCTGCTTTTTTTGTGCTACGCCCTATCTGGCTACGTGCTGTGGCTGCTCGATTTGCGAAAAAAAACTTCTGATTCAACCACGTAGTGGATTACAAAAGAGAGTGCGCTGGCGGGAGTAAGTATGGTTCACCTTTTTTGTTCGGATTGATACGGGGACTTTTGAATTTACATCCATCGATTATTCAATTTAAGACTTATTCCTCGGTAGAAATACGACTACTCGTCAGAACACATTTCGTATTGAAATAGGCCGGTAGTTGGGAATTTGAGGTAAGTTTGGTAGAATGCCGAGGCTTTTTGAACTTTAACCAGAGTAGGGAGAGTTACATGTCTAATATCGAACAACGCGTTAAAAAAATCGTTGCTGAACAACTCGGTGTAAACGAGACTGAAGTGAAGAAAGAGTCCTCGTTCGTTAATGATCTGGGTGCCGATTCATTGGACACGGTTGAGCTGGTGATGGCGCTGGAAGAAGAGTTCGAGTGTGAAATTCCAGACGAAGACGCTGAAAAAATAACTACGGTGCAACAGGCAATCGATTACGTTAACGATCATCCTAAGTAATTCATCTTTTCGCTTTTCCCCTAAAATAACGGAGTTTGGTTTGGCAAAACGCAGAGTCGTCATTACTGGCCTGGGTATTGTTTCGCCCGTTGGTACAGGAATTACCCAAGCATGGCAAAATATCGTTGATGGTAAATCAGGCATTACTCGCATCACTCGTTTTGATGCCAGCTTGTTTTCATCGAAGATTGCGGGAGAGGTGAAAGGGTTTGATGTGGACAAATTCCTCTCTGCCAAGGATGCTCGACGTATGGATGTATTTATTCATTACGGCTTGGCGGCTGGTATGGAGGCAATTAAGGATGCCGGGATCGAGGTAACTGAACAAAACGCCGAACGCATCGGTGTCAATATTGGATCTGGTATCGGCGGGCTGCCGATGATTGAAAATAGTCATAATGACTATCTGGCGGCGGGTCCCCGCAAGATTTCACCGTTCTTTATTCCGGGTACAATTATTAACATGATTTCTGGTAATTTGTCCATCATGTATGGTTTTAAAGGGCCTAATCTGTCCATGGTGACCGCCTGCTCCACAGCCACTCATTGCATAGGTGAATCTGCCCGGTTGATCGAATATGGTGATGCCGATATTATGATCGCGGGTGGTTCGGAAGGGTCAGTTTGCGCGCTTGCGTTAGGAGGGTTTGCATCTGCACGAGCACTTTCCACCCGCAATGACGATCCTGCTACCGCTAGCCGTCCATGGGACAAAGGACGCGATGGTTTTGTGATGGGAGAAGGTGCTGGGGTTTTAGTGCTGGAAGAATATGAACATGCTAAATCCCGCGGTGCGAAAATTTACGCCGAGGTGGCAGGTTATGGTATGAGTGCCGATGCATACCACATGACCGCACCGCGCGAGGATGGCGAGGGTGCCGCGCGTTGTATGAATAATGCCTTGCGTAATGCCGGCCTTAATGTGGATCAGGTGGATTATATTAATGCGCATGGCACTTCCACCCCGCTGGGCGACTTGGCTGAAACCATGGCAATGAAGCGCTGCCTGGGCGAACACGCGATGAAGGTCAAGGTTAGTTCCACCAAATCCATGACAGGGCATTTACTGGGTGCTGCGGGTGGGGTAGAGGCTATATTTTCCGCACTCGGTATTTATCATCAGATTGCCCCACCCACCATAAATATTTTCGAGCAGGATGAGGCTTGTGATATGGATTATGTGCCCAATATTGCGCGTAACATGAGGATTAATGTCGCCATGTCCAACTCATTCGGCTTTGGCGGTACCAATGCTACTTTGGTGTTTCGTAAGGTTTAAAACGCTTGCACGTCCCAAGGAATTACATACTGATCAATGGCGTGCCGGGAGATCAGGTTAGCGTTCATGACCGTGGTTTGCTATATGGAGATGGCGTATTTCGCACGCTGCGTGTGCTCGGTGGATGCATGCAATCTTGGCCACGTCATTATCGCAAATTGCAACAGGATTGCTCTGCATTGCGCATCACTTGTCCAGAAGCGGCACTGCTGTTTGAGGAATTACGGCGTTTGATTGAACAGCGGCCCGATGGTGTAGCAAAAATAATCATCACACGTGGCGAACAAACGGCTCGTGGCTATGCTTCAGCCGGAAATATGATTCCGACACGCATCTTGAGTCTCACTCCTCCACTTGATTATCCAGATAGAAATTATTCGTACGGTGTCAGTCTCCGATTATGCGATTTACGCTTGGCTCATCAACCGAAACTGGCTGGCATTAAGCACCTTAACCGTTTGGAAAATGTTCTAGCTGCTGCGGAACAGAGTGCCCCGGACATTGCAGAGGGCCTGTTGCTGGATATGTTTGGCAATGTGATTGAAGGTATACGCAGCAATCTGTTCATGGTACGGAACGGTGAATTATTTACACCGAATTTATCGAGCTGTGGTGTGGCCGGTATACAGCGTGAGCGCGTGATAGAGTGGGCTGACGAATATGGTGTACCGTGCTGGGTCAGACAGTTTGGACTGGCGGAATTGCTTGGCGCTGACGAAATATTCTTGGTGAATAGTGTGATTGGTTTATGGCCGGTGCGTGAGCTGTCAGGCAGTGAATGGAGCCATCACCCGATTTCCATGCAAGTGCAGGAATGGTTGAGCCATGCGTACGATTAAGCGTTTGCTGGTTATTGTGTTGCTTCTGGCAGTGCTGTTGGCGAGTGCTATTGGCTATTATGTGATTCGTCCGCTGACCTTTACCACGCTTCCCTTGGAGTTTTCCCTTGATCAGGGCAGCAGCTTGAAGGCTGCGGCGCGGCAGATGCAACAGGCTGGCGTGTTACCCAACGATTGGATGTTTGTCTGGTTGGCGCGGATGCTGGGTAAATCTGCACAGATACAGGCTGGTAACTATGAGCTGGAAACCGCGGTTACGATGTTGGAATTGTTAGCTGTCGTGACAGATGGGCAGGCTGCCCAGAGTGAATTCAGCATAATTGAAGGTTGGACATTCAATCAATTCCGCACAGCATTGAATACCAATCCGGCCATTCGGCATGACAGCGCAAGCCTGCCCGAAGCGGAAATTCTGCGACGTATCGGCGCAGCGGAGGCGTATGCCGAAGGACTATTTTTTCCCGATACCTATTATTTCGTCAAAGGCACAAGTGACCTCGCTTTGCTTAAGCGCGCCTATAAGACGATGCAATTGCATCTACAGGAAAGTTGGCAAGAACGTACGTCTGACCTGCCTCTTAAGTCGGCCTATGAGGCGTTGACTCTAGCCTCTATCGTGGAAAAAGAAACGGGGCAAGCAAGTGATCGCAGCATGATAGCGGCCGTATTTATCAACCGTCTGCGCAAGGGTATGCTGCTGCAAACTGATCCGACCGTAATTTATGGGTTGGGAGAGAATTTCGATGGCAATTTGCGCAAGCGCGATTTACTGGCTGATACGTCGTACAACACTTATACTCGTGCAGGCATGCCACCTACTCCGATTGCACTGCCAGGATTGGCTTCGATACAGGCGACTCTTCATCCGGCTTCCACCGATGCTCTGTACTTCGTGGCGCGCGGGAATGGCAGCTCACAATTTTCAAATACATTAAATGAACACAACAACGCAGTAAATCGTTATCAAAAATAACTGCGTGGCTCATATGTTTTCTCAGTGAATCTAACTTTCTCTAGGCCTATTAATACGCATAAGAGAAGCTTGAAGTGGAAGGCGCCGTCACTGTGCAGTTTTACTGACAGACAAGTCAAATATACTCTGGCCGATCAATAAGCCATTCCACTTTTATAATGCCACTATATTGCGGTAGTAGACACCTTAACTTTTTGGCAAACACGCACGGGTGCAATCGTATACAATTCCGCGCTATTTTATATCGAACGAAACCGACCGTGTAATGCTGGAAATTAGCAATCTTGCTTGTAGTCGCGGAGATCATCTATTATTTTCTGATCTGAATTTCTCTCTGTCAGTTGGCGAGTTGCTACAGGTGCAGGGCGCTAACGGCAGTGGTAAGACTAGCCTGCTGCGTACTTTATGCGGTTTTATGATGCCTGTTGCGGGCGAAATTCGGTGGTGCGGACAGAACATTCGTGAACTGGGTGATGCATTTTATGCCGAGATGATTTATCTCGGTCATTTGAATGCCATCAAGGACGAATTGAATGCGCTGGAGAACTTGCGCATTAGTGCAGGGCTGGCTGGCTGCAAAGTGGATGACAAACAGGTAATTGCGGCCTTACGTCGTATGGGTTTGCGTGGCCGGGAAACTTTACCGGTCAAAGTGCTGTCTCAAGGGCAACGTCGTCGTGTGGCATTGGCCCGCTTGTTGCTTAGCAATGCCTCTTTATGGGTACTGGATGAACCGCTCACTGCACTGGACGTTGGCGCGGTTGGGCTAATGCAAGAATTGATTGGTGAGCACCTAGTAAATAACGGCATGGTGATCTACACTACTCATCAGCCGCTAGAAGTGGTGGGGGTTGCAACGCGGTGGTTTGCGCTGTCATGAATAAATTGTCGTTGATGGGTTTGTTGAGCTTGGTGATTCGCCGCGATTTGGTGCTGGCCATGCGTCGCCGTGCCGATGTGCTGACGACACTAATTTTTTTCGTTATTGTGGTCAGTCTGTTTCCCCTAGGTGTGGGTCCCGAAACGGATATGCTGCGCAAAATGGCTCCCGGCGTGGTTTGGGTGGCGGCTTTGTTGGCTTCAATGTTATCACTGGGGCGCATGTTTTCTGCGGATTATCTGGACGGTACTTTAGAGCAGATGATGCTGGTACCGCAGTCGTTGTCGGTACTCGTGCTAGCTAAGATTTTGGCACACTGGATAGTCTCTGGTTTGCCGTTGGTGATTATGGCTCCGGTGCTGGGCTTGCAGTTTGATATGTCGGCGCAGGCATTATGGGTATTAATCGCTGCACTGCTTCTTGGCACACCGATACTCAGCATGATAGGTGCGGTCGGTGCTGCGCTGACACTGGGGCTGCGCGGTGGCGGGGCGTTGGTATCGCTCTTGGTGTTACCGCTGTGCATCCCGGTGCTGATTTTTGGAGCAGGCGCAGTTGAAGCCGTTGTAAGTGGCACAAGTGTAGGTTCGCATTTATCGTTACTTGGCGCGTTATTGGTGATGGCATTGGTATTCACGCCATGGGTTACGGCCCTTGCTCTGCGTATTTCGGTGGAATAAAACACATTGTGTATTTTTAATTGAGTAGATATTGGCTATAAATTGGTTTAAATATTCCTCGCCAAGCTCCTTTTATCGGGTGGCAGGCAAGATGGTGCCCTGGTTTGCATGGTCGGCCGCCATCCTGTCTGTTGTGGGGCTTTATATTGGTTTTTTTGTGGCACCAACTGATATCCAGCAAAGCGAAGCTTATCGCATCATGTTCATACATGTGCCTGCTTCCATCCTATCCATGTTTATCTATTTGGTTATGGCGGGTTATGCCGCGCTTGGACTGATTTTCAATACGCGCCTGTCTTCCATGATGGCTTCTGCGCTGGCACCTACGGGCGCGCTGCTTGCTTTTCTTTCGCTATGGACTGGTGCGTTGTGGGGCAAGCCGATGTGGGGTGCTTGGTGGGTATGGGATGCGCGACTGACTTCCGAACTCATCTTACTATTCCTTTATCTCGGTTTTATTGCGTTGCATGCCTCGATTGATGATCCGCGTCGTGCCGACCGTGCCAGCGCGCTGCTCGCCATAATAGGCTCGGTCAATGTCCCTATCATCTATTTTTCAGTGCAATGGTGGAATACACTGCATCAAGGAGCTACGGTCAAATTCACTGGTACCAGCATGCACGTGGCGATGCAGCAGGGTATGTACACCATGATGCTGGCGGTCTGGCTATATGCCGTTGCGGTTTCTTTACTACGTGTGCGTTGTATTATTTTAGAGCGTGAATGCAAGGCCCAGTGGGTATCTGAGCTCGTGGAGTTTAGGCGATGAACTGGGGTGAATTTCTTGCCATGAACGGCTATGCTTGGTATATATGGGGTTCGTACGGAATGGCACTGCTGATATTTATTATTGAAATTCTGATGGTGCGCCACAGAAAAAGGCTTGTCTTGCAGCAATTACACTTGATGCGCAATGCAGAAGATGTCATGACGTAATGTTTAAAGGATAGGTTTGTCAGCTATCCTGATCGTTTCACCAATTCGTGTGATGATCGTTAAAAATTCTTCGAATGGGACAAGAATACTTATCTATGCGAACACAAGCGTAGAGTATTCATATTCTCAATGGAACAAAATTTTACAAAACAAGCTCAAAGCAATCGAAGCCGTGTTAATTCATAAACCATTCGGACTGAAATAATATTGATATTGGAAGAAAAATAACATGAAACCGCGTCAGAAAAAATTTGTATATATAATTCTTGCTCTCGTTGCTTTGGGTACCGCCATAGGTTTAGTGCTATATGCACTAACGAATAATATTAGCTTGTACTTTACCCCGACCCAAGTTCTTAACAAAGAAGCGCCGCAGGGGCGCGGCTTTCGTATGGGCGGATTAGTGGTTGTAGACAGTGTCAAGCGTCAGAGCGATGGTTTGACAGTGCATTTCAGCATAACCGATACCGCCAAGAGTATGCCGGTTGTGTACAAAGGTTTCTTGCCCGATCTCTTCAAAGAAGGGAAAGGGGTGGTAGTACATGGCAAGCTGGAGGCTGGGAACGTGTTCCGTGCGGATGAGGTGTTGGCCAAGCATGATGAAAACTACATAGCCCCGGAAGCCGCATATGCTATGAAGCAGGCTGCTAAAGGACAGTCTGCAGTGAATGCTGCGTCCTCCGTTAGCGCACCTGCTGCAAAATAGCCTAAAAATTACAGCTTGATTTTCAGGAAATATCGGTCTTGCTTGAGGCGACTCTAGAAATTAAGTTTCCATCCAATATTCCTCTGTGTCAGGCTAGTTGTTGCCCGACAGTTAATTTTTATGATCCAGTCAATAGTCTTTTTATTTTGGATAAACACCTTCGGTTAGGTTGAGAGTTTCTAACGTAAAGCAGACATCCTAAAAATACCTGAAAAGTACTTTCGATGTGTAACGAGGTGGCACTGCGTAACTGGACAGTATTTTCTATTTCTTAAGGAGAAATCTTGCGGTTAATGCTTAGGCTACTGTGAAAAGCGCAAGCAGGTTGTTGAAGTAAAACTCATCTGGCGTTTTGTCGTCAAGGGATGAATGCGGTCTCTCATGGTTATAGCACTTGAAATATTTTTTTAAGTCCTGTTTTTATTTACGCAGTCGTGAGCGTAGAGATAAACTTCTTTATGTTTTGATAGGGCAAGAAAGACAGCGAAAAGTTGATTTTAAATTTAGAGATATTCGAGCCAAGACTGTACCGACAGAGCAACTGTTAGGTCACAAAACGCGTGTAGTGATTAAAGACTATACAAGAAACAGAATTGGCGAGAAAAGTAGAACCTCTAAAATAATTACTGGATTTGCGTGGTTCTGTTTTTGACGTTGGCTCTAGTCCTTATGGACTGTCAGCAATTCTGCAGGAAAGTTTTCAGGAAAAACTGAAAGTTCTTGAACCTTCCTTCTTGTAGAACTGATTTAAATAACTAATAACGAGGAATTGTAGAAATTCCCACTGAATTGTAGATAAAGAAAAAGGCCTGCATTTCTGCAAGCCTTCTAAATACTGGTGGCCGGGGCTCAATCGAACTATGCCATGGATGCATTGCTGTTGCTTGATCTTAAATTAATAGACCTAATTGATACCGTCAAATATACCGTCAATTGTATTTTGCTAGCGTAGATTATGTCGTGTATCTTGTGATTTCAGCCAACTAGAATTCAGGAGTTTTTATGTTTTTTGAAATTTATGACGAACCGCCTTCATCAGGAATTCTTGGTCTTCCTGGGCTTATGCAACCAAAAGATATCGAATGGCGCTGGCGACTAAAGGGTGATAACTATAAGACGGTTGCGAGCGGTGAGAGTTATAAAAACAAGGATGACTGTTTACATGCCATAAACCTTCTCATGGGAACCAATTTTAGTACAAAAATTAATGATTTATCAGTAGACCGATTGTAAAGGCTATAGGAATACAATGATCTGAGAGCCTGTCATGGAATATATCAACCTCCTTCAGTGGCCAGCAATGATCGTTACCTTATGCGCCTCATGGTTCGTTGCTTCTCAATCGAAGCGTAAACGTCAAATAGGATTTTGGGTCTTTCTTTTGAGTAATGCTCTATGGTCAATATGGGGCTGGCATGATGAAGCTTATGCCCTGGTGGCTTTGCAAATAGGTTTGGCCGGATTAAATATTCGTGGCGCATCAAAAAATGATCAAGAGTCCAATGGCAAAGACGCTTAGGGTTCGATTTGAAATCATTTGATGATTCTTTTTTTCATCAAATAGACTCTAGGCCCTACTATTAGCGCGTTGTAGGACATTTTGATTCATTTCCATTTGCTGATTTAATTTGATTTTTTTGATTTCAAAATGACTACTTGGCAGCCTGCAAGCACCAGTATGACGGCTTCCTGGCTTGTTAGATTGCCTCTCACTCTATTCTCTTGCCATCCACAACAATTAACGGTATTTCTGACGGTATCTGGCATATGGGAAGACATGCGGTCTAGGTCAAACAACCTTCCAGAGATCCGATGCTCCTCCCTTATTTCCTCCTAATTTTCTCTCCAAAAAAGTTTTCAATTCGCGGGTGTGCACAGAAAGGGAACACGCGGTACCTGAATGAAAGCTCACAGAGATTTAATCCACCCTCCCTGCATCACTTATTTAAACGCGTTAAAAAACCCGGCATTTCTACCGGGTCAGTGCTTCCCACGCCCAGACATGTTGGACTGTAAGCTTTCGAAGGTTTTTACCCACTCCTCGAATTGGGTATCGAGAACCTCGGTTTGAGGTTCTGTAATTTAAGTTGTGCCCGTGAGCACGGCAAATGGCGATTTAATCACAGTACTGCCGAGGTCGTGCACATTGATGCTATGACGAAGCGTGCCCTTAATTCCGATCTGATCCTCTGCCCAATATCGCGAATCAGATATCTGCACCCTAACATCTCGCCTTGTGCCTATCGTTGCCGCTTGGCGTAAGTTACCGAAGGCAATCATTACAGCGCCGTTATATGTGGCTCCTGCATCGTCAGCCATCACGGGGGTGCAAACTATGGGGTATCCTAGGAATGAAGGAATGGGTGCATTCGCAAGGTTTTCCAAACTGTTCCCGCCAGCTGCAATCTTGATTGCATTAAAGACCAACGCTAAAGCGGTCGGAGAGCAATACCAAGCAGATCCAGCCTTCGCATACTGAGGGATAGCAGCCATCAGGCGCAGCAGGTCATCAGCATCGATCTCTGCCAGTGTGTCATGGCTAGAAGTTGCAGCAACTTTGGCCTTGCTGTAGGCAGGCTGTAGAGCCTTAACGAGTACGCCGACAATGCCGCCGCTTGCGGATGTTCCGTCGCCCGTAAATCCTACAGCGTCTTCTTTTACAGCGAAGGCATAGCTGATTTCCTGTGCCATTTTGTCGCTCAGGTTGATGATGGCATCTTCAGAGACTTCTGAGCTCATACGAGTCAGGACCATTAGCTTCTTAGCAGTTAGAGTCACGTTATCCCACGAGGCGTCTGACTCAGTACCTTCTACCCCCTCGCCAACATATTTTGCTTCCAAGCCTCCGACTCTACGAGGGATTGTTAGCGAGTCTGAGGACATAGGCACATTATCAGCATTACTGCGGAACTGCCCTGCCGATTCCATGAGCTCGATTATTGTTTTGGACAATACATCCGGAACCAGGGCCCCGCCAGAAACTTTGGTTCCGCCTGAGAGGGCAGCCATAACGTCATAGGCTACCCCATGCCGATTGCACCATTTCATGCTGGGCTCATGGCGCAGGAAGGTAGCTGCGAAGAACCGGCCAGATTCATGAGCTGCCTCAACTCCCCGTGCGCTGTTTTTAAAAGCCTTCAATTTTCCCGAATGCATCAGGGTAATTCTTGGTTTATGATCGCCAAAGTTTGGATCATCAGAAATTTTGTTTGAAGGTGGTCCGAGATAAGAAGGGCGGTAGTTCGAACTATCTGCTTCAAGCTGTGAATTTAAGGCTCGCACCCGAGCGGTGTCCCGATCATATGAATTTTGCTCACTAGCTGTCATGGAACGATCTTCTGATTCGCCCAGATCAAGGAGAGCTTCACAACGTGCTAAAAGTCGATCACGTTCAACGCGGGGGGTTTCAGTTGTTACAGGCATTTGCAGTTCCTTTATGCTGTGGGGCTGGAACTGCGAGAGAGATATTGAATCCCGGTGGTGCACGCAGCTTTCCAGTCCCGATTAAAAATCGAGTTGGTTAAACTGATGCAGTCCCATTGGGGAAAGGGGTCAAACTGCTTTGGCGTCCGCCCAGCGCTGGGTCATCAAAGGTCAGCGATATAGGTATTTTACACAATTCAGAAAAACAATCAACTAAAGGTTATAAATAAACTATTTTTTATAACCCATATGCATATAGCCTAGTGCTTAACGGAATGATCAGCTTCATCCATGATCAAGTTCTTAATATCGCGTACTATCTCGACACGTAGTTCCCCACCTATAACCCCACGCAGCACTGCAGCACGAAAACTGTCTGCCTCAATCCTGGGAAAGACTTTCCATGGCCTGGTAGATGATTGAGAGGCGCCGGTTGCGTTATGCTTGCAATATACAAAACGAGTTTCAGTTGGTTGGTGAATAATTCCATGCGAGGCGCACGCAGGGCAAATTCCGTCCTCGGGTACTTTGTTTGTTAAGTTAATTTTTCTGAATTCACCCATGATAATTTTCCTCGTATTGTTTAGAAAAAACTGGCTGTTCATGATCATTTGACCGCGGACTTCCGCGAAGTTCAGCCAGTTCAGCTCGCATCGTGTCAAACTTATCTGCCCTGATCTCCCATTGCCGGGATTTTTCTTCAGCTGCCATAATTTCTTGAAGTCTAATATCGGCTTTAGTTTGTGCCGACGTCTCTGAGGATAGCTCGGGCTGGGTGTGTGCTTTGCAAAACACGCCTGATGTTAATGTTTCGCAATCAATTTCATTGCAGGCGTGAAATTTTGTTGTACTCATGGTTTTTCTTTAAAAGTTTTCATGCTGGCTCACCATCAATGGGGGCGGATGGGGCGGATAAACAGGTATTTTGTAAAGTTTTTCTAGCAATCGTTTCTAAGGGGAGTTTATGAAAATAGCCTTCTATCCGCCCCATCCGCCCCCAATAAAAATTATTCAGGTTAATTTGTGCCATTAATAGCCACCTTTCGCATGCGCGAAGTCATCATGGCGTGAATCTGTCAGACTTATTCCACACCACAATCGATTGCCATGGGACTTGCGTGCACAGCACCCGCGCTCCCCTAATCTGCGACCCAGAATCACAGCGCTTGTAGGCCGCAATCCGTTATCAATGCTCCATGCTTTGTAATTGGCGTACAACGTCCCAATAGCTGTTTCACTCTGTACACTATTTGAAGTGCATTCACTTAGCCATGCACCAACCAAGTTCTGATCCTCTTGGTAAGCGTTGGTAGCTTGCTTCACACAATCGGGAGTGTCTGTCAGCCCTTTCTGTTGCCATTTGAGACAGCCCTCTACCATCCATGCCAGAATGTGCGGCGTTTCTGCTTTCAGCTTCCCAAGCAAATAGGGATCTCGTTCTTCTTGAGTGAAGGTACGATTAAACGGAACCAATCGCACGCGACGCCAGATACCATGATCGTTACCCTTAACTACTGGCTTATGATTTCCCACCATCACCAACTTGAAGTGAGGTGTAAACTCAATGGGTGCTGAGTATAATTGGCGCACTGCCATAGAATCACCAGACACAAGGCTTTTGATCAATGACTCAGCCATTGCTGCGCCGTCTTCAGTTTCCGCACTCATTACTAGGCGTGCACCGATTAACGCGGCTAAGTCAGGCGTGGCACCTCCTGCCTGGCGCCGACTTTCGCTAAGCGTTTCCGGGGAAATAGCGCGTCCATAATCCCCAACAATGTATTTCAACACCTCAATCAGAACTGATTTGCCATTGCTACCATTCCCAAACAGAAACAAGAATATTTGTTCTCTAGTTGACCCGGTCAACAGATACCCTGTGAAACGCTGAAACCAATCGATTAGGTTTTTATCGCCCATGAATACCTGATCAAGGAACTGCATCCAAGAACGGCCTTGGCTGAATTTCCCAGGGTATCTGCACTTAGAGCCTGTTCACGATCTTCGCAGCAGCAGAACCAGGAAGGCAAGGTGGATGAATTGCAGGCTGGTATTGAGTTTGCGTTCGCAGTTCTTCCATAGCCGTCTGCATTTCTCCAACCATGCGAAGCTGCGCTCAACCACCCAACGCTTTGGGATGACGGCGAAGGTGTGCAGTTCGTTGCGCTTGGCGATCTGCACCGATGCCCCCAGTATTTCATCGACTGCCAACGCAAATGGTCGACCTACATAACCACCGTCAGCCAGAATACGTTGTACCTGCGCAAGGCCTGGTTTGCACCGTGCCATCGCCTGCAAGATACCTTTCCGATCAGTGACCTCAGCGGTGGTCACCGCAACTGCATGCGGTAGTCCTTGGGTATCCACCGCAATGTGGCGCTTGATTCCAGAGATCTTCTTGCCTGCGTCATAACTCTTCTGACCCGCCGTGTCCGTGTTCTTCACGCTCTGCGCGTCCACAATCAATAGCGTCGGCTGTGCGTTGCGCCCCTGTCTCGTACGGGCCACGCCAACTTGATTTTTTTAACGCCCGCTCCAGCAGGCTCATTCCTTCCTCGTCCTGCTCACTCCACTTGGCAAAGTAGGAGTGCACCGTGCGCCATTTCGGAAACTCCCTCGGTAGCATTCGCCACTGGCAGCCGCTCTTGAGCAGGTACAGTACCGCGCTCCAGACCTCATATAAGTCCACCGTGCGGGGCTTGGTACGCTTGCGCGCCCCTTCCAGCAAGGGCCTAATTTGCTCGAACTGCTCGCGGCTGATGTCGCTTGGGTATTTTTTCTTGCGCATTCGGACATTGTCTCGGATTTCAGCAAGATCGTGAACAGGCTCTTAGACTCTTTGTAATGAAATCGGAAGGCAGGGCGGCCCGTGTAGTGCCTGTGTGAAGGTCGATTACTTGGCGCGCTTGATTAAATCCGACTGTGAAATGATCTGCGTCGATAAAGCTTAAAGGCAGACGAACTGGTTCGAAGTCTGAAAGAATTGTGACTGAAGCATTTATGGTTTTCTGTTCTTGAGATTTACGCGCCCACTTGGCAAAGAACAGTGCTTGTGTCATGCCAAAAGCAGCGCCTTCATCGTATATCTGGCGATGTAACGATGCAGCGGTAGCACGAAGGGATGATCCGCCAATATCCCAAATCCATGCACCATCACGCCAAATAATCCAACCTCTAGTTTCGGGAATGAAACGTAATTTCTCGCCGTGAAGGTCGAATAGTCGCATTGAATTACCAAGTTCCGACAGCGGTCGTGTTGTTGCTGTTCCGTCACGAGCATCAGCCACAGCAAGGCTTGGAGCGATAAATTGTTGCAAACGGGGTGAGGGCAACCCCTCACTCGCGTTATTTAAAACGTTTAAATCGCTTTCCACGGGGCCGCATTTTTCCATCTGATTGTGAACTTCATCCACTCCAGCAAATAAGTGCAAATCATTAAAATCACCGCTCGCGCGACCATCGCTAAACACCGGAAGTATTGATCCACTGTTTGGCATCGAAACAGCTACAGCGGCCCTTGCATATTCTGCACCTTTGTCGTGAGCATCCAAGTCGCCCGCAACTCGAATAAAGCTATTGGGATATCGCTGGCGAAGATCAGCAGCAATTTCCGCAAGATTCGATCCGAAAAAACAATTCACCACTGCGCCTATGCCGGTTTCATAAACACTTGCGCTCGTTGCAAAACCTTCACATAAAGCAATTGGTTCACCATCAGCAAGTTCACCAAACACGAAGCGGCCAGCCTTCATTTTGGCGTCTTTGCTAAATTGCTTTCGGCCATCAGGGGAAATGTTCTGAATGGATTGAGCGTGCCCTCACCGTCATAAACCGGAATGACAAGCTGCCTCTGTGCGCCTTGTTTTACGCTATCTGGCGGAGTAATCACCGTTCGCGTGCAATACGCATTTTTGTCAGTTGCGGGAGGCAGTTCAGCGTATTTAACTTCGATGCTCAAAGCAGTTCTGACGTGCAAATCATCACGTTCAGCTTTTGCTTGTTTGCGAGCAATTACCGCTTGTTCCTTCGCCTTTTTTAGTTGTTCTCGAGTAGGCCCAGGCGAACCCTCTTCCCGATGTTGCCAAACGAATGAAACAGCACCCCGCCAGCACCTGAAAACGGCTCCATGACCATCAGGGAAATGACGAAGCCAACCTGACTTATCTGTCTTGTTACCGTTTGTGCTGTAACGGGTAATTAGGCTTAAATCAACATCAGCCGGGAACGGTAGCCCGGCTTGATTAAAGGCCTGCTCAAGCGTTGGGGTGAAAAACACGCCGTCACTCATATAAACGGCTTAATATGTGTTGCGATTATCAGCGATTAACGTAGACAGCCATTCTTTTACCTCTATTTCCACCCACGCGACGGACATAGTCCCAAGGCGCAACGGTTTTGGAAACTTGTCCTGCTTCATTAATTCATAGATTCTGGAACGGGATAATGAAGTAAGCCTCTCGACTTCTTTACGGCGAATGAGCAGCGGGGGTAAATGTTGAGCTTGAATGGAAGAGGTGTTACTTGATACAGATTTCATCTTAGTGCCTTTCATAACAATGTTATAAAAAGCAGCAAAGCCAATTTCAAACAATAAAAGCTTAAATAATAGTTGCACAAATTGTGCAACTATTGCACATAATGCGTGTATCATATTACTTACGCTATTACGGTTTTATCGTTTTGGCGGTGTGCTAAAAATTCTCGCGGAGCGTATTTGCACGGTGGCCTTGCTGCCATGATGGGGGAGGTGTCTCGTAAACACTTCCCTTTTCATTTTCTATACTACATCAAGTAATACAATATACGGTACACCACAACATATTGAAGAATACATACATTCTACTAAATAACTTGCTGTAATGTGTTGATACTGGTTTATAAAGTTCTGTTAGTAATTTAATATTGTTATTTATCAATAATTTATTAGCTAAAATAGATCAACCTATCGCAAGAAAATAATTGTATAGTTGAACTACCTTTTTTTCTTCACTCGCTTTTCTTGCTCACTTAAAGCAAGTTCATACCAGTCGAAAATTTCATACATAAATTGAGCCTCGACTGCGAGGTGCTGAATCAAGCATCCAATGTCTCCAATATGCCTTTTATCGACTTCCAGGCCGTTGTTTGTTGCTGCTACAGAAAGGATGCTACCCAAAGCTTCCAGTCCACCCATTAAAGTTTCATGTCAGGTGGCATAGCTTTAAGTAGCCGCCCTAATTCACTGGGTGCGCTGTCAATGTGTTTTAGATGAGGATTTCCGTGGGCCTTGCCGGTTTTGGGAGTTTCTGTAGTCTTATCCATGACGAGCTCCCTTCACACTGGCTGCATGATCAGTGATCAGACGGGTTGAGTTTTCTATCCTTTCAATCAGCCCCTCTAGTACATAGTAAAGGCCGCTCGTGCCATCACTGGAAAGATTGAAACCTTCTACTGCTAAAAGAGTTGTTTGCTGAATGAAACACGCTATGTAAGCGGCTTCGCGAAGCATGTCGGAAGCGTCGTTAATACCGTGTAACTTGATGGGTGTGGGTAGATGCAGCGGATGTGCTTGTGGTTTTCATTGGAGACTCCTTAGTAGCGGTTTATGTTTCCGCCCGCTCACCTCGAAGTGAGGGTGGGCGGCCGATATCGGGTTGGAAGGCCGGGACAGGTCCGGCGAGCATTTCTGCTTCCCAACATAGCCGCCCATAATAGGCTCGCCATGCGACGGACAATAAAAAAACCGCTGAAGACGGTTTATATCCGCCTGCCTCCGGGCTTCCAAACCCGTATCGCTGATTCCAGCGACGCAAGGAGACTAATCTTTAGATGGGGAGGGTGTCAAGCGATTATTTGAGAATGTAGGAGGAGAAAATAAAAAACCGCTCAACTAGAGGAAGGAGAGCGGAAGGAGATACACATGAAGCCCTCAACCTCTTGCTGTCAGGGGAGACTATAAGCACAAATATAAATTGGCGGAAATATTTGCGCTATCAAGCAAAAGGCAGAGAACGATTGCAGAATAGGGAAGTTTAGGATGTGCGTCTGTACGGTAATGCACAGACCATCTTTACCAACCTTGTTATTCTAAACTTTGAGTTAGCCAATAACTATCCGGATACAACTCTTCACAGCGACATAATGTTATGTCGATTAAGCATTTTCCGTAAACTATAAATGGAGTTACAAAATGAAAAAATCTTTCAATTACCTCGCACTTGCGTCCTGCTTTATATTGGGAACCACCTTAGCCCATGCTGATTCCAAAACTCAAGCTGATGCCAATGCATCCCAAGGAAATCAACAGTTAGACGGTAGCGGAAGCCACGATAATAAGATGGATGATACCGGGAAAGACCCCAAGGGCAAGAAACGTTCCACTAAGATGAGTGGCGATAGGGATCATCAAAGTGTTAGCCATGGAGGCAGTGGTGGCTCTCAGAGTGAACGCACTAGAACCGGATCCTCGAGAGGTAATTCTGGGGAGGCAGGAAATGCAGCTGTTAAAGATGCTGCAGCCCCCGGGAAAGTCTTGAAGCAGGACAAGTTGAAAATTGAAAATCGCGATGGTGCTATGGATCCCACTGGATCTGCGGGTAAATCAAGTAGTCCATCAGGCAGTTAATTGCTTCCCATGTAGTTAAGCCTATCCAAACCCGCTTCGGCGGGTTTTTAGCTTAATGCTTAACCTCGCACAAATTTAATTGTTGGCTGCTGTGAATTCATTCAAGAAGCCGACTTACTTCTATTTATCGGTACCACATCTGCACCCGTTTTCAAGCCGTCCAGATAGTCAGCCCAATGCTGCATCATGCGCCGACGCTCAGGCAGGTATTCAGCATAATTGTAAGCAGCCCGTACCGCGTCTCTTTCCGCGTGAGCTAGTTGCCTCTCGATTGAATCCTTGCTCATTTAGCAAGGTAGACGCCATTGACCTAAAGCCGTGTCCGGTCATTTCGTCTTTTGTGTATCCCATGCGCCGTAAAGCCGCTAGGATTGCGTTTTCACTCATTGGGCGAGCGGTTGTTCTTGCACATGGGAAAACATATTTACCGGCCCCAGTTAGCGGCTGGATTTCCTGCAAAATCTCAACCGCCCTAGCGGCCAGCGGCACGATATGCATAGCATTCATTTTCATCTTGTTAGCTGGAATGCGCCATTCAGCTTTATCAAAATCAATCTCTGTCCATTCTGCTTTGCGTAACTCAACAGGTCGCACAAACACCAGCGGCGCGAGCCGTAACGCACTACGTGTTACAAAGGTGCCTTTGAATGCCTCTATGTCACGCAGTAGATCGCCTATTGCCTTTGGGTCAATAATGGATGCATGATGCTTTTCTTTTGTGGGGGGCAATGCCCCGCGAAGGTCAGAAGCGGGATCGCGGGACGCGCGTCCGGTTGCAATAGAATACCGAAATACGCTGCTACAGTTATTTAGAGCACGGTGTGCTGTTTCTAATGCGCCACGGGTTTGAATACGTTTGACTGTCTCGAGTAGTTCGGGGGCCGTTATCTCCCCAACAGGACAACCACCTAACCACGGGAAAATATCAGCCTCAAGCCGTCGAATAATTTTGCTTGAATGGTTTTCCTTCCAATTGTGAGCGTGAGATGAAAACCACTCCCGGGCGACATGTTCAAAACTGTTCTCAGTCAGCGCGGCTTTTGCTGCATTTAGCGCCTTCTTTATGTCTCCTGGATCCGCATCATTCGCCAATATTTTACGCGCGTCATCACGCCTATCCCGTGCGTTTAACAGACTTATCTCAGGATACACGCCAAGGGCCAGTGTTTTGCGTTTGCCAGCAAAGCGGTAATCAAGACGCCAATATTTTGCCCCGTTCGGCTGAATTAGCAGATACATCCCGTCACCATCGGTTAATTTTTGGGATTTATCTTTTGGTTTGGCGTTCTTAATTTCTATCGCTGTAAGCGGCATGATTTATCCATTTGACGGTATCGACTGCTGACAGTATGCCAGATACCGTCAGAAATACCGTTAATTGTTGTGGATGGCAAGAGAATAGCAAGGAATGTTCAGGTATTAAAAAACCCCCGAGAGCATTATGCAGTGGGGGTTTACTGGAAGTTTTAGGAACACCTAAAACTATTAATTGGTGGCCCGGGGCGGAATCGAACCACCGACACGAGGATCTTCAATCCACTGCTCTACCAACTGAGCTACCAGGCCTATGCGAAGGTGCGCATTATAACGATAAAACGCGATTTAAGAAACCTCAGAATTGAGATAACCGTAAATAGGGCGCACTACGTAGTAGTGCCAACTTTACTTTTTGCCGATTTCAAAAACAAACCCTGCACGAGGCAGGGTTTGTCAGATTCAACAGCAGATAAATTGCAACAATTACATCATGCCGCCCATGCCGCCCATGCCGCCCATACCACCACCGCCGCCGCCGCCCAAATCAACGGCAGGCTTGTCTTCGTGTAACTCAGCCACCATGCATCCAGTGGTTAGCATCAAGCCAGCGATAGAAGCAGCATTTTGCAATGCGATACGCGTAACCTTAGTAGGATCGACTACGCCCATTGCCAGCATGTCGCCATACTGTCCACTCGCAGCGTTGTAGCCATAGTTGCCTTTGCCTTCCAGCACTTTGTTGACCACTACTGAAGGCTCGTCACCTGCGTTATCTACGATGCAACGTAGTGGTGATTCCATGGCACGCAACACAATGGTAATGCCCGCGTCTTGGTCATGGTTGTCCCCCTTCAAGCTTGCCACTACTGCCTTGGCGCGCAACAAGGCGACGCCGCCGCCGGGAACAATTCCTTCTTCCACTGCTGCACGGGTCGCATGCAGCGCATCTTCCACGCGCGCTTTTTTCTCTTTCATTTCAACTTCAGTTGCAGCACCAACTTTAATCACTGCCACACCGCCAGCCAATTTGGCCTTACGCTCTACCAGTTTTTCTTTGTCATAATCACTGGTTGCCTCTTCGAACTGTTTGGAGATTTGAGAGATACGGCCCTGGATCGCTTCTTCATTACCTGCGCCATCAATAAGAATGGTATTTTCTTTATTTACTTCTATACGCTTGGCTTGACCCAAATCCGCGAGAGTAGCCTTTTCAAGTGACAAGCCGACTTCTTCGGCAATCACTGTACCGCCAGTCAGAATAGCAATGTCTTCCAGCATGGATTGACGCCTGCTGCCGAAGCCCGGAGCCTTAACCGCAACTGTCTTCAGAATTCCACGGATGTTGTTCACCACTAGAGTAGCCAGCGCTTCGCCATCTACATCTTCAGCAATAATTAACATCGGACGACCCGCCTTGGCAACTTGCTCCAGCAGCGGCAACAGATCACGAATGTTGGAGATTTTTTTGTCGTGCAACAAAATGTAGGGGCTTTCCATCACTACATTTTGCTTTTCTTGGTCGTTAATAAAATATGGCGACAGATAGCCGCGATCAAACTGCATACCCTCGACCAATTCAAGTTCGTTATCGAGCGATTTACCATCCTCAACGGTGATTACACCTTCTTTACCTACCTTGTCCATCGCGTCAGAAATAATCTTGCCTATATTGGCGTCAGAGTTAGCAGAAATTGAGCCAACTTGAGCAATTTCGGTAGAAGTAGTGCATGGCTTAGACAACTTCTTTAATTCCTCTGCTACTGCAAGGACTGCCTTGTCGATACCGCGCTTCAGATCCATCGGGTTCATACCAGCAGCTACAAATTTCATGCCTTCCTGTACGATGGACTGTGCCAGCACAGTCGCGGTAGTCGTGCCGTCACCCGCTACGTCAGAGGTTTTAGAAGCCACTTCTTTGACCATTTGCGCGCCCATGTTCTCGAACTTATCCTTCAGTTCGATTTCCTTGGCGACAGACACACCATCCTTGGTGATTGTGGGCGCGCCGTAAGAGCGCTCCAATACTACGTTACGACCTTTCGGGCCAAGAGTTACTTTGACCGCGTTGGCTAAAATGTTAACACCTGCAACCATTTTACTGCGTGCACTATCATGAAATTTCACGTCTTTTGCTGCCATGTTTATTTCTCCTAAAGTTATTTGGTTTCTTCACTTCGGTCTTTACCGAAGGTCACCTCATCCTGCCGAAGGGCAGGAAAGACCGTATATTTGAAATTAAGCTTCGATTACGCCAATAATTTCTTCTTCATGCATGGTTATGTATTCTTGGCCTTCTATTTTAAAAGTCTGACGAGCGTGTTTGCCGAACAAAACTTTATCGCCAACTTTTACAGACATCGGGAGTAGTTTGCCGTCATCACCGTATTTACCGTTACCTACAGCGACAATTACGCCTTGATCAGGCTTCTCAGTAGCGGCATCAGGAATCACAATTCCGGACGCAGTTTTACGTTCTTCTTCCATGCGCTTGATAACGACACGATCATGCAAAGGACGGACCAACATATTTTATTCTCCTTAAACAAACAATTAACAAAATAACGACATCTCTAGTTAGCACTCGATGCCAGAGAGTGCTAATAATAAGGGCGGAGCGCACATATTTCAAGAGCACAATGAAAATTTCTTTAATGGAGGTTACGAGGGGATGGTGACGGATAACTTGAAGTGCAACATCAAACATTGGCTAAAGAATGCCCCCAATGGTATTCAGAACATCTGATCTTACTTAGAAATAAGATTGAAACTTAGGCATAGGATTGAACCTATCAATCTTCCACCGCACCTATTTCACAGTTGGGCTAATCAATATTCATGACTGTGGGAGATAAAAAAATCAGTCGCTAGTTTCAAACCAATAGTTTTATGCTACACAGGCGCCGTGTAGTTGTTGAACATCATGGCATAGCGTACATTTCTTTTTGGATATGAAGTAGCTATATGGTTATGGTAGTGCCACTCCCTCAACTGCTTGTTGAGGTACCTAGGATTGTCGAGGCAAGCGTGCGACCTCATCTCGGATCAGCGCCATCATGGCCGCCGTTGAACCTGTGCCCATGTTTACGATGCTAAGCGCTGGGCGGTGTTCTGGTTTTTAAACTATCGACTGCGTGAACGGGAGCCGCGTCCCCCGCCATCAAGTGAGCGATCGCACTGTACACCATTCGCTGGCTCTCAAGCATGTTTTTGCCAGCGAACGCAGACGACGTCACGTTAATACTAAAGTGTCCTCCGCCACCGCTCACCTCGGCCTGTGAACTAGGAATCTGCCGTTCGATTGCCTCTTGTAGCGCGTCAATGACGGAGCCTTTGAAATCAGTAGTGTGGCAAGACATGGTTATCCTCAAATTTTTTTGTAAGTTATTTAATAGATGGTATCGAAATATCGAATGGTCAAACGCCACCAACCCTGATCGCAAAGGTTATAGAGATTCTTGATCGATCATTAACTGATCGACAATTGCCTAGACTGTGCAAATTATAGTAGCAATAGCCAAGCAACTTTTTAGAACTTTAACATTCACTTTACATTTCACGCAAGTGGAAGCCTTGTCCAATGTGTATGAGGTTGAAGCGAACAAACCGGGGCGAATTCAAGAAGTGGGTTGATCATCGCAAGGATGGTGATCAGCGCTAAGGTTCCTCATGGATAAACTGAATTCTCCACTGCCCCCGTAGCATCGATGGGAACGGCAAATTGTCCCGTACGCACTAATCTTACCCGACCACCGTCACCACGTTGGTGGAAATCCACTTTGCCATCGTAAAAACTGACACCCCAAGCAAAGGACGAGTTATCTTTCGCAGGCTCAATCGACCAGAAATGTGCAGCAGGTGTTGGCCATTTCATTGGAAAGATGGCTGTATTAATCGCCGGATTTCTAACGCTTGTATCCACTATACTTGATAGTTCATTTGCAAAGGGCAGACGCCAAGCTTTACCTGTGGACATCGCTTCGTGTTTAGCTAAGGCTAGCGCTTGATCCCAAGTATAAGCGGTTGCGACCCCAGTACAGCCAGTGGTAATCGTCAGCATGCCCTCAGGACAACGCCGCCAGATTCGGCCAGTCTTGTTGTCAGTGACTTCGCTGCCATCGGTCGAGATTTCGAATCGGGTCGGGATTGCAATATCAGGGTTGCTTGGTTTGGCCTGAATGTTGCTTTGCGGCAGGGACGAGGTAGTTGTCATGGTTAATGGTCTCCGTAGGGTTTGGGATAGATTGAGTGTTTCATAAATTTGCGTGATGATTGTTCAGAATTTACTCATTGCAAAAATTTTTTGCAATGAGTAGTGCGGTTATTTATGATGATCCATGAATTGAATTCAATAGTATTTAGACATCTTTGCATATCGCGACGAATCCCACAAAGCTTAAGTTTTTCATGCCATGGAACGGTAGGTGTTATCGGCATATTTGGTCTTCACAATTGCAGCTTCAGAAAACTTATGAACAAAGAGTCGGTCATGAATCGGGTATTCAATTCCTTCGTTGGCCATATTGTAAAGGTGCTGGAGAATTTAAATTTTGAACATGAGCACTGCATCAATGTGTCTCGCTTCGGCGAAGCACTTTTTTCCTTCTCACGCCTTCTTTCCAGATCAGGCCGAAAGACTTCACAGTTGATCCAAGCATGGAGTTTTACCTGCGTGTCACTCATAGGTGTCAATCTGGTAGTCCGTGTTTCACACATCAAAAAAAACGGGATATGTGGGTGTGAGCATGGAAGATTGGGTAGAGAGATAATGGATAATTGTCTCAAAATTCTGGCCGTAACTGGTGCCTCAGGGTGCAGTTGGTGGTTGGTTTTTAGAGGAACCCTAAAATATTTAACCGCTTATACTTATATTTTAACCATTGGTCGGTATCTGGCCGGTGGATTTTGAGGGATGGCGACTTTCTGGTAAAGTTACGCATAATTGAAAATTATAGTGTTCATGACCTTAACTCATAGCCTTATTTATGAGAGAACGCGATAGCCAGGAGACGCAAACGTAAATGCTAAACCAAAACACCCTGACACAAGAAAAAAAATTAAAGCTGCGCTGGCTTGTTGCCTTATCCAGCTTACCCTTGCTTGGCGTGGTTACTGCATTTGGAATTGTACCGCAGTCTGATAATACCTATACATCTCTTACGATGGTCGCGGAAGAAATCGTGCTGCCCCATGACACGCTAGCTATCACTAGTGCCACGAATTCGAAGGCCGCCACATTTTGGCGCAATGAACGTGTGCAACGCGGAGATACAGTAACTGAGCTTTTGCGTCGTATGCAAGTAGAAGATTCCTCTGCCAGCGAATATCTGCGTCGCGATAAAGCCGCAGCATCTTTCCGCCAACTTGCTGTAGGTAAATTCGTGCAAGCTGAAACCAATGCGGATGGTAGTCTGCTGGCGTTACGTTACCTTGATAACAACGGTAACCAAGTTGTTATCAAGAAAGGTACTGGCGGCCTCATGACCAGCATACAGCCCCCTCTGGTTGAACAACGTCTGCTCATGCGTACTGGCGAGATTAGCAGTACTCTGTTTGCTGCAACCGATGCAGTTGGCCTGCCGGAATCGACCGCCAACCAATTGGCTGAAATTTTTGGTAGTGATATTGATTTCCATCGTGATCTGCGCAAAGGGGACAAATTCAGCGTGGTTTACGAAATGGATTATAGCAACGGCGAACCGGTTCGTGCCGGACGTATTCGGGCTGCCGAATTCATCAATCAAGGTGAGAGCTACCGTGTGGTCTATTTTAAAGCTGACAGCAGTCATGGCGATTATTACACACCGGATGGTAAGAGCATACGGAAGGCATTTTTGCGCTCACCACTTGAATTTTCACGCATTAGTTCCGGTTTCAGCCTGTCGCGTTTTCATCCAGTTCTGAACACATGGCGTGCGCATAAAGGCGTGGACTATGCCGCAGCATTAGGCACCAAGGTTAAGGTAACTGCCGATGGGACTGTATCCTTTGTCGGCAAACAAGGCGGTTATGGCAACGTTGTGATAGTGGAGCATCAGAGCCGCCACACCACTGTATATGGGCATCTATCTCGTTTTGCTAGCGGCTTACGCCGCGGTCAGCGTGTGGGGCAGGGGGATATTATTGGCTTTGTCGGTATGACTGGTTTGGCCACGGGTCCGCACTTGCATTATGAGTTCATGGTCAATGCTCAACATCGCGACCCCTTGCGTGCTGCATTGCCGGATGCAGTCCCTCTGGATAACGTGCAGAAGCTTGCCTTCCAAGAAGCTACCCGCAGCCTGACCGCACGCTTGGGCTTATTGCGCGATACTAACTTGGCTAAACTTGACTGAACAAAATCACGCTGAGCAGATTAAAATAATTCAGAACCATTCTGAATTATTTATAGGTATTATGTCTGGCACCAGCCTGGACGGAATTGATGTTGTCTTGGTTGATTTCTCCACTAGTTATCCTAAATTGCTCGCTACTTACTTCCAAGCTTATGGAAGTAAGCTCAGGGACGCGTTACTAGTCCTGCACCACCCTGCCAATGATGAGCTGCATCAGATGCATTTAATTAGTAATGAATTGGCGAGCTTGTATGCGGCAGCAACAGCAATCTTACTGCGCGCAGCTGATATCACGCTCGGTCAGGTACGCGCTATTGGCTGTCACGGACAAACTATACGTCATCGTCCTAGCGAAGGTTATACCCTGCAATTGGGTAATTCGGCCTTGCTGGCCGAATTGAGCGGTATCACTGTAGTTAGTGACTTCCGCAGCCGTGACATCGCTGCGGGAGGACAAGGCGCCCCTCTCGTTCCTGCTTTTCACGACAGAGTATTGCGCCACCCAAGCATTCATCGCGTTATTGTCAACATCGGTGGCATCAGCAACCTTACTAATCTGCCACCCAAACGCCAAACTACAGGCTTCGATTGCGGCCCGGGCAACTTGTTGATGGATGCATGGGTTGCCCTACAGTGCGGGGAGCTTTATGATCGGAATGGTGCGTGGGCTGCCAGCGGACAGGTCATTCCAGCGCTGCTACAGAAATTGCTGGACGAACCTTTTTTGCATGCCATACCGCCGAAAAGCAGCGGGCGTGATTTATTTAACCTAGCTTGGCTGAAGAGCAAACTAAGTGGCGACGAAGCACCTGTCAATGTACAGGCCACTCTGCTCGCATTTAGCAGCCGCGTTATCTCAGATGCAATCCATTGTTTTTGTGATGGCGCGCAAGAGATTTATTTGTGTGGTGGTGGCGCACATAATCAAACTTTGGTACAAAACCTGCGCATTTCCTTACCGGACTGCCGCATTCAAGCGACTGATACATTAGGCATGGGAGTTGATTGGCTGGAGGCTATCGCTTTTGCCTGGCTGGCACAGCAACGTTTATACGGTGATACCGTCAATTTGACCGCCGTTACTGGTGCACGTCACCCTTGCATACTTGGTGCTATTTATTCGGCTTAATTTCATGCCGGTACTACATTTGGCATAGTAGCCGCAAGCAGTATGAATTTGGTACCTTCATCCCCCTGTCGTTAGAATGACGACAGGTAGGGGCTGGATGTCTAGAGTTGATTTAAGGTCACATGTTCAACGTTTATTGCATGATCCGCAAGAATGACAAAACAAACAGTTTGTTAATGTGCAACACTACATAACATGTTTATATTATTTGGTTAAACTGAAAAAGATGATCCACAGCCACAGGTAGAAGTAGCGCCTGGGTTCTTGATGACGAATTGCGAACCTTCTAATCCATTCTGATAATCAATTTCTGCGCCCACTAGATATTGGAAGCTCATCGGGTCAATTAATAACTGTACGCCATTTTTATTCAGTACGGTGTCGTCTTCATTGGTTATTTCATCTAAAGTAAAACCATATTGAAAGCCGGAACAGCCACCACCGCTTACGGCAATTCGCAACTTCAAGTTGGAATTATCTTCTTCTTCAATCATTGCTTTAACCTTATTGGCCGCACTGTCGGTAAACACCAGTGGATCTTGCATTTCCGTTACTTCGTTCATGACTACCTCCGTAAATTTAGTTTAACTAATTATTTTCCACTATTTAGATTGAATACCATAGCTTATTTAAGTTATAGCATTACCTAATGCAGCTTAATAATAGGAATTAATACTTAATCGGTTTATGATACTTGAAATTAAGTTGGTACGCTATATTTAGCCTTGTCCAATGTGACATGTGCTTGAATGAGAGCTGTATTTTCAACGAGCAATGAGCCTGAAGCGACCCAATTGAGGTTGAATTGAATGAATGTTGATCATCGAAAGGATGGTGGTCAGCATGAACCAAATAGAGTTTTGTACGATTGAGCAATTTCTCAGCATCTGTACCTGCAAATCTGTCTATTGCTTCACAGCTTATCTTAGCTGTATAAAGTTGCCATCTACCGTATCAATATTGTACTAGTTTATTATAGAGGGCTTTGGTATAATGCGATTAATTCTCACTATCATCAAAAATTAAAGCTTCTTCACAAGATTCAATGCAAAAACTACCTGCGCAGCAGAAGCGCGCTTTTTGGCTTCGCCAACTTTATCTATGGCATTGGATAAGTTCTGCTGGATGTTTGGTTGGTATGCTGCTTTTTGCAGTAACCGGACTAACGCTTAATAATGCCAGTCATATTGAGGCGAAACCGATAGTCAAGAAGTCAACAATCGTTTTGCCCGCATCACTGTTGACGTATTTACAAGCTCAGCCCGTTAGCAATAAAGCATCGTTACCGCATGCAGTGGCGGATTGGCTGATGGGTAGTATGGATATTGATGCCGCTGACAAACCGGCAGAGTGGTCGGCAGAAGAGGTTTATGTTTCGCTGCCGCGTCCTGGCGGTGATGCCTGGCTAAGCATAAACCGTGAAAGCGGTGAAATGGATTATGAAATTACCAATCGCGGTTGGATTTCTTACCTGAATGATCTGCATAAAGGCCGCAATACAGGTACGGCTTGGAGCTGGTTTCTGGATGTATTTTCATCCATGGCGCTGGTGTTCAGTCTGACAGGTTTATGTCTGCTTTACATGCATTCAGCCAATCGCCCATCTACTTGGCCGTTAGTGGGTATAGGAGTGGTAATACCATTAGTGCTGGCCATTTTGTTTATTCATTAGCGAGCAGAGGATAGTTTATATTCGCTGTTCATTATTAACATTCTTACACGGAGTTGATATATGCGTAACTGGGTTCCTCGATTAATACCGTCGCTGGTGGCTGGCTTGTTCGCCCATCAGGGCGTCGCTGCTGAACTGAATATCAAGGTAGCAATACCACAAATCAATGCTTCGGAATATCACCGTCCCTATGTGGCGATATGGATTGAAAAGCCCGATCAAAGTATTGCGAGAAGCTTGGCCGTCTGGTACAGCCAGAAATCTGGGGCGGAAGGACCGGGAACAAAGTGGTTAAAGGATCTCCGGCAATGGTGGCGTAAAGGGGGGCGCGATGTTCAGATGCCGATGGATGGCTTATCTGGCGCAACACGGCCGGTTGGAGATCAGAGTCTAAGTTATAACGATAGCAAGTCACCTTTGGCACCTGGCGAATATCGACTGGTGGTCGAAACGGCACGCGAAAAAGGTGGCCGTGAATTAGTGCGCATCCCTTTTAGCTTGCCCGTCAAAAAATCAGAAATTCAAAAAGCAAGCGGGCAGGTGGAGCTAGGTACCGTTAATCTTGAAATCAAGCCTTAAATCTTTATTCCTGACTGGAGACTTTCATGTACAAACCATTTAAATATGCCTTACTGTCAACTGGCTTTGCCATCCTTTCCGGACTGGCTTCTTTGCCGGCGCAGGCACATAACACATGGCTGCTGCCATCGAGCACCGTGCTATCGTCCCCCCAATTTGTAACGTTTGATGCAGCAGTTTCCGAGGATTTTTTTTACTTCACTCATCGCCCCTTAGCCATAGATACCCTTATTATCACTGCGCCTGACGGCAGCAACCTCGTTTCCGCTAATGTTGTTAAAGGTGAATTACGCACGACGTTTGACGTAAAGCTGGAGAAAAACGGCACTTATACGTTAGATATTCCGCGTAGCGGCCTGCGAGCCAGCTGGAAAGTTGATGGCAAACCCAAACGCTTCATGGGGAGCGCGGAAGCATTCGCCAAGGAGGTTCCTGTAGCCGCGCAGGATCTGGAAATTGGCGAATCCGTGACGCATGTCGTCACCTTCGTGACGGTTGGCGCCCCTACAGCAATCAAACCAACTAACCATGGGTTGGAACTGGTGCCCGTTACGCATCCAAATGATCTCATTGTTGGAGAGCCAGCGGAATTCCAGTTTATGGTAGATGGCAAGCCCGCTTCTGATGTTAAAGTTGAAGTAATGAGTGGCCAAAGTCGCTATCGCAATGCGCTAGGTGAAACCAGGTATACATCCGATAAACAGGGCAAAGTAAAAATTACCTGGTCGCAGCCTGGCATGTACTTCCTTAATGCCGTGCTCAAGGATAACAAAGTAAGTGCGAAGCAAGCCAAGGAGCGTAGCCTTTCATATGGCGTTACGCTGGAAGTGCAAGCGCAATAATCTTGTTGCAACGCAGAGTTATTATTCCGCCGCGACTGGCTGACTTACCGACTCGCCTGCCAGCCGGAGAGGTGCTCGATGTGTCCGGGGAGGCGATGGGTACATATTGGACCGTCAAGTGGGTTGATGAAGGTGTTGTTAGTCCTGAATCGCTGACTAGCCGGATCGAGCATGTCATTGCGCGGGTCATTGATGAAATGAGTACCTGGCAAGAAGATGCTTTTATCAGTCGCTTCAATAGTGCTCCGGCTAACAGCGATTTTGCTCTCCCAGCCTGTTTTGCTCATGTGCTGGAGTGTGCGATGCAGCTTGCTGTAGATACTGGTGGCGCATTCGATCCCACCGTCGGGCCTCTTGTGAATCTTTGGGGATTTGGCCCTGATCGCCCCATTACACAGCCGCCTACACAGATTGATATTGCTGCTGCACAAACATTGTGCGGATGGCGCCGTGTCGTTGTGACGGATGGCTATATTTGCCAGCCGGGTGGGCTTTATCTGGACTTTTCCGGTATTGCCAAAGGATACAGTGTTGATCTGATTGCGGACAGTTTGCGCGGTCTAGGGATACATAACTTTCTGGTGGAAGTGGGTGGCGAACTTTCCGGTAGCGGCATTAAGCCGAACGGGCAGCCATGGTGGGTAGCACTGGAAGCGCCGGAATTGCAGGGACAAGATCAGCAATCAATTGTCGCGCTATACGGATTGGCGGTCGCAACGTCTGGTGACTATCGTCGTTATTTCGATCACCAAAATATTCGCTACTCGCATACCCTTGACCCGCGTACAGGCTATCCGGTAGCCGATGCACCGTTTGCGGTCAGCGTATTGCATAGCTCCTGTATGCACGCCGATGCACTGGCAACGGCGCTGACTGTACTGGGTGTGCAGGCGGGACTTGAATATGCAGTGCATCGCCATATTGCAGCCATATTTACCCAAATGGAGGCGGGTAAGCCGGTGCAATATGTTTCCCCAGCAATGCTGGAGATGGTAGAGGAAGTCTGATGAGCAGGATGATTCTTGCCGGGCTCATTATCCTTACTTACTTGGCTCTGAGCGTATGGGTCATTCGCCGACATCACAAAAAACAATTGGTATTTCAGGGAACGGAGCGAGCAGATGTGTTGCTGGCTTTTGCCAGTCAAACGGGGCATGCAGAACAACTGGCCGTGCTTACCTCTGAGATGCTGCTTGTGGCGGGGTTGCCGGTTCAGGTCAAGCCTTTATCCGCAGTGACGACGGAAATGCTATCCGGTTTTCGTCGTGTACTGTTCGTCGTCAGTACCACTGGTGAAGGTGATGCGCCCGAAAACGCGGTGGATTTCATGCGTGCTGAGATGCATGGAACCCGCAGGCTTGACACTCTTGAATATGGCTTGTTGGCTTTGGGTGACCGACGTTATAGCAATTTTTGTGGTTTCGGTCACTTGCTGGATACTTGGTTGCAACAATCCCATGCATTGCCGTTATTTGACATGGTAGAGGTGGATGATGGCGATGCAGGCGCGCTACGTCATTGGCAGTCACAACTAGGCCTGTTAACGGGATCGACCGCAACTACTGACTGGAATACTCCTATATATCAATCCTGGCGCCTCAAAGATCGCCAGCTTCTGAATCCAGGCAGTGCAGGAGAGGCTGTATATCATCTTAAACTGGAAGCCTTGGAGTCCAGCGAGAGCTGGCAAGCTGGCGATATTGCTGAAATTGGTCCGCGTAATTCTCCTGAGGCTATCACGAGGTTGTTAAGCGTGTTGGGATTGCAGGCCGAAGCTGTGGGCAATGAATATGGGGCAACTTTAAGTCAATGCCTGGCTGACCGGTCACTTCCATTCAGTGTTGCTGACATGGATGTGTTGCGAGGTTTACCGCCTAAGGCGCTGGTGGCAGTATTGAAACCGCTTTCACACCGTGAGTACTCTATTGCCTCACTACCGCATGAAGGACTTGAACTCGTAGTTCGCCAATTCCGCCATGAAAATGGGCAGCTAGGGCATGGTTCCGGGTGGCTGACAGAATATGCGAGGATCGGAGATGAAGTCGCCTTGCGTGTGAGGCGGAACATTGCATTTCATGCTCCTGCAAATGCGACACCGCTGATACTTATTGGTAGCGGTACCGGTATTGCAGGTTTACGTGCGCACCTAAAAGCCAGTATAGGTGCTGGCCAGCACCGTCATTGGCTGTTTTTCGGCGAACGTAATAAAGCGCACGATGACTATTTCGGCAATGAGTTGCAAGGGTGGCATCAACAGGGCGTATTGACCCGATTGGATATTGCATGGTCTCGCGATCAAGATAAACCGATTTACGTCCAGGATATGATCCGTAACGCAGTGAATGAATTGCGTATGTGGTTGCATGACGGTGCTACTATCCTGGTTTGCGGTAGCGCCAACAGAATGGCACCTGCTGTGCATCATGCGCTGGTTGAAATCGTAGGAGATAAGGCAATGGCCACATTAGCTGCTAGTGGGCGATATCGGAGAGATGTCTATTAGTCTGTGATGTTAATTCAGACGCTCAATAGAAGTGCCTTCGCAGGAATAATGCTGTCTGTTCTAGGTCTAAGACATGAAACTGAAGATTGCAACCTTGCTAACAACAGTGAGTAGCCTTTTGCTATGAGCAACGATAGGCTAGTGGTAGTGGTTATCTGATTTTTCAGGTACCGTTATTTTGGACGTTGACGTTGGAGAACCCCCCTTTTCCGACGATTTCAGCTCAGAATTTTTCCACCTGCAAGGCTTCCCGTTTCAACATCAATAATTAATCATCATTTCTGTTGCGGAGAGTGCGAGTAATTTGCTTTGTTGGGGAGGTGAAACGGTGGGTTGTGTTGAGGGGTTATTGCTCTTGCCTACTGCACATGCGCTAACTTCTTGATGGTTTGGTTATTGAGGATACTCTGGGAATAGGTGCTAGGACAACCTTGAGGAGCATGGCGGGAGGGTAAGCAGTTGCACCACAACGCCATTGTTGTAGAACAGGCATCGAAGCTCGAAAGATCGAGTTTATGGTCAATCAGGTAGTTCATGGCATGTTCAAAAGTGCCGGGTAAAAGTTCACAACGCCCTGCGCCTTGTTTGTATCTCCTGCAAGAGTTTGCGCACCGGTGTAGGGATTGCAGCTTGCAACGCATCATCCACATTCAGCCACGCCATGCCTGCTTCCTGAATTTGCTTGGGTTTGTTAATTACCTGCAATAGTAGGGGTGTGATGTGCAGCTTGAAATGGGTGAAAGTATGCGTGAATGTCGATAGTGCGAGCGTGTGTATTGTCTCTGTGCCGAAGTACTGAAGGCAGTAGGCACGTGGATCCTGGGCTTCATTTAGAAGTCCAGGATCCACGTGCGGTGGGCACCACAAGCCACCCCAGATGCCACTTCCCGGGCGCTTCTCCAGCAGGATATCAGGGCCATTAAGCAACAAAAGGAAGGTGCTGTGTTTTTCCGGCAGCACCTTGCGTGGGCGTGGCGTGGGCAGTTGTGTGACCAGTTCATTTTGATATGCTGCGCAATCTGTTTGCAGCGGACAGATGGGGCATTGTGGTTTGCTGCGCGTACAAATCAGCGCGCCCAGATCCATCAGGCCTTGCGTATAGACCGCGACATTACGCTTTGGTAGCAATGCTTCTGCTTGTTGCCACAATTGAGCTTCAATTTTTTTTTCGCCAGTGTAACCCTCAATGGCATGGTAGCGCGCCAGTAAACGTTTGACGTTGCCATCGAGAATCGCACACCGTTCATGGAATGCGAATGCGCTGATGGCTGCGGCAGTGGAGCGACCGATGCCGGGAAGAGCAAGGATGTCTTCAAAATGCTGTGGAAACTTTCCCTCATATCGTTGCATGATGAGTTGCGCTGTGCGGTGAAGGTTGCGTGCACGCGAGTAGTAGCCCAAGCCGCTCCAGTGCGCCAATACTGCGTCTTCGCTGTCGGAGGCGAGAACTGCGATAGTGGGAAAGCGTGCCACGAAACGGAGGTAATAGGGGATAACGGTAACGACCTGGGTTTGTTGCAGCATTATTTCTGACAGCCATACGCGATAAACATCCGCGCCCTGCCACGGTAAGCCGTGCCGACCATGTCGTTGCTGCCAGTCTATGACGCGATGAGCAAATAATTTTGAGCGCGGATTATTTCGATTCTTGATCAAGGTGTAAACCCTCTCTTCCATCGCAGACAGAAGAGAGTATGAAGGAACGTTTTACAGGCTACTAGCACGGAATTATTTGAAGAGCCCTTTTAGCTTGTCCTGAAGCTGATCCTGCAACTTGGTTTTAATTTCTTCCTTTTTTGCTTCGATTTTTTGCTTGACGACATTTGACGCCATTGCGCCAAAGTCCAATGTGTATTTCAAGTTGTTAAACGGCCCGCTTAAACGCACCGGCACAGTGATGCCGCCAACGATGTCTTTGCCGCCCTGGCCTTTCAACGTTTTCGCTAGTGTGGCATTAGTCAGATAATTGATAGTGTCGTTGCCAATATTGATATCCCCATTGCCTGACAGACGTAGCAGCGGCGATTTTAACAAGAGGTCATCGTTGTGCGCCACACCGTTGCTAATTTTGAAGCTGGCTTTCAGTTCGCTAAAATCCGTTTTTTCGGCCTTGTTAACGGATTGGGTTTGGGCCGTTGCACCTTTCATGTTCAACATGCTCTGCGCGTCGCGCAGTGTTTTGGCAATGTTGATGCCTTTGATTGCACCATCCGTTAGGTTTAGTGACATGCTGCCGTTGAGTGTTTTCTTAAGCGCACTTATGGTGTTGCCCTGGGCAGTTAGATTAAGCGCGACACTCCCCTTGCCTTCCAGTGTGTCAAAGTTAACAGCATCCTTGAGTAATGGCGTGATGTTGATGCCACTCAGATTCTGGTTTATAGCGATGTGAGGCGTAGTCTGCGCATTTACTTTCAGGCTACCATTCATGCTGCCCTGATACAGATTGGTGGACAGTGGGCTGATTGTTATCAAGCCGTTTTGTGCTTTTATGTCGAGGCGTACTTGTGAAAGTTTCACATTGGCGATCTTCAGCGCTCCAATGCGTAATCCGCCTTCAAGATTAAGTTTTTTCAGAGCAGCCAAATCAAATGACTGCTCCACGGGGGTAGGTTTATTGGCAACGCCTGCGGCCTCCTTGGGCAGGTATAAATCAGCATCAAACTGGTCTACATCTATGTCGAAGCGTATGGCTGGATCTTGAAAACCATTCACCGCCACTTTGGCTTTAACCTGGCTTTGCAGCAGCCCACCCGCGAGGTTGGTCTGAATGCTCTGGCGGCCGCCATCTATCTGCACACTACCTTTCATTTCGCTGCTGACTGATTTATTCGGCAGTTTGTCACCACGTGCATTTACTGCGAGGGTCAGATTGGAAAGGTTGAGCTGCTGTTGTTCGATGTTGCCAGTTACAGGCGAACCGAGCTTTATCTTAAATGCCTGTTCGGGTTGCTTCATATCCAGCTCTAACGTAAGCGCGCTGCTCTTAAACGATTGAGGATTACCGGTCAAATCAAACAGAGCAAGACTGGCTACGATGTTGCCGAATGCATTATCCAACTTTGCGTTTAATGTTAGTTTGTCGCCTGTGAAATTATTCTGAACCAGGTTTAAAGCAGGCGCATCTAGTTTGGCATCGAAGTTATTTTTGCCCTGCAAGCCAGTAGCCGTAACTACTAACTTCTTCGTAGAAAATTCTTGTGTGTCAAAATTTGCGCTGATATTGCCGTTAGCCAAAACTGTTAGATTACTGATGTCGAGTGCTGTGCCCTTGGCCTGCAACTCCAGTCCTTCCATTTGAAATAGCTGTTTTTTTAGATCGAAAGTGAATTTGACTTTCATTTGGGCGGATATGTCCAGCTTAGGTTTGTTGGATTGAATTACTGCCGAAAAATCAATTTTCCCCGGCACCCCGTTGGCAATGCGTCCGGTATTAAGGTTGAAGCTTTTCAGAGTATATTGCGCACCCTTGCTTTCATCCAGGTAGGTCAGCTCTGAGTCTCCCACGCGCACTGAGGCTATGTCGAACTCGAGCGGCGTTTTTTCTTCGCTGGTCTCTTTTTTACTTAACAGGTCGTCAATGTTGGTCTTGCCGTTCTTGAATTTCACCAGAGTCGCCTTCAGACCACTGACCGAAACTTCGTCCACTACCACTTGTCTGGATAGTAGCGGCAATAGCGCCAGCGAGACGCGTGCACTGTCAATGTAAATAAATGTTTCGTCGCTCTGAAACTCAGACAATGATATCTTGCCAATATCGGCACCTATGCTGGGAAAGAAAACCAGTTTGATATCGCCATCCAGCTTGAGACTCCGTTGCTGTTTGTCTTTCACCAGCTTGATGATCTGAGTTTTGTAATCATTGGGGTTAAATGTGGCAGCGATATAAGCTACACCGGCTATCGCAATGGCGACTACCCCACCTGCTGACCATAAACTGTATTTAAGAAGTTTTTTCATATTGCACATAGATGGAATTGACTGCGATTATAGACGAAGTGCAAAATAGTCGGGTACCTTCACACCCATTCAGCCGAGCAAAAGCACTGGTAGGTGTTTGCCATGCAGCCATGTGCACAACCCTATCTTGCATATCTTGATGTGACGAACGTCGTTAAGCCATCTATGAAATCTGGGTTAGCAGGGTTGTCACTGTTTGGCGCCAATTCGTAAAGCCGGGTGTATTGCAGATTAGTAAGAGCCAGTTCGTTATCAAAATATATGTTTTAAATAAATAATTTATATATTAACTTTAGGCTGTGTTCGCAAATCATGTTGTTAGACCGTTTCACCGATCGCCATAGCCAGCCACTGCTGGGGTTTCGGTCTATTGCCTATTTCACGGTCGAGGGCACGAAACCAGCCGAGATAGTTGTCTAAGTAACACGTGGCCACACCGCGAAATTTTTGTACCCAGGCTTTGAGCCGGCTGTGATAAGCGTTGACATTCTGCACGTGCCAAGCACCGTCGACGCGGATGCCTGCTGACAGGTTGACAGCGTGATGCTCGATGCCCAACTTACGTGCTGCGCCGGCAAACGCCTTGCTACCGTCAGTACAGAGTACAACATCTTTCGTCAAGAACGGTTTCAGCGCAACAGACAGCGTTGCCATGTCCATTGCCTTCAGCACACAATCCATCGTTGCACCGGCACGATTACGAGCAACCAGCACCGGCACCTGTTCGTGCGAGAGGCCGCGCTGGGTGGCTTTCCCGCCGCGCTTTCGTGCCTTGCGATCCAAACCACTCCGCTTTCCCTTGAACGACAGCAAAAACATCGTTTCGTCAGCCTCGGCAATGCCAGTCAGTGCCTGCGGCTGGACGGTCTTGGGTGCCGCCAGAAAGCGATGCCGCCAGCGGTGTGCGGTGCTGAGGTGAATTCGCAAGGCACGGGCAGTCTCTCGCAGCGTCTGACCGTCGTGCAGTGCCTGCGCCTGGTCAAGCCACTTGCCGCGCTTATGCAACCGGTTCAACGGGGTGCCGGTCAGGGCGCTAAACGTCTTGCAGCACTCCCGACAACGATAGCGTTGCAATCCGTTGGCGTGGCCGTTCCGAATCACGTGCATAGACTTACAATGTGGGCACGTCGCGCCACATGCGAAGCGCCCCTCGATAAACACAGTCGATGCCGACTGCGCATCCAGCGCTGCCAATTCAACCGCTACACTCTTACGCTGATCGGGCGTCAGGTGCCGCAACGCGGCAGTGATTCGTTTCAGCTCCAGCTTTCTCATTCTGCCTCCTGCATGAACCGGTGCACATGTACCGTGACACATAGTATGCACGTCAGAGTGGCTCACCAGATGAGCTACCAACATGATTTACGAACACAGCCTAACTTTAACTATTTAAAATATTTAACAAGTTAAAACATAAATATATGTTGTATATATTTTATTGTTCGCGTAGGATGCGATTTGGTTCGTTATTAATTAGCGAGCCAAACTTAACTAGCCACTAAACTTAGGAGCCAACTATGGAAAATATTAATAACGTATCTGACAATTCCCGCCGCGCAGCCCTTAAAACAGGCATTGCCATAAGTGCGCTCGCTGCGCTTAGCTTAACCACTCTCAATAGCGCAAATGCGAATACAGGTAGTGATACAAAGCACGACATGGCTATTTTAAACGCGGCCTTGGACCTTGAAAATCAAGCAATTTGGGCATATGGTGTGGCAGCGGAAAAGCTGAGCGACAGCAAGGTGGGAAATGTTATTAAGGCCCTGGCACTGCGTAATCAGGCTGATCACATTAAACATCGGGATATCTTCATATCCACGATTAAGAGCCTGGGGGGCACACCGATCAATGCAAAGGGGGCGTACGATCTTTCTGCTTATATTAAGGCTGGAGAGGGTAATCTTGATAGTGATGCCAATATCGCCAAACTGGCACTGGCACTGGAAGTGGATGCGGTGCTTGCTTACGCTAGTGCCGTCAGCAAACTGCGTACCCCTGCGTTGGTTGCTGCCGGACTGACTATTTTGCCAGATGAATCAGCACATGCCGCAGCAATTCGCGCGGTGTTTAGCACGCTTGATTCGACGATCCATGCCGTACCGGCTGCTCAACTTAGCAAAGAAACTCGCAGCCAGTGGATACTGGCCATCTAGTTAGCATGGCGCGTATCATGAAGTTATCTCATACCTTACTTACATGGGCATATTTGGGAGTGGCAGCCACTTCAATGACGGTATCAGCTGCTTCCAATAATGCAAATGGGGTACGCCATGCTACCAAGACACCCATTACGGTTACGATTGATGCCTTCCAATTTCAACCCGATAAGATACGGATAAAACGTGGTCAGAGCGTAATTTTTATTAATAAGGATGAAGTTCCGCATACTGTGACACCCGATAAAAATGCACACTTTGTTCCTTCTGGGATCATAAAAGGTGGCGAACAACATGAAGTATTATTTGAATCAGTGGGAATACAGGATTATTCGTGTGATTTTCATCCCAGTATGCGTGGACGAGTGATCGTCAAATAGCAATGTTACGAGTGACGGGCGCTTAGCCGTTAGTTAGTTCGCATCCAAAAATACCATATGTTTTGTTGATCAACGTCTAGCATATTCAGTTTTGGACTGGCTCAGCATCTCAGACTGTCCAGTCCATTTTTTATTTCGTAGTCAAATTGGTGATGGTTTATCCTTTTTGTGGTGAGCTAATTGGCCCTATATAGGGTCTGGAGTAAAATGCAAAATGTCTCCTTAGTGGGAGTCGAATGCACCAAAGGAGTACGGAATGCTTGAATTATTAGGGAACCGTCAGCAAGAGCTTTTAAAGCTCCTGCTAAAGAATAAGGGCGGTTTAACTTTAGAAGAACTGTCGGAATATCTAAAAATTACCCGAAACGCCGTTCGCCAGCACATAGCGGCGTTGGAGAACAACGGAATAGTCACTGAAGGGGTGACCCGCCCTTCTCGGGGACGTCCAGAACAGCTTTATGTACTTACCGATGAAGGCAAGGAATTTTTTCCGCGCAATTATTCCTGGTTTGCTCAATTAATGGTCGAATCAATCGCTCAAGAATCTGGGATAGCGGGATTGCGGGAAAGATTGGGTACCATGGGAGAGGGAGTTGCTCAACAGCTACTCAGCCAAAATTCAGGACTTAAAACGCGCGAGCAAAAGGTGGAAAAGCTTTCTGAGGTGATGGAACAGCTTGGGTACAATACGAGGAGCTTCGCTGTTAACAGCGATGCGCTCACAATTGAAGCGGATAACTGCATTTTTCACAATCTGGCTATGAAAAACCCGGAGATTTGCCAGTTTGATCTGGCGTTGTTATCGACCTTTACAGATAGTACGGTTAATCACGAGGAATGTATGGCTAAAGGCGGTAACGTTTGCCGTTTCAAATTTAAAGCTAAAGATGAATGAATTTTATAAATGAGTTTTTTGTGGTAGCTGGGAGCCAAGAAGATACTTGGCACGAACATGAAGCTAGGGGCAATTTTACAATATCTTTCTAGTCGCGAAAGTTTTGGTATTGCAGCGGGAAGTCAGTGATGGAAGTGCGTATCAACTGGATGGCAGCTTGCAGATCGTCGCGCTTACTGCCAGTTATGCGCACCGTGTCGCCTTGTATGCTGGCCTGTACTTTCATTTTACTGTCCTTGACGAATTTGACGATCTTTTTCGCCAGTTCAATTTCCACTCCCACCTTGACGGTGCAGGAACGTTTAACCTTGTTACCGCTGACCTTCTCAATTTTATCGCTAATCTCCAAGCACTTGATATCAACGCTTCGCTTGGTGAGTTTAGCATTGAGAACATCCTGAACCTGGTTCAGCTGAAATTCATTATCAGCATGCACGGTGAGCACTAATTCTGCCTGCTCCACGCGTGCGTCGGAGCCCTTGAAATCAAAGCGCGTGCCAACTTCTTTGTTGGTCTGCTCGACTGCATTTTTAACTTCTGTCTTATCCACTTCGGATACGATATCGAATGAGGGCATTGCAGTTCTCCTTAAATTTCTTAAACTTCTTTTTCAGACGGAGGAAATGCTTGATGAGGGCGTACTACGAGCGGATTCGATTAGCTAACCAAAACTGCAAACGTAATTGACTGCGTCCTGTGCATGTATTTCAAAGCTGCTATTAGCAGCTACATTGAACTGCATACCGGTAGTGTAGGTTTTAGCAGTAGCGTCGCCTGCTATTTTAACTTGACAGGTGCCACTGGTAATTTCCATTAGTTCCGGGGCGCCGACGTTAAAAGTAAGCTGGCTACCCGGCATTATCACACCGACGGTCTTGCGTGTGCCATCCGGGAACAGTACGGAGTGTGACACGCACTTACCGTCGAAGAATACATTGGCTTTTTTAACGACGCTAACGTTATCGAATTGGGACATGGATACTCCTGATTGGGAATGGGGTCATTTATATAAATACGCTTAATGAATCATCGAATGTATGAAGTGTTTCGAACAGGTATTAACTACTGCCCTAACTTCGCCGCAATGCGCATTCTAAGAGCGTTCAGTTTGATAAACCCGGCGGCGTCCTTTTGGTCATAGGCACCCTTGTCGTCTTCGAAAGTAGCAATGTTCGGATCGAACAGCGAATTGGTTTTAGAATCGCGTCCCACCACGATAACATTGCCTTTGTACAGCTTGATGCGCACCCAGCCGTTAACTTTTTGCTGCGTGTGATCTATCAGTGTTTGCAGTGAGTGGCGTTCTGGACTCCACCAATAGCCGTTGTAAATCATACTGGCATAGCGCGGCATCAAATCATCTTTCAGGTGCGCAACTTCGCGGTCGAGCGTGATGGATTCTATTGCGCGATGTGCCTTGAGCATGATGGTTCCGCCGGGGGTTTCATAACAGCCGCGTGATTTCATACCGACGTAACGGTTTTCTACCAGATCAAGACGGCCGATACCGTGTTTGCCGCCCAGCTTATTAAGCTGGGCAAGTATCTGGGCCGGGCTCATGTGTGACCCGTTGAGGGCGGTAATGTCGCCGCGCTCGAATTCAATATCGAGATATTCAGCCGCATCTGGCGCTTGCTCCGGTGATACTGTCCAGCGCCACATACTTTCCTCTGCTTCCGCGGCGGGGTTTTCCAGATGGCGACCTTCAAAGCTGATGTGCAGCAGGTTTGCATCCATTGAATAAGGTGATCCACCTTGCTTGTGCTTCATATCTACGGGGATGCTATGCTTTTCAGCGTATGCCATTAGTTTTTCGCGCGAGAGCAAGTCCCACTCGCGCCACGGCGCAATTACCTTGATGTTCGGGTTAAGTGCGTAATAGCCTAACTCGAAACGCACCTGATCATTGCCTTTGCCGGTGGCGCCGTGCGACACCGCTTCCGCGCCAGTTTGTCTGGCGATCTCAATTTGGCGCTTGGCGATTAGCGGGCGCGCGATCGAGGTGCCGAGCAGATATTCCCCCTCATACACGGTGTTGGCGCGGAACATCGGGAATACAAAGTCGCGTACGAATTCGTCGCGCAGATCGTCGATGAAAATATTTTCCGGCTTGATACCGAATTGCAACGCTTTTTTGCGTGCGGGTTCGAGTTCTTCACCTTGACCAATATCGGCAGTGAAGGTCACTACCTCGCACTGATAGGTATCCTGTAACCATTTCAGGATTACTGAGGTATCCAATCCGCCAGAGTAAGCGAGGACGACTTTCTTGATTTCACTCATTTCGTTTTTCTCTGTTTAATAAACCGCCAATGAAATTAGGGCGCATAAGCACCTCCTGCATTTTTACTTTAGTTATTAACATTACCTAATAGCAGATATTCCATCAGTGCTTTTTGTACATGTAATCTATTTTCTGCTTCATCCCATACTGCACTTTGCGGGCCGTCAATTACAGCGGCATCCACTTCCTCTCCGCGATGTGCCGGCAGACAATGCATGAACAGCGCATCCGGTTTGGCGACGGACATCATTTCTGTATCCACAATCCAGTCGGCGAACGCTTTGCGGCGTGCATCGTTCTCACGCTCAAAGCCCATGCTGGTCCAGACATCGGTGGTAACCAGGTCGGCATTGCGTGCGGCATCCATCGGGTCAGCAAATTCTTCATAGTGGTCTTCGCCGAATAGTCCAGCACGTTCTGGCTCAACTTCATAGCCCGGAGGGGTGGAAACATGGACGTTGAAGTCGAACACCTCCGCTGCTTGTAACCAGGTATTGCATACATTATTGGAATCACCGATCCACGCAATGGTTTTGCCCTGAATGGAGCCGCGCTGCTCGATATAGGTGTAAATATCAGCCAATATCTGACAGGGATGGTATTCATTGGTCAGGCCGTTAATCACCGGCACTCTCGAATTTGCAGCAAAGCGTTCGATAATTTCTTGCTCGAAAGTACGGATCATCACCAGGTCACTCATGCGAGAGATAACTTGTGCAGCGTCTTCTACCGGCTCGCCGCGCCCTAGTTGCGAGTCGCGTGTATTGAGGTAAATGGCATTCCCGCCAAGCTGTTGCATACCTGCCTCAAACGATAGTCGCGTACGCGTGGAGCTTTTCTCAAAGATCATCACTAAAGTGCGATCCACTAGTGGATGATAGAGTTGGTATTTTTTGAAGCGTTGCTTGATGATGTGCGCGCGAGCGAACATGTGTTCGAACTCTGCATGGGTAAAGTCTTTGAATTGTAAAAAATGTTTAATGCTCACGTTATGCGCCTTGCGCCAGGAAATCAATAATAAGCGGGCATAGCTTATCCAGCAATTGCAGCGCTTCTGCGGAAGTGAACACCATTGCGGGTAGCAGCCGGATAACGTTGTCAGCAGTGACGTTGATTAACAGTCCTTGCGCCAAGGCTTGCTTCACCAGTTCCCCGCAGGGTCTGTTTAATTCAATGCCGATAATCAGCCCCTGCCCGCGAATTTCCACCACGCCAGCCACTGTGGCCAGACGTGTGCGTAAACTCTGCTGTAGAAATTCGCCTACTGTGGCGGCATGCGCTACCAGCTGGTCTTCTTCCATTATCGCCAGCGTGGTTAGCACAGCCACACATGCCAATGGGTTGCCGCCGAAAGTGGAGCCATGATTGCCCGGCTTAAAGGTGCCCGCCGCCTTGCCAGCCGCTAGGCAGGCGCCGACAGGAATACCGGAGCCGACACCTTTGGCTAGTGTCATTACGTCCGGCAGAATGCCCGCATGCTGGTGGGCAAACCATCTGCCGGTACGGCCAATACCGCATTGCACTTCATCCAGCATCAACAGCCAGTTGTGTTGGTCACAGATTTTGCGTAGTTGCTCGAGATAATGGATATCCAAGGTGCGGATTCCGCCTTCGCCTTGAATGGGTTCGATCAGCACCGCTACGACATCGTGGTTGTGTTCGGCGACCTGATGTATGGCATCCAGATCATCATAAGGAACGCGCACAAAACCTTTTACTAGTGGTTCGAATCCTGCCTGTACTTTGCGGTTGCCGGTGGCGGATAGTGTGGCTAGTGTACGTCCATGGAACGCTTTTTCCATGACGATAATGGCGGGATTATCGATACCTTGCTGATGGCCATACAGACGCGCCAACTTGATCGCAGCTTCATTAGCCTCGCAGCCAGAATTGCACAAGAACACCTCTTGCATGTTGGCCAGTGTACATAATTTGTCGGCTACAGCTTCTTGCTCGTTTATTTGATACAAGTTGGAAACGTGTATCAGTTTGCTGATCTGCTCAGTAAGTGCCGCAGTTAAGCGTGGATGGGCATGTCCTAGCGTGTTAACAGCGATACCGGATAGCGCATCAAGGTAGCGTTTGCCATTGCTGTCCCACAGCCAAACACCTTCTCCATGTGTGAAGGAGACTGGCAGGCGAGTGTAGGTGTTCATCAAGTGTGACATAGATAGAATGACAGACGGCGGCATGGCCGCCGTATTGAGTTCAGTAAAAGATGTATATTGAGCCAAATTGCCTGGATTGTGCAAGGGGAAAATTTATATTGCACTTTATTAATTATTAATAAGGACGCCAGTAGCTAATTGCATTAATAAAATATTGAACAATATCCCATTCAGGGTTTATTGTCGGGGGTGATATTCTACACTTTGGAGAGCTAGTTTGATCAGATTGAAATATGGTTCAGGATTTTGCAGTGCAAAGCTCTGGGGAGAGCAGGCTTCGAGAATTATAGACAGGCTTACACAAGCCATTTTTAAAGACTTCATGGCTGCGTACTATAAAAATGCATTGCCGTTCGTTTGACGCAAGCGAAAAGTCAAGGGGTGCTCAGCTCCATAATTATTAACTTGTAAAATTAAATGCTATAGACCCGGCACGATTTATAAGTGAACTTTTCTTGATTTTCGATGTCCATGGAGTATGGAAAAAGAAGATGCCCGCAAGCAGTCGCGAGAAGTACTGCATGAACGACGCAAGCAAGTCATTCGTATGCACCGCAAAGGTGTGACGGTGATGGAGATCGTGGTGCAAACGGGACTGAGCTGGACGGCAGTCAATACGGCGCTGCGGTTGTATAAGGCTGAAGGTTCGGGGGCACTCAAGCCCGGCGTTCGGGGTAAAAAACCTGGCAGTGGACGTAGCTTGACGGTTAGCCAAGAGCTGGCGATTCAACAAACCATCTGCGACAGACGCCCCGAACAACTCAAGATGGATTTTGCGCTATGGAGCAGGCCCGCTGTGCGCCAGCACATTGAGCTGGCGCACGGTATCAAGCTGTCTATTCGGGCAGTAGGCAACCACTTGGCACGTTGGGGTTTTACACCACAAAAACCCATTAAAAAAGCATACGAGCAGCGGCCTGAAGCCGTCCAGGCTTGGCTTGTTGAACAGTATCCGGCCATTGAAACCAGAGCAAAAGCCGAAGGTGCGGAAATTCACTGGGGCGACGAGACGGCGCTAGTCAACACGGATGTCAGAGGCAGGAGCTATGCGCCGGTGGGCAAGACACCTGTGACGTTCGCAGTAGGCGGCACGCGCCACAAGCTATCGATGATTGCGACGGTAACCAATCAGGGTAAAACGCGCTGGATGATTATTGATGAGGCATTTAACTCCGACAAGCTCATTGAATTTCTGGAGGCGCTCATCAAGGATACAGACCGCAAGGTGTTTCTGATACTGGACAACTTGAGAGTTCATCACAGCAAACCTGTAAAGGCTTGGGCTGCCGAGAACGCACAGAAAATCGAGTTGTTCTACTTGCCCAGCTACAGCCCTGAACTCAACCCCGAAGAAAGACTGAATGCAGATCTCAAGCACGTCATCACTTCAAAGGTGCCAGTGCGCACCAAGGCAAAACTCAGAGCTGCTGCGACTGATCACATGACCATGCTTGAGCAAAACCCCGAACGCGTGCGCCGTTATTTCCGCGACCCAAAAGTCGCCTACGCGGCTTCATGAATAATTCGTGCCGGATCAATAGTGCCTGCAGGACAGGTTCAATGTTTGTCGCAGGCGATGTATGTGGTTCATGACTTTGGCGAATCAAAACATAAAGCCGACAGCATGTGCTGTCGGCTTTATTGGGAGTGCGTGCAGTTATGCTTAAGCCATTGCTTTAATGGCAGCAGATAAACGGCTCTTGTGACGCGCAGCCTTATTTTTGTGAATGATCTTTTTGTCGGCGATAGAGTCCACGATACTGGTGGATTCGATGAAAACGGCTTGTGCCACAGCTTTGTCGCCGACTTCAATAGCTTTCGCCACTTTTTTAATGGCAGTACGCAGTTCAGAACGCAGACTTGTGTTATGTTCGCGTTGTTTGTTCGCTTGCCTCGCGCGTTTTCTAGCTTGTGCAGTGTTTGCCATGGCGACTCCTTGAGAATTTCTCTTGCAATAAAAGGGCGAATTATACGAAGGCTTGCCAACTTTAGCAATTGTTTGTTTTTTCTGTGCTGTGAGTAAATAAACTATCTAGACTTGTAGTACATGATTGTTCGGTTTTACTTAGTCCCAAGAGCGGTAGAGATGAACTAAGCGAAATTGCTACAGTAGGTTTGGAAAGTGAGATTTGAAGAAGGCCATGTAAGGCAGTACTTGTGAACAATTTGGGCGCACAGCGTGGAATGTGGAATGATGACTGCCTGTCGTTTGAGAAGCTTCAGCTACGGATTCCAGCACATCAGCATTCTTGTCATCTTGCAGAGGTGGTTGCAGGCCATCCCAGCTTGACCGCTGCTGTGCCCGTCATGGCGTGGTTTGAAGCGCTGGCTTGAGCAAAAATATTGCACTGTCAAAGGAAATTTGACCAGAATCTAGCGCGATTAGGATAAAATGTCGCTGTCTAACAGCGTCGATAATCCATGTCTTCTACCAATTTTGGCATAACACCTGAAAGCTTGCTCCGTCAAGAAGTACTCGATCTGAAAGCTTACCCTGTGCCCGACAGCACTGGCATGGTCAAACTGGATGCGATGGAGAATCCTTATCCATTGCCACAGTCATTGCGCGAGGAAATCGCCCGTCTGGTGGCGGATGTCGCCATCAACCGATATCCTGACGCCGATGCTCAACGACTAAAGGCCTGCATCCGCGCCGTGATTGGTTTACCACAGAGTTTGGATGTATTGCTTGGAAATGGGTCGGATGAGATTATTCAGTTGTTAGCGCTTGCGGTCGCTAAGCCGAACGCTACATTATTGAGCGTCGAGCCATCATTTGTGATGTACAAAATGATTGCGGCTTTCACTGGGATGCAGTATGTCAGTGTGCCGCTGACAGAAGATTTTGCGCTGGACTTGCCTGCCATGCTGACTGCCATGCAACAACATCAGCCCGCGCTAGTGTTTTTGTCCTATCCAAATAATCCCACTGGAAATCTGTTTGATGCGGAAGTTATTGCTCAAATTATTGAGGCTGCCCCCGGTTTGGTGGTGGTGGACGAAGCCTATTATGCTTTTGCCAATGCTAGTTTTATGCCCATGCTGACGCGTTATCCAAATCTGTTGGTGATGCGCACATTCTCCAAGCTTGGCATGGCGGGTTTGCGTTTGGGCTTTATGGTGGGTAGCAAGGTGTGGCTAGCGCAGTTAGAAAAGCTCCGTTTGCCGTATAATGTAGGTGTGTTGACGCAACAGGTGGCGGAAAAATTGTTGCAGCATCACGACGTGCTGTTGCGGCAGGCTGAGCAGATCAAACAGGATCGTGCTTGGTTATATGAGCGGTTGGTTGGGGTAGCGGATGTACGACCTTATGTGAGTGATGCCAATTTCATCTTATTTCGTGTGATGCATGCTGATAAGATTTTTCAGGGACTGAAAAAACGGGGTGTGTTAATCAAGAATTTGAGCAAATCTCACCCGCTATTAGTTGATTGTTTACGCGTTACGGTGGGCACTCCGCAGGAGAACGAACAGTTCATACGAGCATTGCAGGAAAGTATTCATCAATTTGTTTAGGCTGTCCATTAGGGAAAATTATGCGTAGTGCGCAAGTTACTCGTAACACCCTGGAAACCCAGATCACCATCAAGCTCGATTTAGATGGTAGCGGGAAGGTCAAATTCGATACCGGTTTGCCTTTCCTCGAGCATATGCTCGATCAAGTTGCACGTCATGGCATGGTTGATTTGGACATCGTTGCCAAGGGTGATCTTCATATTGATGCGCATCACACAGTCGAGGATATCGGCATCACTCTTGGTCAAGCGTTCAGCCAAGCGGTAGAAGACAAAAAGGGGTTGCGTCGTTACGGCCATGCTTATGTCCCACTAGATGAGGCGCTGTCGCGTGTAGTGCTGGATATTTCCGGCCGCCCCGGTTTGGTGTTCAATGTGAATTTTGTGCGTTCCAACATAGGTGAATTTGATGTGGACTTGGTTCATGAGTTTTTTCAAGGCTTTGTTAATCATGCGCTGGTGACATTGCACATCGACAATTTGGTTGGAAAAAATGCTCACCATCAGGCGGAAACTGTGTTCAAGGCATTCGGCCGCGCCTTGCGCATGGCGCTGGAGGTTGACCCACGTATGGTAGGCATGATGCCTTCCACAAAGGGTACATTGTAAAGATTCTCAAGGCGCTTCAATAAACAAAGTAATCAATGAGATAATGTGCTCAATAGAATTGAGCATTGCATGTTGTGGATTTAGATTTATAAAAATCACTTACAGCTATGGTAGATATTGCGATAATTGATTACGGCATGGGCAATCTACGCTCGGTGCATCAAGCATTGCGCACCATTGCGCCAACTGCGTCCATCGTGGTGACTGACGACCCGCAAGAAGTCGTACAGGCGGCGCGTGTGGTTTTCCCTGGCCAAGGTGCGATGCCGGACTGTATTCGCGAGTTAGAGACGCGCGGGTTGCGAGCGGCAGTGCTGCATGCCGCGCGGACCAAGCCTTTTCTCGGTATCTGTATCGGTTTGCAAATGCTGTTTGAACACAGTGAGGAAGGCGACATTTCTGGATTGTCTATCCTGCCGGGCAGGGTAGTGCGCTTCGCCAGCAATTTGTGCGATGCGCAAAATAATAAGTTGAAAGTGCCCCATATGGGTTGGAATCAAGTGCAGCATGGTAACCATCCGCTATGGGAAGGCATAGACCAGAACGCGCGCTTTTATTTTGTGCACAGTTACTATGTATGTCCCCAGGATGCGCAGTTTGTGCAGGCCACTAGTTGCTATCCACAACCGTTTATTTGTGCTGTGGCGCGCGATAATTTATTTGCTGTGCAGTTTCATCCAGAGAAGAGCCAAGGTGCCGGACTGATGTTGTTGAAAAACTTTGTGAATTGGGTGCCGGTTTGATTTTTTTTATTTTTGTTCATCTTGTATAGTGCTGCCATGCTGATTATTCCCGCGATTGATTTAAAAGATGGACATTGCGTACGCCTGCGCCAAGGGGTGATGGAAGACGCCACGGTGTTTTCCGAAGATCCTGCAGCGATGGCGCTGCATTGGTTAAAACAGGGCGCGCGCCGCTTGCACCTGGTTGATCTGAACGGCGCTTTTGCCGGCAAACCTAAGAACAAGGCGGCTGTCCGCAGCATCGTCGAAGCGGTTGGGCTGGATGTGCCAATTCAGTTAGGTGGGGGCATTCGCGATCTAGAAACCATAGAACGCTACCTTGATATCGGAGTAGCGTATGTCATTATAGGTACTGCAGCGGTGAAGACTCCAGGCTTTCTGCATGAAGCCTGCGATGCTTTCCCAGGTCACGTCATGGTAGGGCTCGATGCCAATGCTGGCAAAGTGGCGGTGGACGGCTGGTCTAAGGTGACTGGACATGATGTGCTGGATTTGGCTAAGCGTTTTGAAGGTTATGGCATTGAAGCTATCATTTACACTGACATTGGACGTGATGGCATGTTATCTGGCGTAAATATTCCCGCCACTGTGGAACTGGCGCGTGAACTTACCGTCCCCGTCATTGCCAGCGGTGGTATCACCAACCTCGACGATGTGCATGCGCTGTGCGCGGTACAGGACAATGGGATTGCTGGTGCGATAACTGGCCGGGCTATCTATGAAGAGACTTTGAACTTTGCCGCGGCACAAAAATTGGCGGATACATTAACCACCAATAGAAATGTGAAGAGCTAAGTAGAGCTAAGTTTTGAGGTTTCCATTCTCCCTTCACTCACTTAAATAATATGCTGTCCAAACGTATCATTCCTTGTCTAGACGTAACCGCTGGTCGCGTGGTCAAGGGCGTCCACTTTGTTGAGTTGAGGGATGCAGGCGACCCAGTAGAAATTGCGCGCCGATACGACGAGCAGGGCGCAGACGAGTTAACCTTTCTCGACATCACTGCCAGTTCCGATGACCGTGGTATTCTGTTTCGCATCATTGAGCAGGTGGCCGAGCAAGTTTTTATTCCTCTTACTGTGGGTGGCGGTGTGCGCCAAGTGGAAGATGTGCGTAACCTGCTTAATGCGGGTGCCGATAAGGTAAGTATTAACACGTCTGCCGTGCTCAACCCGCAATTGGTGGCAGACGCGGCAGGGCGCTATGGTTCACAATGTATCGTGGTGGCAATAGATGCCAAACAGATACAGCTTGGTCGTTGGGAGGTGTTCACCCACGGTGGACGCCGGGCTACCGGTCTCGGTGTGGTGGAATGGGCTAAAAAGATGCAGGCGCTGGGCGCGGGAGAAATCCTGCTTACCAGTATGGATCGTGATGGCAGCAAAATTGGTTACGACTTACAACTTATTCGCGCGGTGACGGATGCGCTGGAAATTCCTCTTATTGCCAGTGGCGGTGCGGGCACTCTCCAGCACTTGGTGGACGGTGTGAAGCTGGGCGGTGCGGATGCGGTGTTGGCGGCCAGTATTTTTCATTATGGTGAATACACGATACAACAGGCCAAACAATATATGGCACAACAAGGTATTGAGGTGCGGTTATGAGCGACATCTGGTTGAATAAAGTCTGCTGGGCGGCAGACGGTTTAGTGCCAGTCATCGCACAGGATGCAAGTACAGGTTGCGTGCTGATGATGGCGTGGATGAACCGCGAGGCTTTTAAGCGTACCGTCCAGTCGGGTGAGGCAACATATTGGTCGCGCTCGCGTAAAAAGTTGTGGCACAAGGGCGAAGAGTCCGGCAATATTCAGCGAGTGCAGGAAATCCGCCTTGATTGCGATGGCGATGTGGTTTTATTGAAAGTGGAGCAGGCTGGCGGAATCGCCTGTCATACCGGGCGAGCCAGTTGTTTCTTTAGTCGTCTGGAAAAAGATAGGTGGGTGGAAATCGACCCGGTACTTAAAGCGCCCGACGAAATTTATCAGAAGAAATCATAAGTAATGAAAAACGATATTCTGCAACAATTGATGGAAACAATAGTGGCGCGCAAAGGTGCAGCAGTTGAAAGCTCATATGTAGCCCAATTGTTTAGCAAAGGCGAAGATGCCATCCTGAAAAAAGTCGGCGAAGAAACCACTGAAGTACTGCTGGCCGCTAAAAGCGGGGATAAACAACATTTGGTATACGAAACCGCTGATCTGTGGTTTCATTGTATGGTATTGCTGGCGCAACATGGCTTGAGTGCAAGCGATGTATTGAAGGAGCTGGCGCAACGAGTAGGGGTTTCCGGGCTTGATGAGAAGGCCGGTCGTAAGAGTGACGACGTCTCCTAGATTTTACTTTTTCATTGACAGGAAGAAATTTACCGGTATGGCACGTATCTACTGGTTTTCTACATCCGGTTATTAGGATGTTGAGGTGAGGTCTAGGAGGCAAGAGTGGATAACTGTATTTTTTGCAAGATAGTTCGCGGTGATATCCCTTGCCGAAAGGTGTATGATGACGACGATTTGCTTGCCTTCCACGACATCCACCCGGTTGCGCAGGTGCATATCATGTTGATCCCCAAGTTGCACTTGGCATCACTGATGGAAGCTAATGACAGTCATACGGCGCTACTGGGAAAAATGTTGTTGTCGACGTCTAAATTGGCAAAAGAGCAGGGATTGAACAACGGCTTTCGCACGGTGATAAACACTGGGAAGGGTGGAGGGCAAGAAGTGTTTCACCTGCATATTCATATTATTGGCGGCAATATTCCACCAATGGTGCGGCGGGATTAGCGCCACTTAAACTTTAGGAGAAATAAAAATGGGTTCATTCAGTATCTGGCACTGGTTGATTGTATTGTTAGTTGTCATCCTTATATTCGGCACCAAGAAATTGCGCAATATGGGTAGCGATTTAGGAGGTGCGATGAAGGGCTTTAAGGAAGGTATGCGATCAGAGCCAGAAGTGTCTAAAGATGATATCCACAAGCAAGTGGAGCAGGGTGGTCAGACCATCGAAGGCGAAGTTAAAGACAAGAGTCATACCAACGCATAGATTTATTTAGCAGCCATGTTTGACGTCAATTTCTCCGAGATGATGGTGATTGCGGTGGTCGCCTTCATCGTCATTGGTCCTGAACGTCTACCCAAGGTAGCGCGTACCCTTGGTCATTTGTTGGGCCGTGGGCAACGCTACATCAGCGGCGTTAAGGCTGACATCGCTCGGGACATAGGAATTGAAGAATTGCGTCAGTTGCAGGAAAAGGTGCAGAAGGAATACAAGAGTGCTGAAGAGGCAGTGAATCAGGTTACGCAAACCCTTAACCTGCATGCTCAAGAAGTCACGCAGTCACTCAATCAGCAAGTGGAGCAGGCTAGGGAGAGCATTAATCAACAATCGCAATTGAATTCCGAGGTGCAATCATCCACCGTGCAACAGAGTACTTCAGAACAGAAAAATTTCCCCAAAGCTAGCGAAAGAGATGAGGGCGCATCACTATTGAGTAAACAGAGTGACGGCAATATCGAAGGTTCAGTGCGAGCAAGTGGTGAGAGCTCGGCAGATGAGCTCGAATTTAAAAAGCTTTCATCAGCGTATCAAGAGGCGACACGTAATTTATATGCTCAACAAGAGGCGGCACGCAACTTGCAGATTCAGGAGGAAAAATTACGTCAGTTGAGGCAAAAGGCAGATCAGCAAGTCAGCATTAACGATCCAATAGTATTGGAAGACCAGTTAGTGCAGCAACCTCATAGTGCCGTATCTCAATCAAAACAAGCCGAGGTGCAGCAGGCACAGCCCGCGTTGCAGATTATTCCCGAGCAAAAAAGATTTCCTATTGATTAATGAGTACTAGCGAAAGCTTCATTTCCCATTTGCTTGAATTGCGCACTCGCCTCCTATATGCTTTTGGAGGACTGTTGTTGGTATTTATATGCCTTGTTCCGTGGGCAGGTGAGCTTTATGCGTTACTCGCGGAACCGATGCTCGCTAAGTTACCAAAAGGCGGGCAGATGATCGCTATTGATGTTATTACTCCATTTTTTGTGCCGCTTAAAGTGGCGATGATGGCTGCATTCCTTATTGCATTACCCTATATATTGTACCAAGCTTGGCTTTTCGTCGCGCCCGGAATGCACACACATGAAAAGCGTTTGATGTTGCCACTCGTTATGGCCAGTGTGGTGTTGTTTTTTTTCGGCATGGCATTTGCATATTTTGTGGTGTTTCCCGTGGTATTTGGTTTTTTTAGTGGCGCAGCACCACAGGGCGTCGCGGTGATGACCGACATTGACAAATATTTGAGTTTTGTAATGGGGATGTTCCTTGCTTTTGGTACTACCTTCGAAGTGCCGGTGGCAGTGGTAGTGTTGGTTAAAATGGATATGGTAAGCATCGCCAAGCTTAAGGAAATCCGACCTTACGTTATTGTCGGAGCGTTTATTCTCGGTGCGCTTCTTACCCCCCCAGACGTGGTGTCGCAGTTTATGCTCGCCATACCATTGTGGCTATTGTATGAAGTGGGCATCGTGGTGGCGGGATGGATGATAAAAGACTCGACAGAGGTTGAAACGAAAAACGGATAACCATCCCTTTTATTTCAGTTTCTAGTCTAAAGCTTTATTCCAGTTTTTTCGGCCTAGGTCGCTTACCAACCTTGACTTCCAGTACTACTTCACGCTGATTGCGCAACAGCTTGAATACGACAACCTTGCCGGGTGGCAAACTGGAAATGGTTTCCAGCATAGAGCTTGAATCTGTTAGCAGCTGTTTATTATCTATCATGGTGAGAATGTCGCCAGCACGCACCCCGGCTTGGTCCGCTGGACTGCCACGCACCACTTCCGAAATTAGCACTCCTTGTATATTGCCGAGGTTAAACGATTCCGTTAGTTCTGGAGTGAGTTCCTGCACAGCTACGCCGACCCAGCCGCGTGTCACCGAGCCATTTTGGATAATCTGCTCCATAATTTTTTTTGCCGTGCTGACAGGGATAGCGAAACCGATACCGAGTGAGCCCCCATTGGGCGAGTAAATTGCGCTGTTGATGCCAATCAGGTTACCGTTTACATCTACCAGTGCGCCGCCTGAGTTGCCTGGGTTAATTGCTGCGTCGGTCTGGATGAAGTTTTCGAAAGTGTTTAGTCCGAGGTGATTGCGTTTTACAGCACTGACAATGCCCATTGTCACCGTTTGCCCCACGCCGAACGGGTTGCCGATGGCTAACACGATATCGCCTACTTGCGCTTGGTCTGGGCGGCTAAAGGTGATAGCCGGGATGGTACCAGGCAGGTCAATTTTGATGACGGCAAGATCGGATTCTGGATCGGAACCAATAATGCGTCCTTTGGCCTTGCGCCCATCGGCCAAAGCCACTTCGATCTGGTCGGCAGCTTCAACCACATGATGATTGGTAAGGATGTAACCGTCATGGCTGATGATGACGCCAGAGCCTAAGTTAGAACCGCGTTGTGGAGAATTATCGAACTCTTCGCCAAAAAAGAAATGGAAGCGTGGATCATCCATGAGCGGATGTCGGGGTTTCTTTATTTCGGTGCTGGTAAAAATATTAACCACGGTGGGCATAACTTTGCGCGCCGCAGCGCTGAAGCCTGCTGCAGGAATTTGGCTGGTGCTGGTGTTTACATTTTCATGCAGCGTGACGATGCCGTTACGCGCAGCAGAGGATAGTAGACTGGGTTTCAGGGTGTTAATAACAAATAATACAGCCAGCCCGACAGTGGTGGCTTGTGCGAATAAAAGCCAGAATTTACGCATAATATGACTGTTTTATGTTGTTCATAGATCTATTGGTCTAAGCCGAATGTTTCATAAATTTGCGTGCTGAGCTACTGAGATTGATGAGTTTGGAAAAATACGTCGCATCCTGCGATGCCATACTTGTGCGTTGAGCAATTATATATACGATCGGTGTAGTTATTTAGGCATCCGATAGATGCTAAATTTTGTATAGTAAATAAAAAATAATGTGCACATAAGTAAATGAAAAGTATAACGTAATTTTTAATTTTAAAATTTAAATTGTTGAATCACTGCTGCTGTATAAAAAACAGTGAGAGATTTAGTTTTAGTGTGGCTGATTTAAAGTATTATCGAAATAATTAATTTAAAGATAACATCATGTTGCTGAATGATTTGCGCGATTATATCGCAAGCTTGCTGGAACCCGACCGTTTTCGTGACTATTGTCCAAATGGCGTGCAAGTGGAAGGTAGAGCAGAAGTCCGTCGCATCGCCAGTGGTGTAACGGCCTCTCAACGTTTACTGAAAGCAGCCACTGCATGGAATGCAGACGCCATTCTGGTTCATCATGGTTATTTCTGGCTTAATGAACATGCTGCTATAACTGGAATTAAGAAACAGCGTATTGCACATTTGCTTCAGCATGATGTTAGTTTGCTGGCTTATCACCTGCCGCTGGATGCGCACGCTGAACTTGGCAACAATGCGCAACTCGGTCAACGTTTGGATTTTATGGAGCATGGGCGCTTCGGCGAGCAAGACATTGCTTGCTATGGGGAGTTGGTACAAGCACAAACATTGGCACAACTGACGCGGAAAATTGCGCACAGCTTACAGCGTACGCCGCTAGTGATAGGTGAGGGTGACCCCACTATCCGCCGGATCGCTTGGTGTACAGGTGCGGCGCAGAGTTATTTCGAAGCGGCGATAGCATTGGGCGTAGATGCCTTTCTCACCGGCGAAATTTCCGAGCAAAATGTGCATGTGGCGCAGGAAACGGGTGTGATATTTATTGCCGCTGGCCACCACGCCACTGAGCGCTATGGTGTCCAGGCTTTGGGTGCGCACCTCGCCGAGCATTTTGGTATAGAACACCAATTTTTCGAGCTAGAAAATCCAATTTAAGAGCATACTTTAACGCTCAAGGTTTACACGCAATTTGTCGAGTGATACCACTGAAATGGCAGCGCTTCTTGAAGACTCACGTAGAGCTGTGTTGGCGAAATGCAAAGTATCGCGATGCGTCACTAACAGGTTTTGTATTAGACCTGAGGCTTCATCTAGCAGTGCATCCGCAGTGGTGGAAAAACGCAGAAGGAAATCCATGTTACGAGGGTAATAAGACGTCCATTGCCAAGCCAGGAAACTCTCATTGCTCTTAAAGCCTGCCTCTTGAAAAGTATTATGTAGCGTTTTAATGGCGCTCAACTGTTTTTGTTCGAGTGTAGGCATAGCACTCCACATCAGTCCATAGTAAATACGTAGGGTGTCGCCCAGATATTGTTGTTCCAGCATGGGACGTAGGTAGAGCTTTTGTTCTGTTTCAGGTTGCAGATATAGTCCAACTAAGCATTCAGTTGCGTTGCGATCTTCGGTAGTTGGTACGCGCCACTCTGACGTATTTGCTACGATACGTTCGCTTAATGCCAGCCAGAAGTCATTGTTCAATTTCTGGCGTGTTCCATCCACTTGATTTGCCACACTAAGTGCCAAGGGCAGGTTTTCTTTTTGGGCAAAAAAATTAAGCACAGCTTGTTCTTCGTTCATCTACCCATCCTTAAAATTAGAAATAAAATTATATGGATTAATTATTGTTCTAAATAATTATAATTAGTCTTGCTATTTTCTATGTAAAGTTCAAGTTACTAATCTAAAAATATACAGTTTATAAATTGAATATCCGTTTCAGTTCTTAATATCCGAACCTGATTATTTTTATTTAAGAAAATTTTTCTAAATCAAGTACACAGTTTAAATGAATACTTTAGCAGACAATCTGCGCAGTAGATGCTCACAAATTTAAATTTTAGAGGTGCATATATGTCCGACGCCGAAATGCTCTTGCAGGAGGTTTCCACCTACCTGAAGCCTAAGGATGTCGAACATATTCGGCAGGCACTTAAATTTAGTGGTCAAGCACACGAAGGTCAACTGCGTAAGTCCGGTGAACCCTATATTTCGCATCCCATTGCCGTCGCTCGAATTCTCACTCCGCTGCACCTCGATGCACAAGCCATCATGGCGGCATTGCTGCATGATGTGGTGGAAGACACCCATATAAGTAATGAAGAAGTAGCCAATATATTTGGCAAATCGGTGGCTGAACTGGTTGATGGCTTGAGTAAGCTTGACAAGATTGAATTTCAGACCAAGGAGGATGCACAGGCGGAAAATTTCCGCAAAATGCTGTTGGCAATGGCGCGTGATGTGCGCGTCATCTTGATTAAACTGGCTGATCGCCTGCACAATATGCGCACGCTAAAATCGATGTCGCGTGAAAAGTGCGAACGCATTGCGCGCGAGACCATGGAAATTTACGCGCCTATTGCCAATCGTTTGGGCCTTAATGTCATCTATCAGGAATTGGAAGACTTAGGTTTCAAGCACCTGTACCCTAAGCGCTATGAAGTTCTGTCTAAGGCTCTCAAAGTCGCACGCGGTAATCGTCGTGAGGTTGTAGGTAAAATCCAGGAAGCCATTCGTCAGCGCTTGGAAGAGCATCACCTTACTGCCCACATACAAGGGCGCGAAAAACATCTATATGGCATCTACCAGAAAATGCAGGCAAAATCGCTGGCCTTCGCCCAAGTACAGGACATTTATGGTTTTCGCGTGATGGTGGATGATGTACCCTCCTGCTATTTGGCGCTGGGATTGCTACATGCGCTATATAAACCGATTCCCGGCAAGTTTAAAGATTACATCGCTATCCCTAAGGCGAACGCTTATCAGTCGTTGCATACTACTCTGTTTGGGCCATATGGTACTCCTATCGAAGTGCAGATTCGTACTCAGGAAATGCACAAAATAGCTGAGGCTGGTGTTGCCTCGCATTGGTTATACAAAACTGCGCAGACATCATTCAATGATCTGCACAAGAAGACCCACCAGTGGCTGCAAAGCTTATTGGAAAGCTTAAGTCAGAGCGGCGATTCGGTGGAGTTCCTTGAACATCTGAAGGTGGATCTATTCCCGGATGAAGTTTACGTGTTTACTCCTAAAGGAAAAATTCTCGCGCTGCCACGTGGCGCAACGGCTGTGGACTTTGCTTATAGTGTGCATACCGACATTGGCAATCGCTGTGTGGCGGTCAAAGTAAATTTTGAGCTAGCACCATTACGTGTCGAGATGAAAAATGGCGACCGTGTGGAAATCATCACCGCGACGCATGCTCACCCTAATCCCGCATGGCTCGGCTATGTAGTCACCAGCAAGGCACGCAGCCAGATTCGGCATGCACTTAAAACTATGCACTTTGACGAATCCTCTGCGCTGGGGGAGCGTCTTCTGAACCAAGCTCTATCGTCACTTGGTCTTAAAAAACAGGATATTGAAAACAACCATTGGGAAAAGTTGCTTAAGGATACGGGGGTAAAATCGCGTGAAGAAATCTTCGCTGATATTGCTTTGGGACGCCGCCTTAACATGGTTATTGCACGTCAACTTGCACGTATCGGAGAGGCCGGTACACAAGAGCATCACGCACTCAGCGGCGTAATCACTATCCTTGGCACGGAAGGTATGGCAGTACAGTTTGCTAAATGCTGTCGCCCCATTCCAGGGGACCCTATCATCGGCCTTATCAAAAAAGGCCAAGGGTTGGTAGTTCATACACATGACTGCCCAGTGTTATGCAAGGGACGCGGCGGCATGGACAAATGGTTGGACGTGGTGTGGGACAAGCACATCAACAGACCCTTTGAGGTGAGTATTAAATTAATCGTAGCCAATCAGCGCGGCGTCTTGGCAAAGGTAGCAGCTGCGATTGCCGATGCCGAATCCAACATTGAAAACGTTCACTTCACTAACGAAGGTAATTACACTACACTCTATTTTACCTTGCAGGTGAGCAACCGCATACACTTAGCCAACGTGATGCGCGGTCTGCGCGGAATACCCGAGGTAATACGCATTACCAGAATCAAGAGCATACCTGCTTAAGGCCCTTTTAATTCAATTTCCACTCAATAAAACTGTAATAATCCATCCAATGCGACATTGGTTTTAATCGTTGATACATAATCAACGAATCACTGCAAATCAGACTATATTTTAATTGCCTGAAAACTTCCCACTGACTTTCGACGGCGTCTTTAAATCAATGCCAAATGAAAAAATCTGAAATTAAATTCGCCATTACCCTCGACGGCAAAAAAGTACCCGAAAAAATAGACTGGAGCGCATCTGATATTCAGGAACAAACTACAGCCGCTAATGCAATAATGATTGCTCTATGGGATGCCAAAGAGAAAAATACGCTACGTATTGATTTATGGACCAAAAACATGATGAAAGGGGATATGAAAAAGTTTTATCATCAAAGTCTTCTATTCATGGCAGATAATTTTGAACGTGCTACCGGAGATGTGGAAACCTCGCAAGCGATGCGAAATTTTGCCCAGATGCTGGGTGAAAAAATGAATCTGGTTATGGAAAATAAATTTGTTGCTTTAAAAAGTAATTAAACCACTCAAAGTTACCCTCCTCCTAACACATCGATAACCCAGTACTATTACTTCAGGGACTGTTACATATTCACCTGAATTCTCTTTGCATAATATTTTTAATATTTCATTTTTTTAAGTTAAGCTTATAAACTTTTTTCAGTTACATCAATACTCGCAATTCACCAGTCTATTCTGTGCATAACGGGCTGGTACAGACTTCAAGAATACAAAAATGCCGCATCAAGATCGCCCTGCCTGTACATACGTTACTGGGGGAGTCAATGGCTTAAAGCCTTTCAACCAACAATTTTTTAAGGAATTAATTAAAAATGACGAAATCTGAAATTAAATTTACAGTCACTCTTGACGACAACATGGTGGCAGAAAAAATAGACTGGACTGCTTCTGATGCAAAGGAGCACAACACGAGCAAAGGCGTAATGATTTCAGTTTGGGATACTAAGGAAAACAATACAATGCGAATTGATTTCTGGACCAAAGACATGATGGTTGATGAAATGTGTCAGTTTTATCACCAGACTTTTTTATCAATGGCTGATACTTTCGAACGGGCTACCGGAGAAACGGAAGTAGCGAAGTCAATGCGTAATTTTGCCCAACAGTTTGGCGAAAAAGTGAATCTGTTCACGAACAAAAAATTTGATGCATAACGTCAATATAATAAGGGCATGTAGTGATACGTTTTTTTGCCGTTAAATTGGATTATTACAATAAAGAGGAAAACTATGAAAACTATCGGTGAATTAAGACAGGCTCTTGAAGGTGTGCCAGATGACCGTGTGCTGAAGGCGCAGGTAATAGCCAAAGACGGGGGTTCGTGGACACTGAATGTCGAATTTTGTGCTTTGGTACCGGTTGGCTCAAGTATGCCAGGAGGCTCTATGGCGGTGTTAAAACTAACTCATCCCGAATTGGAAACCATGCCAGAGTGGCCCGCGCCTACGTGATACGCATCTAAATTATTATGGATATCCCCCCGCTTATTCTAGCCTTTATTCTCGGCATTATTGAAGGTCTGACCGAATTCCTGCCCATTTCCAGTACTGGTCACCTGATTATTGCGGGTGACTTGCTCAACTTTAATGATGAGAGGGGAAAAGTATTCATGATCGTAATTCAGCTGGGTGCGATTTTGGCAGTGGTATGGGAATTCCGAGCCAAACTATTGGCAGTGACGCGTGGCTTAGTAGTGCGCGAGCCGGTTGCTTGGCACTTTGCCAGTAACTTATTGGTGGCATTTCTGCCAGCAGTCGTGCTTGGACTAATATTCCACCACTGGATCAAAACCTATCTGTTTAATCCTTATACGGTAGCGATGGCGCTAATCGGGGGAGGGTTGGTGATTCTGTGGGTGGAGAAACGAGCGTTTCACCCACACATTAAAAGTATCGAAGATATGCGCTGGCAGGATGCAATCAAGGTGGGATTTGCTCAGTCGGTGGCCATGTTTCCTGGCGTTTCTCGCTCCGGCGCAACTATCATGGGCGGGATGATTTTCGGACTTGATCGTCGAGTTGCAACCGAGTTTTCATTCTTTCTTGCTATTCCTACTATGTTCGGGGCAACCGTCCTCGATCTTTACAAGAACTGGCATCTGCTATCAGCCACAGATCTACCAGTATTCGTAGTAGGCTTTATTGCCGCGTTCGTCAGCGCCTATCTGGCAGTAGCGGCCTTACTTAAATTTATTTCCAATCATACTTTTGTGGGGTTTGCTTGGTATCGTATTGTATTCGGCCTGCTAGTCTTGGTTACCGCCTATAGCGGTGTTATAGAATGGTAGATTTTTCAAGTCTTGGCTATCGAGAGTCCTATGGTTAGCTCTGTTCCCACGGTAATTCACGTGCGCGCCAGCCACCCAGCACATTACGGTGCTTGTTGGCGTCCTTATCGCCTTCAAAGCCTTCCAGCACGTTGTAGGATTCGACATAACCTGCTTCGGTCGCAGCTATAGCGGCATTATGAGATCGGCCACCGCTGCGGCATATGAATAATACCAATGCCTCCTTGTCTACCTGCTGTTCAAGCTGTGCTATGAAATATGGATTGAGTTTCATACCGGGATATGTAGCCCATTCAATTTCCACTGCATCGGGGATATGTCCCACCCAGTCCAATTCAGCCCGTGTGCGTACGTCAACTAGCTTGGTGCCGGGCGCAGCTTGCTGTATTTCGTAAGCCTCATTCGGCAGCAGGGCGCCCTCATAGGGTAAATTCATTTCTTTGGCGCGTTTTTGCGCGGCGTTCAAAATTTCTGTAATTTTACCCACGGCATTTCTCCGCTATTGTTCAATATATAACCCGCAGGCATTGCTTGCAGAGCAGGAACAAAATATAGGTGTGATGAACCAGACAGTAACCGGTGGTGCGACAATTTTGGATGAATTTATCGGTACGCGAGAAACATCATCTAAAGTGAATCTTTGTTTCATTGGAGATAATGGCTTCCATAGAGAATTTGAGTGCCGTCATTCAACAGTAGCGAAATTTTTTTGTTCAGCTTAAGAGGCTGAACATCATTTCACTACTTGTTGATCGGCCATCCTCACTCCATTCAACTTAATTATTGTTTGGACTGAGGAAAGAGGACTTTATACTTTCATATTCCATTTATAGCCGAATTCGTCATTGCCAGTTTCAACCGGCACTATTTTGTGAGGTGTGTGCGGTGAAGCAGGTGCAGGCTCATCGAGAGAAGGCCCCTCCTTGGTCAAGGTGAACACTACTGGCTCAGGTTTATCATCCTGAAGTGGTGAGTAAAGCAAAGGGGCGTTCGCGCGAGTATCAGGGTTTAAAAACCGAGTTCCATCCACATCTTTCAATATTCCAAGATATTTTTGCTTGGCTTCCCAACTAGGCAGCAAGTTATCATTGTGCTTGATCTCTTTGCTGCTTGACACAACGAAACCATCATCCTCAACTTGGCCCAGCGCGTTAAGTGCATTCTCTGAATACTCATACTTGCCCTCCTGATTTTTTCGCGCCATAACATCAATAGAACAGTGATGCGGTGCAAGCAAGATATGCCAACTCAGCTTATCGGTATTATTTTTGTAATCTTGCCAAATACGATCCCAAACCTCGACTGTCGTATCCCCACCTAACATAATGCGATTCGTTCCACCGAAAACTTTAACTGTCCAACGTATGACCACGCTACTGTCGTTAACATCAGGTTGATCTTTACCAGATATAGCTTTGGGTATTTCACCTTCTTTTTGGACAGGAGAAAGAACATGCGCTTCAATATTTCGCGAGAAAGTTTTAACTAATCCAGATGATGATGTTGTTTCCAATTTGCTAATTCTATTGCCATTCAATTCTGATTCCTTACTACCTTGAAGATTCAGCCTACGTTTAATCTCCTGAAATACTGGTGTAGATTCATCAGTCTCATATTTGGAGTCTGTAAAACAAGGGTTGATCCATATCTCTTCGATAAGAATCAATTTATCATCTTCTTTTGGCCGATCCTCGAATTCAGCAGGGTCACCGCAATAAAAAAGTTTGTCAAAACCGGTCAGGTTGTTTTGATTTGGGTGAGTCAAAACTAAGAGCGACAATCGATACTCTCGATTACTCCGATAACTGGATTGATAACAAGCATATTGAAGATCAAGCGCAAAGTCGTAGTAGATCCACTGGAACGGTTTTGACGCCTCCTCTAGCCCAAGAGTGGCAGCATTTCCTATATTACCGTTAACATCAATGGATGTTCTAAAGCGATCCGTATGTCGCTCGCAACGATAATTGATATCAGTAAGTATCGTTTTATCATTCGCTTCGATTAAGGTGGTATCTCCATTGCCGACCGGGAAGAAAGTAACACGATTTATAGACATTATTGCCTTCCTTTTTTGTGGATTTTTTACTATAACAACTCATTATTATACTTGATTAACTTAAAAAACATGCAAATATTAAGCAAATCAAAAAACCTGGCTATCCTGCTCAATCTATTGTATTTTTGGATTTTATTAGGCAGATTCAAACAAAGGGATCGCGCTTGTCTGGATAGCGGTCAACTCGTTGTCACTGTGGCTATTCTTGCCCACCAAAAAAATTTTTTATGAGAACAATTCAGCCTTGACAAAGAGCGAGCCCTCTTGGTCTTTTTTGGACAAAATAGGAGTGTTCTGGTTAAGATGCCAATCAATAGCTAAGTCGGGATCGTTCCATAATATAGAACGCTCATATTCAGGCGCCCAATAATTTGTTGTTTTATATAGAAATTCTGCATATTCACTCAGTACGACGAAGCCATGGGCAAACCCTTCCGGTACCCAAAACATTCGTTTGTTTTCGGCAGAAAGAACGACGCCCGCCCATAAGCCAAAGGTAGGTGATGATTTGCGAATATCCACTGCCACATCGAATACCTCTCCTGCCACCACACGAACTAACTTGCCCTGTGGTTGTTTGATTTGATAATGTAGTCCACGCAGTACATGCTGAGCTGATCGGGAGTGGTTATCCTGGACGAAGTTGACGGATAGTCCTGTGATACTCTCAAAGACTTTTTGATTGAAGCTCTCGAAAAAAAAACCACGCTCATCACCGAATACTTTGGGTTCTATAATTAAAAGATCGGCTATTGCTGTTTGGATAGCTTGCATATTTAATAAACTTTCTCTTTTAGAATGTCAAGCAGATACCGGCCATAGCCATTCTTAGCCAGTGGCTCGGCCAACCGTTCCATTTGCTCTATCGTGATATAACCTCGGCGATACGCAACCTCTTCCGGGCAGGCAATTTTCAAGCCTTGACGCTTCTCTAGTGTTTGAATAAACAGTGAAGCTTCCAGCAACGAATCATGCGTACCCGTATCCAACCATGCATAGCCACGCCCCATCACCTGCACATCCAGTTTTCCGCTATCGAGGTAAATCTGATTGACAGTGGTGATTTCCAATTCACCTCGTGCAGAAGGCTTAACGGATTTGGCAATCTCAACAACGTTGGTGTCGTAAAAATAGAGGCCCGTTACGGCATAATTGGACTTGGGCTTTATGGGCTTTTCTTCCAAGCTGATTGCACGCCCAGTAGCATCGAATTCTACTACTCCGTAACGTTCTGGGTCATTGACGTGGTAGGCAAATACAGTACCGCCCTCTAGTTTGGTTCTGGCGGTTGAAAGATTTTTTTCAAAGTCGTGGCCGTAAAAAATGTTATCTCCCAGCACCAGCGAACAGGAGTCATGACCGATAAAAGATTCGCCAATAATAAATGCTTGCGCGAGTCCATCCGGTGAAGGTTGTATAGCAAAGGAGAAATTCATTCCCCACTGTGAGCCATCTCCTAGTAACTGTTCGAAACGCGGTATATCCTGTGGAGTAGATATAATGAGAACATCCTGAATACCGGCCAACATAAGTGTGGTCAGCGGATAGTAAATCATTGGTTTATCATAAACGGGCAATAATTGCTTGGAGATGGATCGGGTAGCAGGGTAAAGTCGAGTGCCGGAGCCACCTGCGAGTATGATGCCTTTCATGATGTTTCCCTATCGCCGTAATTTTGTTGAATCCAATTTTGGTATTCTCCACTAATGACAGCATCAACCCAATCTGGGTTTGTCAGATACCATTCCACTGTTTTGCGCAATCCGGTTTCAAATGTTTCCAAAGGTTTCCAGCCCAGTTCCTGGGCGATTTTACCGGCATTGATCGCGTAGCGCTGGTCATGTCCGGGTCTGTCTTGTACGTAGGTGATAAGGGAAGTATGCGGCGCACCTTGAGGACGGAGCTCATCAAGAATAGCGCAAATCGCATAAACTACTTCCAGATTGGTTTTTTCATTCCAGCCGCCGATATTGTAAGTGTCTCCCACCCGGCCCCGCTCTAGTACTAGGCGCAAGGCACGCGCATGGTCGTCCACATACAACCAGTCGCGGATGTTGTCGCCCTTGCCATAAATGGGTAGCGGTTTCCCATTGCATGCATTCAGGATGATCAACGGTATGAGTTTCTCCGGGAAATGATAAGGGCCGTAATTATTGGAGCAGTTGGTGGTGACCACGGGCAAGCCGTAAGTATGATACCAAGCACGCACCAGATGGTCTGAAGACGCTTTGCTTGCCGAGTAAGGTGAGTTTGGCTGGTAAGCGGTATTCTCGGTAAAAAAACCGGTTTCACCGAGACTGCCATATACCTCATCTGTGGATATATGGTGGAAGCGAAAATTGTTTTTGCGTTCTGCAGCAAGCTCGCTCCAGTATTCCCGCGCTGCTTTCAGGAGAGTGTACGTGCCAATAATATTGGTTTCAATAAAGGCTGCCGGGCCGGTGATAGATCGATCGACATGGGATTCCGCAGCCAAATGCATTACCGCATCCGGCTGATGTTCATGAAATAGGCCTGCGACTGTAGCAGCATCACAAATATCCACATGTTCGAAGTGGTAGCGGGGATTTTCTGCAACTGATATCAAGGACTGTAAATTGCCGGCATAGGTCAGCTTATCGACATTGATGACTGTAGTGTCGGTTTCCGTGATCAGTTGGCGAATAACCGCAGAGCCAATAAACCCGGCACCGCCGGTAATAAGGATTTTATTCATAGTTTGGAGGGTCGATATATTATTTTATCTTGCGTTATTTTACTGAAAGTGGTCATCAAGAAAATAGGTGATATGCCGTAGTGCTTGCTCTGTTGCGCCACGATGGGTGCGGACAAAATGCAGCCCGGCTTGGCCAATTTTTGTCAGTTGATCGGGATGGGCAAGCAAGTTTTGTAAACTTTGCGCTAGGTCAGTTGAATTCTGTATCCGCACGGCTGCTCCGCATTCGACAGCAAGCTGGCTGGCTTGTGCAAAATTGTATGTGTGTGGACCTATAAACACAGGCTTACCTACCGCGCAAGCCTCAATGAGGTTTTGTCCTCCAAATGGCAATAAACTGCCGCCAATGAAGGTCAGGTCGCAGGCGGCATAATAGGCAAACATTTCTCCCATACTATCACCCAATATCACTTGGGTATCTGACGCAATCGGAGCGTTCTCACTTTTGCGCTGAAAGCGAATGCCTTGCTGGGTGAGCATGTCAGCTACGTCGTCGAAGCGTTGCGGATGGCGTGGCACAATGACGGTTAGCAGATGGGGAATGTCTACTTGCTTAAGCATGGATAGCAGTAATATCTCTTCCCCGGCGCGTGTGCTGGCTAGCAAAAAAATCTTCCTGTCTTTGCCAAACTGGGTGCGTAATTGTGCACCCAGTTCCAGCATCGCCAATGGTGGTTGAATGTCAAATTTCAGATTACCCATGACAGATACATTGTTTGCACCTAATCCAATTATGCGTGCAGCATCAACTTCGCTTTGCGCAGAAATAGCGCTCAGTTCGTTCAAGCCCAGTCGCGTCAAATTCGGGTAGCGGGCATAACGCGCAGCAGATTTCTCAGATAATCGTGCATTAAGCAGCAGCAAAGGAATTTGCATCGTGTGGCAACTATAGATCAGATTAAACCAGATTTCAGTTTCCATCAAGACGCCGATGCGTGGGCGAAAGTGTTGCAAGAAACGCCTGACAGCAAATGGGTAGTCATAAGGCAAATAAACCCGCAGGACATCGCCGCCGTAAAGCTGTTCACTAGCTGCGCGGCCGGTTGGGGTGGTGTGTGTAAGCAGCAGTTGATGATGCGGGTAATTTTCTCGCAAACGTTGCACCAAGTTGACTGCTGCGCGTGTTTCTCCAACTGATACGGTATGCAGCCAAATTATCGGTTTATCGCTGTGAGCAGAGTAGCGCCCGAAACGTTCGTCAATATGCTGCAGGTACTCACGTTGCTTGCGCGCGCGCCAGAGCAGATGGAAAAATACATATGGCAACAAAAGCCACAGCAGGAGAGTATAAATCTGACGAGGGTTAAACATAGATAAGCGAATGTCATACCACCAGAGTTGATTTGGCAGGCTTGCAAGAAGTGCGGGTGAATCATCCAGATAAGGAGTCAGTGTAAACGGCATCCATTTTCACATGCCGAATTTTTCATTATGTTGCGCGATGATCACGCGCAAAATTTTTTGCTATGCAATACAGCGAGAACGTATCAAAAATGAAATATTCTGGTTAACAATTTTATTGTTGCTTTGATTTAGCCAATAAAACTGGAGGGGGATTAGCTACGTTTATAATCATCGTCATACCGTACAATATCATCTTCGCCGAGATAAGAGCCAGACTGGACTTCAATCAGATAAAGCGATCCTGTGCCAATATTTTCCAGACGGTGTTTCATGCCAATAGGAATATAAGTTGATTGGTCTTCTTGTAGCAGCAGAATATCCTCGCCACGAGTTACTTTGGCATAACCGGAAACTACAATCCAATGTTCGGCGCGATGATGGTGCTTTTGCAAAGACAATTTTGCACCGGGTTTCACCATAATGCGCTTGGCCTGGAATCGTTCGCCGATATCGATGCCTTCATAATAGCCCCAAGGACGATAGACACGACGGTGAATTAGATGTTCGGTGCGTTCGGCCTGCTTAAGATATTCCACGGTATGTTTTACATTCTGGGCAAAGTCCTTATGCATCACCAACACTGCATCAGCAGTTTCCACAATGACCAAGTCTTGCACCCCGATAGTTGCCACCATACGACTTTCGGCACGAACATAAGTTTGTGTGGTTTCTGCGGTATAAACATCGCCTCGTAAAGCATTGCCTTGCTCATCTTGTGCGCTGACGTCGTACAGTGATGACCATGAACCGATGTCGCTCCAGCCAATGTCTACTGTCACCATAGCCGCCGCCGGAGTGTGTTCCATCACTGCATAATCGATAGAATCTGATGGGCAAGTGGCAAAAGCCTTTTCATCCAAACGACAAAAATCCAGATCATGTGTGCTATGTTGCCATGCTTGTTGTGCAGCTTGATAAATGTCCGGGCGGTAACGTTGCAACTCATTCAGGTACACGGATGCCTTGAACACGAACATGCCACTGTTCCAAAAAAATCTTTCTGAAGCCACGAATTGTTTAGCCGTATCTAAATCTGGTTTTTCCACAAAACGCGCCACCTCAAAGCTGTGCTCGCCGGGTTCTAATATTGCACCGCGTTCAATGTAGCCGAATCCTGTGGCAGGTTCATGGGGTGTAATACCGAACGTCACCAACTTATCTTGTTGCGCCAACGCGAATGCTGCTTGAATCGCCTTATGAAAGCCTGAAATATCCTGAATTAGATGATCTGCAGGTAATACCAACAAGATTGCCTGAGCATCTCTAGCTTGTGCGGCGAATGCGGCAATAGCCACTGCAGGCGCGGTATTGCGACCTAATGGCTCGAGTACCTGCAATAACGGATCAATATTAACGGCACGCAACTGTTCGGCGACGAGGAAGCGATGTTCGTTGTTACAGATCACTAATGGTGCAGCTATGCTGGGAAAGTCTTTAAGACGCAGCAATGTTTCCTGAAATAATGTGTGTTCGGAAATCAGCGGCAAAAATTGCTTAGGTAATGCTACGCGAGATAAGGGCCACAAACGGGTACCAGAACCTCCGGACAAAATAACAGGGTAGAGCATAGCCACTTTCAAAAGGTTGATGATAAACATTTCTTGAGATACATGGCTTGAATTATAATCCGCAATCCAATATTAGGAGGGGAAGTCTTGCGTACTGCATGAACTTTGCTTAATGAGCGAAGCAGCGCTGATTGCCGGCATCGCTGAATAATAATGGTGGTTGTTTGCCTGCTGAAAAAGGGGTGTATCGTGCAGGGCATCAAGTGCGGCGCCTTCTTGTTTTGCTAAGAGATGAGCATTGATGTGTATTGATAAGTACTGGAATTATTTATAGGTTATACCCGCTTCCCTAGGGAAACCATTTGTTCCATATGGACTATTCAGACGAAATCTCATGCACGGATTTCAGCATTGGGATAAACCGTCTGCTCTGCTGAAGTTCATAAAAACACTCTACACAGGCTTAATATTGGAGAAAACGCTTGAAAGTCACAATTGTAGGGACCGGTTATGTAGGTCTAGTGAGCGGCGCATGCCTTGCAGAGGTTGGGAATCATGTTCTCTGCTTCGATCTCGACCCAGCAAAAATACGTATTTTGGAAAACGGGCATATTCCCATTCACGAGTCTGGCTTGATCGACATTGTGCGCCGCAATGTCGCTGCTGGCCGTCTCGGCTTTACCACAGACATAGACCGTGCCGTAGCTCATGCCCGTATACAGTTCATCGCCGTTGGTACACCCCCTGATGAAGATGGCTCCGCTGACCTGCAATATGTTCTAGCAGCAGTCAGAAACATCGGCAGCCGTATGACTGAAGATAAAATTATTGTTAATAAAAGTACCGTTCCTGTGGGTACTGCCAACAAGGTCAGCGCAGTTATCGCAGAAGAGTTGCAAAAACGCGACATTAAGCTCAAACATAGCGTTGTCTCCAACCCCGAATTCCTTAAAGAAGGCGTGGCAGTTGAAGATTTCATGCGCCCGGATCGTATCGTCATCGGTGGAGATGATGCACATGCTATTCAACAAATGCGTGAGTTATATGCCCCATTCAATCGCAACCACGACCGTATTATTGTCATGGATGTCAAAAGTGCCGAACTTACTAAGTACGCCGCCAACGCCATGCTGGCCACACGCATCAGCTTCATGAACGAACTGGCCAATGTTGCAGAAAAACTTGGTGCCGACATTGAAATGGTAAGACTAGGTATTGGTTCTGACACCCGTATCGGCTACCATTTTCTCTATTCAGGCTGCGGCTACGGTGGATCCTGTTTCCCTAAAGATGTAAAAGCACTCATCAAAACTGCCAACGACGATGCCGGCATCACCCTCAAAGTACTCAATGCCGTGGAGGCAGCCAATGATGCACAAAAAGAAGTCCTCACGAACAAAATAAAAGCTAGATTCGGTACCAATCTTATTGGAAAAAACTTTGCCATTTGGGGGCTTGCTTTCAAGCCTAACACGGATGATATGCGCGATGCGCCGAGTCGCAAGCTGATTTCAGATTTATTAGAGGCAGGTGCTACTGTCACTGCGTATGATCCGGTAGCCATGTCAGAAGCACAACGAATCTTTGGCAATGACCCCAGGATTTCTTATGCAGACAATCCACTTACAGCCTGTAAGGATGCGGATGCATTGGTTATTGTTACCGAGTGGAAAGAATTCCGCAATCCGGACTTCGCAATAATCAAAACTAAGCTCAAAAACCCACTAATCTTCGATGGCCGTAGCTTGTATGAGTCGGCTACGGTAAGTGCGCACGGACTGGAGTACTTTCCCATTGGCCGGTAACGGGGATTGATTTTAAATATGAAATCCATAAAGAAGAAATAAATATAAAACCCTCTGCGCTCGTAAATCTCGTCACGTGCCTCTAGTCTTGAACCCTGAATCTTTTTTCTCTTACCCCTTGAATCCAAGATTTGCATTGTGGGCCATCGCGGCTTGGTCGGCAGCACGATTCAATGAGTATTGCAACGGCACGGCTCTCGCGAACCTCCCAGCATGAGGCTGAGTGGAAACCTATTTGCAGGATTAGCAAACTCGATCTGGTCGGCACTGATCGGCTTGGCAGTAGTTCCCTTTTATCTTAAATACCTTGGAATAGAAGCCTATGGTTTGATCGGTTTCTTTGTGACGACTCAGGCATTGCTCTCCCTTCTTGATATGGGATTAGCTCCAACGATTAACCGCGAGGTCGCACGATATTCGGCATCGGGAAATTTGCAGGAAGCAGGGAAATTGCTGCATACCCTTGCCATTGTCTATTGGAGTATGGCTGGCGCGATCGCTTTATTGATTCTGGTGCTCGCGCCATTGATTGCAGAATACTGGCTGCAGTCCAAACAACTCTCACCGCAAAGCATTTCGCACGCCGTGATGTTGATGGGGCTGGTGGTAGCATGCCGCTGGCCAATCGGCTTGTATCAGGGGGCATTGATAGGTGCGCAACGTTTGGCTGTGTCGAGTAGTGTGAGCATTACAATGGCAACATTGGGAAGTCTGGGTGCGGTTTTGGTGCTCGCGTTTGTGTCGCCGACAATTGAGGCGTTCTTTATTTGGCAGGCTGGGATCGGACTTGTTTATGCGGTCACTATGAGGTGGGCGGCATGGCGAGTTATAGGGCGATTAAAGTGGTTACGGTTTAACGTTGATGAGCTGAAGCGTATATGGCACTTCTCTGTTGGGATGAGTGGCGTTGCTTTGTCCGCTACGGTGTTAACGCAGTTGGATAAAGTAATTCTTAGTAAGATGCTTGGCTTGGAAGAGTTTGGCCACTATATGCTTGCTACGGTCGTGGTGAGTGGATTGTATGTTCTAATTTTACCCATGTTTAATGCCATGTTTCCCCGACTGACTACGCTAGTGGTTGCTGGCGATACAGGTAAATTGACTGACTTGTATCGGCTGGGTACGCGTATGCTTGCAACAGTGCTTTTCCCAATTGCGATGGTGCTCGTCATTTTTGCTGAGGATTTAATCCGAATTTGGGTAGGTAATCAAGATATTGCGTCCAGCGTTGCCCCCATTATTTCGTTGCTGGCAATCGGTTCTGCACTGCACGGCGTTATGTTTTTCCCTTATGCACTTCAATTAGCTTATGGCATGACGCGGCTGCCACTCATAATCAATGCTTTATTAATGATTGTATTGATCCCTTTGATTATTTTTTTTGCACTTACATATGGTGCATTGGGTGGGGCTATAGCATGGCTCCTATTCCATGTATTGTATATGCTGCTGGGGACGTGGTTAACGCATCGCCATTTGCTCAAAGGGTTGGGTATGATATGGCTGACGCAGGATGTTGGTATTCCATTCGTCTTGTCATTCTTGGCAGGGCTTGCTGGATATTACGTAATTCAAAACTCCGATTCATCCTATATGAAATTGATGCTTGGTGGTGTGTTGGCTTTGACCGCAGTTTTGTTTTCAATTGCTATGTTACCTACTTATATGCGAACTATTCTGTTGCAAAATATTAGGCATGACAAATAACGGGAAACTGACCTTGATCCGTCTTTTTAATGATTAAAATTAATAATTAAAATATTATAAAAATGTATTACTCCCAGTTTGGTGAAGATAAAATTCTTGCTGAAATTTTCAATGAAAAAAGTCATGGGCTATGCATTGAAGTCGGTGCAAATGATGGAGTTAATGACAGTACCACATTATATTTTGAGAAAATCGGTTGGGATTGTATTTTGGTCGAACCAAATCCCGTCCTGTGTCAAATGATTCGGGTAGCACGAAGTTCAAGACTTTATGAGTTTGCTGCGTCTGATAAAAGTGGGGTAGTAACACTTTTTGTTGCGGAAGGTGCAGAAAGGGCTCATGGTGTATCTACAATTAGTTCTGATGAAGAATCTTTAAATAAAATCAAGTCGTATGGTTTTACTTACAGTAAAGTCCAGGTTCAAACGAAAACATTAGATGAAATATTGAGCGAATTAAAACCTGGTCGGGGAATTGATTTTGTTTCAATAGATGTCGAAGGGCATGAACTGGATGTTCTGAGGGGGTTTTCCATTGAGCGCTGGTCTCCGACAGTAGTTCTTCTTGAAGATAACTCAAATTTTGAGAATGCTACCGTAAGCAATTATATGAAACAATTTGAGTATGTTCGCTTTATGCGAACGGGCGTAAATGATTGGTACGCACATAGAAAAAATAAAAAACTTGTGAACCTGTATAGCAGGGGCAAATATAATTGGGCTGTATTAAAAGTCAGAGTAAAAAAACAAATAAAGAAGGTGCCCGGGGTTGTGAAAATTAGAAATTTCTTGTTAAAGTGTTTTGCGAAATCTGCATGAGAAGGAGGGCTAAACCTAGGTGGATTATTTTGCTTAATAAAAAAAATGCTATACGCCGTACTTTTTCCAAGCCACCAACATCGGAATGGCAGAATATTGCTGAGCAATATTTAAACATTTGTAGCAGCTGATTTCGGCATGATACAGCTGTCGATTTGTATTCCAACTTACAACTTTGGAAAATTTATTGGGCTAACATTGGATAGCCTCCTGCCGCAAGTTTGCTCGGGTGTTGAGGTGATCGTTCTGGATGGCGGTTCAATAGATGATACTGCCGATGTAGTATCAATCAGGCAGCGTGAATATCCAATGTTGACCTATCATCACCAGAATTTTCGTGGCGGAATTGATAGAGATATTGAGAAAGTAGTTAGCATGGCACAAGGACAATATTGCTGGTTGTTTTCAGCAGATGACATCATGTTACCGGGCGCGGTAAATAAGATACTGGAAGCCATTAAATCAAATTATGATGTTTATATCTGTGAGCATGTCTTGTGCAATTTAAAGATGGATCCTATTAGAAAACATCCACCTTTTAACAAAATGTCGGGTTCCAGGCTATTCAATCTTGGAGAGGCTTCACAGAGAAAAGAATATTTCCGTTCGGCTAGAACCAGTGAGGCATTTTTTAGCTTTTTGTCTGGTCCGATTTTTAAGAAAACAATTTGGGATAGTGCAAGCATACCGGAATCATTTCGCGACACATGCTGGATAGTTGCCGGACACCTGTTGAGCATGGTTTCCAAAGGGCTTACCGTAAATTATTTGGGTGAGACACTACTTCACAAACGGGGTGAAAACGATTCATTTTCTGACCGTGGCATGGTTAATCGTTATCGTATAGCTATCGAGGCATTCCACCATGTAGGTAATAGTCTGTTTGGAAAATTTTCCGAAGAAGCGTTTCACATTAGGCGAGTACTACAATTAGACATCCCTGTTCGGTACTTAATGTTGGCAAAGTTGAGGGCTACCGAGAATCAGGATAGAGAAGGCATAAAGGTGCTAAATCGTCTCGTGATAATGCATTATGCCGATCCAAGCTTAAGTAATTGGATGAAGTATGCACTATACAAAACGGCCTTTCCTTTCACCATCAAGATGTATCTTGACTTCAAAAAATTGTGGCGGAAAACGTAAAGAATGAAATTAACGTTAGAGCTGCTTTTCGTCAATGTTTCAGGTACAAACAAGTTCTATCCATTATTCGATGTTGCACTCAGAAAAAAACCGCATAATGTCTATCTGCACGACAATCTACAGCTAAATACAATTTACCGGAAAGTTTCTGAATTCAAACCCTCGTTATGTGAGATTGAGTATTGCGGAAAATATCGCAAAAAAAGAGGTTGTTAGTTGTAATGACTCTCTGTCCTTTCTTTCTAGGGCAGCACTATTGCCGCCTACAACAGTATGAAGCATCTGTCTACACATCACGTAATTGGTTTTGTATGCCTCCAATCAATGAGAGATCTAGTCGATTTCACTAAGCTTGTTGAGTGACTCGCATTAAAAACTCAAAATAAATATGAGAATCGAGAAGGATCATAATTTTCTCAGTATGGATGAGTAATCTCTTAAGTGTCGGAGATGACGTATTGCTTTTGAGAGATATGTTTCCAGTAGTTTTGCAGCAATATCCATTTGCTCTATTGTAGATTGTTGGAGTAACTATATCGTGGAGAATTCCTATAGCAACTACTAGTGCGGGAATGCGGCGGGAATATCATGCTGATATTGACAGAGATAAATAACGGCAAATTGCGGACAACACCGTTTGTTATATGAGAATCGTTTGTCTAAATAACTTAAAGAACAATGAACAGTAACCTTAACCATTTTAATGACAACATGGAACTCCCGAAATTATCCATCTGCATTGCAACCTACAATAGAGGGCAATTTATTGGTGAGACTCTGGATTCCATTCTTGGTCAAATAGTGTCTGATGTTGAGCTTGTCATTGTGGATGGTGCATCACCGGATAACACGCCTGAAGTGATGGCACAGTATTTGTTGCGCTATCCTGAAATTCGTTATTTCCGTGAGCAAGAAAATTCGGGTGTAGACGGTGACTATGATAAGGCTGTGGGCTATGCAAGGGGAGAGTATTGTTGGCTGATGACCGATGACGATCTGTTATGTCCCAGGGCTATTTCTCGTGTTCTTGAGTCTATCAATGGAGTATTTGACCTCGTCGTTGTAAATTCAGAAATAAGAAATATAGATTTCTCCAGGGTACTTAAAACTCGCTTCCTTAAGTTTACTAGTGATCGGGAATATGCAACAAAGGATGGAGAAAAGTTTTTTTCCGACGTGGCGAATTATCTTTCGTTTATCGGTGGCGTGGTCATTAAACGTAATTTATGGATGGAGAGAGACCGTTCGTCTTATTACGGAACATTGTTCATTCATGTCGGCGTCATCTTCCAGAATCCGCCGATAAACAGGGTCAAGGTTATCGCTGATCCATTAATAATCATACGTTATGGTAATGCCATGTGGACATCGCGTCGTTTTGAAATTTGGATGTTCAAATGGCCGCAGTTGATTTGGTCGTTTCCTGACTTCTCAGATCAGTCGAAGTCTGTTGCATGCTGTAAAGAGCCGTGGAGGCAAATTAAAAAACTTATTTTATATAGAGCTATTGGGGGATATTCTCTATCCGAGTACAGCCATTTTATGGCAGGTAGGACAAAAGGCTTGTCTCGTGGGGTATATATGGCAATTGCAATGTTCCCTGCCACCATTGCAAATTTTTTTGCTATTCTTTACTGTGTTTGCGTGAATAGAAATGCTCGTTCAGGATTGTATGATCTTTCACGTAGTCGGTATGCTACAAGGGCCAGTCGCTTCTTGGCCCGGTTTCTCTGACTATCATTATGAAAACAGCCATAATCACCGGTATAACTGGCCAAGATGGTTCATATTTGGCGGATTTGTTGCTTACCAACGGCTATCGTGTCGTTGGTGCAGTTAGAAATATACAAAATGCCAAAGAGTCGCTCACCACAGTATTGATGCAAAGTGTTAAGTTAGTCACATGGAACATGTTGGATCAATGTCGAATGACAGAAGTATTGGCTGAATATCGCCCAGCTGAGATTTATAACCTGGCCGCCTACTCCTCGGGGGCCGGAATGTTCAATGATGCTGTTGATATTGGAGAGGTGAATGGACTTGCGGTTGCTCGTATTCTGGATGCCATTCGGGCAGTGGATACCAATATTCGTTTCTGCCAGGCATCGAGTAGTGAAATGTTTGGCAATGCACTCGAAAGCCCTCAATCAGAATCAACACCGTTTCGACCTCGTACCCCATATGGTGCCGCAAAACTTTATGCGCATTCGATGATCCAGATTTACCGCCAGCATTATGGATTATATGGATGTTCGGCAATCCTGTTCAATCACGAGAGTCCCCGTCGTGGATTAGACTTTGTAACAAGAAAAATAACACATGCAGTGGCGAAGATTAAATTGGGATTGGTGAATGAGCTTTACTTGGGAAATCTCGATGCGCGCCGTGATTGGGGCTTTGCGGGAGATTATGTGCGCGCAATGTGGCTGATGTTACAACACCCGCACGCGGATGATTATGTGGTTGCCACTGGTGAAACGCATTTGGTGCGAGAACTGTGTGAAATCGCCTTTGGGTATTTCAATTTGGATTATCGCGACTATGTCCGCGAGGATTCTGCTTCATATCGTCCTATTGAATCAGTGCAGTTAGTGGGAAACTCCAAGAAGGTGAGAAATCAACTTGGCTGGATACCTGAGGTAGGGTTTCACGAGATGATAAGCATGATGGTGGATGCCGATTTGCGTAAGCTCATTGAGCAGAATAACGCAAAAGGATAGGGATGAAATAATGTTTAAAAAAATTGAAAAGTGCAGAATTTGTGGCAATAAGCATCTGGAGTGTGTGCTCGATTTGGGAGTGCAGATGCTGACGGGGATATTTCCGCGTGAGAAGAGTGCAAAAATCACGACTGGCCCACTGCGTTTGGTGAAATGCATGGGGGGAAATGATATCTGCGGATTATTGCAGCTTGAGCACTCCTACAGTTCTGATGAGATGTATGGCGAGAACTATGGTTATCGCTCCGGCCTAAATGCCAGCATGGTAAGCCACCTCAACAACAAGGTGAAAAAAATCCTTGAGCGGGTTGATTTGCGCAAAGGCGATCTTGTTATTGATATTGGTAGTAACGACAGCACTACGTTGCAGGCATATCCATCCTCGGGGCCGGATCTGGTAGGCATTGACCCGACGGGCATCAAATTTCACAGCTATTACCCACCGCACATTCAATTAATCCCCAATTTCTTTTCTTCAGCTTTAGTTAAAGAATATTTCCCAAAGCGAAAGGCCAAAGTAGTCACTTCGTTCTCGATGTTCTACGACCTAGAAGACCCCACGGACTTTATGCAACAGGTGTACGACATACTTGCAGATGACGGAGTTTGGGTATTTGAGCAAAGCTATATGCCGACTATGCTCGAGATGAATTCATATGACACAGTTTGTCATGAGCATGTTGAGTTTTATGCTCTGCGCCAGATCAAATGGATGGCTGACAGAGTGGGCTTTAAGATTATTGATGTGGAGTTCAATGAAGTTAATGGGGGTAGCTTCTCAATCACGGTATCGAAATCACATGACGATTTAACACCAGCTCCTTTGGTGAAACATATTCTTGATCGCGAACAGGCAAATGGGCTAGATACGCTTGTGCCTTATCAAAAATTTGCGGAACGTGTAGCTAAAACGAAATATGATTTACTGGCTTTCATCGAAACAATTCATGCAGAAAATAAAACTGTCGCGGCACTTGGTGCATCTACAAAAGGAAACGTGCTGTTGCAATATTGCGGAGTGACAGAAAAAGACATTTCGTTTGTTGGCGAGGTTAACCCAGAAAAGTATGACTGCTACACACCAGGCACATGGATCCCTATCATTCCCGAGACAGAGTTACTGTTACAAAAATTGGATTATCTGATTGTATTGCCATGGCATTTTAGAAAATTCTTCCAAGAAAATGATAAATATAGAGGAGTAAACTTGGTGTTTCCGCTCCCAAACATCGAGGTTGTTAAACGATAAGTGTATCTGTGACATTTTTAGGTCGAATTTGATAATGTAATAATTAAATTGAGACTCAAAATCCTTATTTCGTCATTCATACGTAGGTAAAATAAAATAATTGGACGTTGACTTAAGCTAGATATGATGGATTTCAGAGATTCCATACAGAAAGTAAAAGATGTAGCAGATATCGTTGTACATCTATATGGAAGAGTCCATGAATGAAGCAGATAGATTTGTCAAGTGTGGAGCTAAACGATGACGCTAGTGGTATCCAAGCCAAATAAGGTCACAGTACTACTGTCCACATACAATGGAAGCAAGTTTCTTCAGCAACAGCTAAATTCGTTGTATGAGCAAACCTATCCAAATATTAGGATTTTGGTAAGAGACGATGGATCATCAGATTCAACAAGAAGCATTTTAGAAAATGAGCAATTAAGTGGGCGTATAGATATATTAAGAGGGTATGAAAACCTAGGCCCAGCCCTGAGTTTCTTTAAGTTACTGCATAATGCTGCGTTAACTGAAACAGAATACGTTGCTTTTTGTGATCAAGATGATGTTTGGCATCCCCATAAAATTGAGCACGCGGTTTCAGCCTTGTTAGTAGTCGCTGATAACTGTCCGGCATTATTTTGCTCCAGGTTAGAAATTGTTGACGAACAGTTAAACCATATTGGATTTACCAATACACCAAGAAAAGTTGGCTTTGGCAATGCTCTAGTTGAAAATATTGCTACCGGCTGTACGATGGTACTTAATCGAAAAGCAGTGGAACTTATTTGTAAACACCTTCCAAGTAAAGTGTTGATGCATGATTGGTGGTGCTATTTAGTTCTATCTTGTTTTGGCGAAATTGTTTTTGATAGTAATGCCAATATTAAATATAGGCAGCACGGAAATAATACCATTGGCGCAACCGTGAATATATTTGATGAATTAAAAAGAAAAATGCATAGATTTATTTACAGCGGAAGAGGATTGCTTTGGTTGCAAGCTTGGTTACAAGCTTCCGTTTTTTTAAATATGTTTGAAAATGGCATTCCGTTATCTCAAAGACTCGTTCTCAATAAATTCATTGCAGCAAAATCATCATTGTGGTGTCGCGTTCAGTTAGTGTTATCCAAAGAAATATGGCGGCAAAAATGGTTTGATAATTTGGTCTTGCGCTTGATTATATTTATTAATCGAATCTGAACTGGGCGAGAACTGGCATTTTAATCCGCTAGGAGTTGATGATCTTGATTTTTTATTTTTTCCCAAAGGGTATTTGTGATTATCGCTACCAACTGGCGGAATAGAATTTATGGATAAAAGTCTGATAGCGAAGCAAGTTACTCAAGTACCCCAGGTCCATTATTTTTGATGGGCACAATGGCCGTAGAACAATCACCTGAAATTTCTATTTCTGTTGTCAGCCATGCACAAATTCATTTGATTGAATATTTGCTGCATGATATCAATCAGCATTGTCGGGCTTTATTGATCGAATTGATTCTCACACTTAATCTGGATGAGATGTTACCGTTCACAGTAGATAGTTTTTTATTTCCAATAAAGGTTATTCGCAACCCCATTCCTCGGGGATTCGCTACCAATCACAATCAAGCATTTACATACGCAGCGGGACAATTTTTTTGTGTAATGAATCCAGATATCCGGCTGAATGACAACCCATTTAAGGCTTTACTTGCGTGTCTGCAGGATACTGCAGTTGGCGTGGCTGCGCCGCTCATATTGAGTACGAATGGCGAGATAGAAGATAGTGCTCGTCGTTTTCCAACGCCGCTCAAGATATTTTGTAAAGCGTTCGGCAGATGTAAAGGCAGCGACTATCTTGTAAAAAATAATCCCATCTTTCCTGATTGGGTGGGCGGGATGTTCATGTTATTTCCGCGCGAGGTATTCAAAAAACTAGGTGGGTTTGATCAGCGATATTTTCTTTATTATGAAGATGTAGATTTATGCGCCAGGCTGAGGTTAAAGGGTTATGAAGTGGCCGTATGTCCTGATGCCAAGGTGATTCATCTTGCACGCAGGAGTAGTCATCACAGCTTCAAGTATTTGAAATGGCATCTTATGAGTATGATGCGATTTTTTTGTTCCTCCTTATTTTTAAAAATAGTTTGGTTGCGTTTGACGAAAAAAACTCATGGACAAATGTACGATAGAGCAATTTAAGTTTACCAACTTAGATATGCTTAAACGTTTATTATCATCATGAAATTTATGATTTCAGGGGCTGGTGGCTTTGTTGGTAAAGCACTCTGTGCTGAATTGCTCCGGCGAGGACAATCTGTAAGCGCGGCGGTGCGTTCAGGGAGTTCGTTGATTGAAAATACTGAAGTCATAATCATCGGCGCAATTGATGGTGAGACGAATTGGGCTGATGCGTTACGCGATGTGGATGTGGTGATTCATCTTGCCGCACGAGTGCATGTAATGCGCGAGAGCGCTACCGATCCATTGGCGGAGTTTCTCCAGGTCAACCTGCACGGCACTTCAAATCTCGCTCGGCAGGCTGCTTGCTTTGGGGTGAAGCGGCTTGTTTACGTTAGCTCGATCAAGGTGAATGGCGAGCAGACCAGCGCAACTCAGTCATTTACAGAGTTGGATGAACCCAGTCCACAGGATTTTTACAGCATCTCGAAATGGCAAGCTGAACAAGCGTTGTGGCGCATTGCCCGAGAAACCGGTTTGGAAATTGTGATTGTGCGTCCGCCATTGGTTTACGGTGCGGGAGTAAAAGGCAACTTTGCACAAATGCTAACGGTGGCCGCCAAACACATTCCTTTGCCATTTGCTTCTGTGCATAACCGTCGCAGTCTGATTTACGTGGAAAATCTGGTGGATGCCTTGATAGCCTGCGCGACCCATCCTGTCGCCGCAGGCCAGACTTATTTAGTATGTGATGGTGAGGATGTTTCCACCCCGGATTTGTTGCACCAATTAGGGGGTGCGATGGGATTCCCGGCGCGCTTATTGCCGTTCCCGCTTAGCTGGTTACGTATATTAGGAAAATTATCCGGCAAATCTGATCAAGTCGAACGGTTACTCAGTTCGTTGCAGGTCGATAGTGGTAAAATCCGCCGTGATTTAAATTGGGCTCCTCCTTATACTTTACAACAGGGACTGCAAGCGACCGCAGAATCGCACCGATGCTTAGATAAGAAGAGTTAATAAATATGCTACTTTTTTTGCAATCCATTGCTTTAGCTGATGATTTGTTAAGAAATTTCCCATACTGTAAATACCTCGCATGAAAATGTATTGCGCGGAAATTATTAATGTTGTTATAGAGTAAAAATCGCCATGTCGCATTACGCCCCTCTGATTGCAGCTCTGATCACTATGTTGGTGATTACTATTATCGTATTCAGTAAAGCGGGTAAAAAAATTCAAGATATCCCCAATGAACGTTCATTGCATGTGGAGCCGATTCCGCGCATTGGAGGGGTGGGGTTGATGGCGGGTCTCCTGTCTGCCTGGGCATTGATGGTGATGTCACTAGCTTGGTGGGTGGTATTACCCATGATTTTATTATTTGCTGTTTCTTTGTTAGATGACGTGCGCGGTCTGCCAGTGCGACAACGTTTGTTGGCGCACGTCGCGGCTGCTGCAATTCTGGTGCTCGGCTCGGGCTTGCTGGCGCAGGGTATAGCTCAGGCTTTACTCGTGTTGCTGTGCGTAGTTTGGATGACCAATCTATTTAATTTTATGGATGGATCGGATGGCTTGGCTGGAGGTATGACATTTTTCGGCTTCACCATGTATGGCGTAGCAGCACTGATGCATGGCGCTGATACTCAGGCCATGTTAAATTTTTCAATCGGTGCCGCTGGGCTGGGTCTGCTTTATTACAATTTTTATCCGGCTCAAGTATTCATGGGTGATGCAGGATCCATTCCGCTTGGTTTTTTATCTGCCGCGATGGGATTGTGGGGCTGGCAACAGGAATTATGGCCTGGATGGTTTCCGTTGTTGGTATTCTCTCCTTTCATTATAGATGCTAGTGTCACCTTGCTAAAACGTATGTTGCGTCGTGAAAAAATCTCTCAAGCGCATCGCGAACATTATTACCAACGCTTAGTGCAGATTGGTTGGGGGCATCGTAATGTCGCATTATTTGAATATATTTTGATGTTTGCGGTCGGCGCATCTGCCATTTGGTGTTTGCATCAGTCCACCGAATGGCCATGGCTACTGTTTCTGATATGGGGGGGGATTTATACTGGACTAATGCTAATTTTGGATAATTGCTGGAAAGCATTTCAGCGAAGCCAGCGTGGCTAAATTAGATCTGCGTACCCTGTTGGCCATGCTGCATGACCTTACGGCGGCAGCATTTGCCTGGAGCTTGGCTTATCTATTGCGTTTCAATTTCGAGCCACCACCGCATTTTATTGATGAGATGCTGCATACCATGATTTGGGTAGTACCATTGCAAAGTATTATTTTCTGGCGCTTTGGTTTATATCGTGGTCTATGGCGCTATGCCAGTGTAACTGACTTACGCCGAATTTTTTTGGCGGTGCTGACGGCTGCCGCGTTCATTCCTTTGGTGTTGTGGATGTTTCGTATCAGTGCCGTAATACCACGCTCGGTACTGGTGATTAACCCTGCGTTATTGTTACTCGTAATGGGCGGGAGCCGTTTTATTTATCGTCTCTGGAAAGAGCATGGCTTATATCGCAATCTTAAATTGAATGTAGAGCCAGTGCTGGTGCTAGGAGCGAGCGATGCAGCCGTAGGTTTGTCCAAGGAACTTGCACGCAGCCGCGATTGGAGATTGGTGGGTTTTCTGGACGATAATGCGGATAAACATGGGTGTATCCTCAATGGGGTCAAAGTGCTGGGCGCGCTGGATAGCCTGTCGCAATGGACAGAACGCATGGGTGTAAAACAAGCCATTATCGCCATGCCATCGGCTCCGCACCAAGTGCGCAAGCGTGCGATTGAGATTTGTAATCAGGCCAGAGTCAAAGTGCTGACGGTACCGTCATTCGATGATCTGTTAAGTGGACGTGTTGCCATTTCGCAATTGCGTGCTGTAGAGCTGGATGATCTACTGGGACGTGATCCTGTGCAATTGGATGCGGCCGGGCTGCATGAATTATTCACCAACAAAACCGTGCTGGTAACCGGTGCCGGGGGGTCCATCGGCTCTGAGTTATGTCGCCAGATCATACACTTCAAACCGCGTACTTTAGTGATGTTCGAGTTGAGTGAATTTGCACTGTATAACATGGAACAGGAGCTGGCCGCAAAATTCGATGGCATCGACATTGTCTACCTGATTGGCGATGTACGTGATGCTACCCGTCTTGATCAAGTTTTTTCTGAGTATAAGCCTGCGGTGGTTTTTCATGCAGCCGCATACAAGCATGTTCCCCTCATGGAGCAACATAACGCTTGGCAGGCGATACGCAATAACGTGCTGGGTACATGGTCTGTCGCCACTGCTGCACAGCGCCATGATGTAGCGAAATTTGTATTGATCTCTACCGACAAAGCGGTCAATCCAACCAATGTGATGGGAGCGAGTAAGCGTCTGGCAGAAATGGTATGTCAGGGATTACAGCAGTCGGGCGGAACGCGCTTCATTATGGTGCGTTTCGGCAACGTCTTGGGTAGTACCGGTAGCGTCATTCCAAAATTCCGCGAACAGATTGCGAAGGGTGGGCCACTTACGGTCACACATCCAGACATTACACGCTATTTCATGTCGATTCCGGAGGCTGCGCAATTAGTATTGCAGGCCAGTTTAATGGGCAAAGGCGGAGAAATATTTGTATTGGACATGGGCGATCCAGTAAAAATTGTTGATCTAGCGAATGACCTTATTCGTCTCTCTGGCCTAAGCAAGGATGATATTCGGATTGAATTCACGGGTCTGCGCTTAGGTGAAAAGTTGTACGAGGAACTGCTGGCTGACAACGAGCACACTTTGCCTACTCCTCATGTAAAACTGCGCATCGCACAAGCGCGTGAAGTGGATGCCGTCTGGCTGGGAAATTTATTAATTTGGTTTAGCGCGCATGCTACACATAATGATGCAGAAGTTAAACGTGCTTTGACACAATGGATACCGGAATATTGTCCAGATTCTAATGGCGTAAAAAGCCCAGATAACTAGATAATACTAAGGGCATCTCGCCGCGAATTTACTGCATATATTCGGCATATAATTCTCTGAGCTAAATACTCATAATGCACAGAAAATTGAAAACTGACTGATTGCAAATAATGGCAACCTACGCGATAGGCGACATACAGGGATGTTACATCGAGCTTTTGCGATTACTGGAGCAAATATGCTTCGACCCCGCAATAGATAGGCTATGGTTGGTGGGTGATTTGGTTAATCGTGGGCCGGATTCGGTGAACGTACTGCGTTTGATAAAATCATTAGGAGATGCTGCCATCACCGTGCTGGGTAACCATGATTTACACTTGCTTGCGGTGGCTGAGGGCACTGCTAAATTACACCGCTGTGACACGCTGCATGACATTCTTGACGCGCCCGACCGGAACGAACTGCTGACGTGGTTACGTGCGCAGCGTCTGCTATATGTGGAGGGTGATTTCGTGCTGGTACATGCCGGATTGCTGCCGAGCTGGACGGTGGCCCAAGCACAGCAGCTGGCGCATGAAGTAGAAGCTGTATTAGCGAGTAAACACTACCAAGATTTTCTCGTACAGATGTATGGTAACCATCCTGACCATTGGGAAGATGACCTTAGCGGTTACAAGCGCCTGCGCGTTATTACTAATGCCTGCACGCGCCTACGTGTTTGCACCCTAAGAGGTGAAATGGAATTTAAATTTAAGGATGAGGTGCACAATGTGCCTGAGGGATACATGCCGTGGTTTGATGTGCCAGGGCGTGCCAGCGCCAATGCTACAGTCGTTTTCGGACATTGGTCGGCATTGGGGTTGAAAGTTACCCCTCAAATTATTGCGCTCGACACCGGTTGTTTGTGGGGTGGCGTTCTTTCTGCCATTCGTCTAGAAGATCGCGAACTGTTCCAAGTGCCATGTGTATCCATACCGATGGCAAAGCCGTGGCAGTAATGTTAATTTTATTGCTTAAAATTGCGGCCTTGGGAGAGCTTAAGCGAGAGTTTTAAAATTGTCGAATCATTAATGGCGGTCTAATTTGCAGTGGTTGATCTTTAACTGTGGTTCGCCGATTATCTAAAGAGTTGAAAGCGACATTCTCGATGTCTTTTTTTGAAACAAAAAGAGCCATTAATGCAATTAATTAACATAAAAATCAAATCGATAACAAATTTTCATGGTGTCTGTTATGATGGCTACCATTAAAATAACAGACAGGGGGAGCGGGGTTTCACTCCGCCCTATGAATAGTAGTAGTGATTGTTCACTTGCGTATATATCTTCCACTGAAATCAGTAAACGAATAATAAATGGGGAGAAGTCCTTATCAGACAACTTATTTTGTTATCTGCTCTCCTGTCTTTTCTCCGTACGAATCACCATCGCCCTTTGGCTGTGCGGAAAAGAACGTAGAGGGGACCTTGTTTTACTATTCCCGGTAATTCTCAAGACGGTGATAAGTTTAATAACTTGGGTATTGTGTCTCCGTCTATCTCACATTTGGCAATGCCCCAGCGAAGGCAACTGCCCCGTTATTTGCATTTCATCTCCTCACTACCATGCTGTCGAATAATCTCATGGATATATTGTTCCTGATAACGCTGATTTTGCTAAATGGCATTTTCGCCATGTCGGAGATAGCCCTCGTGACTGCCCGACACGTCCGTCTAGCGCGTCTGGCGGCAGATGGCGACACCTCGGCAGAAGTGGCGATGAGTCTGGGCGAGAATCCAACACGTTTCCTGTCCGCTATCCAGATTGGAATCACGTCAATCGGTATTCTGAACGGTATCGTCGGCGAGGCGGTATTTGCTGCCCCCTTCGCAGCATGGCTGCAAACGCTGGGTGTTGATCAACGCCCAAGCGAGTTAGGTGCAACCGCCTTGGTAGTCGTGGTGATTACCTATCTCTCCATTGTTATCGGTGAACTTGTACCCAAACGCATCGCTCAATTTAACCCGGAAGGAATTGCGCGCCTAGTGGCAAGACCTATACATATCTTGGCATTAATTACGCATCCGTTCGTGCGATTGCTGTCGATATCCACTGATGCTCTCTTGAGAATGATGGGAAAAAGCCAGCAAGCGGAGCCTGGCGTAACGGAAGAGGAAATTCATGCGATGCTGGAAGAAGGTTCCGAAGCCGGGATCATTGAGCAGCACGAACATGACATGGTTCGCAACGTCTTTCGTTTGGATGAACGCCAAGTTGGATCACTTATGATCCCCCGAGCGGATATCGTATATCTGGATATCAACCAGCCACTTGAGGCCAACCTCTTACGCATGGCAGAATCAGATCATTCACGCTTTCCGGTTTGCCGGGGTGGCTTGGGTGACCTGCTTGGAGTGGCTACCATTAAGCAACTGTTCAATCAGACCTTTAATGGCGGACATCCCGATCTGACTGCACAGTTGCATCAATGTGTTTTTGTGACCGAATCGTTGACCGGATTGGAACTTCTGGCACAATTCCAAGGATCAGATACCCACATGGTTTTCGTCATAGATGAGTATGGTGAGGTTCAGGGTTTGGTCACCCTTCAAGATGTATTGGAGGCGGTTACCGGCGAGTTTAGACCGCCTGACATTGAGGACCGCTGGGCGGTACAGCGTGAAGACGGTTCGTGGTTACTGGACGGAATGATTCCAGTGCCCGAGTTGAAGGATCAATTAGAGTTGAAATCTGTCCCTGAAGAAGACAAGGGTCGATACCATACACTTAGCGGAATGGTGATGTGGTTGCTTGGGCGGCTACCTAAGGTCACTGACGTCGTGATGTGGGAACAATGGCGGCTGGAGGTTGTTGATCTGGACGGTAAACGGATCGACAAGGTACTCGCAAGCCGTTTGTCAGAACCAGTCCAGGTTTCGGGCGTTAGCGAAGCCCCTCAGACAGAGCGATTGGATTAAAGGGATTGCTTTAATGATTAGGATCTATAGCCTTAACGCTTGTTAGCGTTAACAAATTTTAATTATTCATATTAAAAAATAAAGTCATATAGTTAGGTATAGTTATGTTGCTAATGATAGACAACTACGATTCTTTCACCTATAACTTGGTGCAATATTTCGCCGAGCTAGGCGCAGATGTGGTTGTGCATCGCAATGATGAGATTTCACTGGAGCAGATTGAGATACTACAACCGCAATGTATTGTAGTTTCACCAGGACCGTGCACGCCTAACGAAGCTGGGATTTCGGTCGCCACCATTCAGCGCTTTGCCGGACGCATTCCCATTTTTGGTGTATGCCTGGGCCATCAGAGTATCGGCCAGTCATTCGGTGGAAAAATTGTTCACGCCAAGCAGCTAATGCACGGCAAAACCTCGGCCATCTTTCACAACAATAGGAGCGTTTTTCATGGCCTGCCCAACCCATTCACCGCTACACGCTACCATTCGCTGGTGATCGACCACGCCACGCTGCCCGACTGTCTGGAAATTACCGCATGGACTGAAGATGGTGAAATCATGGGAGTGCGTCACAAAACGATGGCGGTGGAAGGGGTGCAATTTCATCCGGAATCCATTCTCACTGAATATGGCCACGAGCTACTTGCTAATTTTTTGCGTGGTGAACGCTAATGAACTATGCCAGCCTGCTTAATCGACTGCTTAATCGTGAAAACTTGCCGCATGACGACATGTACGAGTTGATGCGGAACATTATGGGCGGACAGCTTACTCCTGCTCAAATCGCAGCGGTTTTGGTCGCGTTACACATGAAGGGAGAGACTGTCAGTGAGATTGCGGCGGCAGTGCAGGTGATGCGCGATCTGTCGAGTAAAGTGACGATTCAGGATGATAGACATTTGATTGATACCTGTGGCACGGGCGGTGATGGTGCGCAGACCTTTAACATTTCCACTGCCAGCGCGCTAGTCGCGGCGGCAGCGGGAGCGCGCGTCGCCAAGCATGGCGGACGTTCAGTTTCCAGCACCTGTGGCAGCGCCGATATCTTGGAAAAACTCGGCGTCAATGTCAACCTTACACCGCAGCACGTAGCACACTGTGTGCAGGAACTGGGTGTGGGTTTCATGTTTGCGCCCAATCATCACAGCGCGATGAAATACGCCGCACCAGTGCGGCGTGAACTCGGCGTGCGCACACTGTTCAACTTGCTGGGCCCGCTTACTAACCCGGCGGGCGCTCAGAACCAAGTAATGGGCGTATTCCAGCGTGATCTGACGGTGAAATTGGCGCTCGTACTGCAGCAGCTCGGTAGTCGTCACGTGTTGGTGGTGCATGGTGCAGACGGCATGGATGAAATTTCTATCAGCGGGCCAACTTATATTGCGGAACTAAAAAACGGGACGGTAATCGAATATTCAGTACAACCGCAAGACTTCGATCTACAGACAGCCCCACTGGATAGTATACGCGTTGCCAATGCCGATGAGGCGCGCACGATGTTGTTGTCGGTGCTGGATAATCAGCCCGGTGCCGCACATGACATCGTGCAGCTTAACGCTGGTGCGGCCATTTATGTGGCGGGGCTGACTCAAACGCTACAAGAGGGTGTAAAAAAAGCCAAGGAAGTTATTGCCAGCGGTGCGGCAAAAAATAAGCTGGAAGCGCTTGTCCATATTCATATTTGAGGCTGTGGAAAACCTGATTTTTCAGGAGGGTGTAAATAGTTCTCGCCGAACGTGCCTGTTCCCATTCCGATTAATCCCATAATTTCCACGTTAATAAACGCAAATGGGCTTTGCGTTGCCTGTGGTAAATTTGTAGTGGTTGAAAGTTATGTTCCCACAGCATCGGTCAAGTACTGTTTTCGAGATACTTGTTAATATGAATACCCAAACAGTTTTTTACAAATATTTGCGTATGATGCGGGAGGCTGCCTATTATTACCAAGCTAATATAGCGTCTTTAATTGAAGGATGGCAATGAAGTGTGTTAATGATTTTCGTTTGAAATTTGGCAAGCAAGAGCTGGTGCCTATCATGATTGGCGGGATGGGGGTTGATATTTCCACGGCTGAACTGGCGCTGGAAGCTGCGCGTCTTGGCGGCATCGGGCATCTTTCCGATGCCATGTTGCCGACTGTAACGGACCGGCTTTTAAATACGAATTTCGTTAAATCAAAGCTCCAGCAGTATAAATATAATGTTGCCAATACTGATAAGTCCACGGTGCAATTTGATCTTGGACAGATTGCAGAGTCGACGCGCTTGCACCTGAGCAGAGCCATGGAAGCCAAGCGCGGTTCCGGTATGATTTTCGTTAATTGCATGGAAAAGCTTACGATGAATGCCCCGCGCGAAACGTTGCGGGTACGATTGCATGGGGCCCTCTCTGCCGGTATAGATGGAATTACCTTGAGTGCCGGATTGCATCTGGGTTCATTCGCGTTGATGGAAGATCATCCACGTTTTCGCGACGCCAAGCTCGGCATTATTGTCTCCTCTCTACGTGCGCTGCAAATTTTTTTGCGCAAAAACGCCAAGCTTAACCGCCTACCGGATTATATCGTGATAGAGGGACCGCTGGCCGGTGGCCACTTGGGCTTCGGTTTGGACTGGATGAAATACGATCTGCGAGAAATCTGTAGAGAAATTTATCAGTACTTGCAGGCCGAAAAATTGGACATTCCGATCATACCGGCCGGTGGGATTTTTACCGGCAGCGATGCAGTGTCGTATCTGGAAACGGGTGCGGCGGCGGTGCAAGTGGCAACACGCTTTACTGCAACACGTGAGTGCGGTTTGCCGGAAAAGATTGTGCAAGAGTATTTTAAGGCCAACGAGGAAGACATTGAGGTAAACATGATTTCGCCTACCGGCTATCCCATGCGCATGTTGAAGAAAAGTCCGGCCATCGGCGCGGGCATTCGTCCCAACTGCGAAGCCTACGGCTACCTGCTGGACGGCAACGGTAACTGTGCATATATCACGGCTTACAACGCCGAGGTGGCGGCTCACCCAAATGCTAAGAAAATCTCCGTTATGGACAAAACCTGTTTGTGCACCGCTATGCGCAACTTTGACTGCTGGACTTGCGGACACAACACCTACCGCCTTAAGGACACCACGCGCCGCCTATCGGATGGGACTTATCAGATACTAACGGCCGAGCATGTGTTCAAGGATTATCTGTTCAGCACCGACAACAAGATTGCGTTGCCGAATTTGCCGACCATCTAACTTTATTAGCTGAATTTGCGTAAAGCGACAAACTGCCTTCAAACATAGGGTGATTAAGGCGCTAACAATAAAATTGAGTTTAGTTTTAACGTGCGCTTTTCAGGAGTTCGGGCTTTTTTCTCAGAAATGATTGATTAGTCAATAAATCTGCCAGAGTGTAGCGATCCAAAGTATCAAAGAAATTTTTGCGCGCCTCTAGAAGCACTGACTTGAGAATACATGCGGGCAGTAAGGGACAGCTTTGGTTTTTTGCATTGAAACACTCAACCAGATTGATATTTTCTTCCATATCACGTACTACATCCCCGATGTTGATCAACTGCGGTAAGCGCGCCAAGCGCATGCCGCCACCTTTGCCGCGCGTGGTTTGAATATAGCCGCGATTGGCCAGTTGATGTACGACTTTCGTTAAATGGCTTTGCGAGATACCATATTTTTCAGCAACTTCACTGATCGTAGTCAGCGTGTTTTGCTGTGCGCCCAAGTAAATTAAAGTGCGCAATGAATAATCGGTAAAGTGGGTAAATTGCATTTGTGACGATACTTAAAAAGTACACTTTTAATTGATTCAATTTAGCATTCTAATCAGAATTCTGAGCAATGCCTAGCAGTATAGTTGCTCAATGGGGTTTGATTCTAAACGGGGTACGTGGATCTAACGGAGCTTGAGCCTAAACAGATAGACGTGATCGATCATTATACCGAGGCAAGGTGATCAATATGAACGACGAACAGCTGCATATTTTGGCCGATTTGCAGGCTTTTTTAACGGGAAAATGTAACTTAGATGGGGGCTTGGGCTTCTAAATTTTTATTACTTAGGAGACTGTATATTACAAAGCATGCCCTTCCAATTATTACATCCGTATGGGCACTCGAACTGACTTCGCCTTGACTGAGCAATCCTCTTTAGTCTAAAATATTTTTCGTTTTTCCATGAGTCCGGTACGGAAAGCTTGCCGTGAACGGGCGAATGCTGGCGGGTCTTGGGTCAAGCAACAGCTCGTGTGTATGGCTTCTTGCTGAAATAACTACAACATCGTGCAGGCCACGGCCATCGCCACAAGGAGAAGCAATCAATGGATAACTTCCAGATATATGAATTTACGCCGTTGTGGCTGACTATAGACCGCATGGGTCCATTCCAGACACAACCGGAAGAAATAAATTTCACCGATGATAATGGCGAGTCTTGCAATTTTTTTATGCTCCATTCCAAAAATGGCCGAGGCAAGACAACGGCATTAGAACTGATTCCAGCCTTAGTGGGAATGACAGGCTTTACCAAGCCTCAGGATTTAGCCGCAGCTCATAATCGCCGCTTTGATTCACCTTTTAATCTGGAAAACCTGGACCGTGGCCCGGGGCGGACGCAATTGGATTTTCGTATTCACTACAGTGACGATGGCCATGAACGAGTTGCAGTGTTATCCCTGCTTGCTGGTCAGCTGGAGGTGACGAATAGTTTGCGTCAATGGGATGAAGAAGCGCTGAGCAAAGTGGGCGCGCAACAGTGGCACCGTTTTGGTTTCTGCCGTAATGAAGCAGAAATCTGGTCGACAATCGGCCTGCATGATAAATGGATTGCAAATTTTATTTCAGGTATCGATGCAGCTACGGGTGAAAAAATTGGTGGCTTTGAAGAAAGCATACTGGACTGGCCAACGGTCATTTATTTTTCAGCCCATCGTGATATTGTGCCGGTTAATCCAGATCAACATCGCGCCATTGTTCCCCCTATGAACTGGAATTATGCTCCTTCTCACTCTTTTGGTGCAGAAAGCGGCGATTGGCGTGACTCGCTCGACAATCTGCTGGTTTGGCTGAAGTGGCTTGATGACGGACGGTTTGATCGCGCGGTAAAATTGGTTAATGAGAGGGTTTTTACCGATACCTGTACCGCAATCAAGGATGTTCGCAAAGATCCGCATGAGGTTGAAGTTGTGAGCAATGGAAAGCTGCATCGACTCGATACACTCAGTAACGGAGAAAAAAATCTGGTGCAATTGTTTGTACGCCTCGGCGCATATATGACGCGCAACACAATTCTGCTGATTGACGAACCTGAAGCACATTTACACGAAGATTGGCAACAACGACTTCTGTCTCGGCTTAAAAAAATGGCACAGGAACAGTTTCCTGGATTGACGATTATTTTAGCTACCCATTCATCAAAAATGATGGCTACGCTTGCCTTAGAGAAGGAAGAAGATAATCTGCGCAAAGGCTGTAATTTATCCGATACCGTAGAGGTAAAAGAAAATTTCCCTCGGCCCAAGGAGAGAGTTTTCAGTAGACCCGAAGAACGTTAATTGGATTTCACGCCAGGGCAGGTGTGGTTATGGGAAGTAAAGCAATAATTGCTTCAAGTTACACATTTCTGCAGGATTAATTAATCGAGGCCCTTGTTTGGGGTCCTTCGATTATGCTGAACCGCATGGCGCAGTCTTTTGAAATTTTAGCGGCGCATTGAATCGAAAAAATCAGCGTTGTTCTTAGTCGCTTTAATTTTATCCAGTAGAAATTCCATTGATTCCAATTCATCCATCGGATAGAGTAATTTACGCAGTACCCATATTTTGGGTAAAATATCGGATTTAATCAGCAACTCTTCCCTGCGTGTGCCGGAACGATTGATGTTAATGGCCGGGTAGATACGTTTCTCTGCCATGCGTCGGTCAAGATGAATTTCCATATTACCGGTGCCCTTGAATTCTTCGTAAATCACATCGTCCATGCGAGAACCGGTATCCACTAGCGCCGTGGCGATAATGGTAAGTGAGCCGCCTTCTTCAATGTTGCGAGCCGCTCCGAAAAAACGTTTGGGACGCTGCAGGGCATTTGCATCAACGCCGCCAGTAAGCACTTTGCCGGAAGACGGCACAACTGTGTTGTAGGCACGCGCCAGCCGAGTGATGGAATCCAGAAGGATGACCACATCTTTCTTATGTTCAACTAGGCGCTTGGCTTTTTCCAGCACCATTTCGGCGACCTGGACGTGGCGCGTGGCAGGCTCGTCAAAGGTAGATGCGACCACTTCACCGCGCACGCTGCGACTCATTTCGGTGACTTCTTCGGGACGTTCGTCGATCAGCAGAACAATTAGATGTGCATCCGGGTTGTTTGCTGCGATGGAATGGGCGATGTGCTGCAACATCACGGTCTTGCCAGATTTTGGCGAGGCTACCAGCAATCCGCGTTGACCTTTACCAATGGGAGCGACGATATCAATGATGCGACCAGTGACGTTTTCCTCGGCGCGGATGTCTCGCTCCAGTGCCATTTGCTTAGTGGGGAATAGTGGTGTCAGATTTTCGAACAGTATCTTGTTCTTCGTATTTTCCGGAGCCTCGGAATTAACCCTGTCTACCTTTACTAAAGCGACGTAACGTTCTCCTTCTTTGGGGGTGCGGATCTCGCCTTCGATTGAATCTCCGGTATGAAGATTGAAACGACGGATCTGACTTGGACTAACGTAGATGTCATCCGGTCCCGCCAAGTAAGAAATGTCCGGCGAGCGCAGAAAGCCAAATCCGTCGGGTAATACTTCCAGCGTACCTTCGCCAAAAATGCTCTCGCCCTTTTTTGCTTGATTTTTAAGCAAAGCAAAAATCAGGTCTTGTTTGCGCATGCGGTTGGCATTGTCGATCTGGTTTGTTGTTGCCATGCCTACCAGTTCGGTGATGTGTTTGGTTTTGAGGTCAGATAAATGCATATAGAGATGGGTGGGTGATATTACGAAGTTTAGGGAGCCTGCTTAGGGAGGTGTTACGGTTTGCGCGGGGATGCCGCGTACATGAACTGTCTTGAATGTCAGGATTTGTGAGTATGGTGCAGAAGGATCTAACGAGCTTAAGAAATATTACAGAATAAGTCTAAATGATTTAGATATGGCTGTCAATAAACGCGGTGAGCTGCGATTTAGATAACGCGCCGACTTTAGTTGCTTCAATATTTCCGTTCTTGAACAGCATTAGTGTGGGAATGCCACGGACACCGTATTTCTGCGGAGTTTGTTGGTTTTCATCTACATTCATTTTGGCTACGGTGATGCGCCCGGCATATTCCTTGGCAATCTCTTCCAGAATCGGAGCGATACTCCGGCATGGGCCGCACCATTCTGCCCAATAGTCTACCAGTACTGGTAACGGTGCTTGCAGCACATCGGCAGCAAAGGTTGGATCAGTAACATAATGGATGTGCTCACTCATGATCAATATCGCTTTATAATTATTAAGTTAGGGATGAAATTTATTTAATGTGAAGCTGAGTGAAGGTGCGCTACAGGACTTAAGAATGCATCGTAACTAAAAAAAGACAAGATGTGAAGTGCTTGTGCATAATTTTATTACATGTCTATCCATTTTGCACTCCAAGATACTACTTACAGGATGTCTCATATAATTTGTTCATTGTGGAAGCGCCTGTTGAAGTGAAAAATAAACTCGTTCAGATATGCTTGAAGATATTCTGGAAGACTGCCAGAATCGCCTTTCAAATCGGAGACACTAATCATTGTGCTGAATCCTGCGTCAGTCATGCCTTTCAGCGATTCACCCTTTCATTTAACCGGACACTATTGATTAAAATTAAATATAATGAAATGTTGTTTTTAGTTTTTTATATAGCCAGAGTAGGATGTACGAATTTATTTTAGGAGCATGATTATGGTAACCGTTACCCCTCTGCCGCTAGCAGACGTAGTGGCTGAATCAGGCGACCCCGAGGCGCAAGCCCAGGTTCGATATGTAATTTCGACGGACGGCAATGAAGTCACTGACAGCGTTACCGGTTTGATCTGGCGGCGCTGCGCAGAAGGCATGAAGATCACAGCCAATGGCTGTAGTGGGAGCGCAACCGCTTATAGCTCGGATCAGGCCCAGAGCTGGGCTAAAAACGAAGCCTTAACCAGTGGCAAACCCTGGCGCCTCCCCAGTTTAAAGGAACTGTCGAGCATTGTGGATTCCAACCGCTGTAACCCGGCGATTGATACGGACGCATTTCCGGGAACGCCAGGATCTCCTTTCTGGTCGGCTCCGCCCGCGGCTGGCGAGCCTTCTTATGCTTGGGGAGTTAATTTCGATTATGGCTACGTGGACTACGGCTCGGAGCATAACAGTGCTGGTTATCGGGTGCGCTTAGTGCGCTCCGGTGAATAATTTAGCACTTGGCGATTTGGGCATTCAAGGTCAGTCAACACTACCATCGCATACCCATACGCTGCATTCCGTCCGCAGCTTCATTCACCAATGTTCGTGATCTTGGAATTTGTTTGGTTGAACTTTATTTGATCATGATGCTTAAACCGTAATAATTTTCTCCAATACATGCACTATGTCTTGCTGCCAATCTGGGAGAGTCAGATCAAACGTTTTTCGTAGTTTGCCACTATCAAGCCTGGAATTGGACGGACGTGGCGCAGGTAATGGATAGTGGATGCTCGGAATTGCTTCAATTGCACTCGATTTTAACCGTAATTCGATTCCTGCCTTTTCAGCATAAGCAATAACGTATTTGGCATACTCGTACCAAGTTGTTTCACCGGCAGCAACCAGATGATAGATGCCATAGGGAAAGCTTTCTCGATTTACTTCGTTCCAATACTGAGCAATAACCTGAGCGGTAACATCCGCAATTAAATGCGCCGATGTCGGCGCACCATACTGATCAGCTATTACATTAAGCGATTCACGTTCTTTAGCAAGCCTAAGAATTGTCTTGGCGAAATTTCCACCATGCGCGCCGAATACCCAACTGGTACGGAAGATCAAATTGCGGCAACCCGTCGCGGCAATTCCATTCTCGCCTGCAAGTTTGCTTGTACCATAAACCGATTGCGGATTTGGGATATCGTCTTCTACATACCACCCGGGCTGCGTACCATCGAACACATAATCGGTCGAATAATGCACGAGCAGTGCCCCTATAGAAGCCGCCTCTTCTGCGAGCATACTGGGTAGGGTGGCATTAATCAGGTAAGCAATCTGTGGTTCGCTTTCGGCTTTATCTACTGCGGTGTAAGCCGAAGCATTCACGATAATATTGGGCCGTAACTGATGCACAATTGCTCTTACTTGCGATAACTGAGTCAAATCGCAAGCTTGTCGGCCGAAGGCATGCACCAAGCCAAGCGGCGACAATGCTCTTTGCAACTCGAAGCCAACTTGGCCATTCTTGCCGAATAGCAAAATAACAGGTTGTTGCAATATCATCATTAGCCCTAGCTCTTTAGTGATGCGTTAGCAAAACAATCAATCATGAGTTTTCTCTAATTCGCGTGTTTCTCGCACAGAATTGATGAAACATCAGGTTATCGCCGCCAAAAATGCGGTGTAAAAATGATCAGCACGGTAACGATTTCCAAGCGCCCGATCAGCATGGCCAAGGTGCATATCCAAGTCTGAAAATCATTTAATATTCCGTAGTTGCTGGCCGGTCCCAATACCCCCAAACCAGGACCAGCATTGTTGATACAAGCAATTATCCCGGAAAAAGCGGATACGAAATCCAACCCACTGATCACCAGCGCGAAGGTCAATATGACCACGCTCATGAAGTAAAGAAAGATAAAGCTCAACACTGAGAACACGATGTTGTCTGGCACCACGCGGCCGCCAATTTTTAATGGGTTGACCGCGGCCGGATGCAACAGTTTGAGGAATTCCCGTCCTGTCTGCTTAATTAAAATGAGCGTGCGTATCATTTTAATGCCACCGCCGGTAGAGCCGGAGCTGGCGGAAATACAGCTCAAGAACAGCATCCACAGCGGCGCAAACATGGGCCAGTGGTTAAAATCTACGCTGGCGAAACCGCAATCGGTCGCAATTGAGATCAGGTTAAAACTAGCGTGCCTCAGTGCTGTCCAGAAACTCGGGTAAGTCCCCTGCCACCATAGAAATATGCCAATGCCCAGGCAACTCGCCAGTATAAGTATTATGGTGCAGAGGGTCTCGGTGTCACGTAAATAAAGTTTCAAGCTCTTTTCGCGCCATGCCAGAAAGTGTGTCGCGAAATTCATTACGGCCAGCAGCATAAATACGATGAGCACAAATTCAATAACAGCAGAGTTGAAGTATTCTATGTTAGCGTCATGCGTGGAAAAACCACCCAACCCCATCGTGGAAAATGCATGGCATATAGCATCTAGCCAGGACATTCCCGCCACGTTTAGCGATAGGATGCAGACCAAGGTAATACAGAAATATACCAGCCACAAATTGCGTGCAGTTTCGGTAATACGCGGGGTGAGTGTGGAATCCTTCATCGGGCCGGGCGTTTCTGCCTTATACAACTGGCGACCGCCGACGCCCAGCAGCGGCAAAATTGCTACCGCAAGCACGATAATCCCCATGCCGCCCAACCAGATCAATTCGTGCCGCCACAGGTTGATGGCGGGTGGCAAAGCGTCCAGTTGGGTCAACACCGTCGCGCCCGTGGTTGTCATGGCAGACATCGTCTCAAAGTAGGCATCGGTGAACGACAGACCGTTAATCAGCAGCAATAGCGGCAGAGTGGCAAAAGCAGGCATCGCCGTCCACATCAGTACTACCAGCAAATAGCCGTGGCGGATAGACAGCTCACCTTTGTTGTGACGTGTAAGCATCCACATCAGACAGCCCACCGCAAATGTCATCACCATTGCCAGGGCAAAGTCTATCAATGTGCCATCTTGATAAATCAGCGATGTACCAATAGGGAAGATATACGTTACGCTGAACAGGATTAACATCGTGCCCAGCGCGTGAATAACGGTCAGCGAGCGTTGCATTAAAAGAACCCTATGCTGACCTGAAACAACTTCTCGATTTTGCTAATCATCTTTTTGTTGATTACGAATACGATGACATGGTCGTCCGCCTCAATCACCGTGTCGTGGTGACCCATGATCACTAGATTGCCCCGCACAATTGCGCCGATAGTCGCGCCCTTGGGCAGTTCAATTTCATCAATGCGTCGTCCTACCACTTTAGACGAATGTCGCTCGCCGTGTACCACCATCTCCAGCGCTTCTGCTGCTCCGCGCCTAAGGGCATGCACCACTGCCACGTCGCCCTGGCGGACGTAGGCGAGCAATGAACCGATCGTAACGTGGGCCGGTGATAGTGCAATATCTATCTTCCCGCCTTGCACCAACTCTACATATGAACTGCGGTTGATCAATGAGAGTACTTTACGTGCCCTCCCTTTTTTGGCTAGCAGCGCGGACATAATATTGTTCTCATCATCATTAGTCAGAGAACAAAACACGTCCACATCAGCTACATGTTCGGCGGCCAGCAGGTTTTCATCGGTCCCATCGCCACAGAGTACCAGCGTATGGGTCAACTCGGCTGCCAGGCGCTCACACGCTTTTTTGTTATGCTCGATAAGCTTAACCTGATAATCGCGCTCCAGCGCTTGCGCCAGCCGACGTCCTATATTGCCACCCCCGACAATCATCACACGTTTGGCGGGCTTATCCATATGACGCCACTCTTTCAACACAGTGCGGATATTTTCGGTTGCGGCAATAAAGAAAACCTCGTCGCCGGCTTTGATCACCGTACTACCTTCTGGAATAATCGATCCATCCTGGCGGAAAATTGCCGCAACCCGGGTGTCAACATGGGGCATATGTGCGCGCAGGTAACGCAATTCCTGTCCGACCAGAGGGCCATCCTCAAACGCCTTGACTGCCACCAGGGACACTCGGCCATTAGCGAATTCCAGCACCTGCAGGGCTTCGGGAAACTCAATCAATTTATAGATGTAATCAGTGAGTATCTGTTCCGGGCAAATAGAAAAATCGACACAAAAATTATCAGCACTAAATATTTCGGGATGTTCCAGATAGTTTGCGGCGCGAATGCGCGCAATCTTTGTCGGGGTGTTATACAGACTGGCGGCAAGCTTACAGGCCACCATGTTAACCTCATCGCTTTGCGTAACGGCTAACAACATATCAACATCTGCAATACCAGCCTGTTCTAGTACAGAAGGATGGGAAGCATTTCCCACTAGGGTACGTAGATCAAAGCGATCTTGTAACAGACGCAATTTTTCCGCGTCAGTATCAACGATGGTGATATCGTTGTCTTCTCCGACCAAACTCTCTGCTACTGTCGAACCGACTTGTCCGGCCCCGAGTATCAATATCCGCACGTCAATCGCCTTTCATGATGTTCAACTGCTTTGTAACCGCGCCTGACGTGTACTGACCGTGATGCGCTAACCGGCACGAAACAGATAGGCCGATGCGGCTCAAATCGGGTTTGCTACTCAAACACATGGCTTCATCGTCTCTGTATAAATAATTCAGCCGCAAAACTTAAGAAAAACTTATAAGCCTCAACTTAAAAAACGATGCTCAAGTCAGCCGAACCGATTCAGGTTTATGTTTCGCTTTTCCATTTAATAGAACAACCCATGCTGGCGATCTGCTCTAGTGGTCCCTTGCCAGTTTGCGCCACTTGCACCATGGCATTAAACAAATCACGCGGTACATCCGGCATCGCCTCCTTGCGCGAGGCATCCAATCGACCACGATATTGCAATTCCAGTTGAGCATTAAATCCGAAGAAATCTGGCGTACAAACCGCTCCGTAATCCTTAGCAATTTGCTGTGTCTCGTCCCATACATAAGGGAATGGATAAGCGTATTGCTGAGCCACTTTCTGCATATTCTCGAAAGAGTCTTCCACATATTCTGCAGAATCATTTGACATGATGGCAATGCTGTTAATGCCATGTTTCAGCAGTTCGCGTGTATCCCGCACAATGCGATCACGGATGGATTTCACATAGGGACAATGGTTGCAAATGAACATCACCAACAGTCCATTCTTGCCACATGTATTTTTCGGGGTGTAGCGTTTTCCATCTACCCCCCGCAAGTTAAATTCATGGGCTTTCCAGCCAAAATCGCAAACTGGCGGTTGTAAACTCACCATTTAATCTCTCCTTAATAATAATTTTCAGGGACGTTTTCAAATCTCAAGTGATAAACGAACTGCCTCCATTCTACTTTTAGCGCTTAGGCGGCAGCTTGTCTATTTCCGGCTTGGTTTTGCGCTCGATCGGTGCGCGCAAGTACCGCAAACCGGCTGTGATCACCTCGAGTTCGGAACGGGCACCGCTTCTCTGCATCGCCTCGGTGAGCAACGAGCCCAAATTAACCAGAGCGTTGGGCAGGCGTGTGACGCGCCAAGTAAAGGTGTAGTCACCTAAATTCCAAGGCCCCCCTCCGTCGCCGCAAATTTGGCCGGGGCATGAGTCTAGTCTGACAGATTCGATCTGTTCGTCGCCGACGTTAGGTAGCGCCGCCTCGAGCTCTTGCGTCAAATAGTCAATCTGGGCGCTACCAATAAAATCGTCCCCGTACGTGTCGTCCACGCAGTACGGACCGACATGTTCTCCAGCGGCAGGAATGCAGAAACCTCCAAAAGGACTTGTGTCTTTTTCCCAGAACTCGACCTGAAAACTCAGTGGTCCCGGCTCGCCGCCCTTTTCGCACACCGACGATTCGCCGAGCACGACGATGCCGGGGGGCACCCCGACGATGCAACTCTTGGCCGGGTCAAAGTTGTGGGTATCGCCCGTATCGATATCACCGATCTCGTTGGAGACAGTCCAACCTTTCGCATCGGTGGTCTCGACCATCACTTCGTCGCTGCCCAACCAGTCGATGCCGGTTTCATCTCGCGCCTTGAAGCGCATTGCCTCGATCTTGTAGCGCCGTTCGACCCATCTAATTGTGTCCCAGTTGATGCTGCTCGATACCTTTGTGACGACGGTTGGGTAATCCGTGTCTACGAGCGACGGCGATGACGGAAGTGCCTGGGCGAACGTATCGGCGGTAGCCCCAAGCGCTGCCATCAAACCCAAACAAATCGCTACAAAACGTTTGGAAGCATTTATTGTCTGGGTCCACCTAGGTGAGTCAGGGCAATGTAAGTCCGCAATTAATTGCGTAGATAGAGGTCTGAGTGCTAGATCTTGTGCAAGCGTAAAGCAGTGAATATCTTTCTTTAACATGTCCTCTCCTTTGTATTAAAGGCCTTGATGGGCCGGAATTAAAATCGTGCCTTCGAAATAACCTTTTCTCCAGTTTCACTCGAATTCGGCTGTGGGCAATCCGTCGATGCTGCGAGCGTTTTTCTCGCGCCGATAGGCAGAGAGATTCTCGACGCCTTTTGTCTCGACCCAACGGTCGATGACGTCGCGATCTTCGACAAACGGCATGATCGGGACTCCGTATCCACAAGAATCGCTGACGCGAGTGACGTGGATCAGGATGATTGCCCGAGTACTCGGCTTCAAGTACATCTTTGGAGCAAGCTTTTTCCAAAGCGTCGTACCTGGCAAAACAGTCTCGCCTGTGCCGTGGAAGCGGACGATCTTCGGTGGCCCTTCAAACGCACAGAACATCAGGACGATTCGCCCGTTATCTCTGATGTGAGCGATGGTCTCGGCTCCGCTTCCTGTGAGATCGGCATACGCGACCGTTTGAGGAGTGAGAATTCTGAGAGAGTCCAGGCCTTTTGGGGAACAGTTCACGTGGCCTTCAGCTGCTGATGGTGCTGTTGCGACGAAGAACACGTGCTGCTTCTGAACCCACGACGTGAGCTCGGGAGTGATTTCGTTGTAGATTTTGCCCATATGATCCTTGTTGTCGTTTAAAGTTTGAATTAAGGGGATGCCGTTAGGCGTCCCACTTATATGACAGGTTAGGGTTTGTTATCAGGTTTCACTTTACTGCTGTTGTCTGCCGATTTTTTTGCTTCAGCAGCGATTTTAAACATTTTTTGCGACAACGCTTTAGATTCTTTAGTCACTTGAGTCTTTAAGTTAAAGGGACGATGTCGTTAGGGAGCATTCCCCTTGAATGAATTGTTAGTACCCGTGCGCGCAGATTGGGTACGCAAATATCCGAACGCGAGTAAAGCTAATCCTGCCACGAGCGGGCCTGATCCGAAAATGCCCACGAGGCCGCACAGATTGCCGGCATCGGCTGGCAGGCACGCCGCCGCAATTCCGAGCATGGTTCCAATGATGAATGCCACCAAGCCGAGCATTACCGCGCCCAGTACATATTTAGGTATGGAAAGCGGAGCTTTGGGCTCACTGGCGCGCGAATAGAGGAGGTAAAAGATGGGTAAGGCTATGACCGAGACAACTAGGATGATCGGGCCAATGTAAATCAGGTTGTACAGCATTGGAGTCATCATTGGCCTAACGTAAAATTAGTGGTAGAGGCATGCTTAGTATGCCTCTCTTGACCAAAAGGTTAGACATATCTCAGAGGCGGATTCAACTCTGAAGTGCAACTTTTGTAAGTGAACTTAGGTGGCGAGCTGCGTTAATATCGGAGCCACTTAAACGACCAAGTAAAAGGAGCACAGATGAAGAAATATAAGCAGCTCACCAGCGGGCAACGATATCAGATTTACGGGTTGAAACAAGCCGGTTTGAATCAAACTCGGATTGCCCAAAAGATGGGCGTGGACAAATCGACGATTTCACGAGAGTTCAGGCGAAACAAAGGCCAACGCGGCTGGCGGCCAAAACAAGCGCAATCATTACGTGATGAGCGCCGGCAAGCCTGTATCAATGGCAAGCAATTCTCATCGGACAGCTGGGCTGAAGTCGAAAGGTTGATCCGAGAAGACCTCAGCCCAGAACAAGCCGCCAATCGGCTTAAGTTGGAAGGCGAACTGCAGATCAGCCATGAAGCGATCTATCGGCATGTCACCGCAGACAAACGTGACGGAGGCGACCTGTGCCATCATTTGCGAAGCCAGAAACCACGCCGCAAGCGATATGCAAGTGGGCAAGAGCGGCGAGGCATGATCAAGAACCGTGTCAGCATTGATGAACGTCCGGAAATCGTTGACCAAAAGACACGCATGGGGGATTGGGAGGGTGATACCGTCATCGGCAAGAATCACAAAGGGGGGCTGGTTACCCTGGCTGAAAGGAAGTCGCGCTATGTGTTGGCGGGACACATACGCAGCAAACATGCCGAGGGTGTAACGGCTGTGACAACGAGTTTACTGAGTCCCCATAAAGACAAATGCCACACTATTACATTCGATAACGGCAAAGAGTTTGCGGGGCATGAACGGATCGCAGCAGAACTACAGACTGCGATCTATTTCGCGCACCCCTACCGTTCCTGGGAGCGAGGACTGAACGAGAACAGTAATGGGTTATTCCGGCAGTACTTCCCCAAGGGCATGGAGTTGACTGACATTACTGAGGAGCAAGTGCAGCGAGCGGTAGAACGACTCAACCACCGGCCACGCAAAGTGCTGGGTTTCAGATCACCGCATGAAGTACTATTCGGGGTGGAGATGCGCTACACCAAGCCAACATTAGCTGTTGCACTTCGAACTTGAATCCGCCCCTCCTTTCTGATCGAAGAAAACAAACCAATTATTTCCGAAATTACGAACTCCAACCAAAAATTGGTTGGGCCAATAACAACATAAACAAGGCCTGCCATCATCAGTCTCAAGAGGCCACCTCTGAGAGACGTACTGAGTACGTTTCGGCTATTTGGAGAACAAATGTTTTAATTTACGTGTACATCCGCGAATTAACTTTTTATCGATTTTGTTCAAGTTTTTCTTGTGATTTTTTAATTTCAATTGCTCGCGACTTGCAAAGCGCTCGATCTACATAGGTTTTATTTCCATGGCTGTTGATATAGTAGCAACCACCTTTCGGGCCAGTGATGTAAGTATGGTTGGATTTTGGACGATAGGTATTTTCCGCATTAGCTGAGATGCTTGCAAATATTGTTATGATAGTGAATATATAGAGAAACAGTTTCTTTATATAAACCATCAGGACATTTGAGTCGTGAAGTCTAATTGGTGGCATTACTGATCATTTAATCCCTTACCATTGAGAATTTGCTGCCTACATTTTTCAACCCTTGACTCCCGAGTTTTGGATTGCTTGGGTGCAGAAAAATAAAGAATGTATGCTCTTTGCCGTCCCGGCGTTAATGCATTAAAAGCAGTTTTCAATGCAGGCATTGCATCTAATTTATTTTGCAATTCTTCAGGAATTATGAATTCTGTAGTCTTTTTAAAATTCACTTTTAAACCGGCTTTGTTCACTTCAATTGCTTCATAAATATAGGCTTTCAAGGTGGTTTCCATCTTGACTATTTCTTGAACATTGGTAAACCGAATTTGGCGCGCCGCTTGGGTATTCGCTCCAGGTTTAATTAGAATACCATTGGCATCATTTAACAAATCACCTTGGGTAAATAAAAGCGCACAGTATTCTTTAAATCTAATTATTAAAACTATGTTTTTTCCCTGAAACGTGTAACAAGGCTTACCCCACTTTAATTCTTCGGTCAGCTGACAGTCGAGAAGGATCATTCTCAAGGTTTCCAATTCTGTCTGCCACTTTTTGGCTTTTCTAAAATATCCATCAACCTCAGGATTCATTCTAATTTTGATGCCTGGATTCATGTGGAACTCCTTATCGTATTTGATGGTCGAGCCCTACCATGCCAAGGGCAGTGCGATGCAACGAACGTTTAGATTTCAAACCAGCGGGTGTGGTCTCGCGGATCAATGATGACGATTTTGTCCCACGTGTGGGCTATGGACACTTGGTCGCGAAACATCTCACGATCAGAATTGTCGAGGCCGTATCCGATGTGATCAACAAGTACTATAGACCCGGCACGATTTATAAGTGAACTTTTCTTGATTTTCGATGTCCATGGAGTATGGAAAAAGAAGATGCCCGCAAGCAGTCGCGAGAAGTACTGCATGAACGACGCAAGCAAGTCATACGTATGCACCGCAAAGGCATGGTGGTGATGGAGATCGTGGTGCAGACGGGACTGAGCTGGACGGCAGTCAATACGGCGCTGCGGTTGTATAAGGCTGAAGGTTCGGGGGCACTCAAGCCCGGCGTTCGGGGTAAAAAACCTGGCAGTGGACGTCGCTTGACGGTTAGCCAAGAGCTGGCGATTCAACAAACCATCTGCGACAGACGCCCCGAACAACTCAAGATGGATTTTGCGCTATGGAGCAGGCCCGCTGTGCGCCAGCACATTGAGCTGGCGCACAGTATCAAGCTGTCTATTCGGGCAGTAGGCAACTACTTGGCACGTTGGGGTTTTACACCACAAAAACCCATTAAAAAAGCATACGAGCAGCGGCCTGAAGCCGTCCAGGCTTGGCTTGATGAACAATATCCGGCCATTGAAGCCAGAGCAAAAACAGAAGGTGCGGAAATTCACTGGGGCGACGAGACGGCGCTAGTCAACACGGATGTCAGAGGCAGGAGCTATGCGCCGGTGGGCAAGACACCTGTGACGTTCGCAGTAGGCGGCACGCGCCACAAGCTATCGATGATTGCGACGGTAACCAATCAGGGTAAAACGCGCTGGATGATTATTGATGAGGCATTTAACTCCGACAAGCTCATTGAATTTCTGGAGGCGCTCATCAAGGATACAGACCGCAAGGTGTTTCTGATACTGGACAACTTGAGAGTTCATCACAGCAAACCTGTAAAGGCTTGGGCTGCCGAGAACGCACAGAAAATCGAGTTGTTCTACTTGCCCAGCTACAGCCCTGAACTCAACCCCGAAGAAAGACTGAATGCAGATCTCAAGCACGTCATCACTTCAAAGGTGCCAGTGCGCACCAAGGCAAAACTCAGAGCTGCTGCGACTGATCACATGATCATGCTTGAGCAAAACCCCGAACGCGTGCGCCGTTATTTCGGCGACCCAAAAGTCGCCTACGCGGCTTCATGAATAATTTGTGCCGGATCAATAGCCACCACTCTGGATACTTCGAACGGACCTTAGAAATCTTTTCTTCCTTCTTGCGGGCGCAGTAACGAATATTGGTCTCCATCTCCGCAAGTAACCAGCCTCCAGATTCCTTGTCGGTGTAGCCTGCCATGACAAACATGGTCGCGTGCGGCTTCGATGTTCGACAGAACACTTCAAGCTCGAAGTTTCGTCCTTTTGCGATGATTGCCCGTTCCTGCTTTGTAGCAACCGCAAATGCGGCGAGCGCGCTTCGCAGCTTTTTTCTAAGAGTCTTCCACCTTTCTACAGGGCGATTGAACTCGAAGTGAACGAACCAACTCTCGCCCTTGGTTGGGGCACCCATGGAGGAGAGGAGATCTTTGACCTGGTTCCACAGGGGGATCGCTGCCTCCTCAAGACCCTTTGTATTTGGGCCTCCGAAGTGATTCTGGTTGAGCCGCCGGACTTCAATGGCAATCGCGCCATTCACGAGGAAGTCAGGCGCGACATTCCCATCAGGTTCGTACACAACGTCCACGTAGTCGCGATGGTGTAGATGGTCTTGTACGAGCTTCTCGGATGCATCCATGTGGGTTCCTTGAAATCTAACGTTTGACATATGGGGATGCCTAAATGGCGCAACCTTTAGGCAACCCCTCGATGGAAGGGCTGGGCGTCACTTGTGCGAAGGCTCAGGAGCCATGGCACGGACATTTTCCACAGGTGCATGGTCTCGGCCGGCGGTTCGCCCCAGTTGTTATTTCTACCGTCACCGAATCGAATTGGCGATTCGAAAAGCTCTTCCGGACTAGCGTTATCGAATGTCGACAGTTAGATTGACACGTAGTCCCCGCCGATTTCTTCAACATATCCACGAGCGAACGAGCGCACGCCGCAGTGCTTGCAAAAGAGGTGGTGACCTACTTTGTGATCGAATTGGTAGTCCCGCAGGTTGCTCTCGTCAAACTGTAGCTGAAACGCATCTGGTTTGATGATTGCATTCCAGTTGCGCGTTTTTGTACAGATCGAGAGACGGAGTTGCATATAGACGCCGTGCCGGTTTGTAATTTGCCAGTGACCCGTTAGACGTCGGTTTTTATAATAATGTAATAGACGGTGGCTCCCGTCCTCTTGACGTTATTTGCCTGTGGCCGGGAAACCTGGAATATCTCCCTTGTGGGTTGCGCTTCACTGCCAGGTGATAACTGATTTATTATCCTCCGCAAGCATCTCTTGAATGGTGAATATTGAACAAATATTGAACAAATGAGACTAGCATCTTTATAATTATTAGTGGTGGTCATATCCTGTGGCGACTCTCTTCAAATCTCCAATCACATTTCAATATTAAATGATATACGCTCGAAATCGAAGCAATCGCTATCCGACACCTTCCGGCCAGACACCTGCTTTCCATAGGAACTGTGCCAGCTATCTACACAAAAAATGCATCTGGAAAACTCATGAATGAGGTATTGTTGCTGAAGGATCCCCTGACACTTCCTTTGCCATTTGATGACCGTGCCATACCTGCCTTGGTTTACCACTATTCCAAATTGACTACTCTGGAGGATGTGTTTTTTTTGCTCTGCGAAGTCAGGCGGATTCTTCATCCCGGTGGAGTCGCGCGTTTTATGATTTCTAATACGGGAGTGCACGGAGGCCAAGACATCCCGCATTTGGCAAAGTTGGTTGGATTTAAGTTGTTGTCGGACTCAACCCTGCAGGATGAGATAGATAGTGTCACGCCAACGTTTCCCATTCCTCAACCGGACGAGACATTCATAGATTTTCGTAAGCCTGAGCGAAGGGTGTTCGGTTCCCCTCGGGTTTCGCTGTTGATACCAGCCTATTCACCGCGTTTCTTCGAGAAGTGTCTGGAAAGTGCCATAGCTCAGACCTATGAAAACATGGAGATCATCGTCTGCGACGATTCCTCCGGGCCGGAGATTGAAGAAATTGCCGGCCGCCTCGGTCGAATCCGGCCCCTACGCTATGAGCGCAATCCCACTCGCCTGAAAGGGCGAGGCAACTACAAAAAATGTTTCGAGCTGGCCACCGGCGAGTTCATCAAGTACCTCAACGACGACGATATCCTGGTGCAAGATTGTGTTGAGCGTTTACTCGACGCCTTCCGTCAAGTCCCGGATATTGTCTTGGCGACCTCATACCGCGAGCGCATTGACGAAGCGGGCAATCGGCTACCCGATCAGCCGGCGACCCGCCCTATCGTGGATCACGATATGTCCATTAATGGACTGTCTCTCGCCAACGCCATGCTCATGGCCGGACTTAATGTGGTAGGCGAGCCGAGCACAACCCTGTTCCGCAAGGCTGATCTGCTGGATGGCAAGCCGGATTACTTCTGTTTCGACGGCGTGGTCGGCAGTGGCGTCATCGACATGAGTATGTGGTCGACCATTCTGCTTAGAGGGGAGGCGGTCTATTTGCGCGATGAATTGAGTCGTTTCCGTATTCACCCGGGCCAGCTTCAGCGTGACCCTGAAATCCGGCAGGTCACCATACAGAGTATTCGCAATCTTCAGGGCGTCTGGCTGCGCTTGGGGTTGCATCGACGGTTTAGGCGGGACTTACTCTCGGCCAAGCCTTTTCCATGTGGAGAAGACACACTTTGGTTGCCTCATCCTTTCCTTCCGGGCAGCCTGTCTCCGCCCGTCCAACGGTGGCGATTTTATTAAAAATTTCGAATCGATGCGGAAACTTTGCAACTTTTTGCGGGTTTCTTATACGGTACAGTTGATGCGCATGCAAATAAATCGGGATGACTTGCTTGCTGCTTATCGCGTTTAGCCCCATTATTTAGCCCGATAATTTGACCTTAAGACCCTGCCACCAATCCACTGAACAAGAAAGAACCTCCTGTCTCGTGAGCAAAAAATATCCAGCCCCCATAATCCCGGTTACGAAGTCCTATATCCCACCCCTGGATGAATATAATTCTTACCTTGAACAGATCTGGGAAGATGGTTATCTCACCAACAACAGTTCTCTATGTCGACGGTTGGCCGACAATGTGGCAAGCTTTCTTTGTGTACCCCATCTTGAACTGGTTGCAAATGGCACGCTTGCAATCCAACTGGCCATCAAAGCGCTCGGATTGCAAGGCGAAATCATCACTACGCCTTACAGTTATGTCGCCACAACGAGTTCAATTTTATGGGAGGGTTGTGAGCCGATTTTCGTGGATATTGAAACCGATACTTTCTGTATCAACCCCGATTTAATCGAAGCCGCTATTACCAAGAAAACCTCCGCGATTCTGGCTACTCATGTCTATGGTTATCCATGTGATGTGGTGAAAATTCAGCAACTCGCTGATCAATACAATCTCAAAATTGTTTACGATGCGGCTCACGCTTTTGGAGTGAAGCTTTTTGGCGAATCACTTTTGGTTCACGGAGATTGCAGCGCTTTGAGTTTCCATGCCACAAAGTTGTTTCACACGGCCGAGGGGGGCGCAGTGGTCTGCAAGGACTCGGAAGTAATCAAGCGCATTTTTCTCATGAAAAAGTTTGGCCACATCGGTGAAGAGGACTATCTGGATATTGGCATCAACGCAAAGATGTCCGAACTGCATGCGGCGATGGGGCTTTGTGTATTACCCAAGGTGGGCGATATCATTGCTTCTCGAAAAGAGTGCTCAGGCTGGTACGACAAACAACTAGAAGGCTGCTCTTTGCAACGGCCTGTACCTCCAGTTGGTTTCGAATACAATTATGCCTTCTACCCGGTCATTTTCTCTTTGCATCATGTCATGATACGGGTACGCCAAGCGCTATTGGATAACGGCATTGGCCCACGACGTTACTTCTCTCCTTCGCTTAATACTCTGCCTTATTTAAGGCAAGAGCTAAAACGAGCTTGTCCGGTTTCAGAAGGTATTTCTTCGCGTGTTCTCTGTCTGCCATTATTTATGGGTCTGCAAAAGGAAGAAGTCGAATTTATTTGTAATATCGTTAAACAATCAATGTAGTAAGGCAGGAGGTTTTTTTGAGCGCGGAGCAAAGTCAGCAGAAGAGACACAAGAAGGTTGTGATTTTTGGAGCGGAGCAATTTGCCAGCTTGGCATATTATGTGCTCACCCACGATAGTCCCCATGCGGTGATGGGTTTTACAGTGGATGCTGCTTGGTGTCGCACTTCAACCTTGCATGACTTGCCCGTTGTTCCCTTTGATCACCTGGAACAATATTTTCCGCCAGAAGATTACGCCTTGTTAATTTCGCTAGGCTGGACCGACTGTAATGGTCTACGTGCGGCCAAGTATGCTGAAGGAAAGGCGCGGGGCTACTCTTTTGTCACCTATGTGTCGTCTCGAGCACTGGTCTGGCCTGATTTACAAGTCGGCGAAAACTCTATGATCTATGAAGCGGCAAACATACAGCCCTTTGCCCGTATTGGGAATAATTGCATCTTGCGCAACGGCTGCAATGTTTCTCACCATGCCATTATCGGCAACCATGTTTTCCTGGCGGCCCATGCCATAGTGGCAGGGGGTGCCATGGTAGGCGAGCGTTGCTTTCTTGGGCTGAACAGTACTATTCGTGATGGCGTAAAAGTTGCGCCGCACTGTATTATTGCGGCGGGCGCGCTTGTCACGGCAGATACCGAGCCGGATGGCCTGTATCTAGGCGTGCCAGCTCGGCGACATCCGTTACCGAAAAATCTGTAAAGCGTAACCATTATGAATCCAGCCGCACTCCCGCTAATTATTAATCTTGCACCAACGGGTGCAGTCGCCGCTGAAGGCAAAAATCCCCATCTGCCCGTTAGCGAAGCCGCGATTCTGGAAGACGTTATTCAGTGTGCTCGAGCCGGCGCGTCGATGGTTCATCTGCATGTGAGAGATGAGGCGGGCAAGCCGAGTGCCGATGCCAGCCGCTTTCAGACTTTGATTTCTGCCTTGCGCGCCACACCAGAGGGTCGGGACTTAGTGCTATGTGTTAGCACCAGCGGTCGACATGGACAAACATCGGAGCAACGAGCCGCAGTACTCAATTTGACGGGGGCTGCAAAACCGGACATGGCAAGCCTGACTCTTAGCTCCCTTAATTTTGTCCAAGGCGCAAGCGTGAATCCTCCCGATACTATCCGTTTCCTTGCAAAGCGTATGCTGGAACGCGGTATCCGACCGGAGCTGGAGGTGTTTGACCTGGGCATGATTAATTTTGCCAAGGTAATGATCGCTGAAGGACTCATCACCCCCCCGTTTTACTTCAACTTGCTGCTTGGTAATATCGCTGGGGCGCAGGTGGCTTTTTCGGATATTGCCGCTCTGGTGCAGCAGTTGCCCCCCGACTCCATATGGGCGCTGGCAGGCATTGGAAAATTCCAGAAGTCGGCGATGGGCCTGGGATGCGTCCTCGCTCCTGGTGTACGCATCGGCTTGGAGGATAACTTGTGGCAAGATCCAGTTACCCGAACTGCTGCAACCAATTTGGGGTTGGTGAACTGGCTGGCAGAACTCGCACGGGTCTACGGACGGCCATTAGCTACTTCAGGGGAGGTTCGTGGTTGGTTAGGGTTGGCAGGCAAATAAAGTTGTCATCCAAACTTGAATCTGCAATCGCCTTGCTGTCTAACTGCACCCGGAAAGGTTCACGATATGCTGCTTGCTTTTCCCTTGCTGAACTTTGATATGTATTTGATTTAAATATTATCAAAATACTCCCAAAGAATGCCCGAATTCTTAGTTCAAAATTGAACAAACGAGATTAGCATCTTGATACTCAAAACCAGCGAGATAGCAGCGAATATCTTTTTCAAATAAGCCTCAGGCAACCTATGGGAGTAGCGAGCGCCATAGGGAGCCGTAATAAAGCTGGCAATCGATATTGCTAAAAATGCTGGCACATAAATGTATCCAAGAGTATAGGGATCGCTCAATGTTTTAGACCAGCCGCTCATCATGTAGCCAATAGTACCCGTGATAGCAATGGGAAATCCAATGGCGGCTGAAGTGCCAATGGCTTTTTTCATGTCTACATTCTTATAGCCCAAGTAGACAACGGTGAGAAAGCCGCCACCCACTGCTGCAAGCGCTGATACCGATCCGATCCCCACTCCGGCAACAATTAATCCGCGAAAGCTTATCGGTTTTTGGCTAGGTTTCGGTTGCCAATTAAAAAACATTTGCACTGCGATCAGTGCCATGAACAGCGCAAAAAATAGGGCAATGGTGGTTGAGTTAATGTGGGCAGCAACCTGTGCAGTCAGAAAGGCACCCAGAATAATCCCGGGTGCCATTCCGCGAACGACCGGCCACACAACGGCGCCTCGAGAAGCATGTGCACGGATGCTTGCTGATGAAGAAATAATCATGCAAGCCAATGACGTTCCTAATGCCAAATGAATGACGCTATCTATGCTCATACCCTGGTAAATAAAAATGGATGCCAGCAAAGGAACCAGTATTCCACCTCCACCAAGCCCTAGAAAGCCCGCCATAAAACCCACACAGGCACCCAACACCATGTACAACACTATCCATTCAATATTCGGCATATATATTCCCTATTTATTGATTTTTTGGAGCAACCAAACGGTCTCCGTTGCCACAACTTTCCCTTTCAATCCGCCCGTGACATTTTTGGTGTCAACAGACTTCAATTGGTAAGTCGCACCATAATGTTGCTTTACTTCGTTCTCATTAACTGAAAACGGTGGGCCATCCATTAGCAGTTGGTTGTATTCATAAGAGATCAGCAGCTGCGGCGCTGCATTAGTTATGTTCATCAGGTGTGACGTATATTGCTGTCGTATGAAAGCAGGCAATGCAACTAAAGCCGCGCGATCGTATATCGCGTTTATGGGCCCAAGATATTCAGCCGACACATCAAAAACATCCCCCACTAGCATGTCGATATCTTTAGCACTGTAGCGGGTCAATTCACCGACTTTGGAGATTTTCGGCTCTAAGCCAAGTTCTTTAAACAACTCGGTAATGGCGAGTTCGCTTAACTCTGCGCCAACAACTCGATAACCAGAGGCAAGCAACCATTCACAATCACGTGACTTGCCGCACAACGGCAGGAATACTCGACTGCCTTTTGCCAGATTTAATTTTTCAAAATGTTCGATGAGTAACGAGTTTGCCTCACTTTTATGAAAACCAATATCACCTCGACCCATTTTTGATGCCAAAAATTTGCGTTCATATCGTCTCCTTAAATTCTTCAGGTATAAATAACATCCCACTAACTTGACGGCTTAATTGTTGTGCCAAGTTGTGTAGTGAGCTAGGATACAAGCTCAAGTCGACTTGAAGTCAAGTATTAATTTCGTCAGGTGGAATAATGGATATAGCTGAGGTCGCAAAGGCATCTGGATTACCTGCCTCGACGTTACGATTTTATGAAGAAAAAGGACTGATTCAGTCAACTGGTCGAAATGGTTTGCGCCGTCTGTTCAGCGCCAATGTTATAGAGCGGCTGGCTTTAATATCTTTGGGGCGTAGCGCTGGTTTTTCGCTTGATGAGATTGGTGAAATGTTTACTGCTGAAGGGCTTGATATTAATAGAGCACTGCTTTTAGCCAAGGCAGATGAGTTGGATAGAACAATTGAAGAGCTAGCGTCTATGCGTGATGGGCTTCGTCACGCAGCGGTCTGCAAGGCGCCAAATCATTTTGAATGTCCAAAATTTCTTCGTCTCCTCCGTGTCGCCGGTAAAAATAGAATTAGGCAGCCCAATAAATTAAAGGAAAACAAACCTAAGCGAGGAGTGCAGAAAAGGTAAGGCAGGTGAATTTAGCGGACGTGGTCGCTTCGTGAGCACGTCCGCTGGCACACCTTGTTAGTCAATACGTTTTACTTTGGCACTTTACTCAATGAAATAACCAATGCCTGAGCTATACCCGCACCATAGGCAAGGTCGGCCTTGAGGCAGTTACCGATATGGCGAATTTGGATATCGCGCGGTGCACCACCAATGGAACGCGCGGTGTTTTCAAACAACACCTGTTGCTGTGTGGGTGTCATCAACCAACAGAGCACCAGGCTGCGAGTAGTAATCTGTATCTTCGCGATGGTTCCAGTGATCTGCAGCACCATTCAGGGCAAGTGGAGGCTCACTAAAATCCGGCTGCTCCTGCCATTCGCCAGAACTATTTGGCTCATAGCCCAACGTACTGCCGTGATTGCCATCAACACGCATGGCTCCATCACGGTGGTAGCTATGTACGGGGCAACGCGGCGCATTGACCGGAATAAGATGGTGATTGACGCCTAGACGGTAACGCTGCGCATCACCGTAGAAAAGCAGACGGCCTTGCAACATTTTGTCTGGCGAGAACCCAATGCCAGGCACGATGTTGGCCGGATTAAACGCCGATTGCTCGACTTCAGCAAAGAAATTCTCTGGATTGCGGTTCAGTTCCATTACGCCCACTTCAATTAGCGGATAGTCTTTGTGCGGCCATACCTTGGTGAGATCAAACGGGTGATATGGAACGGTGGCTGCATCCTTTTCCGGCATGATCTGAACGTACTTTGTCCACTTCGGAAAATAATTTTTCTCAAGGCTTTCATAGAGGTCGCGCTGATGGCTTTCTCTATCCTTGCCAACGAGAGCCGCCGCTTCGGTGTCGCTCAAGTTTTTGATTCCCTGTTGGCATTTCAGGTGAAACTTCACCCAATGACGCTCGTTCTGTGCACTGATAAAGCTGAAGGTGTGGCTACCAAAGCCGTGCATATGCCGATAGGTCGCTGGAATTCCTCGATCACTCATGACTATGGTAATTTGGTGCAGTGCCTCCGGTAATGAAGTCCAGAAATCCCAGTTATTTTTCGCGCTGCGGAGATTAGTGCGCGGGTCGCGCTTCACAGCATGATTCAGATCTGGGAATTTAAGCGGATCGCGCAAGAAAAACACAGGCGTGTTGTTGCCTATCAAGTCCCAGTTTCCTTCTTCCGTGTAGAACTTCACAGCAAAGCCGCGAATATCGCGTTCGGCATCAGCCGCGCCGCGCTCACCTGCTACCGTGGTGAAGCGGGCGAACAACTCAGTTTTTTTACCAACCGAAGAGGATATTTTTGCCCGGGTATATTTTGTAATATCGTGTGTGACCGTAAATGTGCCATACGCCCCCGAACCCTTTGCATGCATACGTCGCTCTGGAATGACCTCGCGATCAAAGTGTGCAAGCTTTTCAAGAAACCAAACATCTTGCAGCAATTGCGGGCCGCGCGGGCCCGCCGTCATTACGTTCTGGTTGTGGGCGACCGGGCAACCGGCATTCGTGGTGAGTTTCTTTTTGTCACTCATGGAATATCTCCTGTTGGTATGTGGAGTGTCTTGGCTGATGAAGCTACAGAAAAAGTATCTTTATACCCGCATCGTGCCGTGAACCAAAACAAATTTCAAGATCAAACGAAATGTAAAATTTGGAAGATAGATATGCGCGCTACAAACACATTGGCCTCTGCATCTGGTTGCTTGCTGTTGATCTGCAAAGGCAACTTTTACTCGGTACTTTCGTCTATGCCATGGATCACCTGAGTATCAGTAGCAGCCACAACATCGAGCGCGCCTGCCACGAGCACGTTATTTTCATCTTATTTATGTTGAAATGGGAGCACTTCAGGGGGAAAATTCTCGGCTGAAATCGTCGGGAAAGAGGTTTTTGAGCACCTGGCTATGCCGGGATAGCATAGTGATAGACAAAGAATTGCTCATCGCGCTTCCAGCCGACGGATTGATAGAGAGCTTGAGCAGTTTCGTTGGTCGTTGCTGTTGATAACGAGACACGAACAGCACCTGAAGTTTGGGCAAGCTCAACGGCAGCGGACATTAGTTTTGATGCAACCCCTTTTCTGCGCGCGTGCTCAGACACAAAAAGAGCATTGAGTACAAATATTCGAGCAAGTGACACCGATGAAAAGCCGGGATAAAGCTGGGTAAAGCCGATAGGAATATTGTCTTCATACGCGATGAATAAAACCGACTCGCAATGATTGAAGCGAGCCAATAAAAACTCTTTTGCGGCGTGAATATCGCTAGCACGACCGTAGAACTTTCGATAATCATCAAAAAGCAGCACAAGTGCTTCAAGATCAGACAATACCGCTTGACGAATAATAAGGGCGCTCATATTTCTCCGTGAAAGGCCTAACCTAAAGTCGATCCCAACAAAACATTAAAAATTTTATCGGGTTGGTTTATAAATATCGCAAAATTCAAACATTTGTCTCAAGCCAGGCTTCCCACTTTTCCTGAGTTGGGAATGCAAGTCTTTGATCGTTCATGGCGCTTTTGGGCAGTCCGGTGACTGCCGGATTGGGCATCATTTTTTCAGGCACCAATGGAAAAGGTTGCCGCTGCTTCGATGCGCGCGGTAACAACAGCGGTACGCAATGCAACAAGTGCCGAGATGAGTGAGGCAGAGATGTTGGGGTGAAGAACGATTTCATCTTCACTGAGATTTGAGCCGAGGATTGGCACTGTGATGGATGCGTCTTCGAGGAAGGACGCGGACATGACAATGAGCGTTTCTTTTAAGGCAGCCTGAGCGTGTACGGCTCTTGGCGAAGCGTTCAATAGTGCGACAGGCTTGTGGATGAAAGCCTCACAACTAACCATCCAGTCGAGGGCATTTTTCATGACGCCTGTCACGCCGTGGGCGTACTCCGGACTTGCGATGAGTAGAGCATCTTGCCGCGTATGCGTCTTTTCGGGTGTGCGTAGGCATTCCTTACGTCGCTTGCACGGTACGCAATCTTGTTTGGCACCCGCAAATTTCATCGCCGCATACCCATATTGATGGTGCAATCGGATCCATTGCTATACAGCCGTTTGCCCGCTGGGCAAACGCAGTGGGAGTAATCTTCTGCCAGGTGGAAATCGGTAGACATGAAACACTTGGGGTTTTTTGCTTCTTTGGTCTTGTTCCATAGCGGGTCAGGCTTGGCAGCATGCACGTATTGATCGGCATAGCGTTCATCACGCTTGCGATAACCGTTGTCTGGTATATAGGTATTGATTTCTTGCTCGGCCAGGGCTTTGAGATTGGCTTGTGAGTGATAGCCCGCATCGGCGGTGATCACCGTGTCGACGTTGCGTAATGCCGCAGTGGCTTTGATTACCGGCAGCAGCAGCTCTTGCTCCGAGCCCGTGCCCTGCGCCTGCGCATCGACGATGATTTGTGTCTTCTCATCGACTGCCGCCACACCGGTATAGCCTTGGATCACGCCTTTGCTGGTGGCCATTTTGGCCGACTCGTTGTCGGTGAGATTGGATAAGCGAATGCTGCCTTTACTTCCCTTGCGATCTCCCGGGTTCTTCCTGAGCCAGTCGCGCAACAGCTGCGCTCCCTTTTGCAGGCGTTCCAGCTTCTTGGCTTCGCGCTTTGCTAATGCGTCATCTGTTGGTGCACAGTCGGCGCTATGGTGCTTCTCCAACATTTGTTTGGCTGCGATCTCCATTCTTTCGACTTGGCGGTGGTAATCGGCCCGGGTACCTGATTTCGCTTTACTGGCATTGGCCGCGAGTTTGACGCCATCAATGGCAAACATCTCGCGCTCGATCAAGCCCTGGCGGTCGCAAATGAGCAGGACCTGGGCAAACAGTTTGGCGACTGTATCGCCCATGTCCAAGATAAAGGCCGCAAGCGTAGTGAAGTGCGGCTGGCTGTCTCCCGAGACGGCGATAAACAGCACATTCTCGCGGCACGCTGCTTCTATCTTGCGACTGCTGATGATCCCTCGGCTGTAGGCCAACAGAATTATCTTGATCAGCACTGCCGGATCGAAGGCAGATGCGCCATCGACATCATTCTTATAGCGGACATGGAAGGCGGAAAGATCGAGTTCATGATCGACCAGATGGCATAACGCGTATTCAAAACTGCCGGGAATGATTTGCCGTTCAAAGTCGACTGGCAGAAGTTTTAAGCCTTTGTGTATCGGTTTGAATCGCGCCATATCGCATCCACTCTAGTTTTATTTCGTAATGGAATTATGGCTGATAAGGAGGTCAATATTTAAGCGAATTCAGGTTTTTCTACAGCCTCAACGTTTGAATTAACGGGCGCCGGTAGGTGCCCCGTTGAATGAAGGGTTAGCGTAGTAATCGGCCCCGTGCCGCAAATCGCGCCGAAGAAACACGTCGCTCTCCGAATGTGGCAAAGTGGAATGAGGTGCCACGGAAGACCGGAATAGCAATGGTGCATATTGCCCGAGGGTTAGCGTGGTCATGGGTGACGTCATCGACATTGATGAATTGGCTTGGCGTTGTTGGGACGCTTGGCCGATATCCCGTTTAAGAGAGTGAGCTTGACGACGTACCCGATGTGGCACCACATTCCAAAACGAATGATGGAGATAATCATGGTGCAACGCAAGCAAAAAATCAGTATCAAACCCGGCAAATCCAGAGAGCCTTTAACGATCACCCATCCCCATGCGGCTGGAGTCGATATCGGTAGTTCGTCCCATTACGTATCTGTGCCGCCGGACAGGGACGACGAGCCTGTCCGGGAGTTTTCGAGCTTTACGGTTGACCTCAACGCCTTGGCCGACTGGCTCGACGCTTGCGGGGTGGACACGGTCGCGATGGAATCCACGGGCGTGTACTGGATCCCTTTGTTCGAGCTTCTGGAATCGCGCGGCTTCAAAGTGTTTCTGGTCAATGCGCGCCACGTCAAAAATGTCTCGGGCCGCAAGTCTGACGTGCTGGACTGCCAATGGTTGCAGCAACTCATGACCTACGGTTTGCTTCGCGGCGCATTTCGTCCTACCGAAGCCGTGTGCGTATTGCGCTCTCTATGGCGCCAGCGCGGGATGCTTTTGAGAAGCCAGGGCACGCATGTGCAGCGCATGCAAAAGGCGCTCACGCAGATGAACATCCAGCTCACCAACGTCATCTCGGACGTGGTCGGCGAGACGGGGCAAAAGATTCTGCGCGCCATTGTCGCTGGCGAGCGCGACGGTCAAGTGCTGGCCGCAATGAAGAATGTGCGCATTCGCGCTACCGCTGACGAAATCGCAAAAAGCCTGCAAGGCAACTGGCGCGCAGAGCATCTGTTTGCGCTCAAGCAAGCGCTGGATATGTTCGATTTCATCGGCACACAGCTAGCCGAGTGCGACCGTGAGATCGAGGGGCAATTGCAAAGCCTGCAAGTTCATGACGGCGAACCAGCGAAGGGAAAGAAGCGTGGTCGCGCCCGCAACGCGCCGAAGTTTGATCTGCGCACGCAATTGTTCAGGATGTGCGGAGTTGATCTTACGCGCATCGACGGCATCGACGTCACCACCGCGCTTGCGGTGATCTCCGAGACCGGGGCGGACATGTCGCGCTTCCCCACGGCAGGGCACTTCGCGAGTTGGCTGGGGCTATGCCCCGGCACCAAGATTACCGGAGGCAAAGTGATGAGCGGCAAGACCAAGCGCGTAGCCAACCGGGCGGCCCAAGCCTTGAGATTGGCCGCAGCAGCATTGCGCAGCAGCCAGTCGGCGCTGGGCGCATATTTCCGCAGGATGTGCGGGCGCATGGACAAACCTAAAGCCGTAACCGCCGCCGCGCACAAGTTGGCACGCCTGATTTACACCATGCTTACCAAAGGTGAAGAGTATACCGACCAAGGGCAGGACTACTACGAAGAACGCTATCGCGAAAGAGTGTTGCGGCAACTAGCCCAGCGCGCTGAAAAAATGGGGATGAAACTCGTCGTCAATGAACAGCCCGCTTAACTCTACTTTTTAAAATCAGTTGGTTGGGAGGTGTTTCTTAAGAGAGTCCTCATTCGATGCGCTCTGCCTCACTCATGGGGCGTTCCGTCTTTGTGAACAAACTTCCACATTCCTTCCAGTAGCACGGCCTTGAGATTGTCATCTGGATAGCTGCCTTCGTCTCCCGCCGTTCTGTCGCCGACTTCGAGGTAAACGACTTCCTCAGTGGTTTCATTTATGAGGCGGTGTCCGTTGCCCGTGCCAGCCTTGAAACCTGCGCACATTCCTGGAGAGAGCTGGCTCCGACCTTCGTCTGTGTGTAGCGTAGGCCGCCCTTGAAGTATGTAGACGAACTCGTCTTGCTTGCTGTGGGCGTGGCGAAGAGCCGAAACTGCATTGGGAGCTAAACGCGTAAGGTTTACGCCGAAGTTTGTAAGGCCGAAGACTTCGCCAAGCTGGTGCTTCTCTCTGCCCACCATGCGTGACGCGAATGGCTCGGGGTAGACCGATGACTTACTGCGGGCCGGTACTTCGGCAGCGGTGACGGCGATCGGATTCGGCTTTTTTGACATGACGCCTCACGAGACGGATTGAGGAGGGCTAACGCTTCAAGTCACGGGCGGCTTAAAGCCGTCCGTGGAATGAGATGTTAGAGCCTGTTCACGATCTTGCTGAAATCCGAGACAATGTCCGAATGCGCAAGAAAAAATACCCAAGCGACATCAGCCGCGAGCAGTTCGAGCAAATTAGGCCCTTGCTGGAAGGGGCGCGCAAGCGTACCAAGCCCCGCACGGTGGACTTATATGAGGTCTGGAGCGCGGTACTGTACCTGCTCAAGAGCGGCTGCCAGTGGCGAATGCTACCGAGGGAGTTTCCGAAATGGCGCACGGTGCACTCCTACTTTGCCAAGTGGAGTGAGCAGGACGAGGAAGGAATGAGCCTGCTGGAGCGGGCGTTAAAAAAATCAAGTTGGCGTGGCCCGTACGAGACAGGGGCGCAACGCACAGCCGACGCTATTGATTGTGGACGCGCAGAGCGTGAAGAACACGGACACGGCGGGTCAGAAGAGTTATGACGCAGGCAAGAAGATCTCTGGAATCAAGCGCCACATTGCGGTGGATACCCAAGGACTACCGCATGCAGTTGCGGTGACCACCGCTGAGGTCACTGATCGGAAAGGTATCTTGCAGGCGATGGCACGGTGCAAACCAGGCCTTGCGCAGGTACAACGTATTCTGGCTGACGGTGGTTATGTAGGTCGACCATTTGCGTTGGCAGTCGATGAAATACTGGGGGCATCGGTGCAGATCGCCAAGCGCAACGAACTGCACACCTTCGCCGTCATCCCAAAGCGTTGGGTGGTTGAGCGCAGCTTCGCATGGTTGGAGAAATGCAGACGGCTATGGAAGAACTGCGAACGCAAACTCAATACCAGCCTGCAATTCATCCACCTTGCCTTCCTGGTTCTGCTGCTGCGAAGATCGTGAACAGGCTCTTACGCGTTGTACTCACGGTGTGTCCCAAATCGTTTGGACGGTCCAAGGGCCACCCTCCATGACCCAGAACGAACCATCAATCAGGCGGTGGTTTTGATCTAGGTCAGCGATGCGTTGCATATCTTCCTGGCTGAGCTCGATCTCTGCTGCCGCGAGATTCTCATTAAGTCGCGACGGGTTAACCGATTTCGGAATAACCGAAATCCCTCGCTGCACGTGCCAGGCGAGCAAGACCTGGGCGGGTGTGCAAGCGCGACCTTGAGCGATCGACTGAATCACTGGGTTGTCGAGTAACGTCGGCGCATCCGGCGCTTTGACAAAATCAGGCCGATCCGATGAGCCGAGCGGCGCCCAGGCGGTCATGTGGATGCCCTGTGAAGCGCAGTACGCCACGAGTTCGGGTTGCTGGAGCAGGGGATGGAGTTCCACCTGATTGACCTCCGGCTTGATCTTGCAGTGAGTGAGGAGATCGCGAAGCTTTTTGACAGAGAAGTTGGAAACGCCGATGTGGCGCGTCAGTCCCGCGTTGACCGCGGCCTCCATTCCCTCCCACGTCGATCGGATCGGAACCTCCGCAGGTTGCTCAAAATCCGCAGCAGAGCTTGGAAAAACGGCGCTGGGCTTGAGCGGAATGGGCCAATGGATCAGGTAAAGATCGAGGTAAGCGAGACCGAGATCATGGAGGGATTTCTTGAGCGCACTTTCAACGTTATCGCGACCATGAGAATTGCACCATAGCTTGGAACTGATCCAAAGTTCTTTGCGCGTGACTTGGCCTTCCTTAATCGCCTCGCGAATTGCGTCGCCAATCTCCACCTCATTGCCGTAAAGCATGGCGCAATCGATGTGCCGATACCCAATACGAATCGCCTCCCTCACTGCGTCACCAACCTGACCAGGCGCTGACTTCCAGGTGCCAAGGCCCAAGATGGGCATTTTATCGCCGTTCAAATATGCAAGCGTCTTCACTGGTTTTCTCTCCGTAGCAAAGTTAATAATCAGTATTTTCTGAAAGGCGTCGTCATTCTTTCACTTCTGTTTCTTTGCCGCCTAATGTTTGAGCTAATCGGCAGGCACCGGCTTGCCGGTGACTGTCCGCTTGTGCGAAGGGTTATGCCACGTCACCAGCCGCTCTCTTCAAGGGGCAACAAACGAGAGTCTTCGAGGGCCGCAGTGCGGTGACCCATGCCGCCAAGATATTCCGCGTTGGATGCGAATGCCATAAATGAGGTTAGGCTGGATTGCTGTACCAGCATTGCAGCGTCCCAGCGCTCGTCGCTCGGCCCGATGAGGAAGCCTCCGCCACGCCCGAAGAACAGCAGCTTGCCGCCGGACTTCTCAAGATGCGGCATGGTGTGTTCCATATAGAGGCGGTAGGCGGCCTCCCCGGTGATAGGCGTAGGAGGTGCAAGTTGTGGCGTTGCCGAGTAGTCGGCGACGGCTCGGTAGCGCAGGAGATTCAACATCACAACGCTTCCAGCGATGCCTCGCATGAACAAGGCTCGACCGGATTCTTGCGTTGGCTCAAGGTAGGTTTGCATGGCGATTCACTTCAATGTTTGATTGTGGCCACAGCGCACGCGTCACGGCAACTGCTGCTTGGAAAGTGCAGCACCGAGCTCAAGATCAATTGCCTTCGCTGCTTTGTACGCTGGACGCTCTACCAGTTTTTGGATGTATTCCTCGAACTCCGGCCTTTTGGGAAGCGTGCCGAACTGCGTACCCCAGAGAATTTGAGATCCCACATAGACATCGGCCGCGGAAAAGGAGTCTCCGGCCAGGTAGGGCGCCGAATTGACCGCCTTAGCCAGGACATCAACGGTAAGTTCATAGTTGCCGTAACCAACCATTCGCTCCTGCTTTTCACTGACTGCGACCTTCAGGCTACGATCCGTAATTGCCGCTTCAAGTGGACCTGCTGCAAAGAAAAGCCATCGGTAGTAGCTAGCTCGATCGGCGTTTGATGGCGCCAGGTTAGCGGAAGGATAGGCGTCTGCCAAGTACGCACAGATGGCGGCGCATTCCGTGACGACGCTTCCACGATGGGTAATCGTCGGTACCTTCCCCATTGGATTGATGGAAAGGTATTCGTGTGACTTCATGGATGTTCCGTAGTCTAGTATTACCTGTCTGTAATTCGCTCCAGTCTCTTCGAGCATCCATCGCGCTATCTGGCCTCGTGACCAAGGATGGGTATACAGAACAAGATCGCAGTCTGGCGAGACGGTTAGGGTCATAGGTTCTCCGATAATGGTAGTGAATGGGTAAGGTGAATTTTGTGGCTTAACGTAAATGTAAATGTAGACACCTTAAAAAATGCCATCAAAGAGCGCAATAAGCTGCGGGTCAAGCATTACAGCATCCGCGCTGATGCAAACTTATTTTGATTGGATTAAATGCTTTATTTTCTTTCATGACAAGCGCCATCCGAAAAATTTGGGCGCGCGTAATGTGGAGGTTTTTCTTACCCAGTTGGCGGGGACAGGCAAAATTTCCGCATCCACTCAAGGGTGAGCAAATAGCTAGGCCCCACTCGTTTTTGGTCTATCAGGCCGTGAGTAACGCACAGGGTTGGATTTTTGCAAGTGTTTCGCCCATCGTTTCGCGTGCCATTGCCATGTCGTAGTTGGCTTGCCCACGCAACCACCAGCCATCACTAAGACCAAAGTACCGACATAGACGCAGATCGGTATCGGCTGTAATTGCCCTCTTGCCAGCGACAATGTCGCCAATTCGCTGAGCTGGAACCCCAATATCTTTGGCTAAACGGTACTTAGTAAGGCCAAGAGGCTTAAGAAATTCTTCGTCAAGCATTTCGCCTGGAGTTACCGGGGGAATCGTACGCATCATATTTCCTTTAATGATAGTCTACGATCTCAACTTCAGTTGCGCCATCGGTATTCCAAATGAAGCAGACGCGCCATTGATCATTGATTCGAATACTGTGTTGTCCTTTGCGGTTGCCCTTGAGTGCTTCGAACTTGTTTCCAGGCGGTACACGTAAATCATTCAGCACGTTGGACCAATTGAGTTGCTCTAGTTTTCGTAGTGCTGATCGTTCAATGTTTATCCATTTTGGCACTCGTTGGCCGAGGAATAGTGCTCTTGTGTCCTCGCACTTGAAGCTTCTGATCGTCATGAAACGTATAATAACGCGTAGCGTTACTAACCTCAAGCGATCATTTGGGTGATCATCAGTGCACGACGCTACGTGATTGGATTAGGGGGACTAACGTATTGCATTTATCTGCCGCCTCCCCAAACTTGTTAAACCCGCGACCTTATGGGCGCGCGAATTACCGTCATGTGGTGTACCTCGAAATGACACTCGCTCTCTGTCATTAAATGCTCCCCGATCTCTGCCATCGACAAGCACTGAATAGGTAAGCCTGAGCGATCGCCAAATCTCTATCCTGGGGCTGTGCGTTTATGCGGGCTCCAGCATGGCCATTATTTGTCCGTTCGTTTTGGCAACATCCAGTTCGGGCGCGGGTAATGGCAGGTATAGCCGTTGGGGAAATGCTTCAGATAATCCTGATGCTCGGGCTCGGCTTCCCAGAAATCACCGGCAGGCGCCAGCTCGGTAACCACCTTCCCCGGCCACAAGCCTGAGGCGTTCACGTCGGCAATCGTATCGAGCGCGGTCTGCTTCTGCACGTCGTTGACGTAGTAAATCGCTGAGCGGTAGGACGAACCCTGGTCATTGCCTTGCCGATTGGCCGTCGTCGGATCGTGTATCTGGAAGAAGAATTCCAGAATGCGGCGGTAAGAAATTTCCGCTGGGTTAAAGAAAATTTCGATACCTTCGGCATGTGTGCCGTGATTGCGGTAGGTGGCGTTGCGCACGTCGCCGCCGGTATAGCCCACCCGCGTTTTCTCCACGCCCGGCAACTTGCGGATCAGATCCTGCATACCCCAAAAGCAGCCCCCTGCCAGTACTGCGCGTTCCTGTGCCATTACTTATCCTCCACCTGGTTAAGATATTCGCCGTAGCCTTCCGCCTCCATGTCATCCCGGTGGATAAAGCGCAGCGAGGCTGAATTAATGCAGTAGCGCAAGCCACCGTGATCCTGCGGGCCGTCCGGGAACACATGCCCCAGATGGCTGTCGCCGTGAACCGAGCGGACTTCGGTACGGATCATGCCATGGCTGATATCGCGCAGTTCGTTGATGTGCGCGGGTTCGAGGGGTTTGGTGAAGCTGGGCCAGCCGCAGCCCGACTCGAACTTATCCGACGACGTAAACAGCGGCTCCCCCGACACGATATCCACATAGATGCCCGGTTCGTCATTGTGAAGATACGCACCCGTCCCTGAATGTTCCGTGCCGCCCTGCTGGGTTACGCGGCGTTGTTCCGGTGTCAGATTGGCGATGGCAGCATCGGATTTCTTGTATGTCTTCATGAAGTTTCCTTTGAGAGGGTTTGGAGTAGCGTTTGTTCAAAAGCAATAGACCCAACGTTGGCGTTCAGCCGCCGCCGAAGGCGGTCGGCAGGAACAACAGGTTAGGCTCACCTGGCTCGAAGTCGAAGTCTCGCAGTGCATGCTGCAGGGAGACCATTCATCCGAGGGACCTTCAAGCCGGCTGCAATCTTGACTTTCAAGACGGTATCTGACCCCATCCATTTTGTTTTCTACCCTTTAATTCACGAGGCCGTACACCGCTTCAACGAATTCAGGCACCATTAACAGCAGCCACCATTGTTCTTTTTTGCGCGAGCCACCAAGTCGAATGTTGCCCGATAGATGATTCCACTTGACTGGCTCAGGTTCCGCCCATTCTTCGTCGGGTGACTGGTCTTTTGCCTCGGAATATCCTTGCCAATTGTATTTGTCTATTTGATGTGAGCCAGTGCCTTCGGTCGAGTGAGGTTCAACGACCACTGCATGGATTATTTTGTTGCAAACTTCGCGTAGCGGCATCTCATCGAACATCATGCAGTGTCTGGCTTTGTTTACTTGTTCTTTCTTCGCCAGATAACTCACTCGAAGATCGTTGGTTGGTTCTAGACTTAGCATCTGATCGTCCAATACTCTTATACCAATTGCTATGGACAGCAGAAGTTCTGTCATTTCGCGGGCAAAGAACTGGCGCTCCAATGAAGTCGCTGCGTCGGTTGGTTCTTCGGGATCGGACGTGCGAGCGATCTCAGTGTTTGCATAGAAGAGGCAAAGTAATCGGTAGGCATTGAGTTTCAGCTTCTCCGCATCAAGGGTGTAAGTTCTTGGGGAGTTCGATGTCATCGGAGGTCTTTCACATGACTAAAGTTTGACATTAGGGGCACGTTTTAGCACGTCCAGCTTGGTAGATGGGCATTTTAGAAACCCGCGGCTGCATCACCAAAAATTAAATCTGCCTCAGTTCCGTCATTCATTCGAACACGGCCATGACCAGAAAGGCCACTACGGTCTCGGGTAACTATGGCAAAACCTTTTTTACCATCATCACATTGAACTATCATGGTTATAGTAGGGCTTGAGTCGAGAGAGTCGTAAGAACCAGAGCAAACCTTTGTAGTATTTGAAACCCTGAAAGTGCCGCCAGATAAACTTGATGTGGCTGTTCCTCTCATCACACCGTCTTTACTTACAACTGCGACAGGCTTGGTAATAGCACAGCCACCTAAAAGTAAAAATAATGTGTACGCCATAAATTTATTCATTGTTGATTCTCCGTAACAATTATGCCTAACGTAAAGAAATCCCAAATAAAACACTAAAAATTTTATGGGGTTGGTTTATAACCATGTGAATAATTACAAGCTTATTAAGGCAGTCTGTATAAACTCTGAATTTTTAGATGTGCCCGGTATTACAAATCGGCTAACCGCTGCAACAACTTTTCATGTATCCCGCCAAATCCGCCGTTGCTCATGATTAGTACGTTATCGCCGGGGCGAGCGGCGGCAGCAATGGCAGCAATCAGTTCGTTCAGATTGTCTTTTATGATAGCCCTGTCTCCTAGCGGAGCGAGAGCCGCGCGAGCGTCCCAGCCGAGGTTGAAATCGTAGCAAAATACCATGTCGGCATTCTTGAGACTGTCGGGCAGAGCGTTCTTCATCACGCCTAGTTTCATGGTATTGGAACGCGGCTCCAGCACCGCCAGTATGCGCGCGCTACCTGCTTTGTCGCGCAGCCCTGACACGGTGGTAGCAATCGCAGTGGGGTGATGCGCGAAGTCGTCATACACGGTGATACCGTTTACTACACCGCGTACTTCCATGCGTCGTTTGACGTTTTTAAATTCGCTCAATGCCGCTAGTCCATCCACTACAGACACACCGGCATGACGGGCGGCGGCAAGTGCGGCGAGTGCGTTCAAGCGGTTGTGCTCGCCCATCAATTCCCATTTCAGTTCACCGTGCGCTTCGCCATTAAAAGTTACGCGATTATCTGCGTCGATGTTCCAGCCGTCCGCACAGGCAAATAATTCCACAGGCGTCCAGCAGCCGTGGCTGATCACGCGTTTTAATGAATCGGCACGGCCGTTGCTGATTATCAGACCATTGCCGGGCACAGTGCGCACCAGATGGTGGAATTGCATTTCGATGGCGGCGAGGTCGGCAAAGATGTCCGCGTGATCGAACTCCAGATTGTTGAGGATGACGGTACGCGGACGGTAATGAATGAACTTGGAGCGTTTGTCGAAGAAGGCGGTGTCATATTCATCCGCTTCAATGACGAAGAAAGGCGTATCGGTTAAGCGCGCAGAGAGTCCAAAATTCTGCGGCACACCGCCGATCAGGAAACCCGGGTTCAAGCCCGCATATTCGAGTATCCACGCCAGCATTGAGGTGGTGGTGGTCTTGCCATGAGTACCTGCGACTGCGAGTACCCACTTATCCTGTAGCAGATTTTGCGCCAACCACTGCGGGCCGGAGATGTAGGGCAGATTGCGATTGAGAATTTCTTCCATGAGCGGATTTCCGCGAGATACCACATTGCCGATAACGAAAATGTCCGGCTGTAGGGTGATCTGTTCCGGGCCGAAGCCTTCAATCAGTTCTATGCCTTGCGCTTCAAGTTGCGTGCTCATTGGCGGGTAAACGTTGGCATCGCAGCCGGTGACGCGATGTCCTGCTTGCTTGGCTAGCACTGCAATGCCGCCCATGAAGGTGCCGCAGATACCCAATATATGGATGTGCATGTTATGCCCTGAAAATAAAAAATACCGCACCCATCAGGCACAGTGCAGCGTATAGATAGTCCAGCTTCAGCGGCTGATCCATGTATAGCACGGCGAAAGGAACGAATACCGACAGCGTGATGACTTCCTGCAAAATTTTCAGTTGTCCCAGGCTGAGTTCGGTATAGCCGATGCGGTTGGCTGGCACCTGCAGCAGGTATTCGAATAGTGCGATACCCCAACTCACCAGTGCAGCAACGTACCACGGTGAATGGGTGAAATTCTTGAGGTGTCCATACCAGGCAAATGTCATGAACACATTTGAAGCAATCAGCAGGAGTGTGGTTAGCAACAGTGGGTGAGGCATGGCGCGGTCCTAGTCGCGTTAATAATTAAGGCAATGCTGCTGAATAAGTCCCTCCGTTCGGGCTGAGCCTGCCGAAGCCATTTGTAACTTATTGGTTCTCAATTGGTACGTTTCGACAAGCTCAACGCGAACGGACTTGTTCAGCGTAGTCTTAAATAACAGGGTTGCGATCAAAATATTGAAGCCATTTTGTTAAGCATCATAATTTAACACGGGAGCTAACCAGCGTTCGGTTTCTTCAAGGCTTAGACCCTTGCGCTGTGCGTAGTCTTCTATCTGATCTTTGTCTGCTTTTGCTGTAGCAAAATACTGCGATTGCGGATGCGAAAAATAAAACCCACTTACTGCAGCAGTCGGCAGCATGGCAAAACTTTCAGTCAGCGTAATGCCGGCCTTGTTGGGTGCGTCCAGCAGTTCAAACAGCGCATGTTTCTCAGTGTGGTCAGGGCAAGCCGGGTAGCCCGGGGCAGGGCGGATGCCGCGATATTTTTCATTGATTAAATCTTCAGTGCTGGTCTGTTCGTCGGTGGCATAGCCCCAGAACTCGCGTCGAATACGGGCGTGCAGCAGTTCGGCAAAGGCTTCGGCCAGTCGGTCGGCCAAGGCTTTCAGCAGAATGCTGTTGTAGTCGTCATGTTTGCTCTCGAATTCCGCCACGCGTTCATCAATGCCGATGCCGGTTGTAACCGCAAACGCGCCGATATAATCGGCCACGCCGCTTTCTTTGGGCGCGATGAAATCGCCGAGACTGAGGTTGGGCTTGTCTTCCGGTTTGACCATTTGCTGGCGCAGGTTGTGCCAGGTCATCGCTACCTGGCTTCGCGATTCATCAGTGTAAATCTCGATGTCGTCACTATTTACACTGTTGGCCGGAAACAGGCCAAACACTGCATTTGCGCCTAACCACTTCTCGTCGATGATGCGCTTGAGCATGGCCTGCGCATCGTGGAACAAATTGCGTGCTGCTTCGCCGATTACTTCATCATTGAGAATTTTCGGATAGCGCCCGGACAGTTCCCAAGTCTGGAAGAATGGGGTCCAGTCAATGTAGGAACTGATCTCTGCCAGTGAGTAGTCGCTGAGCGCCTGCACACCGATGAAGCTGGGCTTGGGCGGCGTATAGTTGGCCCAATCGGTTTTCAGGCCATGCGCGCGCGCGTCTGCCAGTTTGTAACGTGCACCTTGAGGTTTTTTGTTGGCATGCAGTTCGCGTGTCTTGGCATAGTCGGCCTTTATGCCAGCCACATAAGTGTCGTGTAAAGTGCTGCTCAACAGGTTGTTGCACACCCCCACCGCACGCGATGCGTCCGTCACATAAACGGTCACGCCGCTGGTATAGTTGGGTTCGATTTTCACTGCCGTATGCACGCGTGAAGTGGTCGCGCCGCCGATCAGCAACGGGATGGTGAATCCTTGGCGCTGCATCTCCTTGGCCACATACGCCATCTCTTCCAGCGAGGGCGTAATCAATCCGGACAGGCCGATCATATCGGCGTTGTGCTCGCGCGCTGTGTCTAAAATTTTCTGGCATGGCACCATCACGCCCATGTTGATAACTTCGAAATTGTTGCACTGCAGCACCACCGTGACGATGTTCTTGCCGATGTCATGCACATCACCCTTGACCGTGGCGATGACGATCTTGCCCTTGGGTTTGTTGTCGCCGGAGCGCGCCTTTTCCGCCTCTATGAAGGGCACCAGATGGGCCACTGCTTGCTTCATCACGCGTGCGGATTTCACCACTTGTGGCAAAAACATTTTACCCGCGCCGAACAGGTCGCCGACCACGTTCATGCCGGTCATCAGTGCACCTTCGATCACCTCGACCGGGTAAGTCGCCTGTAACCGCGCTTCCTCGGTGTCTTCCACGACATAGGTGTTAATGCCGCGCACTAACGCGTGGGTCAGGCGTTCCTGCACCGTGCCCTGTCGCCACGCCAGATCTTCCACTTGGACCTTGGCGCCGCCTGTCACATTTTCCGCCACCGCTACCAGCCGTTCGCCCGCATCGGGACGGCGATTCAGTACTACGTCTTCCACCGCCTCGCGCAAATCTTTGGGAATTTCATCATATACGCCGAGCTGACCGGCATTGACGATCCCCATATTCATACCAGCTTGCACCGCGTGATAGAGAAACACGGTGTGGATAGCCTCGCGCATCGCGTCGTTACCACGGAATGAGAACGATACATTGGACACGCCGCCGCTAATCTTTGCGTAAGGCAGATTTTTCCTGATCCAGCGCGTGGCATCAATGAAGTCCACCGCATAGTTGTTGTGCTCTTCTATGCCGGTGGCAATGGCGAAAATATTCGGGTCGAAAATTATATCTTCCGGCGGAAAGCCGACCTGATTCACCAGAATGTCATAGCTGCGCTGGCAAATTTCGATTTTGCGCTGTTGCGTATCGGCCTGTCCCTGTTCGTCAAATGCCATCACGACTGCCGCTGCACCATAGCGGCGTACCAACTTGGCATATTTGATGAACTCCGCTTCGCCCTCTTTCATGCTGATCGAGTTGACGATGGCCTTGCCCTGTACGCATTTCAATCCAGCTTCGATCACCGACCACTTGGACGAATCAATCATCAGCGGCACACGCGAAATATCCGGCTCCGATGCGATCAGGTTGAGGTACTTCATCATGGCAAGCTGCGAATCCAGCATCGCTTCGTCCATGTTGATGTCGATAACCTGTGCGCCATTTTCCACTTGCTGCCGCGCCACGTTGACGGCAGTCGGGTAATCGCCGGCGAGGACGAGGCGTGCAAACATTTTGGAACCGGTAACGTTGGTGCGCTCCCCGACGTTCACGAATAAGGAATCATCGCCGATGTTGAATGGCTCCAGCCCGGATAGCCGACACTTCTTTTCCAGCTCTGGAATGCGGCGCGGTGGGATATCTTTTAATGCATCGGCAATCGCCTTGATGTGCGCTGGCGTGGTACCGCAGCAGCCGCCCGCGATGTTGAGGAAGCCGCTGGTGGCAAATTCCTTAACCAGCATGGCGGTATGTTCCGGCGATTCGTCGTAACCGGTTTCCGACAGTGGATTGGGCAAGCCGGCATTGGGATGGGCACTTAAATAAGTGGTGGCGACGCGCGACAATTCCTCGACGTAAGGGCGCATCAGTTCCGCTCCCAGCGCACAATTCAGGCCGATGGATAACGGCTTGGTATGTGACAGCGAATTCCAGAATGCTTCAGTCGTCTGGCCCGACAAGGTGCGCCCGGAAGCATCGGTGATGGTGCCGGAAATCATGATCGGAACGCGCACGTTATGCAGATCAAAATACTGCTCGATGGCGAACAGGGCGGCCTTGGCGTTCAGCGTATCGAAAATGGTTTCCACCATCAGTAGATCCGCTCCACCATCCAGCAGACCGCGTATGGCTTCGGTATAGCCTTCTACCAGCTGATCGAAATTGATGTTGCGGAAACCGGGATCGTTCACGTCCGGTGAGATGGATGCGGTACGCGTAGTGGGTCCCAACACGCCCGCCACAAAGCGGGGCTTGCCCGGCACTTGGATTTCGTATTCGTCACACACCTCACGCGCCAATTTTGCCCCAGCCACGTTCAATTCATATACCAGATGCTCCATCTGGTAATCCGCCATCGATACGGAGTTGGCGTTGAAAGTATTGGTCTCAAGGATATCCGCCCCCGCTTCCAGGTATTCTGCATGGATGCCACGAATGATCTGCGGCTGCGTCAGCAACAGCAGATCATTATTACCCTTGAGGTCGAGCGGGTGGTCGGCGAAACTCTGGCGAGGCTCGGTATCGCCATCATGTGCGACTACGCCGCGGTAGTGGTCCTCGGTCAGCTTGTATTGCTGAATCATCGTTCCCATCGCACCGTCCAAAATAAGGATGCGTCGTTCCAGCAAACGTTCAATTAGATGAGGTGTGCGGTTCATAGTGTCAGACTTAAAAGTGAGAGTAGATTTTACCATGTCTCACGCAAGACGAATTTCTTAACAGCCAATAGACCTAAATTGATTTTTCTTCAAGCTCAAAAAGAATAATATTGCCTATTGCCACAGCGACGAACTTTCCAGAGATGCGCAAGCGGCGATTCTCCTCAGGCCGATGCCACGGCATGCACTATTATCCTTGCTTAAATGATTGACAGCTTGACGAGAAAGCGGCGCAGGGTTATCCCAATGCCCACTTAAATTTTACCAGTCAGAAATAAGGATTTTACTTATTTTCTTTTATAGCTGACGGTCTATCATGTTCGCAACAGGCCACTGACAATCGAGGTTTCCTCAAGATATAATCGCTTGAAACATATGGGGAGGTTGTATGGCTTGTACGCATTTCGATAGCATTCGCAAAGTAACACCCTCTGCGGAGGGCTGCGAGGATTGCCTGAAGACCGGTGATTCATGGGTGCACCTTCGCTTATGCCGCCAGTGTGGCCACGTCGGCTGCTGTGATAGTTCGATAAACAAACATGCGACCAAGCATTATCATGCGACCGGCCATCCGATTATGGAATCCTACGACCCCCCGGATCCGTGGGGCTGGTGCTACATCGATCAGGAGATGCTCGATTTCAGCGGAAACCAGACCGCACACCTCCACCCTTCATCGGTTTCTTTCAAGGATCGCAAGCGGTGATAAACGAAGTTACTGACGGTTTGCTCTCATCAGCGTCTGGTCAAGTGGGTGACGTTTCAGCCAACGAGGCAGATGCGCCTTTGCCTCCAAGCTTGGCATCGCGTCGCGAGCAAATGTTTCCCAAGCTTACCCCCGCAGAAATTAACCGGTTACGGCGATTTGGCACGGTGCACACCTGGCAGCCCGGCGAAATATTGTTTGATCCCAGCATGCGCGGAGCAGGCATGTTCGTTTTGCTGAGCGGGCGCATCCTGACTACGCGCAAAAATGGCCTGGGCATCGAGATTCCCATAGTTGAAAGCGGGCCGGGCAACTTCGCGGGAGAAGTCGGCCAGCTTTCGGGCCGTCCCCCGCTTGCCTATGGACGCGCCCTTGAGGTGGTCGAAGCACTGGTGATAGATCCGCCTTCCTTGCGCGCAGTGGTCGTGGCTGAGGCCGAACTCGGGGAACGTATTATGAGAGCCTTGATCCTGCGGCGTATGGGATTGATCGAAACCGGCGGAGGCGGCCCATTGCTGATCGGTGCCCCCGGTAGCGCGGGTATGGTGCGGTTGCAGGGATTTCTTTCAAGGAACGGTCATCCTCATCTTGTGTTGGATCCGGCACTAGATAGCGTCGCGGAAGAGGTGGTGAAGCTCCACCAACCACGTTCAAATGAATTGCCGCTGGTTGTTTGTCCCGATGGAACAGTCCTTAAAGATCCCACCGAAAGGGAGCTTGCGCGTTATCTCGGCTTGTATGTTGATCTGAGCCCTGACCGTGTCTACGATGTTGCGATCGTTGGCGCCGGCCCCGCTGGCCTTGCTTGTGCGGTCTATGCCGCATCGGAAGGGCTTTCCGTGCTTGTACTCGATACTCATGCGTTCGGAGGCCAGGCGGGTGCGAGCGCGAGAATCGAAAATTACCTCGGTTTCCCCACCGGGATTTCCGGTCAGGCGCTCGCTGGACGCGCTTATGTTCAGGCGCTGAAATTCGGTGCTGAAATGGTGGTACCGGTTGAAGTGATGTCGCTCGATTGCTCACGCTTTCCTCGCGCGCTCCAACTCGATTGTGGCGGACAGGTTTTGGCCAAAACTGTGGTTATCGCGACAGGCGCAAAATATCGGCGTCCAGGTATACCTGAACTCGAGAAATACGAAGGTCGCGGCGTTTATTACTGGGCTTCGCCGATTGAGGCCGCGCTATGCGGACAGGAGGAAGTCGTGCTCGTGGGGGGTGGCAATGCGGCCGGGCAGGCAATCGTATTCCTGGCCAGCCACGCGGCGCACGTCCATCATTTGATTCGCGGCTCCGACCTTGCAAAAAGCATGTCGAAATATCTCATCGACCGTATTGGATTGTTGGCGAACGTTACGCTGTATACGGAATCAGAGATCGTGGCAATCGAAGGTTGCGATGAAGGCGTGAGCGGCGTGCAGTGGCACAATCGCAAAGACGGCAGCAAACAAACTAAATCCATCCGGCGCATTTTTCTGTTCGTGGGTGCCGATCCGAACACTGACTGGCTGGAGAATTGCGGCGTGAATGTCAATGATAAGGGATTCGTCTGTACCGGGATCGATCTATCGCCGGTCGACGACGCGCGTTCGACGCACCTGAAAAACGAGCATCATCCCCTGTCGCTCGAAACGTCGGTACCGGGAGTATTCGCGATTGGCGATGCGCGTGCCAGCTCAACCAAACGTGTCGCCGCCGCTGTGGGTGAAGGCGCCGCAGTGGTTGCCCAAGTGCATAACTGGCTTGCGTCGCATGAAACTGTTCCGGCGCAAGCCACCGAACATGACAAATCCTTGGGGCGTCTTAACTGATGAGTCGGGTATAGCTCGTCGTCATGCTCGCCATTCTATGCGCCGTCCACACTTTGACATAACGGTATTTCTCCTTGGCAAACCGTTTAATACACATGCGAATGGAGCTATTCTCTCGCAGGTTTATCTTTGCTTGAATGACTGACAGCTGATGAGAAAGCGGCACCTGATTATCCCAATACCCATTCTATTCTCCCCAGCCATAAAATAAGGATTTTGCTTATTCTCTTTTATAGCTGACGCTCTATCATGTTCCCCACGGTACCACTGACAATAATTTTGCTGTCGGATGGACAGCCAGCGGTGGCTTCGCTTGCTGGTTACGGTCTCTCAAGCTAGACGTTGTTAAACCGCTGTTGCAAATAGGTTGCGGCGACAGATAGGCTTTAAAAGCAACCTTCATCATTCATTGCGGGAGTTAATCATGTTATCTAAATCAGCAAGAGACTTCATCCTTCACATTACCAACTACTTTCATGGTCACTGGGAAGACCCTGAATGGGGAAGAAGGCCTGTTAACCAGATATTAGTTAGCTTGGCTATCCATGAGTTAGCCAATGGGATTCAGGATGCAGAAGCTCGCGAACACCTTCATACCATCACTGACAAGGTCATTTCGATAAATGCTCAACGCGTAGCAAAAGAAAAATAAATAATAAAGTAATTTACGATCAATCTCGTGAAACTTAATTGATCTGTAGATGTGCAAGCAACTTTAGTTAATCGCAGTGTTTGGCCTGTCTTCTCCAGAGCCTGACATTGCGCTTAATATGCCTTCGTGCGGCATCGATGTGCAATCCCCATGGTCTTGTCTAACAAGGGGGGCATCATCACCTTGCTGAATCAGAACGGTTTGAAGGTGCATGGCGTTTCCTACACCAAGGAGCAAGCCAACCAGCCTGGCTGGACAATTGTCTTTTAGGAGTGTGTCATGCGCATTACCAAGAAACTTGGCAAATTGACGGTGCAGGCGGTCGCGGGTACGCATGTGGTGCTGCTTGGCTGGAGCATGACGAAAGCCGATTCGCGCCGCGTGCTGGGATTTGCCGTTCATCGCACGGACCATACCGAGGACGAGGCCTATTGGCTGGAGGGAATAAAGGTATTCGCCGAAACCGATCCAGGTACGGACAAGGCCTCGTTGCGTTCCCATCCGGTTCAGGGTTTCACTTGGTCCGATTTCACGGCTAAGCCAGGCTACGATTATACCTATCGCGTAGTGGCACTGAAGGGTTCGCCCAAGAGCTTGATTGAAGAGGATGAGGTCGAGGTGCGTGTGCAAACTGAAAAGGAAGACAACGGCCTGCACGAAGTGTGGTTCAATCGCGGCGCCGCCGCCAGTCAGGAGTACGCACGTCGCTTCCAAAACCAGAGTCCGGAAATAGTGGGTAAACCAGCCTTCGATTGGCTTTCGCGCGGTTTAATGGAAGCGCTGCTCGAGTTTTTGCTGCGTGCGAAGAACAGTCAATGGGCGTTGCGCGTGGCCGCTTATCAGTTCACCAACGAAACTGTTTTAAAGGCGTTGAAATCGGCCAAGGATCGCGGGGTTGACGTGAGCATCCTATATGACGGCCGTGACGAAAAGGTATCCGCACTTAATAAGGCAGCGGTGCTCAACGCCGGTATCGACAGTCTATGCAGGCAGCGTACCGCAAATCCAAGCGCCATCGCACACAATAAGTTTATCGTGTTGTTAAAGGATAATCAGCCGCAGGCGGTTTGGACGGGCTCGACGAATATCACTGATGGCGGCATCTTCGGACATTCGAATGTCGGACACGTGGTGAACGATATGAGCATTGCAAGTAGCTATCATGATTACTGGAATTTACTTGCAGTTGATCCTAAATTTCTCTTGTTGCGCCCCGGTGTGGAAACGTTGACGCCGACGCCTGACCTTGGTAGCTCGCCAAGGCAAGCGACCAGCGCGCTCTTTAGTCCCCGCTCTGGCCTGAAGCTGCTCTCGTGGTATGCCGAACAGGCCGCCGCTGCGCAATCGATGCTTTGCATGACCTTTGCTTTCGGCATCAACAAGGCTTTTGTCCCCGTATTTGATAAGCCCTTTAGTGGGTTGCGTTATGCCTTGCTCGATAATGATGGCAATCGGCCCGAACCAGAAGCGGAGGTATTACGGCTGCGGAAATTACCCTTTAATCGCTTCGCAATCGGCAGCTTGATTCGCGTAAATTGTTTTGATAAGTGGCTGAAGGAGGGATTGAGTGGATTGAATTCGCATGTGCCGTATATTCATACGAAATTCATGCTGGTCGATCCGTTGGGATCGAATCCGATTGTAATCTCAGGATCGGCCAATTTCTCGGATCCCTCGACCAATGCCAACGACGAGAACATGCTGGTGATTCAAGGCAACACGACTGTGGCAGACATCTATCTGACGGAGTTTTTCCGTCTCTGGAATCATTATGCATTTCGCGAATGGTTGGCAAAAAATCAGGGCAATCCCAACGTGACACCGCAGTTTTTGAAGGTGGATGATACGTGGCGGAATATTTATTTCGGTAATACTGAACAATCACGACAAAGAGTATTGTTCTCCGGGGCAACCAGCTAGTGCATGGCCGCGAAACTTCTGGATTCAATTCTGCAACAGGAAAACGTTAACACGCAGGGGATAGTCGGAAGATACTTTTCTGAGTGAGGATGACTTCAGCGAATGGCTAGTTTGGGCACTGCTTGTTTTCTGTTTAACTGGGTGTTCATGCGTTTTTGCCGGATGGCTCTTTCCTTTTATGGTTAGAGCTATGCTGAAAAACCAAGCCCTCATTTCCAAGATTTCAATTACGAAATATACGTGATTATGCGAAATGGCGAGTTCAGCTCGTTTTGTTTTGCCCTTTCGGGCTGCTCCTTGCATTTTTCGCCCGCTATGGGCACACATGTGTCATTAATCGATTTCGAGACAAGTATTTGCTATTTCTAGCAAGGTAAATACGCGACCGGCATTCTTGACTAAAGCACGGTAGCGAACTTTGGTAAAACTCCACTGCCGTTGATCACGGCAAAATTGTGCCTGAATCTCAGGTCTTTCAACTATGCAGTACTCAAGTCGTCCGCCGTGGTGAATACATTCGACGATAGCGTCGAAAACGCCGTGGCGTGAGAAGCCGAGGAGGGGTCCTCATTCTTAATGCCAACATCGACCACAATGATGACTCTGGCCTATGCGGCAGCAGTACGCCACGGCACCATTGATGAAATTCGACATGGGCTATCTCTCTGGGGTGATCAGGGTATCCGACTCCGAAGCGTGGGTTGAGACAGCACGCTGCTGTTCAAGGCACACTTTCATCGGCCGGCAGCGGGGATATGTCGTGGGCAGGTGACGGCCATTTGTCCAGCCATATTTAGATCAGTCTTGCACGATCTGTATTACACCTTGTAAAATACAAATAATTCTCATTATCTACTAGGTCTGCACACGTGCTCGACCAATCACAAGGAGAGTATCGTGTCGGCGGATGATATTGCAACGCAGCAGATCCACATACTGTACACCGATCATCACGGTTGGCTGTATGGTTGGCTGCGTCGCAAGCTCGGCAACGCCTGCCACGCCGCGGACCTCGCGCAGGATACCTTCATGCGCGTGCTCACCCGACAGCAGCCCCTGTACCTGGACGAGCCGCGTGCCTATCTTTCCGCCATCGCGCGCGGTCTGGTCGTGGATCACTGGCGGCGGCGCGAGCTGGAGCTGGCCTGGCTGGAAATTTTGGCCGTTCTGCCTGAGGCCGAGGAGCCTTCGCCCGAAACGCGCCTGATCTTTCTGGAAACGCTGATCGAGATCGATCGGTTGCTCGACTCGCTCAAGCCTCAGGTACGTACTGCTTTTCTGCTGGCTCAACTCGACGGGCTCACTTGCCCGCAGATCGCTGAGCACCTGAGCGTGTCGCTGTCCACTGTGGAACGCTACATTGCCAAGGCTCTGCGCGATTGTTACGCTCTGCGGTTTGAGCCATGAGCGAAGGCGCTCTGCCACACGGCGGCACAGCGGAAGTACCAGATAAGTCTTATCACCCCTCCGATGTGCCGCCGCCTGACCGGCTGCCCGAATCCGTCATCGATGCCGCAATCACTTGGGCGGTTCGACTTAACTACAATGCACCCACTGTCCAGGATCGGCACGCGTTCGAGCGCTGGCTGCATGCCGATCTTTTGCACGGTATCGCCTGGCAGCGCGTGCATTCCTTGAAAGGCTTTCAGTCCGATCTGGGCGCACTGCCGCCCAAGCTGGCGCTCGATGCGCTGCAAACGGCGCAGGCCGGCCGCGAACATCGCAGCCTGAGCCGCCGCAATGCCATGAAGTTACTCTCCCTGGCCGGCATCGCCGTGACGGCGGGCTGGATCGTACGCGAGCAAACGCCCTGGCAGCGTCTGCTGGCCGATGTCAGTACCGGTATCGGCGAACAGAAGACGCTGCACCTCGATGATGGCAGCGTTATCGTGCTTAATATCGACAGCGCGATCAGCACCGACCTGGTCGGCCCGCGCCGTCTCGTGGTGCTGCGGCGGGGCGAGATCCTCATCACTACGGGTGCGGATGCCGGCATGCCGGCCAAACGCCCGTTCTGGGTCTACACGCCTTTTGGCAGGATGCAGGCCCTGGGCACGCGCTTTGTCGTGCGGCTGGACAAGGAGCGCGCCCGCATCAGCGTGCAGCAAGGTGCCGTGGAATTGCACCCGGCGGACGGTGGTGTGCCCGCCGTCGTGCAGGCTGGCGAAAGCCGTTGGCTCATGGACGATGGCACCGCACCGGCCGAGCTGCAAGGCTTTGAGGCCGATGGCTGGGCCGAGGGTGTCATCGCCGGCAAGAACATTCTTCTGCAAGACTTGCTGGCCGAGCTGGCACGCTACCGGCCTGGCCGCATCGTCTGCGATCCACGCGTGGCTGATTTGCGCTTGTCTGGTCTTTTCCATGTGAAAGAGACCGATCGGGCGCTGCAATTTCTTGTTCAGACACAGCCGATCAGCGTCACTTACCACACGCGCTTTTGGGTTACGGTGGGGCCACGAGAAGCCCACTGACGAAGAGGGGAAACAGGCTGTAAAAATTTTTTTAGAAAATACTGAGGGGATTTCGATTTTCGACCGGCCTCCCAAGTAGGAAGCCATCAATAACCTACCTTGTCGAAAGTGAGAAATGACCTTAAATCGTTCGCAGTTCCCTAGTGCAGAGCGCCAGACCCGATCCATATCCCCGTCATTTCGTCCGCAGCTCACGCTGCTGACCGTCGCTGTGCAGGGCATGCTGCTGAGTCTGGCTGTTGGCGTGGTGCTGCCGCACGCTGCCCAGGCACAGGCGGCCACGGCGCTGCCCGCTGGCGATGAAATCCGCAGCTTCAACGTGCCGGCCGGTCCATTGGTGGGGGCGCTGGATCGCTTTGCGCGCACCGCCAGAGTCAATCTCTCCTACGACACTGCGCTGCTCAGTAGCCTGCAATCCAGAGAGCTGTCCGGCAGCTACAGCATTGCCTCGGCGCTGAGCATGCTGCTGGCCGGCAGCGGCATTGAAGCGGTCGCCCAGCCGGGTGGCGGCTATTCGCTGCGTAAAGCGCCTGCCGCCAAGAATCCATCTTCTGAAGCCGATTCCTCCGCGGCGGCGAGAAAAGTTGAGGCGACCATGCCGGAGGTGACGGTGACAACTAATACGGAGCGCGATCCTCGTACTGAAGGTACACGTTCCTACACCACACGCGCGGTCAGTATCGGTAAGACGCCGCAGGCGCTACGCGACATCCCCCAGTCGGTGAGCGTGATGACGCGTCAGCGCATGGAAGATCAGAACCTGTACCAGCTCGAGAGTGCGCTCGACCAGATGACTGGCTTGCAGTTCGACACCAGCACCGGTCCAGCTGGCTCGGCCAACGTTATATCGCGCGGTTTTCTCATCAATAATTACCAGGCCGATGGAGTGCCGCAGACTTTTCTTGGTACTTCGTTTACCAGTGTCGATCTGGCATCCTATGACCGGATCGAAGTTATTCGCGGTGCGGCCGGGCTGCTGCAGGGCGCAGGCAATCCTTCGGCGACGGTGAATCTGGTACGCAAGAAGCCGGGGCACAAATTTGCCGCTTCCCTAGCGGCCAGTGCCGGTTCTTGGGATTTTTACCGTGCCGAGGCCGACATCGGCGGCCCGCTCAACGATGCTGGCACATTACGGGCGCGGGTGGTGGCAGTGCATGAAGACCGTGACTACAATGTCAAGGTGATGGCATCGCGCAAGGACATGCTGTACGGAGTCATCGAGCTTGATCTCGGCCCTGCTACCATGCTTTCGCTGGGCCTGCAGCGGCAGCAGACCAACGCCGTGCCGTTGATCTTTGGCCTGCCGCGCTATAGTGACGGCCACAGTCTGGGGTTACCGCGTTCGACCTTTCTGGCGCCAGCTTGGAGCCGCTGGTCGCAGGACATCGATGATGCCTTCTTCAACCTTGAACACTATTTGGCAAACGGCTGGAAGCTCAACGTAGGGGGCAATAGTACGCCACAGGACCAGGATTTCAAGCGCACCGTGATGCGTGGTACGGGTGCAGGCTTCGGTGTTAATCCAGCCAATTCGGCTGCTTCCATTTATACCGGCCTGCGTTACCAATCCGAGGGTGCGCGCCGCAACTTTGACGCCAACGCCAGCGGCAAGGTTACTCTGTTCGGATACCAGCACGAGCTGATAATCGGTGCCAGCGCCCAGGACTACGTGTCGCGGACCCGGCAATCGGCTTTCTTTGCTGCCGTGCCGGTACCGAACATCTTCAATTTTGACCCCTACAGTGTGGCCGAACCAAACGAAGGGCCGTTCATCTCTGGAACCACATTGCGCACCCATCAGCATGGTGTGTACGGGAGTGGCCGATTTACCTTGGCCAGAGATCTGAAACTGATCCTTGGTGCTCGCTTGAGCTGGTATGACACCAGCACCGACAACCACAATCTGCTCACTGGTACTACCGTTCAGGGCAGGAAGGTGCGTTACGATCGTGAGCTTACGCCATATGCGGGCCTGATTTACAAGCTGGACCCAACCTATTCGCTGTATGCCAGTTATGCCGACATTTTCCTGCCGCAGAGCGCGCAATTTACCGCCAGCGGTCGGGAACTGGACCCAATCGTCGGCGCCAATTATGAGGCCGGTGTTAAGGGCGAGTACTTGGGCGGTGCCGTGAACGCCTCGCTAGCAATGTTTCGCATCAACCAGTCCAACCGCGCCTTCGAGGACCCAGCTGCACCGTGCGCGACGGCGGTGATCATTAACGGTTGCTACCGCGCCGAGGGCAAAGTACGCAGCGAGGGCATCGAGACGGAAATATCGGGAAGGTTGGCACCCCAGCTGGATCTGTTTGCTGGCTATACTTTCAATCTGACCTCTTACCTGAAGGACAGGGCTAACCAAGGGCTGGCGTTTCGTCCGCAGACGCCGCGTCATATGTTCAAGCTGTGGGCGCAGTGGGGCTTGCCATGGGACGCCAGCCGCTGGACTCTGGGCGCGGGCTCAATGCGCAGAGCGGCTACTACGCGCTCAACGGCGCGGTACGTTCGGAGCAGGCAGCTTACACTATCACCAGCTTGCGCCTGAGCTACCGGCCGAACCAACAGTGGCAGCTCGCGCTGAACCTGAATAACTTATTCGACAAGACCTACTACTCCAGCATTCGCGGGGTCGATTTCGGCAACGTGTATGGCGAACCGCGTAGCGCCATGCTGACCGCGAGAATGCGTTTCTGAGCTATCTGCTGAGCGTACTCTTCATCATCATTTTATTGAAAGGAACACCATGACATCCCTCATCACTTTATTGAAAAAGTACACTATGACACCCTATTTAACCGCGGCGCGGTACGGTGTGGCACTGGTCGTGGCCTGGCTGGCACTGGCGCCGGCTCATGCCCATCAAGTCTGGATCGAACAGAGCGCGCAGGGAGCCACGCTGTATTTCGGTGAGTACGGCCATAACCTGCGCGAGGTTTCGCCCGGGTTGCTCGACAAGTTCGTTAAGCCGGCAGCCCACAAGATTGGTGGCCAAGCGTTGCAAACGCTGGAAATACGCAAGACCGGCGCCGGTTTTGCGCTGTCGGCCCGGGCTGACGCGGGGGAATCGTTGATTGCCGAAGAACGCAACTATCCCATCTCGGAGCGTAAGGAGGGCGACAAGACCGTGCGCAGTCTGTACCTGCCGGCGGCGCGACTGGCGGCAGGTCACGCCCGGCAGCCGCCGCGTTTGACGTTGGATCTAGTACCGACCGGCGTGCACAGTGCGGATGAGGTGCAGGTGCAGGCCGTCTTCAAGGGTTATGCACTGCCCAAGGTCAAGGTGGTGGTGATCACCCCGCTGGGCTGGATCAAAGAGCACCGTACCGATGATGAAGGCAAGTTCAGCGTAAAGCTGCCGTGGCGCGGCACCTATGTGCTCGAACTGGCACACGTTGATTCGACACCAGGTGAGCGCACCAGCGCTGCTGGCGCTGAAATATACGACCGCGCCAGCTATGTGACCTCGCTCACTCTTGAGAGCACAGAAGGCTTGCCATCGCTGCCAGCGGCACCCGCCGCCACGCCCAATAAGTTGAATTAGGATGGCGTAACGGATGGTGTCGATCCCGGCTCAAGCGCGGCGCACGCTTGGCCTGCGTTTGTTAGTCGCCATAGTGGGCGGCTATGTGCTCAGTGCCGCCATGGTGGCCGTGCTCGGCGGGGTGCTGCCGGCCCTAGGGCTGACGCGTTCAGACGCGGTCGCCCTGGCGTCAATGCTGGGCCCCGTGTTCTACCTTGTGCTGCTGCTATGGGCCTTCAGCGTGTGTAGTATGGGACGATTGTATGGCGTGGTCGGCGGTGGTTTGGCAGTCGCCTTCGCCATGCTGTGGCAGATGCCCATCGGCGTCTGAAATTATGCATTCAAGTTTGCGTCTTTCGTTAACATGGCTTCACACCTGGGCTGGGCTGCTCCTAGGCAGTGTGCTGTTCGTCATTTTTTGGATGGGCTCACTCACTGTATTTGATCGCGAGATCGACCGCTGGATGCAGCCGGGCACTCGTTTAGTCGCACCGACCACGCCGCTCGCGCTTGACCACAGCGTGGTTCCGATCGCGCAAGTACTCGCTGCCGGCAGCAGCCAATGGGGCGTAAATCTGCCCACCGAGCGCGCGCCCCAGCTGCGCTTTTTTTATCGCGACGGCGGCGGCCAGACTATTACTCGCGCAATCGATTCGCGTAGCGGTATGCTGATTCCTGACCAGGGGAGCAGGGCCGGTACCGGCTTTTTCTTCCCCTTTCATTTTTCGCTACATATTCAGTGGCGCGACCTTGGCTATTGGATTGTCGGCGTGGCCGGTATGGCGATGCTGGTGCTGCTGGTATCCGGGATAATCATTCACAAAAAAATCTTCATCGAATTTTTTCTGTTCCGGCCCCGCAAACAATTGCCGCGCGCCAGCCTTGATCTGCACAACCTGACCGGTGTGCTGGCACTGCCGTTTCATTTCGTGATAACGCTGTCAGGCCTGATTATTTTTATGGGAATCTATTTTCCGCAGGCACAAGTCGGAGCCTATGGTATGGGGGAGCAGGCCAAGCAGCAGTATACCCGCGAAGCGTTTGGCAACTACAAGCGGCCCCGCGCTGGCCGCATGAACCATCTGGCCTCGCTCGATGCCATGCTGGCAGAGGCCGAACGGCAGTGGCCAGGCGGCCAGGCATCATCCCTGCGGGTTTGGCATCCCGGCGACACCAATGCCTATGTTGAAGTGACTCGCAGTTACGCGAACGACGTCACTATGCACCTGGATCGTCTGACTTTTGACGGCCAGAGTGGCGCTCTACTGCAACGTTTCGTGGGCGCACCAGTGATGAAGGCGCAGCGTTTCATCAGCGGCATGCATTTCATCCAGTTCGACCACTGGGGCATACGTTGCTTGTACTTCTTCGCCGGTTTGTCCGGCTGCGTGATGATCGCCACTGGCCTGTTTTTCTGGCTTGAGTCGCGCCGCGTGCGGCATGCCAAAAAGGGGCTAGCCGGAGTGCGGGTGGTCGAGGCGCTGACGGTTGGCAGCGTGAGCGGCATTATGATCGCTACGCTACGCTAAGCTTGTTTGTTGCGAACCGGCTGTTGCCGCTGGGCGCGAGCTTCGGTGGGCAGGACCGAGCGGCGCTCGAGTACTGGGTATTCTACCTGGTTTGGCTGGCTACCTTCGCGCATGCCGCCTGGCGCCGGGCCGATCCGGTAACCGCACCAGCCCGGCGCGCTTGGCGCGAGCAATGCATCGCCATCGCCCTGTTGGCTTTGTCGGCCGTGCTGCTCAATGGCTGGAGCACCGGCGATCATTTGTTCCACACCTTGGTACGTGGCTACTGGCCAGTGGCCGGGTTCGATCTTTTGCTGCTTGTTGCCGCCGTTGTCGCTTGCCAGGCCGTGCGCCGCTTGGGATGCACGGCACGACTGGTCGGCGTCGGTATCCCTGCCTTGCAAAAGGAGCAGTCCAGTGATTGAAGTCGCTCTACTGTGCCTCGCCGCGTTAGGTAGTTATTGCGGGTTTGCGCTGCTAGCGCTGGCGCAGGAACGGCACTGGTACGCCGTTTCTGGCAGCACATCGACTGCGCGTATCGACTCCGCTAGCCTGAGCATCGGCGGCGCTGCTCTGCAAGCGTTGTCCATCGCGTTGGTGCTGTTTGGACAGGGGCCGAGCTTTGGCATGGTGCTGGCGTTGGTGATGCTGCCGACGGCGGCGATGGCGCTCGCCTTCACACTGTCCTGGCGCTCAGCCTGGTTGAGGCCACTGGCTCGACTGTTGCGTCGGCGTCGGCGTCGAGGCGCGCTGGCCGAATCAGGCTCGCAGTGCGCGCGGTAGTTGAAATTCAATTGTCGAATCTATAGAGCTTGACCCTTGCTGATTGCGCTAGTGGTGAATCAGCATCTCTGTGACGATTTTGCACTCGTAGTCGCCGAGAAGCCATGCCAGTAATTTAACGATAGGCTCAGCCCGCAAATGGATTTAACCTCCGGTTAATATTCGGGTTGAAAAAATATGGAAAAAGACGATGCAAGGTAGCTTAGCCCAGCTGAGCAACCTGAGAGACGGGTGGCAACCGTTCGCCCAGCTCCAGTAAGATATGGACGAACGTTAAATACTGTAGCCGACCGCTGTCTGTGCGCCTCTCACACAGAGAGGCGGGTGTTTTTAATGGAATTTAAGTGGTAGTTGGCGAGGATGACTTAATTAAAGAATGTCATTTGCCTTGGTCGTCCAGATGAAGGATTTCGGATTTTGATTGTGCATGGCGACATAATACAGACCAACTCGTCAAACGACGGCTTTGATAGCCGTGGTCAAGTACGATACGAGGCGATTACAAACAATGGCCGGATTTCCTACCCCTATTCAACGTCTCATGGAATCGAAGATAAATTAGGCAGGAAATTTATTTGTCTTCTTCAGAACAACAAATAGGTTGTTCTAATCGCAGTTTGTGTAATTGCTCTTCTTGCAATCGCGTGCCAATTTTTGCGCTTCAGCGATTTGGGCCGGTGTCATGTGTTGAGCCGCTTTATTAAGATTTTCCTGCGCGGCACTGTGACCATTGACTGTTGCGAGATTAAACCAGATATGTGCGCGAACATAATCTTGTGTAACGCCTTGACCGAGGTCATAACTTGAGCCAAGACTATTTTGTGCGCTTGCATTTCCTTGCTTGGCCGCCAAGCGAAACCACTTTACTGCTTCCTGATAGTCCTGGTTAATGCCCTGCCTGTTGGCATAACTTAAGCCAAGATAATATTGTGCCTTTGCATGTCCTTGTTCGGCCGCCAAGCGAAACCACTTTACCGCTTCCTGAGTGTCTTGGGTAACGCCCTGGCCGTTGCCATAGCTTACTCCAAGATTAAATTGTGCTTTTGCATGCCCTTGCTGGGCAGCCAAGTGAAGCCATTTCACCGCTTCCTGGTAATTTTGCGCTACAACTTTCCCATCAAGATAGATTCCGCCAAGGATGTATTGTGCGACTGTATCACCCTGCTCGGCAGCCAAACGAAACCACTTTATAGCTTCCTCAAAATTCTGTATTACGCCTTGCCCATTGGCATAACTTAGGCCAAGATTAAACTGTGCTTTTGCATGTTTCTGTTCGGCCGCCGAGCGAAACCACTTAACCGCTTCCTGATAATCTTGAGTAACCCCTTGGCCGTTGCCGTAACTTAATCCCAGGTTAAATTGTGCATTGGCATGTCCTTGTTGGGCAGCCAGGCGAAACCACTTTACCGCTTCCTGACTGTCTTGTGTAACGCCGTCCCCATAGAGAAACAGTTCACCAAGGTCGTTTTGCGCAGTTGCATCACCTTGTTCGGCAGCCAAGCGTAATGCTTCTTTAACGTGCACATATTTGCCTTCTGCCTTGCCCTCATCAGGATGTGCTTTGGCTAGGCCACTGCTCATTGCCAATATTACAGTTAAATAAAAAACCCATTTTTTCATTGAATTTCCCCAGAAAAAATTAATACTTCGCACCGTGTATGAAAAGCCCGCCCCTACTGCCTAGCGTCCACCAAACCAAAGTTGCTTACCTTTTGATCATTATAATGGCATTCGATACGCGCATGTACTCCTTGGTTAGGTATAGCTTCTCATCCAAGATTTGCAGTTTCATTGCGGCCCACTGTGTTTGTCATCTATTATGTTTAAATATTTCATAACAGCATTGCGTTTATTAAATCAGCGTTACCTTAGCGCAGAATCGGGCATAAATGCCGAATGCTTTTGTTGCGTCCTGAAATTGAATCCGCGTCAGAATCTACGCGCCGGTTAACTCTTTTTCACGATGTGCGACGCGCTCAGAAGGAATAAACACAATGACAATTTTCAAGAACAACTTGCCCCGATTTTCGAACCACCTCTGGGTGACACTGGGTATGCTCGTTGTTTTCGCCGCAACCTTTGCCGTTTATGCTTGCGCAGAAAGGGAGATCGGCCGCGCTAATGAGTCGCGGCAGCGGTCTTTTTTGCTGGCGGATGAATTGCGCCAGTCGTCTGATGACCTTACACGTATGGTTCGCACCTATGTGGTGATCGGAGATCCAATCTATAAGCAACACTATCAGGAAATCCTCGACATCCAGGATGGCAGAAAGCCTCGCCCAATCGACTACCGCAACATCTACTGGGATATCGTGCTGCGTGATGACCAGCGTCCGCGGCCGCCGGGACTGGCGGTTCCCTTGCTGGAGTTGATGCGAGGGGCTGGTTTTACTGCAGAAGAATTCGCCAAACTGGCGGAGGCAAAAGCCAACTCGGATACGCTCACACGCACTGAATTTGCTGCAATGAAATTGATCGAATCAACCAGCCCGTTGACTGAGGTGAACCGCGCCGGGGCAATTGCTATGTTGCATGACGAGGCTTACCACCAAGCCAAGGCTAGCGTCATGCGGCCGATCAGCCAGTTTCAAAGAATGGCCGATAAACGTACCTTGGAGGCCGTGCATACCGCCGAAACCTACGCCACCTTGATGCGTTCGATCTTCATCCTGCTGGGCATGCTGCTGGCAGTCCTACTCTGGAAACTGCAACGGAACTTGCATGCGACTCTGGGTGGCTCAGTGAACGAACTGCATACGCGCATCGCCCATCTTGGCAGTGGAAATTTTTCATCCGTCATTACGGTCGCTAAAGGCATGGAAAACAGCGTGCTGGACTGGTTATCGGAAACACAGATCAGTCTGGCCAGGATTGACGCTCAGCGTAAGGAAGCCGAAGCAAAAAATCAACGCCTGACTAAGCTTTATGCCGCTTTGAGCAAGTGTAACCAGGCCATCGTGCGCTGCACCAGCGAGACGGAGTTATTCACGCAAGTCTGCCGCGTTGTAGTGAATTTTGGTGGCATTGATATGGCATGGGTAGGTGTACTTGAAGAACAGAGTGACTATATAAAGCCGGTCGCATCCTTTGGCAGTGGTGTGGAATATCTGAAAGGGCTGCAGATTCCAGTGGCAGTCGATGAACCATACGGACGTGGACCGACCAGCTCTGCGTTCCGCGAAAACTTGCCATTTTGGTGTCAAAATTTTCAGCATGACCCTATCACTACGCTATGGCATAAGCACGGTGCACGGTTTGGGTGGGCGTCATCTGCCGCGTTGCCACTGCATTGTAATGGTGAAGTCATCGGGGTTTTAACCCTCTATACCGATGTGGACAACGCCTTCGACGAAAATGTGCGTAATTTGCTGGTGGGAATGGCGATGGACATAGACTATGCGCTGAAAAGTTTTGGGCACGAAGCGCAACGTAAGCGAGCAGAAGAGGCGTTGCGGGAGAGCGAACAGCGCTTGCGCACCATCATCGAGACAGAGCCGGAATGCATAAAGGTCTTAGACAGCGGCGGTCGAATCCTGGAAATGAATGCTATGGGACTCGCCATGCTTGAAGCAGACTCCATAGAGGAGGTGCAACAGCGTAAACTCGTAGATTTTATTCTTTCCGCGTATCACGATTCCTTTCTCGCCATGCATAAACGCGTGATGAGTGGCGAAAGTTGTTTTTTTGAGTTCGAAATAAAAGGCATCAAAGGAGCTCAGCGCTGGCTGGAAACTCATGCCGCGCCCTTAAGTAATGCGGACGGCACAATTACGATGTTGCTTGGTATTACCAGAGATATCACTGCGCGCAAGGAAGCCGAAAAGCGTATTCAATACCTGGCGCATTTCGACTCGCTCACCGGATTACCGAATCGCGTTCAGTTGAACAACCACGCTAAATATGTCATCAGCTTGGCGCAGCGGAGTCAAGTGCCAGTGACGTTGATGTTCCTCGATCTCGATCACTTCAAGGATATTAACGATACGCTCGGCCACAGTGTTGGTGATGCTTTGCTGGTGGAACTGGCCAAACGGCTGCGCTTGGTGCTACGCGAGGAAGACATGGTGTCGCGCCTTGGGGGGGATGAATTCATCTTCTTATTGTACGGTGTCGACGCACACGAAGCGCCTCTTGTGGCGCAGAAGCTGTTGGATGTTATCGCTGTACCCTGCCAGATAGAACAGTATGACCTGAATGTAACCGGCTCGATTGGCATTGCCCTTTATCCAGGCGACGGCACAGATCTGGAGACCCTCTCTAAAAGCGCCGATTCTGCCATGTATCGCGCCAAGCATGAAGGTCGTCATGGCTACCGTTTCTTTACTGCTGAAATGCAGATTCGTTCGGCGCGCCACTTGAAACTGGTCAATGCGCTGCGCCAGGCGTTGGAACGCAATCAACTACAAGTGCACTACCAGCCTCAGGTTTCTATGCAGGACGGACGGATCATTGGGGCGGAAGCTCTGCTGCACTGGACACATCCAGCGCTGGGTTCAGTTTCGCCATCGGAATTCATTCCCTCCGCAGAAGAAAGCGGGCTGATCATGCCGATTGGGGAGTGGGTGCTGAGGCACGCGGCGCGACAGGCAAAATCGTGGATGCAGAACGGTCTGGTTCCGCTGGTCATGGCGGTGAATCTTTCCGCAGTTCAGTTCCGCCATCCCGATTTGCCCAATTTGATCACGCGTATCCTCGACGAAGAGGGCTTGCCGCCAGAATATCTGGAGCTGGAGCTGACCGAGGGCGTAGCGATGCATGACCCACAAAATGCTATTGCCGTGATGAACAAACTGCACGAGCGCGGCGTGCGTATGTCGATCGATGATTTTGGTACCGGCTATTCTTCACTGAGTCATCTGAAAAAATTCAAGGTGTACAAACTCAAGATCGATCAGTCCTTTGTACGCGACATCAGCACCGATCCGGAAGACAGGGCTATCGTTAGTGCCGTCATCAACATGGCGAAGAGCCTTGGTCTGCAAACCATCGCTGAGGGAGTGGAAACGGCGGGGCAACTGGCGTTCCTGCGGGAACAGGGTTGCGATGAGATGCAGGGCTACTATTATTGCAAGCCACTGCCGGCCGATCAGTTCGAGGAATTTGTTCGATCAAAGGCCTGATAACCTTAAATTCAACCTATTTGTTAGCGTCATAATCTTCTACGATTATCCATACGTTATTCTTTTATGAGGAAACGGTATCGAAGTAATGGGATCGTGAGTTTTTCGTCTGATTGCATTGATTCAAATTTGGGTTGCGATCGCAATGATCCAGTACCGCGCGAATTTGCCTATCGCCATGAATAACGCAGCGTGCCAAGGATTGAGTCTTAGCCATCCGGCAGCAAGACACAGCGCATCACCCAGTAATGGCACCCAGGCAAGCAGTAATGCAGGTGTGCCGTAGTGCTGTATTTTCTCCACATGTTTGAGCTTATGGGTTTGCGGTAACAATCGACCCATACCAAATGACACCATGCCGCCTAGCGTATTGCCGAGAGTGCTGAGCAAAAGCGCAGGCCAGAATAATTCCGGGTACAGCTTTAGCACACTGATTAGTACAATTTCAGAGCCACCAGGAAGCAAGGTGGCGGCAAGGAAGCTGCTAATGAAAAGCGATAACAGACTGGTAGACTCAGTCATGTCCAGAAAGTGGGTGGTTTCTGCCAAAACCACCCTTCCCACTAAAAGTGAATGACAGACCGATTAAAATTTGATTGCCGAAAAAATCTTTTTCGCCAGATTACCCGTTGCTTCCAGCGGGTTTGCGCGAATCGCTTTTTCCTGCTCGGCCATCATCAAAAACAAGCCGTCCATTGCTTTGCGGGTAATGTAGTCATCCATCTTGGTATCGCGTTTGTCTATCAAACCAAACTGCACCCCCTTTTCAGCGAATTGATCATAGGTCTCCGCGAGCTTCACTTTCTGTATTGAAGTTGCCACGACAGGTTTAAATTTTCCGGCCAGCGCAGTTTCAGTGTTTTTGCGGAAATATTGCGTGGCGGCATCACTGCCGCCCGTGAGTATGCCTTTGGCATCGTCCACGGTCATTTTATTGACTGCACCCACTAGCAGATCTTTTGCTTCAGGAACCGCTGTTTCGGCGGCCCGATTTATAGAGGTAGTCAAGTCGTCGGCATACTTTCCCATGCCAAATTTACGTAATAAGCCGTCCGCTTTTTGCAGACTTTCCGGCAGCGGAATGCGCACCTTATCGTTACCGAGGTAACCGTTCTCTTTGGCAAGACTGGCAACGGCAGTTTCTGCACCCTGAATGAGGGCTTGCTTCAAGCTGCTAACCTGATCATTGTTGCTAAAATTAGCCAAATTTGCCGCAGATTTTAGAGTTCCCGTTGTTGCCGGTGTGTTGCTAGAGGCTGCAGGTTCTGAATTTTTTTGGGTAGATTTCCCCAAACTGCCAAGTTCTTTGTTGATTAAATCACCAAAATCAATGGCGTGAGCATGGCTAGCAGCAAGTGTAATAGAGGCAAATAGAATACTTTGGATCATATGTCGAGGCATGATGATGTTTCTCCTGTAAGAGTGGGCTTAAAAGTTTATATGTAACTATTGTAAAGTTTCTGGGAAGCACGCAGATATAGTATCGAGCATATTATTACAATGTGGTAAAAAGTGTGTTAGTGAGGATGCATAATTTTCCTGCATTGTGAAACTGAATCTACGTTATCATTTTTTGCCTGATTAATCTGCATTAGTGTATTGATGCAACTATCGTAGCCTGCTACATTTTTGTGCAGAACCACCCAATCAACTCGGAGCCAATATGAGCGAACCGCTACTGATCGCTAAAAATAACAAGCAAGAACTTTTTTTACTGCCGCAAATGGCCAATCGCCACGGGCTGATAACCGGTGCGACAGGAACGGGTAAGACTGTCACCCTGCAAACATTGGCGGAATCCTTCAGCCGTATTGGCGTGCCAGTATTCCTTTCTGATATCAAGGGAGATTTGTCCGGTTTGAGCAAGAACGGTGGCAACAACCAAAAAGTCACCGAAAGAGTCGCGCAACTCAATCTGGAAAATTTTGTACATCGCGCTTATCCAGTAACGTTCTGGGATGTATTCGGAACCATGGGTCATCCATTGCGTGCCACTATCTCTGACATGGGACCGATGCTCATCGGGCGTATGTTGAATTTGAACGAAGTACAGCAGGGCGTGCTGGCGCTAGTGTTCAAAGTCGCCGATGACAATGGACTGTTATTACTCGATTTGAAGGATCTGCGCGCAATGTTGCAGAACGTGGGTGACAATGCCGCAGATTTTACTACTGAATACGGCAACATCTCCACCGCCAGCATCGGTGCGATTCAGCGTGGCTTGCTGCAAATTGAAACGCAAGGCGGCGAAAGTTTTTTTGGTGAACCGATGCTCAATATTACCGACCTGATGCAGACCGACGCTAACGGCTACGGCATGATTAACATCCTGGCCGCCGATAAATTGATGTCTTCGCCCAAAGTGTATTCCACTATGTTGCTGTGGTTGCTTTCCGAGTTATTCGAGCATCTGTCCGAAGCGGGTGATCTCGCCAAGCCTCGGCTGGTATTCTTCTTCGACGAAGCACATTTACTGTTCAATGATGCCCCTGAAGCACTGCTCGATAAAATCGAACAAGTGGTACGTCTGATTCGTTCCAAAGGCGTAGGGATATATTTCGTCACTCAAAACCCAGCAGATGTGCCGGATAAGGTACTGGGTCAGCTCGGCAACCGTGTTCAGCACGCGTTACGTGCCTTTAGCCCACGCGACCAGAAGGCTGTGAAGGCAGCAGCTGAAACCATGCATGACAATCCCGATCTGGATGAAGAAGCCGTTATTACTACGCTGGGCGTAGGCGAAGCACTTGTTTCATGCCTGGACGAAAAAGGCCGTCCGGGTATTGTTGAACGTGCATTCATTGTTCCGCCACAGGCTCAAATAGGTCCGATTAATGACGCTGAACGCAAAGCCATTATTCAAGATTCGCTGCTTGTGGGTCACTATGAAAAGGCAGTGGATCGCGAATCGGCTTACGAAATTATCAAGAAACGCGCCAGCAATAAATCTGCCGAAGGCACAACAGCAAAAGCTGCTGACCCAACTCAGGAGGAGACGAGTGGCGACGGTGGATTTGGCGGGATGTTGGGAAGTATATTTGGTGGCAGTACCTCAAGAAGTCGTGAAGGTGTAGGTGAAGCGTTTGCCAAGAGTGCTGCCCGTGCCATTGGCTCAACAGTCGGGCGGCAAATTATTCGTGGGGTACTGGGTTCGCTCCTGGGTGGTAGACGGTAGGTGCTATCGTCAAGTAGTTTCGGATCATTTTTATGACGAAGTAAAGCAGGCGTCATAATGACTCTGAAGGGCGTATTTAAATTTTTAGATACGCCCTGATTTTTTGCGCGGCATGTATAAGTCCGTAATACTGCCTTCGGCAATTTCCGCAGCGAAGCCGACAGTTTCCGACAATGTGGGGTGCGGGTGGATAGTCAGAGCGATGTCCTCCATGTTCGCACCCATTTCCAGTGCAAGCACCGTTTCGGCGATCAATTCACCTGCATTGCTGCCCACGATGCCTGCACCCAGAATATGTTTTGTTTGCGGGTCATATAGCAGCTTGGTAAGCCCTTCTTCCCGCCCCATTGACAATGCACGGCCGCTCGCCGCCCATGGAAAAGCTGCCTTCTCATAGGGTATGCCCTGTGCTTTAGCTTGCGTTTCGGTCAGACCCATCCAGGAAATTTCCGGATCGGTATAAGCCACAGACGGGATAGCAAGCGCATCGAAGCTGGCTTTATGCCCGGCAATCACTTCCGCCGCCACTTTGCCTTCATGCGTTGCTTTGTGCGCCAGCATGGGGTCGCCCACAATGTCGCCGATAGCATAGATGTGCGGCACGTTGCTGCGCTGTTGTTTATCCACTGGAATGAAACCACTTTCATTGACCACTACACCTGCCGCTGCTGCGTTAATTTCGTGTCCGTTTGGACGGCGTCCTACGGCGAGCAGCACACGGTCGTATAGTTGCGGCTGTGGTGCATTGTCACCTTCAAAGGTTATATTCAACCCTTCCTTCCGTGCCTCAATTTTAGTGACTTTGGTCTTCAAATAAATTGCTTCGTAACGTTTTTCGATGCGCTTGTGCAACGGACGTACAAGGTCGCGATCAGCGCCGGGAATGAGGCCATCGGCCAATTCGACTACAGAAATTTTGGAGCCTAGCGCGTCATATACCATGCCCATTTCCAAGCCGATGATGCCTCCGCCAATAATCAACATACGCTCAGGGATATCCTGCAACTGCAATGCACCGGTGGAATCAATCAAGCGTGGATCATCGTACGGAAAACCGGGAATACGCGCCACGCTGGAGCCTGCTGCAATAATGGCATTGTCAAACGTGATAGTTTTACTACCGTCGCTGGTTTTCACCGTGATGCTGTTAGGGGAATTGAATTTCGCCACACCGTAAACTACGTTCACTTTGCGCTGCTTGGATAATACGACTAAGCCGCCGGTTAGTTTGGCGATAATGCTTTCCTTCCAGCTGCGAATTTTATTAATGTCGATCGTCGGTTTGCTAAATGTGACGCCATGATTCGAAATTTCATCTGCCTCGGTGATAGTCTTGGCGAGATGTAACAGCGCCTTCGATGGAATGCAGCCTACATTAAGACACACCCCACCGAGTTTAGAGTGACGTTCAATTAATATTACCTGTTTGCCCAGATCAGCAGCACGGAAAGCTGCGGTATAGCCACCGGGGCCAGCGCCCAGGACGACTATTTCGGCATGAAGGTCACCTTTTTCAAATGAGGGGGAGGTTGGGATAGCAAATTCTGGCGTCGAAGATGGGGTGGAAGTGACTTGTGGCGTAGATAAACTTTCTCCTGTCTCTATGCTTTCTTCCGTTTTTTCTTTATCAGGTGAGGGGGTTGGCTTTTCCTCTGAAAAAGAGGGGATGGAAGTGACAGGAGTGGATTGAGCAGACGAGGAGATTGGTACTTCCGCTGTCGTTTCTGTTTCTAGCATTAGGATCAAGTCGCCTTGGCTGACCTTGTCACCAATTTTGATCTTTAATTCCGTTACCACCCCCGTAGCGGGGGAAGGTACGTCCACAGTCGCTTTGTCGGTTTCCAATGTGATCAGTGATTGCTCTGCTACCACCGCCTCGCCTATTTGGACTAACACCTCGATAGTAGTTACATCCTTAAAGTCACCAATATCCGGCACGTTAACTGCGATAGTTTGTTTCATAATTTTCTTTCGTGATCATTTCAGAAGTGCATTTACACATAAACTCTTGGTGAGAAATACTCCTGCTAATTTCTTATATGCCCGCTACCCAATACAATAAATTTCTGCGAGGTTAATCCTTCCAATCCCACGGGGCCGCGCGCGTGAATTTTGTCCGTGGAGATACCGATTTCCGCGCCTAATCCGTATTCAAAGCCATCGGCAAAGCGTGTTGAAGCATTCACCATGACCGAGCTGGAATCCACTTCGCGTAAAAACCGCATCGCCTTGGTGTAATTCTCAGTCACGATGCTGTCAGTGTGCTGTGATCCATAGGTGTTGATATGCGCAATAGCATCATCCAGCCCCGCCACCACACGCACGCTCAAAATCGGCGCAAGATATTCGGTGCGCCAATCTTCTTCTGTAGCAATTGTCATTTGTGTAACGAATCTACATGCGGTTTCGTCACCACGCAGCTCCACGCCTTTATCCAGATATATTTTACATAATTGAGGCAGCACATGCGGCGCCATACTGGCAGCCACCAACAAGGTTTCCATGGTATTACACACACCATAACGCTGAGTTTTGGAGTTATCGGCGATGCGGATGGCTTTTTCTAAATCAGCCTCGTCGTCGATATATACATGGCAAATACCGTCCAGATGTTTAATAACCGGCACACGGGCTTCTTCCGCGATGCGCGCGATTAGACTTTTTCCGCCGCGCGGCACGATCACGTCCACATATTCCCGCATGGTAATAAGTTCGCCTACTGCTGCACGATCGGTGGTGTTGATCACCTGCACCGCAGTCTCCGGCAAGCCAGCTTCGCGCAGTCCCTGGTGGACGCATGCCGCAATTGCCTGGTTGGAATAAATCGCCTCGGAGCCACCGCGTAAAATGGCAGCATTGCCGGATTTCAGGCAAAGCCCTGCTGCATCAGCCGTCACATTTGGGCGGGATTCATAAATGATGCCGATAACACCAAGCGGTACACGCATTTTACCGACCTGGATGCCGGAAGGACGATATTTCAGGTCGCTAATCTCACCGATGAGATCCGGCAGGGCCGCTATCTGCAATAGCCCTTCTGCCATGTTGCGCACGGATTTTTCAGTTAGGGTGAGACGGTCGATGGAGGCAGCATCCAATCCGTTAACACGGGCAGCAGCGGTATCCTTGGCGTTCGCCGTAATGAGTTGTGCAGTGCTGCTCAGAACAGCAGCAGCAATATTTTCCAGGGCAAGATTTTTTTTCGCTGTGCCAGCTTGCGCCATAATGCGCGAAGCGGCGCGGGCCTTCTGCCCGACCTGTTGCATATATGTTTTTATGTCATCCATTTCTACCTCATAATTCAAGTGGAGCCAGTAGATGGGCAGAGCGCAGCGACTCCATCATTGTCAACACAGCCATCTCATTCATCTCATTGATGACGGATATCGCTGCATTTTGTCCCTCTATAAGTGCGCATTTTACCATTGCACTTAAGTTAAAATACGCACCTTAGTATATTAGGGTCTGCCATGTCTGACATTCTGCAAAAAATTCTTACTGTTAAGGCGCAAGAAATTGCTGCCGCAAAAGCCGAATGCTCATGGGTAACCATGCGCGCTAAGGCGGAGCAAGCCTTACCTACTCGTGATTTTATCGGAGCAATTCGCAGAAAAATTACAGCAGGTCAGCCCGCTGTGATAGCCGAAATTAAAAAAGCCAGTCCGAGCAAAGGTGTGTTGCGCGCGGATTTCCACCCAGCGGAAATTGCTGCGAGTTATGCAAATCATGGCGCGGCCTGCCTGTCAGTATTAACCGATGCGCAATTCTTTCAGGGCAGTGCCGAATATCTCCAAGAAGCGCGGGCCGCTTGTTCAATTCCGGTGCTGCGCAAGGATTTCATGGTAGATATCTACCAGATTTATCAGGCACGTGCGTTAGGAGCGGACTGCATCCTGCTGATCGCGGCAGCATTAAGTTTGGCGCAGATGCAAGAATTCGAAGTTTTGGCACATAGCTTGGGACTAAGCGTGCTGATAGAAGTGCATAATAAATCAGAATTGGACGAGGCATTACAACTCACCACTCCGCTTATCGGTATTAATAACCGCAATTTGCGTACTTTTGAGGTAACACTGCAAACTACGTTGGATTTATTACCGCACATTCCACAAGAACGTATTGTGGTAACCGAAAGTGGCATCCTCCAAGCAGAAGATGTACAACTGATGCGCAATAATCACGTCAATGTTTTTTTGGTAGGCGAGGCATTTATGCGTGCGCCCGAACCAGGCGTTGCCTTAGCAAGGCTGTTTGGGTTGTGATGCATGTGCGCGCTCGTGGTGGCTTGGACTATTCCTAGATTACAGAGCAACAGAGATATACAAACAAGTTATCTTAACTTGGGAAAATGGTTACCACGGATCATTTGCAGGCGCTGGTATTGAAGAATCTCCCCCGTATTATATCAATATAAAAAACGGGTACCCGAAGGTACCCGTTTAACATTCAAGTCGTTATCCTCTTGCGAGGACAATAATTTAGAACGAATGTTTCATACCCACTGAGAAGGTATCCGCGTCACCACCACGAGCAGTATTACTAATGGAAGTGCCTTCACTGTTCCAGCCAAGCTGGTAGTTTGCGTTTCCATCATTTTTCAGCTTGCTGTACAAAGCATACAACGTGCTGCGTGCACTCATTTTGTGGTCGTAACCAAATGTATACTGCTTGGCTCCAGAGTTTGGAGTATTTCCAGCATTGTTATCGACATTAGCATACGCCAGTTTAAGCGCGTCAGCTGAAGTCATGTTGTATTTGCCGGATAGATACCAAGCTTTGGAATCGCCAGAGCCAATTTTATTGTTGATTTTTTCATACACACCGTTTAACGCAAACAGAGTTGTAGCGTAACCAACGGCCCCTTTCCATGCTCTGGTGCTAAGTCCAGCAGCACCAAAACTAGGCAAATCCAATTGACCAGGACCATTGCTTACGCTTTGATAAGCCAAAGCACCATAAAACGGAGTCTGATCATTGCCGTACATGGCAGCAAGCGATGCACCTTCATTTGTGTGGTTTAAGCTGTTATTTGGACCTAAGTTTTGATTTTTCCCTGGTGCTGTACCGCCTTGATCACCAAAATAAGAACCTGCCAGACTGAAACCGCTATAATTCAAGGTGTTGAAACCAACGGTATTGTTGGTACGAACATCATGCCCGATACCCATCAGACTGCGGTTATCAGCGATGGTATTTTGGAACATGTCCATGTCACGAGTAGAGACCTTGTAGGGGGTATCGAAACGACCTAATCTTACAGTACCTGCTTGGTCGAATTTCAAGCCAGCGAAGGTGTCACGGAAGGCAAGGCGTGTATCAGAACCTGGGCTATCTGTGCCGCCTTGACCTGCGCCAATCGCAATTTGGTTTTCAATTTGCCAGATTGCGGACAAACCGCCACCCAAATCTTCCGAACCCTTAAAGCCAATGCGTGATGCATTGCTACCTACCCCGGTGCTGTCCCTGTTTCCATCATTTTGTATGAGGTCATAGGATACGTTAGCTTGACCGTAAATACTGACGTCGGCGATTGCTGCTGAGCTCGCAAATACACTTGCGACGGCTAGAGCAATCAAACTTTTATTCATGTTCATAAAATGTTCTCCTTGATTTACTAAATTGGTTTTCCGGGAAAACCTCTCAAATTTAAACCACTTATGAGAAGTCAGACCGTATTCTGACAGAGAGCTTAAGAGATAAGCAAGTTGCATGTTGTATTATTACAACATCAAATAGGATAAACAAAAACTCCCTCTAGTTTAATTGAAGGGCAAGCTTGGTAAGCAGAAAACAACAATTTCCCCTCACCGTATACGCTAAAATAGGTAACCAAAATTTTTTGCTGCGAAATCGTGTAGGTGGAATAGAGTGTTAATTTTTAAAGGTGTCCGTACTATCGAGATGGGTAAAAAAATGCAAAGGAGAGTTCTGTGTTGAGTTTCGACAGCTTGATTATAAAATTCGACAAAAGTTTGCGCACTCTATTTAGCGAAGCGCATAGTATTCGCCCTTTTCCTGATGCCGGTTTGCCGGATGCCGCATTAGACGAGAATGAGAAAAAGCTCTCAGCAGCGTTAATGCGGGTCAATCATAGCGGTGAGATTTGCGCTCAAGCATTATATCAAGGACAAGCACTGACGGCGCGCGATCCTGTGGTGCAGGAAGAATTGCAGCAGACAGCGAACGAGGAGACCGAACATCTGGCATGGACGTCGCGACGTGTGCATGAGTTAGGAGGTCATCTGAGCTTGCTCAATCCAATTTGGTATGGCAATTCGTTGGTCATTGGCGCGCTCGCCGGATTGCTAGGTGATAAATGGAATCTGGGATTTATGGCGGAAACCGAACGTCAGGTAGGTGCACATTTACAAAGTCATTTGGAGAAATTGCCAGAACAGGATATAAAAAGTCGTACGGTTGTTCGGCAAATGCTCATAGACGAAACTCGGCACGGGGATATTGCAGCGCAGCTGGGTGGTGCGGAATTGCCACTGCCGATAAAGTTGGCGATGCAAGTGAGCGCAAAGGTAATGACACAGACTGCATATTGGATATAGCGTGGTATTGTACCCAAATTTTTTTCGATAAAGTGATGAAGAAGCGTTTTCGCTCTGCTTTTTCTGTACCGTAGTGAGGCCTTCTCTATAGGCACCTCTAAAATTCACCATCAATCGCCACTGAGGCACCAGTTACGGTCAGAGCTTGGGATACTATGTCCACATCTCTGCTACTCAAATCGTTCCATACCCCCATGCCCCGGTCTTTTTGATGTTGAGACACGTCGACCAAGTTGACGGCGATGGTCGTTAATGAGAGTGCGCTCGCTATAGCATAAGATAGAAGAAGTTTAATGAAAAAGGTCTATCCTGGCGTTGATAAGCTCGGAAATCAGATGACGTCCTAAAAACCAGGAAATATTTAAACTTGGCGGAATTCGTCGTAATTTATTTTTTAGAGGTGCCCATAAGCGGTTGGGTGTGTTGATGCTCGATTAGAATTGCTGTCTGATAATTTGGAGTGATAGGGGAAAGCACTTTAGCAGGCTGATGCGAGCGTCAATGCCTAAAAAATCCTGAATGACTACATTGATGCGATAATATTCCATGGTGTCCGTTCAACAAAAATTTTCTTCCTCGTCTGCTAATGGCGGAGTGGATATCGATTCCTGGCTTGATTCCTTATCAAAAACTTTTGTTTCTGCAGAAGTCGGGGCGATCCGCCACGCCTGCGAATTGGCTGAGCCACTTTATGCCGGGCAAGTTGAAATAACGGGCGCACCCTTGTTTCAGCACGCGCTTGGTGCGGCATCTATCCTGATTGATTTGAATATGGATTTTGAAACCATAGCCGCCGCCATAATGCACGCGGTGCCCGAGTATCTGGGCAACTGGGCTGAAGTTTTGGAAACACGTTTTAGCGCTAATATAAGCCATTTGGTTGAAGGGATTTCGCGTATTGAGCAAATCCGGGAATTCAGCGAGATGCAAGGCCTGCATAAAATAGAAAAGAAAAAAGGTGATAGCGGCCAGCAGATAGAAAGTTTGCGAAAAATGGTTTTGTCCATGGTGGAAGACATTCGTGTGGTGTTAATCAAGCTTGCTGAGCGAACCCAGACTATGCGTTGCTTGTCAGGTGCCAGCGAAGATCAGCAAAAGCTGATTGCGCTTGAAACGCAGGGTATTTTTGCGCCACTGGCAAATCGCCTCGGCGTATGGCAAATAAAATGGGAACTGGAAGATCTTTCTCTGCGTTATCTGGAACCGGATATTTACAAGAAAGTGGCTACGCTGCTGGATGAGCGCCGGGTAGATCGTGAACAATATATCGCGGATGTGCTGACTCAGTTGAGGCTGGAACTGAATCAGGCAGGCATCAAGGCGGAGGTGACAGGACGGCCCAAGCACATCTTCAGCATCATCAACAAGATGAAGCGCAAGCGCATAGATTTCAGCGAGCTCTATGATGTGCGTGCAGTGCGGATTCTGGTGAATGATGTCAAGGATTGTTATGCGGCACTTGGACTGGTACATAACTTGTGGCAGCCTATTTCAAGCGAATTTGATGATTACATTGCGCATCCCAAGAGCAATCACTACCGCTCATTGCATACAGCTGTGTTCGGTCCGCGCAACTTGGCACTTGAGGTGCAGATACGAACTTTTGAGATGCACCAGCATTCGGAATTGGGTGTCGCTGCCCACTGGCGATATAAAGAAGGCGCAAAATCGGATGTCAGGTTCGATGAACAGATTGTATTGCTGCGCCAGATTTTAGAATGGAAAGAAGATGTAACTGATAGTGGTGACATGCTGGCGCAATTCAGGAATGAATTATTCCATGATCAGGTTTATGTGCTTACGCCTCAGGGGAAGGTGATCAATTTGCCCCAAGGCGCGACTCCGGTGGATTTTTCCTATGCGGTGCATACTGATTTGGGACACCGTACGCGCGGTGCCAAGGTAGATGGCAGCATAGTGCCGCTCAATTACAAGTTGCAACACGGGCAACGGGTAGAAATCCTGGTTGCCAAACAGGGTTCACCGAGCCGTGACTGGCTTAATCCTGCCCATGGTTATTTGCAAAGTCAGCGAGCCCGGGCCAAGGTGCGGCACTGGTTCAAGTATCAGAGTTTTGATGAACATATTTCTCAGGGTAGGATGCAGTTGGATCGTGAACTGCACCGGCTGGGCGTTACCTCCTTAAATCAGGAAAAAATCGCGCAAAAGTTGCATTTTAATAAGTTGGAAAACTTGTTGGCCGCACTCGGGCGGGGCGATGTCACGCAACGACATCTTGTCACCGCCATTCAGGACGAGATGCCAGCGAGGACAGTAGAAATAATAAAACCAATTGTCTTCAGGTCTACTGCTGCACGTTCATCCCCCACAGATATTCTGGTTGAAGGCATGGGTAATTTGCTGACCCGAATAGCGAAATGTTGCAAGCCCGTGCCGCAGGATTTGATTGTTGGATATGTCACGCGCGACCGGGGGATGACTATTCATCGTCAGGATTGTTCATTCATGCAGCACTTGCCTGAAAATAGGAGCCACCGTATGCTCAGTGCGCAATGGGTAAGTCAAAAAAAATTACCTTGACTGGTTGATATTGAGTGCACCAAGCTTATGACCGGCATGCATGGCCTTCGAGAATATTTTTTACTGCTCGGCCTCGTATTGAAAGCAGCTAGTTATAAAATAGAATTTGCCAAGCCGTAATTGTAGTTTTAGCCGGGCCTAATTCAGGCCAGATTCAAATTCTAATCGCACTTACTCTTGTCTTACGCAATCCACATAGTAGCGTGGTCCGTCACTACCCTCATTTGCTACCAAGCCATGAATGTCACTCTCAAATCCTGGAAATTTCTGATTAAAGTCTCGCGCAAACTTGAGGTAGTCCACGATGGTTTTGTTGAAGCGTTCGCCCGGGATGAGTAGCGGAATGCCTGGTGGATAAGGCGTCAACAGCACGCTGGTGATGCGTCCTTCCAGTTCGTCAATCGACACGCGGTCAATTTCACCGTGCGCCATTTTAGCGAAAGCGTCGGACGGCTTCATGGCGGGCTCCATGTTGGAAAGGTACATCTCGGTGGTTAACCGCGCTACGTCATTGATCTTGTAAATGCCGTGAATATTGTCGCAAAGGTCACGGAGGCCGATCTTCTCGTAGCGTGCGTATTTGGCGACAAATTCGGGCAGCACACGCCATAGTGGCTGATTTTTGTCATAGTCATCCTTGAATTGCTGCAACTCGGTTACCATGGTATTCCAGCGTCCCTTGGTAATGCCAATAGTAAACATGATAAAAAAAGAATAGAGGCCGGTTTTTTCCACCACAACACCATTTTCCGCCAAGTACTTGGTGACAATGGCAGCCGGAATGCCGGAATCGGCGAAGTCTCCCCCGACATCCAGCCCCGGGGTGATAATGGTGGCCTTGATCGGGTCGAGCATGTTGAAGCCCGGTGCCAAGTTGCCGAAGCCATGCCAGCGATCATCTGCACCCAGCATCCAGTCCGCGCGCGAGGCCATGCCTTCTTCGGCGAGAAAGTCCGGCCCCCAGACTTTGAACCACCAATCCACTCCCCATTCTTCATCCACCTTGCGCATGGCACGACGAAAGTCGAGCGCTTCAGCAATGGATTCTTCTACCAGAGCGGTGCCGCCGGGCGGCTCCATCATTGCGGCAGCCACATCGCATGACGCGATAATGGCGTACTGCGGGCTGGTAGAGGTATGCATCATATAGGCTTCGTTGAAGCAGTCGCGGTCCAGTTTGCGCATTTCGCTGTCCTGCACCAAAATCTGTGAGGCTTGACTCAATCCGGCCAACATTTTATGGGTCGATTGTGTGGAAAACACCATGGATTCCTTGCACGGCTTACGGCCTTGGCCGATGGCGTGCATATCCTTGTAGAAATCATGAAAGGCGGCATGCGGTAACCATGCCTCGTCGAAAAGCAGGGTGTCAATTTGCCCATCGAGCATTTGTTTGAGGGTTTCCACGTTGTACAACACGCCGTCATAAGTACTTTGAGTGATAGTCAGGATGCGCGGCTTTTGCTTTTTATTCTTGATGAACGGGTTTGCATCGATCTTGCGCTGGATAGTCTCAATTTTAAACTCGTCCAGTGAAATTGGTCCGATGATGCCGAAATGATTACGTGTCGGCATCAGGAATACGGGTATTGCACCAGTCATGATGATGGAATGCAGGATGGATTTATGACAGTTGCGATCCACCACTACGATGTCATCGGGTGCGACGGTGGAATGCCATACAATTTTATTTGATGTAGAGGTGCCGTTAGTCACAAAGAACAGGTGATCGCAACTGAAAATACGCGCTGCATTTCGCTCGCTGGCCGCTACCGGTCCGGTATGATCGAGCAGCTGACCCAGCTCGTCGACTGAGTTGCACACGTCTGCACGCAACATATTCTCGCCAAAGAATTGGTGAAACATTCGACCTACCGGCGATTTCAGGAAAGCGACCCCGCCCGAGTGGCCAGGGCAATGCCAAGAATAGGAACCATCTTGCGCGTAATTAACCAGAGCGCGGAAAAACGGCGGGGCGAGTGAGTCTAAATATAATCGAGCTTCACGGATGATATGCCGCGCCACAAATTCCGGCGTGTCTTCATGCATATGAATGAATCCATGCAATTCGCGCAGGATGTCATTCGGGATATGGCGTGAAGTACGCGTTTCGCCATATAGATAGATGGGGATATCGGCATTTTTAAAGCGGATCTCTTCCACGAAAGCACGGATGCTTTTCAGTGCAATGGCTGTCTCTTCTTTACTGCCGCCGCCGAATTCCTCATCGTCTATCGATAGTAAAAAGGCCGAAGCTCGGCTTTGCTGCTGCGCGAATGAAGTCAAATCCCCGTAGCTGGTTATACCCAGCACCTCCATGCCTTCTTTCTGGATGGCCCCGGCCAAAGCGCGCACGCTCAGACCACTGGAATTTTCTGAGCGGAAATCCTCGTCGATGATGATGATGGGAAAATCAAATTTCATTCAGTGCTCCTTGGTAGGGAATATCTGCCGGACAGCGAGTCGGGGCCGATTGTCGCAGATTTAGATGATGTGGTTAGCGTTAAATAACAATTAAGAATGATGTCATCCGGTAACGCGAATAAAAGATTGTCAGCTGTATTAAGGGGGACGATTAAACCGGAATTGATCAAAAAGCTTAATGCTATTCTGGTGCAGTTAGCCGCGCGGAGGGTAGGGGTTTTTAAGGGCTTGGACTAGTTCAGTCAGTACCGTGCGAAACTGCTGTTCGTCACAACCCATTAGTACGGCATCTTCCAGCGCGTCTTGGCAGATTTGGCGGATTTCTTCCATGTTCTCGCTCAGCACCTTGTTCTTTTCCACGCAGGCGACCACCTCGCCTGTGGGGCTGCGCCAAATGGTTTGCGGATTGGGTGCCATTAAATTTTATACCTCTATTTGATTCAGTAGAGTTCAATGGATGGGCGGAATGTAACCACTCATCTGATTCATACTTTGCTAAATGGCGGGTGAGTGTTGGACTGCTTATTCTTCACCTGACTATATTCATATCTTGGGTAGCGTAACCCCAACTTGCCCCTGATACTTGCCGCCCCTATCTTTGTATGAGACTTCGCATACTTCGTCAGACTCGAAGAAGATCACTTGCGCCACGCCCTCATTGGCGTAAATTTTTGCCGGTAAAGGCGTGGTATTGGAAAACTCCAGTGTTACATAACCTTCCCATTCCGGCTCTAAGGGTGTGACATTGACGATTATGCCGCACCGCGCGTAGGTAGATTTACCCAGGCAAATGGTCAGTACGTTGCGGGGAATGCGAAAGTGTTCCACGGTACGTGCCAGCGCGAAAGAGTTGGGCGGGATGATGCAATAGTCGTTCTTGAGCTCGACGAAAGAGTTGGCATCGAAATTCTTTGGATCGACGATGGTGCTATTGATGTTGGTGAATAGCTTGAATTCGTCTGAGCAACGGATGTCATAGCCGTAGCTCGACGTGCCATATGACACGATACGCTGGCCATTCATTTCTTTCACCTGCCCGGGTTCGAACGGCTCGATCATGCCGTACTGTTTGGCCATGTGACGTATCCACTTGTCTGATTTAATGCTCATGTTTAGTTCGATACAAAAGTTATGGTCCAGGGAAAAGAATAAAAATATAAATGCTCCATGACACTTTGCACTTCGCGTTTTATCCTTATGTCTTCTGCATCACAATTTTAGGAAACGCCGCACTATAATCTTGCGCCATTTCAGCAACTTTCACCGCCAGGCGCCGCGCAATCTGTTTGTACTCTTTGGCAATTACACCATCGGGGTCGGCCATGACGGTGGGGTTGCCGGAATCGGCCTGCTCGCGAATGCGGATGTCCAAAGGCAAAGAACCGAGGAGCTCTACTTTGTAGTCGTTACACATCTTTTCGGCTCCGCCGCTCCCGAAGATGTGTTCCTCATGCCCGCATTTCGAGCAGATGTGCGTGCTCATGTTTTCCACGATACCAAGTATCTTTATGCTCACCTTCTCGAACATTTTGAGTCCCTTGCGCGCATCCATCAGTGCGATGTCCTGTGGAGTGGTTACGATGATCGCCCCGGTTACCGGTACTTTTTGTGACAGAGTCAATTGGATATCGCCAGTGCCGGGCGGCATATCCACCACTAGATAGTCCAGCTCATCCCAGCGCGTCTGATTCAACAATTGATCCAGTGCCTGAGTGACCATCGGGCCGCGCCAGACCATCGGCACATCCTCGCCTTGAATCATGAAGCCGATGGACATGACCTGCAGTCCATGTCCCTGCATAGGCTCGACCGACTTGCCATCGCGCGATACGGGCTCGCCTTTGATGCCCATCATGGTGGGCAGGGAAGGGCCGTAAATATCCGCATCCAGAATCCCGACGCGGGCACCTTCCGCAGCCAGTGCCAACGCCAGATTCACCGCCGTAGTGGATTTGCCCACACCGCCTTTGCCGCTGGCCACCGCAATAATATTCTTTACCCCATCAACTAGCTTTACGCCGCGCTGCACAGCATGGGGCACTACCTTGCTGCTTACATTCACGCAAAGAGTGTTGATACCTGGTAAAGCGCTACGCAGGTGATTTTCTACCATCACTCGTATCTCGTCCCACACGCTTTTCGCAGGGTAGCCAAGCTGAATATCGAGCGATAAATTATCACCGCTGATCTTTATATTTTTTACCGACTTGCCCGCTACAAAATCTTTTTTTGTATTGGGGTCAATCAACTTTGCCAATGCGGCCTGTACGTCTGCGTCGGTAAAACTCATGTGCTGCTCCTGCAATTAAAACGATAGGGGGCAAGCATTCTACCCAAGATTCCCCGTCACGCCTATAGTTCAATTTTGCTACAATTACGGCCCTTTACAAGGGGTTTTCTATTTATGTTGCGCAAGATACTGGTTACGTCCGCATTGCCTTATGCCAATGGTAGTATCCATTTGGGTCATTTGGTTGAGTACATTCAGACCGACATATGGGTGCGCTTCCAAAAAATGCTAGGCAACACATGTTATTACGTCTGTGCAGACGATACTCACGGCACGCCTGTCATGCTTCGCGCTGAAAAAGAAGGTATCACCCCGGAACAATTGATAGATCGCGTGTGGCATGAACACAAGTCAGATTTTGAAGGTTTTCATGTCGAGTTCGACCACTATGGCAGCACTAACAGTAACGAAACTAAAGAATATGCAGAGGCAATTTATTGCAAACTTAAAGCCGCGGGCTTGATTGAAGTGCGTTCAGTCGAGCAGTTCTATGATCCGGTCAAGAATATGTTCCTGCCGGATCGTTTCATCAAGGGCGAATGTCCCAAATGCCACGCCAAGGATCAATACGGCGACAATTGCGAAGTGTGCGGCACCACTTATTCGCCCACCGAACTGATCAATCCCTACTCCGCCGTGTCCGGTGCGCAACCCGAGCGGCGTAACTCCGACCATTATTTTTTCAAGCTCTCCGCTGACACATGCCAACAGTTCCTGCGCGAGTGGACACGCAGCGGAACACTGCAACCAGAAGCCGCCAACAAGATGCAGGAATGGCTGGGCACTGCAGGCGAGAACAAACTCACCGACTGGGACATTTCTCGCGACGCGCCCTATTTCGGCTTTGAGATACCCGATGCACCGGGCAAATATTTTTATGTGTGGCTGGATGCGCCGGTAGGCTACATGGGCAGCTTCAAAAAGCTGTGCGATGCCGATGGCATCGCCTTCGACGATTACTGGAAGCCAGATTCCGATACTGAGCTGTACCACTTCATCGGAAAGGACATCCTTTATTTTCACGCCTTGTTCTGGCCCGCGATGCTGCAACATGCCGGTTTTCGCACGCCAACTAAGCTGTTCGCACACGGCTTTCTCACCGTCAACGGCGAGAAAATGAGCAAATCACGCGGGACTTTTATCACCGCAGATAGCTACCTCAAGCAGGGACTCAACCCGGAATATTTGCGCTACTACTATGCCGCGAAACTCAATGGGACGATGGAAGATATTGACCTGAGTTTGGAAGATTTTGTCGCGAAGGTGAACAGCGACTTGATTGGGAAGTACATCAATATTGCGAGCCGGTGTGCGGGGTTCATCCATAAACTTTTTGATGGTCAATTAGCTTCTTCTCTTCCACAAATCGACCCCAAACCCTATTACAAGCAAATTGCCGAAGATGAACTTGAATCTGCCAAGAAGCAAGGCGGTAGCTTTGCTGTGGCGCAAATTATCCCTGGTGACGAAGATTTGTTTGGCAGATTTAGGAAACGTGCAAATGATATTGGGAAGGCGTATGAAGAACGAGATTATGGAAAGGCCATCCGCCAAATTATGGAGTTTGCGGACATTGCAAATCGCTATGTAAATGAAAAAGCCCCTTGGGCAATCGCCAAGGACGACGCGAGAAGGGATGAGCTTCACCAAGTATGCACTGCCGCTATTGAGCTATTTCGCCTTCTCACAATTTATCTCAAACCGGTCCTACCTCAACTTGCAAGCAGTGTAGAGACCTTCTTAAACATTGCACCACTAAGCTTAAGAGATGTTAATCGCCCGATCATCAGCCATCGAATTAACCCTTACCAACACCTGATGACCCGCATTGACCAAAAACTAATAGATGCCATGATTGAAGCCAATAAAGAAACCCTTGCACCGCCGCCATCCCCTGTTCGTCATGCTGAGGCGCAGCAGCACGCCATTGCGCCCATCGCTGAAACCATCAGTATCGACGACTTCAGCAAGGTCGATCTGCGCGTGGCTAAAATCGTCAACGCCGAGCATGTTGAAGGCGCGGAGAAGCTGCTGAAACTGACGTTGGACATCGGTGAGGAAAAAACGCGCACGGTGTTTGCGGGCATCAAGTCGGTTTACGAGCCGGAAAAATTAAAGGGTCGCATGACGGTGATGGTTGCGAATCTTGCGCCACGCAAGATGAAATTCGGTTTATCGGAAGGGATGGTGCTGGCGGCTTCCGGCGATGCGCCCGGTTTATTCATCCTCAGTCCGGACGATGGCGCACAACCTGGCATGAGGATTAAGTAGTCTGCTCCAAGAAACTGGCCGAATTTTTCCGCCCCCAATTCTCATTCTTTGCGGCGCCCACAAACAACCCTATTTCAGGGTGCATCAAGCAGGATTTTTTGACGAGATGGAAAGCGACAATGTAACGGCTGGCCTGGGCACCGCATTACGCCGTGCTACCAAATTATTGGAAGAGAAAAAACTTGCTCAAGTATAAGCAATATGAACATTCTGCTCGCCTAGCAGTTTCTTTAATCCGCTCATTAGATCACTGTGCAGCGTGACACTCCAAGCCTCGCCCAGCTTCAGGTTTGCGCTCCCGCTCGTATTGCGGTAGCACACTACAGTCATGCATTTGCCTTCTCGGTAGGGCTCGAGTAGTTCTTTTAACTGAGTCACGCTAATGCGTGCGTCAGACGCAACAGTAAGTTCCAGGCGCTTCGCGAAAGTGGAACGCGCCGAGGCGAAATCGAATAACTCCTCACCATTGACGCGCATATTGCCGGAATACTCGTCGAGACTGGCTTTGCCGCGCACCACCAGCAATTCATCTTCACGTATCCACGGGCGATTGGCCTCGAAAACTTCGTTGAATACCATCATTTCCAACTGTGCGCTGCCATCGTCCAGTGTGACAATTGCCATGCGCCCACGCCGCGTCTGCTGTATTCGCATGGCAGACACTATGCCAGCCAATACTACCGGCACTCCACCGCGTTTGGTGTTGCCGTTTTGCGGTAGCGCTTGCAGCGTGATATCGGCCAGGCGTGTCTTGACGAAATTTTCTAGTTCGTTGGCATATTCTTGATAGGGATGGCCGCTGAGATAAAAACCCAAGCTGGTTTTTTCATGTTGCAATTGCTCGCGCACCGTCCAGCGCGGGACGTTCTTCATTTGCACCGACATCGTCACACTTGCATCGTATTCGAATAGACTATTTTGATTGACTGATTGTGCTTTCTGTTCCGCGCTGCAAAGCGCGATCTCGAGCGACGCCAGCAACTGATAGCGATGATCCGAAATCTTATCGAATGCGCCACTGCGGATCAGCGCTTCAGTGGCGCGACGGTTCACCACGCGCTTATCTACGCGATGACAAAAATCGAACAGGTCGCGGAATGGCCCACCGAGTTTACGAGCATGTTCAATGCTATCTATCGCAGCTTTACCTGTACCTTTAATGGCTTCCAATCCATATGCAATCGTTTTTTCGTCCACTGGCATAAAGCGGTTTACAGACGAGTTAATATCCGGCGGCAAAATACTTATTCCTTGCGCCAGGGTATCGAGATAGAAAATATGGACTTTGTCGGTGTTATCCATATCAGATGATAGTGTGGCGGCCATGAATGCCGCCGGGTAATGCGCCTTTAGATAGGCGGTCTGATATGACACCAACGCATAGGCAGCAGAATGCGATTTGTTAAAACCGTACCCAGCGAATTTTTCCATCAGGTCGAACAGTTGCTCAGCTAGTCGCTTGTTGATAGCGCGCGCCACAGCGCCGTCCACGAAGATGCTGCGTTGCAGCGCCATCTCCTCAGCATTTTTTTTCCCCATCGCGCGGCGCAACAAGTCCGCCGCTCCCAGCGAATAACCGCCGATGATCTGCGCGATCTGCATCACTTGCTCTTGGTACACGATCACACCGTAAGTTGGCTTGAGCGAAATTTCCAGTTCGGGATGAAAATAATCAGCCTTGGAACGGCCATGTTTGCGGTTAATGAAGTCCTCTACCATGCCTGATTCGAGCGGACCTGGGCGATATAATGCAACCAGCGCCACGATGTCTTCAAATGTGTCCGGTTGCAACTTGATAATCAGCTTTTTCATGCCAGGAGATTCAAGCTGAAATATCGCTGTAGTGTTAGCAGCCTTAAGCAGGGCGTAAGTTGGTTTGTCCTCCAGTGGAAGGTTTTCGATGGAGAAGCGATTTTCAATGGGAAAACCTAGGCCTGCGGGCATTTTGTTTACATATTTCACCGCCCAATCAATGATGGTGAGCGTGCGCAACCCCAAAAAGTCGAATTTCACCAAGCCGATCTTTTCCACATCGTCTTTATCAAATTGACTGATGCCCTTGTCGCTGCCCTCGGCGTAATATAGCGGACAAAAATCGGTCAGCTTGCCCGGTGCGATCAGTACCCCGCCCGCATGCATGCCGACATTGCGCGTTAAATCTTCCAGCCGTGTACCCAGTTCAAGCAGCTCTTCCACACCTTCTTCGCTGCTGATAATACTGTTAAATTCTGGCTCCAGTTCACGTGCTTTTTTCAGTGATACCGGTTTGACGCCTTCCAGCGGAACGAGCTTGGACAGGCGATCACACAGGCCGTAAGGAAAATCCAGCACGCGTCCGACATCGCGGATCACCGCTTTGGACGCCATGGTGCCGAAGGTGGCAATCTGCGACACACTCGCCGCGCCGTATTTTTGTTTCACATACTCGATAACGCGCTCGCGCCCATCCTGGCAGAAATCCACATCGAAGTCGGGCATGGATATGCGTTCCGGATTCAGAAAGCGTTCAAAGAGCAGGGCGTAGCGTAGCGGGTCAAGATCGGTGATACTGAGACTGTAAGCCACCAGTGAACCTGCGCCTGAGCCGCGGCCGGGGCCGACCGGCACGTCATTGAGCTTGGCCCAGCGGATGAAATCGGCCACAATCAAAAAGTAACCGGAGAACCCCATTTTTATAATGGTTTCAATTTCGAATGCCAAGCGTGAGGTATATTCCTCCATCTTCGCGGCGCGCACAGTTTCATCCGGATACAACTGCAGCATGCGCTGATGCAAACCGAGTTCGGATTCCGTACGCAGAAAATCATCCAGGCTTTCGCCATTTGGGGTGGGGAAATCCGGCAAATATGGCTTACCTAGTTGCAAGGTCAAATTACATCGCTTGGCGATCTCCACACTGTTTTGCAACGCTTCAGGAAAATCGGCGAACAGCGTCATCATCTCGGCCTGGGTTTTGAAATACTGCTGCGGGGTAAATTGGCGCACGCGCCGCTTGTCATTCAGCACATACCCTTCGGCGATGCAGACGCGCGCCTCGTGCGCTTTGTAAGCTTCACGGCTTAGGAACTGGATTGGTTGTGTAGCTACTACCGGTAACGCCAGCTCTACGGCCAGTTTGACCGTTTCACTCACGTGCAGCTCTTCGCGCACCATGCCGGTTCGCTGCACTTCCAGATAATATCGACTGGGGAACAGCTCCGCCCACTCAAGCGCCAGCTGACGAGCCGTTGCCTGATTGCCATTCAGCAGCGCCGTGCCGACCTCACCGAGATGTGCGCCGGATAATGCGAGCAGTCCCTCTGTCCCGTCGCGCAGCCATTGTTTGTGTATCTCGATGCGACCACTGTTTTGCCTTTCCAGATAGGCGCGTGTCACCAATTCACACAATCGCAGATAGCCAACATTGGACTGGCATAACAACAGCAGCCGGAACGGCTTGTCGCGCTCGGCTGGATTGCTGATGAATACATCACAGCCGATGATGGGCTTGATGCCGGCAGCGCGCGCTGCCTGATAGAATTTGATCAAGCCGAACACATTATTGAGGTCGGTAAGTGCCAGGGCGGGCATGACATCCTGCTTGGCGGCGGCAATTGCCTCGGGAATGCGCACAATGCCATCAGCAATGGAGTATTCGCTGTGCAGACGCAGATGGATGAAAGAGGGTTGGGACATGGTGGCGAAATGACGGTTACAACTGAAATTTTACCATCGTCACCAGAGTGAGAAATTAAAAGATTTCTACTCGTTGATATAGCTCAGGAAAATGTGCCGGAGAAGAGTAGTTGTGGAGGTCAAAGATAAGAGTTTGCGAGAGGCTTTTGGAGTTATGAATCTATTTTACAAAAGCAATTCCAGCTTTCTTGGAGTTTTCAATAAATTGGGCATCTACCATCTACGAAGACTGGAGGTGTGCGAGTCACCTTATAAATATGAACACCCTGTTATGAGGCGGAACGCATGCTTCCAGTGACGTCTTTACCCACTCCACGGAAACCTGTAAAACGACCGGATGAATCGAACATCGGTTCTCCGCTAATCATAAAGTATTGCTGCGAACCATCTGAATTATGTCGTCTGTAGACGAAATCCAGGAATGGTCGTCTGGCTGCTATATGTTCTTCTAGTACCGCCCGTTCATCTTTATTCCAATGTGCTGCTTGTGCTTCACTCGGTTCGCTGAGTAAGTCGTCAACCTCAATTCCGAGCATTTCAAGAACCGGGCCGTAAACTTTGGTGAAATGTCCGGTCTCATCTTGTTCCCAATACCAGTCAGACGACAGCTCGGTCAGGCGGCGAAAACGAGCTTCGCTTTCCCGTAGTTCTGCTGTTCGTGCTTGTACAGTCTGCTCCAATACCTTGTTGTAATGTTCAATTTTTTTGTATAAAAGCCGTACTTCCAGCATGTTATGGATACGTGTTCGTACTTCGGTCAGATCAAAAGGCTTACTGATGAAATCTTTCGCACCGGCTTGTAACGCGCGCAGCTTGTGATCTGGTTGGGCGGTAATTACGAGTACCGGAAGGTAGCCATCTGTTTCGACTTTTTTCAAGCTTTCCAGCACCTGAAAGCCATCCATGCCAGGCATCTGTAAGTCGAGCAGAATCAGGTCATAGCGGTTTTTGCGATATAACTCGCTGACTTCATAAGGATTCTGTGTCGATGCTATACGCGTATAGTCAGCGCCACGTAACATTTCCTCAAGTAGACGTATATTCGCCTCCTGATCGTCAACGATCAGGAGGCTGGCGTTTAGAATATCAGACCGGCTAAGCATAATTTAAGAATACCTTTAAAAACTGAGTAACAAACACCAACACAAATTTCACCGAATTTCCAATTTCATTTTGAGGTGTACGTCGTTATGGCATACCTGGTTGAACCTGTATGGTTGTAACGGCTGCTAACTAAAAAATTTTGAAGCGTTTCTATATTGTTTTAATTAACAAAAAATTGGAATAATTAACAAAACATTTTAACATGACTGAGCGAGATTTATGGAAATGTTCTCTTGTCAATTACGTAATCACTAATAAATATGTGCATATCGAAACCCGCTAGTTTTTGTCTGCACATTTAGTATGTGTACATGTCTATACCCGTGCTTCATATTGCGAACCTATATTCTCACCCTATGCTGGTAAGGGGAAATGCTGCCTGTAGACAAAATATCATTTGTGATACGTGCTCTCTGTGCGTTTACACACATAGGACTTCATCACTTCAAAAAGTGATTCGATCTTTAACACCATGATCGCTAGATTTGCGTATGCAGAACTGAGCACAGCGCCCATGCATTATCGTCTTCTTAAATTGGTTGATGGTTGTACGTAAAAAAATTTGTTGTTAGGCGCGAACTGTTTACGGTGTGTGGTTGGTTAGCACATTTTTGAATGGGAGGAGGATGGTAGACATATGGCAATCTGTCGAATCATACCTTGCCTATTCTGAAGGCTCAGGGGCTTGGGTTCTGGTGAATTAAATAACGCAGGTGAGTTCTATTTTTTGCTATACGCTTGAGAATGCGAATGTTGGGTGGTTGCGTACGTCGAGAGTAAGCAATCAAATTCTTTTTTGACCACCTTATAACATTCGCAAGAGAGCGTTTCCAGTCCAGATCGATCGAGTACGGTAATGTGTCCACGGCGATAATTAATAAAACCAGCATTTTTTAAATTTCCGGCTGCTTCCGTAATGCCTTCGCGGCGCACGCCAAGCATGCTGGCAATTAATTCCTGCGTCATGATTAACTCATTTGAGGTCAGCCGATCGATGGTTAATAAAAGCCAGCGGCAAAGCTGCTGTTCGATTGAATGGTGTCTATTGCACGCCGCAGTCAGGGACATTTGTGTGATGAGCGCTTGAATATAAAGCAGTGATAGGCGCTGTAGCGATTCTATGCGATTGAATTCTTGCAGCATTGATCCGGCTTTTATGCGGTAGCCGCAGCCGCCCGTTTGCACAATTGCCCGGCTAGGTGTCGCTGCGCCACCCATAAGTAGTGAAACACCTAGTATGCCTTCATTGCCGACGCCTGCGATTTCTGTCGAAGCACCATCCTCCATGATGTATTGCAGAGACACGATGGCAGTCGTGGGGAACCATGCATGTTGCAACCGACTACCGGATTCATGGAGGACGCTCCCGAGCGGCATTTGAACCAGCTCCAGATGTGGTTTCAAGCGTTCAAATTCATCCGCTTGCACAGCGGCGAGGAGATAGTTCTGGTTTGTTACCTGTGAAGAGGTAATGAACATAAGCAGCTTATTAAAATATTTTAAATTTTATAGGCACATCCGCTAATTAACTAATTAGTGGAACTCTATAGTAAAGCTATTGGCTTAAGTTGTGTACGATACCGCACAGACTGTACATGCGCTGGATAGTAATCTGCACTTCGGCGGCTAGTACAAGCTTCCAGCATGTCGCAGTAACACTCCACCAGCTTTCTTAAGTTGGCATTGAAAGCCCGCGCGAGCAGGGTGGAGCATTCATAACCCAAGGAGTCAGCCAATTAAGCGGCTTCTTTAAAATCAGGAGATTTCATTATGAAACAATTAAAATATTTTATTACTATTTTTACTGCCATCGTATTCATGTCAATTTTAGGTTGTGCGGCCACTACGAAGTCAGAAGGAGCAGGAGAATATTTAGATGATAGCGTAATTACAACGAAGGTTAAAGCGGCGGTTTTTAATGAGCCTACGTTGAAGGCTACGGAAATAAATGTCGAGACCTATAAAGGTGTCGTTCAATTAAGCGGCTTTGTGAGTTCTCAGTCCAGTATTGATAGGGCCGAAGAAGTTGCTCGTGGTGTTAGAGGCGTGAAATCTGTCAAGAATGACATGCGAGTTAAGTAAAGCTGACATGGGAGATTACCAGCGTAATCTCCCAAATGGGGTGACACCATTGTTAACTTGAATGTTTCATAATTTGTATATCTGCATGAAGAAATGTTACTTGTGTATGAGCGGAATCGGCTGTTGTCCTGTTAAGTGCTCATGAATTTGTACATGCACTAAGCTTCTTGAGTTTTGCCTCTGTGGGCAAGGTACCGAAAAAAACTCGATACGTTTGCCTCTATCTATAAAAAATGACGTGTAATCACAGTTACAGCGAGAGTTTTTTTTCGCTAGAACACGGTGGGCGACCAGATTGCCAAACTGTGATTGCAGTGCCGGCGGCATTGTAAAACTCAATAAATAAATAAACATTCATGTTTGAAGTTTTCATCAAAACTTCTATTTTTTTGTTCATTTTAATTTTCATTTAAATGCAATTTGATAAATGCATTGTTGCGCCTATCGCTAGATCATGAAATTACTACAATTTGCTCAAGATGGAAGGTAGATGCACTTAAGCCAGATAGTTAAATGGCGTGGCCGTTTTTGACTTTAAGTGTTTGACACTTCGAAATGCCTAAGCCACGACCAATGTTCTGCATTGCGTCCCTGTTTGTAAACAGAGTATTTTAAATTGGAGGATGTTTAACTTGAAGGCTGGAGACACAAGAATTTCTGTTTTTTTGCTATCCTTGATTACGTGGTTTCGCAAAATTGGATGGCCACGAACTCAGCTTCTCGAAGAACTACCACTACGATCGGAACTATTTAGCGCCGATCAAATGGAGTTATATGGTAGAACGCTTGCGGCGTCACATACCGTGTCGCCGAAACGCAGTCCAGACCAACTTCTGGCACGGCTAGCCGCGAATGAAAGCACACTGATTAGTGTTTGTAATGTTTTGACAGCATCAGTTAAGGCGAACCATCGGTTGACGCCAGCCGGAGAATGGCTGTTCGACAATTTTCACCTGCTCGAAGAGCAAATCCGTACTGCCAAGCATCACCTTCCCAAAAATTATAGCCGCGAGTTGCCGTGCCTGGTACGTGGGCCATCGGCTGGTCTGCCGCGGGTGTATGACATCGCGCTGCAGACTATTTCCCATGGCGATGGTCGAGTCGATACGGAAACGCTTAGTCGATTTGTGGCAGCCTACCAGTCCGTTACCACCCTGCAGTTGGGTGAATTATGGGCGATCCCGATTATGTTGCGTCTGGCATTAATCGAGAATCTACGCCGCGTTGCGGTATACATCGAGATTGGCAGGTTAGAGAGAAACCTTGCCGTCAAATGGGCCGATGAAATGACCAAGGTTGTGGAGACGGATCCCAAGGGCTTGATTTTGGTCATTGCGGATATGGCACGATCCGATCCGCCAATGACGGCTCCATTTGTTTCAGAATTTGTGCGTCGACTACAGGGGCAGAGCTCCGCTTTGGTATTGCCGTTGAAGTGGATTGAACAAAGCCTTGCCGAATCAAATCGCACGATCGAGGAGTTGGTGCAGTCCGGCAATCAGCAACAGGCGGCTGATCAGGTTTCGATTTCTAACAGTATCGGCAGCTTGCGCATGCTTGGAGCTGTCGATTGGCGCGATTTTACTGAAGCCGCTAGTGCAATCGAAACGATCTTGCGGGAGGATCCAGGTGGTGTATATGGCCGTATGGATTTTATCACCCGTGATCGGTACCGCCATGTCGTGGAACGACTGGCTAAGGGTGGTGCTTTGTCAGAAGTGGAGGTGGCTCAAACGACGCTTCGGCTGGCTCGGGAAGGTGCGGCAATAGGGAGGGGCGACGAGACTGCGGCTCATGTCGGGTTTCATTTGATTGGTAAAGGATTGCCGCATCTGGAGCGAGTGGTGCAGGCACGCCTGTCTATCCTTGAGAAGCTAAGTCGGATAAATCGCCGGTTTGCGCTTTTCTTTTATCTGAGTGCGATTACGCTGATCACATTGTTCCTGACCAGCAGTCTCGTGATTAAAGCCTATGAGGATGGTGTGCGCGATTGGTTACTGGGCACAGTGTATGTCCTGTTGTTGCTTGCGACAAGCCAATTGGCCGTTGCGTTGGTGAATTGGGTGACTCAATTGCTAGTGACACCCCATCCCATGCCACGGATGGATTTCTCCAGTGGAATTCCTTCAGTGTTCCGTACACTGGTAGTGGTTCCAACCATGCTCACGAATGCTGCCGATGTTTTGAATTTGGTCGAAGCGCTTGAAGTGCGATTTCTCGCCAATCGTGACCGCAATCTGGATTTCGGCCTGTTGACCGATTTTCGGGATGCAAATCAGGAAAAGCTCCCGGAGGACGAGGCGCTTTTGCAAATCGCAAGAGCCAGTATCGAGGAGCTAAACAAAAAGTATGGCGATGCCTCCAGTAACGATGCGGGTGAAACCGCGGCTTCAATCGGGAATGATGTTCAAAATGGTAGTCAATTTTTTCTGTTTCATCGCCCGCGTCGTTGGAATTCGCAGGAGGGAATGTGGATGGGTTTCGAACGCAAGCGCGGAAAACTTGCGGACTTGAATGCGCTCTTGCGTGGGCGAGCGGGTAATGCGTTCTCGCTCATTGTGGGTAATACAGCATTATTGTCGGAAATAAAGTACGTCATTACGCTCGATACCGACACGCAATTGCCGCGTGATTCAGCTCGGCAATTTGTCGGTGCGATGGCGCATCCGCTGAATATCCCACGGTTCGGCGAAACCGGCCAAGCCGATGATAAAAATACAATTGTTACAGATGGTTATGGTATTTTGCAGCCGCGTGTTGATGTAAGTTTGCCCGGATCAAATCGCTCGCGATACGCGCAACTATTTAGCGGCGAGATTGGTATTGATCCGTATACTCGGACAGTTTCTGATGTTTACCAAGATCTGTTTGGTGAGGGTTCATTCATCGGCAAAGGAATTTACGACGTCGATGCTTTTGAGCGAGCACTTGCAGGACGTTTCCCAAATAACCGAATTCTCAGTCATGATCTTTTGGAAGGATCTTATGCCCGCGCAGGCTTACTTAGCGATGTTCAGTTATATGAGGAATTTCCTGTCCGCTACAGCGCGGACGTAAGCCGCCGTCATCGCTGGATACGTGGAGACTGGCAAATTGCGAGCTGGTTATTGTCGCGTATACCCGGCCCTGATGGGAGTCATCTCCGCAATCCGCTATCGGCGCTGGCGCAGTGGAAATTGTTCGATAATCTCCGGCGAAGCCTGGTGCCGGCGGCACTGGCGCTATTGCTAATATTGGGGTGGGTGGCGCTGCCGCATGCATGGTTCTGGACATTGGCGGTAATCTGTATCCTCTTTACGCCCATTGTGATTGCGGCCCTCTTTGATCTGTTGCGAAAACCGCGTGAAGTGTTACTGCGCCAGCACTTGATTGCTGCGATGCGTGGGGCAGGTCGACAATTCGGTCAGGTTCTATTTACGCTGGCGTGTCTGCCCTATGAGGTCTATTTCAGTCTAGACGCGATCTTGCGCACGATTGTGCGGTTGATGGTCACTCATCAGCGGCTTCTCGAATGGAATCCGTGGCGCGAGGTCGAACGTGGACCCAAACAAGCAATTCCACCCTCCAGCTACATGGGCCTTGGTGCTTCCTACCGGTTGATGTGGATCGCACCCACCATTGCCGTCATGATGATGATTATTTTGGCGATCAACATGCCAGTCGCGCTGATCGTTGCTCTCCCAGTGTTGTTGCTATGGGCGGCCTCTCCGGCCATCACTTGGTGGATAAGTCGACCGCTGGAACGTCGAAACGCAGAGTTGAAAATCGATCAAATTCTTTTTCTGCGTCAGATTACGCGTCGCACGTGGGCATTTTTCGAGACTTTTGTCGGGGCGGAAGACAATTGGCTGCCGCCTGACAACTTTCAGGAACACCCTGTTGCGACAATCGCACATCGCACTTCACCGACTAACATCGGTTTGGCGCTGCTTGCTAATATCACTGCGTACGATTTTGGCTACATTGGAGCGGGCCAACTCATAGAGCGTACGGCAAATACATTGAAAACCATGGAAGTCCTGGAACGGCACCGAGGACATTTTTACAACTGGTATGACACCCTGTCGCTCAAACCATTGTCGCGGTATGTTTCTACCGTGGACAGTGGGAATCTGGCAGCGCATTTGCTGACATTGCGCGTGGCATTGCTGGAGATCCCCGATGCTCCGATTATCGGAAGGCGATTATTCACGGGGCTGGGCGACACGTGGCGGATTGTTGTTGAGACGGCCAGTGGTGCCGCAGCAACTCCTTTGGCGCAATTCGAAAAAACTCTTAAAGCGGCGGCTGTAGCTCATCCGCTTACATTGGGGAGTGTTCGAGTGTATCTGGATGGCTTGCTTACTTACGCGCGTGAAGTGGTCAATCAACTCACCAAAAGTACAGTAAATCTTTCCCTCTATGAAAGTGTCGAATGGGCACAGGCGCTGGTCAGGCAATGCGAAGGTGCTCTCGCTGATCTGGCTTTCCATATACCTTCGTTGCGGTCGAATACCTCGTCCGAGATGCACAGTTCGGTGCTTACCGCAAAAATTCCATCATTGCGTCAACTCGCCAGTGAGGGTCATGAACGTGCACGAGAGCAGATAGAAACCCTCGAATATCTTGCGCGAAAATCATGCGAGTTTGCGCAGATGGAATATGGATTCCTGTACAACCACGCAAGACGTTTACTCTCAATTGGATATAACGTGGGTGAGCGTCGATTAGATGCCAGTTACTATGATCTACTTGCCTCAGAGGCCAGGCTGTGCAACTTCGTCGCGATTGCTCAAGGCGAATTGCCACAGGAGAGCTGGTTTGCGCTTGGTCGGATGTTGACGACTGCCGGAGGGAAGCCGCTTTTATTATCGTGGAGTGGCTCGATGTTCGAGTATCTCATGCCGCTGCTGGTGATGCCGACCTACGACAATACTCTGCTTGATCAGACATGCAAGGCAGCGGTGAATCGGCAAATCGAGTATGGCAATCAACGCGGCGTGCCTTGGGGTATGTCGGAGTCCGGGTACAACGGCGTCGACATTCATTTAAATTATCAGTATCGAGCTTTTGGCGTACCGGGACTAGGGCTGAAACGCGGCCTCGGCGATGATCTTGTCATTGCGCCGTATGCCTCGGTAATGGCCTTGATGGTTGCGCCCGAAAAAGCATGTCTGAACCTTCAAAAACTCGCCACTGAAGGTATCGTTGGCAAATTCGGGTTTTACGAAGCGATCGATTACACGCCGTCGCGAGTACGACGAGGTGAAACTCGGGCCGTGGTGCGCTCATTTATGGCTCATCATTTAGGGATGAGCATACTTTCCCTGGCCTATTTGCTGCTGGATCGCCCTATGCAGCGGAGATTCGAATCAGATCCTCTATTTCAGGCGACAATGTTATTGCTTCAGGAACGGATTCCCCAGGCTAAGGTCTTCCCGTTGCGCTCTGCCGATCTTCCTGAAATCCACGTGGCTGAGGAAGTCCCGGAGATGCCAATACGCATACTTAAAAACCCCAATACGCCGATTCCAGAGGTTCAATTGCTGTCGAATGGTCGTTATCACGTTATGGTCACGAATGCGGGTGGAGGGAGCAGCCGCTGGAAAGACCTTGCCGTCACTCGCTGGCGCGAAGACAAGACATGTGACAATTGGGGCAGTTTTTGCTATTTGCGCGATGTGTCGAGCGGCGAATTTTGGTCAACTACTTATCAGCCCACACACAAACCATCGAAGCGGTATGAAGTAGTTTTTTCGGAAGGGCGAGTCGAGTTCCGTCGTCGCGACCATGATTTTGATACGCATACCGAGATTACGGTTTCGCCCGAAGATGATATAGAGCTGCGTCGTGTTCGCATCACCAACCGTGCATGGACACGTCAAACTATCGAGATCACTACGTATGCTGAAGTCGTGCTCGCAACGCCAGCGGCCGATGCTCAGGCACCGGCCTTCGGCAATCTTTTTGTGCAGACTGAGATATTGCCCGAACGGCATGCGATCGTCTGCCATCGGCGGCCGCGTTCGCAGAGCGATCAGACTCCGTGGATGTTCCACTTGATGACCGTACATGGGGCGACCGTTGATGCCGTCTCTTATGAGACGGATCGCATGCGTTTTGTCGGACGTGGAAACACGGTTGCTGCTCCCTATGCGATGACGGATTCGGCGTCACTTTCGGGTAGCGCCGGCTCGGTTTTAGATCCAATCGTGGCGATTCGGCAACGCTTGTCCATTGGTCCCGGTGAATGCGCTACGATCGACATCGTCACCGGGGTCGGTGATTCTCATCAAACCGTATTAAATCTGATCGATAAATATCAGGATCATCGTTTGGCAGATCGCGTTTTCGATGTGGCGCGAACCCACAGCCTTGTGATGTTGCGGCAACTCAATGCGAGCGAGGCCGATGCACAATTATTTTGCCGTCTGGCTGGTTCGGTGCTCTTTGCCAATGCTTCATTGCGTGCCGATACCAGCGTGCTGCGCAACAATCAGCGCGGTCAATCAGGCCTGTGGGGGTACGCCATCTCTGGCGACCTCCCAATCGTGCTGCTACAGATTGGCGATCCGGCCAACATTGATTTAGTGCGTAGAGTGGTGGCAGCGCATGCGTATTGGCGTCTTAAAGGTCTGGCGGTCGATCTGATCATCTGGAATGAAGATCGCTCAGGTTACCGGCAAATATTGCAAGAACAGGTAATGGGACTCGTCTCCAGTAGTGTCGAGGCACACATGCTCGATTGTCCGGGAGGCATCTTCATTCATCGCGGCGAGCAAATTGCGCCAGAGGATCGGATATTGCTGCAAACAGTCGCACGCGCGATCATTGTTGATAGCAAGGGTAGTCTGGCAGACCAGGTTACCCGTCGTATTCCTGCGGAATTGCCCGTTGTACTTACTGGATCGGCGCCGATCCGGCGTTCTGATTCCAAGCGAATGGTTGAGTTGCCGCGGCGTCGCCTGCTCTTCGATAATGGTCTCGGCGGGTTTTCCGAGGATGGCCGCGAATATGTTATCACCACCGGAGTTGGCCAAATGACCCCTGCACCGTGGTCGAATGTGCTGGCTAACCCGCACTTTGGAACGGTGATTTCTGAAAGTGGTCAAGCCTATACTTGGGGCGAGAATGCGCACGAATTCCGCCTGACACCTTGGCGCAATGATCCGGTGAGTGATGGAGGCGGAGAGGCCTTCTATCTCCGCGACGAAGAAAGTGGCTATTTCTGGTCGCCAACACCATTACCAAAATGTGGTGTAACGCCGTACATTACACGGCACGGGTTCGGTTATAGCGTCTTCGAACATAGTGAGGGGGGCATCCATTCGGAGCTATGGATATTCGTTGCATTGGATGCATCAGTTAAATTCACGATGCTGAAAGTTCGTAATGATTCCGGACGGCCACGCCAGCTTTCCGTCACCGGGTACACCGAATGGGTGTTGGGTGATCTGCGGGAGAAAACGGGCATGCACGTGATCACCGCGATCGATCCCAAGAGCGGAGTGCTACTCGCGCGCAATCCCTATAACAACGATTTCGCAGGCCGGATTGCTTTCTTTGACACGGACGATGCCATGCGTAGTGTGACAGGTGATCGAACCGAGTTTATTGGCCGTAACGGTGGGCTCAAAAACCCGGCGGCGATGGCGTGGGCGGAACTCTCGGGTCGAGTTGGTCCGGCGCTGGATCCCTGCGGTGCCCTCCGGGTATCTTTCGAGCTGGGTGCGGGCCAGACGCATGAGACTGTTTTCCGCCTCGGCCTTGGCCGTGATGCTGATGATGCCCAGACGCTGGTGCGACGTTTCCGCGGTTCGATGGCGGCGCACAATGCATTAGAGAAAGTGCAACATTACTGGCAGCGGACACTGGGTGCTGTTCAGGTGCAAACCCCCGACCTGTCCATTAATCTACTGACGAACGGTTGGCTCGTATACCAGATTTTGGCTTGCCGTATGTGGGGTCGCAGCGGTTATTATCAGTCGGGAGGGGCCTTTGGCTTCCGTGATCAGTTGCAGGATGCGATGGCGCTCGTCCATGCTGAACCTGTTCTGGTACGCGAGCATTTGCTTCGTTGTGCAGCGCGTCAATTCATTGAAGGTGACGTTCAGCATTGGTGGCATCCCCCAATGGGCCGCGGTGTGCGCACGCGCTGTTCAGATGATTATCTCTGGTTACCCCTGGTAACGTGTCGTTACATAACAGCTACCGGCGATATGGGTGTGCTGGATGAATCCGTGTCATTCCTTGAGGGTCGTTTGGTTCACCCTGACGAAGATTCATATTACGACTTGCCTGTCCACTCCGAGCAGGCCGCGAGTTTGTACAAACATTGCGTGCGCGCTATCGTTCACGGCTTGCGATTTGGCGAACATGGTCTCCCACTGATGGGTGCCGGAGACTGGAACGACGGAATGAATCTGGTCGGTATCCATGGTAGGGGCGAAAGCATCTGGCTAGCTTTCTTCCTGTATGACGTGCTCATTAAATTTGCCGACGTCGCCGCCAAGTTTGGCGATACGGCTTTTGTCGAGCGCTGCGAAACAGAAGCCGCCCGTTTGCGCCAAAATATTGAGCTGCATGGCTGGGATGGTCAATGGTATCTCCGTGCTTTCTTTGATGATGGCAGCCCGTTGGGTTCTTCCTCCAATGCTGAATGTCGGATTGATTCGATTGCACAAAGCTGGTCTGTGCTGTCCGGAGCAGGCGCCGACAATCGTCAGCGGCAAGCCATGGAAGCATTGAGCGAGCGTTTGGTACGACGGGATTCAGGGATTATTCAACTGCTCGATCCACCTTTCGACAAGTCGCCATTGAATCCAGGCTACATCAAAGGCTATGTCCCCGGTGTACGTGAGAACGGTGGGCAGTATACGCATGCGGCCATCTGGGCGACGATGGCATTCGCTGCATTGGGAGATCGCCAGCGTGCGTGGGAACTATTGGCGATGATCAATCCGGTGAACCATGCGCAAACGCCAGAGGCGGTAGCGGTATACAAGACAGAACCGTATGTTGTCGCTGCCGATGTGTATGCGGTCTCACCCCACACCGGCCGGGGTGGATGGTCCTGGTATACGGGATCTGCCGGCTGGCTGTATCGATTGATCCTGGAAACACTCTTGGGCTTAACGCTGGAGGTTGACAAGCTGCGTTTCGCACCCTGTCTTCCTGCGGACTGGAAGACGTTCACGGTGAATTACCGTTATCGAGAGACGGATTATCACATCACTATCGTTCAGATTGACGAAACAAATAATGCCCCAGGTGTGACCATCGACGGTGTCGCACAGCTCGATTTGGTCATTGCTCTGGTTAACGATGGTGAGTCCCACACTGTTGAGGTACGGTTAGGTAATGTTCGCGCATAAAACAGTGCAGCTTTGATTAATGTGAGCGCCAGACTTCACCCGTACCAAAGTATTTGATCAAATATTTTTTTGGAGTTTTTTAAAAATGTAATGTTTTTATAGAGGTGCCTGATGAAATCCAATGGACAGTCTTTCATGGTGTTGCGCCGTTTGTTGAAATGGGTTGGCGGCTTTTTGCTCGGGATAACCCTGTTGATCGTTCTGATTATTGCGTTTTTCAATTGGAATTGGTTGCGTGGGCCGATAGAGCGTATGGCTACGGAAAAGACGGGTCGTCAATTGGTAATCAATGGCGATTTGTCCGCTCATCTTGCTTGGCCACGACCATCGTTTCGCGCTGAACGCATTACGTTTGCCAATCCGCCATGGGCCAAGGAAAAACAAATGGTTGCAGTTGATGGCGTCGAATTCACCATTGATTTGTCAGAGTTGCTCAGGAAAAACGTGGTGTTGCCCGAAGTGCGTCTTGAGCGTCCAATAGTTTTCCTGGAGCAGAGCGCAGACGGTCGGAAGAACTGGTTGCTTGACCATGATCAGAAGAATGAGGATTCGCGCATCCATATTGACCATATACTACTTGATCACGGGCGATTCGCGTACGACGACCCCGTGAAAAAAATCAGTATCCAGGCAGAAATTTCGACGCAAGGTGAGCGAAAAGATGGCACGGCTAAAACGGGCATTGTTTTCAGTGCCAAGGGGAAGTTCCAAGGCCTTCTACTCGCGGTGCATGGTACGGGCGGGTCGGTGTTAGCCCTGCGTGATGAAGCAATGCCCTATCCATTGAAGATCGATGCCACAATAGGAAATACTGCCGCGCAGGCCGATGGAACAATTACCGGTTTGACCAAAATTTCTGCGATCGATTTGAATCTCGTTTTGCGTGGCGATAGTCTCGCAGATCTTTTTCCATTGATTGGTGTCGCGCTTCCAGAAACTCCCCCCTATTCGACCAAGGGTCACCTGATGCACAGCGAACACAAATGGCGTTATGAAAATTTTGCAGGCAAGACAGGCAAGAGTGACATTGCCGGTACGCTGCAAGTCGATACCGGCGGTAAACGCCCATTCATGCAAGGTGAACTGGTTTCCAAGGTACTCTATCTGGCGGATTTAGGCCCACTGATTGGCGCCAAACAGGGGAGTGCCGCAAAAGCCATAAAGGCTCCTGCTTCGTCGTCTGACCAGCGGGTAGCAATCTCAGTCAATACTCGCGTGTTGCCTGCCGAGCCGTTCAAAACTGACCGTTGGAGCACCATGGATGCGGACGTAAAACTGCGCGCAAAGTCCATCCATCGCGCCAAGGCGCTGCCTATCGAAGATCTGGTAGTTCATCTGAAACTGCGAGATTCCGTGCTGACGCTTAATCCGCTTAACTTTGGCTTGGCTGGCGGTAATCTTGTCGCCGTGGTTTCGCTCGATGGTAAAGAAGATCCGATCCGGGCACATGTTAAAGTTCAAGCAAAAAAACTTTTGCTGGGTAAGTTATTGCCGACGGTCGATTTGTCCAAAGCAAGCATCGGCGAGATCAATGGCGCATTCGATATAACTGGGAAGGGCAACTCGGTAGCGCATATGCTGGCAACCTCAAATGGCAAGCTCGGTCTCGTCATTGCAGGGGGTGAGATCAGTAACGAGATGATTGAAATAATTGGTCTAGATTTGTGGGAATGGCTTAGATTCAAGGTGAAGGGTGATCAGCCCACGCGCATCCGTTGCGGCGTCGCCGATTTTAGCGTCAAGAATGGCGTGATGGCGGCCAATGCGCTGGTTCTCGATACGGTGGACACTAATATCGGTGGCACTGGTACTATCGATTTTGGCAAAGAGACGCTGGATTTGACGTTAAACCCGCAACCAAAAGATGTAAGCTTGGTGTCATTTCGCGGCCCTATTCATATACGCGGGACTTTAGCCAAGCCTGCGGTGCAACTGGACAAGGTCAAACTTGCTGAGCGCGGCTTGGGTGCGGTATTGCTTGGTGTGATTAATCCGTTACTCGCTCTGATCCCTCTTATTGAAACCGGACCAGGCCTGGACAGTGATTGCGGACGGCTTATTCAGAAAACGCAGGAACCCGCGTCGCATAAGGCGGTAGTTGGACCAAGGCGCGGATCTATGCCTTGATCCAACTAATATTACTTCACACGAATCCAGTCTTTAGTTAGACCGTTTCATTGGCTGGCAGCAACAAGTGTGCAATAGATTAAATTAAGAAAGAAAACTATTTGACGAATCTGCAGTTATTCAAAATAACTGTACATCTTCCCATCATTTAATCCTCAATGTATTTGACCTCCCATCGAAACATCGCTTGTGGAGAACAAGACGCTGTCGGGGTTTCTATCATTCTTGCGTTGGTTGTAGCCAAACCTTATTGGGTGGATGCAATATTGATTTCAACGCTCCGTCGCTTAGACATTGCAAATATGAAACCTGCTCACCGATCTACCTACCTTTACCTGGACCAAAATGAATGGAATCTGTACTCAAAAAAATACATGCAACTCCCGAGGAGACTGATTCAACCCTGTTGATTGAACTGGTCGATAGCATTCGGCCGAAGAATCCAAATGTCGGGGAGGTGGCTACGACAAATTTGCGCGCTTTGATCACTTTGTTGAGGATGCACCCAGAATATGTTGCCGCACTGCGGAGCTATGTATTGGCACTATTTGAGAAGCGTCGCCACAGCCATCTCTATGCCGATATCGGCATATTATCTAATGAAGGTTTTTTTACTACAGTCTGGAATCGTTTCATCTTTCGTTTACTACCGCAGGAAACACGTGATGATTACCTGAAGGATATGTTCGGGCTCGTGTTCCATAAGCATACTGATTATCTATGGGTCGATCAGATTCCTGATGAAGTATGGATTGAATTATTGAAATGTATTGATTTTGATGCGGAGCCCTCTCATCCCGGATGGGCAAAAATTCAGGAGGAAATGCTGGATGCAGTTCAGATGCTGTCCTATCGCATTGCATCCACGGGACTTGAACATGAACTGGTGCGTAATTATCCGGATATTGAACGCTTCGAATCTCCGTTTTTAGCGCAGAACGTAGAGGTCTGCGATTATTACCGGGCCTACCATGCTCATCTCAGCGGAGATCCTGCTCTACCTGACGACAAGCATATCCCGGTGTTGCTGCAGCAATGCGAAGAGGTGCTGGTAAAGGTGCGCAAGCAAGCTTTACAAAATGGCGCGAGCATCAGCCTTACATACCATTTGCAGCGCGTGAATCAGATGATCAAGCGGCTGCAAACTTTGCTGGTATTGCTCAACCCGAACGAAACCACGATGCGCAGTTTGGCTTTGCTGCGTGAATTGGTGCGTGAGGAGAATCGCAAGTACAGCGTGCGTGATGTATTTACTCGCGTCACCGATTTGGTGGCTTTGCAGGTTACAGAGAATGCAGGGAAAACCGGTGAACATTATGCTGCCGCGACGCCAGGCGAGTATTTTAATATGCTGCGCTCATCCATGGGAGCGGGTTTTATAATCGGATTTATGGCGCTGATCAAGATCGGGATTAGCAAGATGATGTTAGCGCCTTTTACCCAAGCTTTTTTCTTCAGCATGAACTATGCCTTTGGCTTTTTGCTGATACACGTCATGCATTTTACGGTTGCCACCAAACAACCAGCAATGACTGCGGCGATGATTGCGGCTACGGTTGATCAGAATGCTGCATTGAACTGTAAAGGTAAAGCGCCGCTTGATGGGGTAGTGCAACTCATCGCTATTGTGTGGCGCACCCAGATCGTTTCAATTTTTGGCAATGTGATACTCGCGATTCCAACCGGCATGCTAATTGCGTTGTTAAGCTACATGGCTGGCGCACCGGTGATGTCGGAGGAGAAAGCCTGGCATACATTGCATGATATCAATCCCTTCTATAGCTTGGCTTTGGTTCACGCCGCGATTGCTGGTGTGTGTCTTTTCTTTGCCGGGTTGATCTCTGGTTATTACGACAATAAGTGTGCTTACACTCGAATTCCTGCTCGTTTAAAACAATTGCACTGGTTGCGGAAATTATTAGGAGAGCACCGACTTGACCGCTTTGCAGCTTATATCTGCGACAATCTTGGTGCGTTAATGGGGAATTTTACGTTCGGTATCATGCTCGGTAGCATGGGGATGATTGGCTTTATGCTCGGTCTTCCTTTCATTGATGTGCGTCACGTCACATTTTCGTCAGCCAACTTTGCTTTTGCGTTGGTTGCGCTTGATTTTATGGTGAGTTGGCAGCTAGTAGCAATTTCTCTGTTAGGCATCGCGCTGATCGGGATAGTCAATCTTGCGGTGAGTTTTGGCTTGGCTCTTTATGTCGCGATGAAGGCGCGCCAAGTACGTTTCAATCGTATTGGCGAATTGTTTCAGATGCTGGGGGCTCGCTTTGTGAGTAACCCACGTGAATTTTTCTTTCCTCCCAGAAACGGAGCGGTACTACAAAATTAGGTACCTTGAACAAAATAAGGCCGGGTAGAGCGGGAAGAAATTATAGGAAGAAAGCGTTGGCTGAGTCCTAATCATGCGCGCGGGCTGATTGATATTACCAGCCCTAAAAACCAGTGACAGAAGTTTTATAGGGCATCGTTTATTGCAATAAAGCACTATTATTCAGTGCCGTAATTATTAACGCAGGTTCACATGTTTAAAAATTTGACCATCAAAACACGCTTGATTTTCATTCTTTCTTTCTTGGTAGTCTTTCTGCTAGGAATCGAAATGCTGGGATTGTTGGGTATGAGCAAAGCTAACGACGGTCTGAAAACCGTTTATGAGGATCGCGTTATTCCGCTTGGCCAATTGGGGCATATTGAATCGCTCTTGCAGCAAAGCCGTCTCTCCATCGCGGTTGCTTTGGTGACACCCACACCTGAGGTCATTGACAACAACACTGCAACATTCGAAAAAAACGTCAAAGAGATTAACAAGACTTGGGAAGAGTACTTGGCGACGTATCTGACTCCAGAGGAGGAAAAGCTGGCTGATAAATTCTCCCAGGACCGCAAAAAATTCATCACTGAGGGTCTAATACCAGCAGTAGCCGCTTTGCGTACCCACGAAATCAAAGAAGCGAATCAAATTGTTGTGGAGAAGGTACGTCCCCTCTATGACTTAGTTAAGGAAGATATTAGCGCGCTGATTGATCTTCAATTAGATATTACAAAACAGGAGTATAGATACCAACAAAACCGCTACGCGACCATTCGCAATATTTTCATCGCCTTGATAATTTTTGTACTGGCACTGGTCGTATTGATCAGCGTCGCGGTCACCCGAGTTGTTTTCAGGCCGCTGGAGAAAGCAGTGGAGATTGCTCGTAGCGTTGCCGCAGGCGATTTTACGCAGCAAATCGAAGTTCGATCGGCGGATGAAATCGGCCAGCTGCTGCAAGCACTGAAAGAAATGAACGATAGTCTGGTGAAGACCGTCGGTCAGTTGCGCGACAGCGAAACGCATGTCCGCGCCATGCTGAATAACCTGATTGAGGGCATCATTACAATTAACGAATATGGTGTGATTGGAACTTTCAACTCCGCCGCCGAGCGCATATTCGGTTACACCGAGGCCGAGGTAGTCGACAAAAATGTTTCCATGCTCATGCCTGCTCCCTACCGCGAGGCGCACGATGGTTATCTTGCCCGCTACCTGCAGACCCGAGAGAAAAACATCATTGGTATCAGCCGCGAGGTGGTGGGGCTGCGCAAGGACGGAACAACCTTCCCCATGGAGCTGGCAGTGATCGAAACGCGCCAGGGTGAACGCCATATATTCACCGGATCCTTACGCGACATTAGCGCGCGTAAGCAGGCTGAGGAACAGAGGGCGCGTCTAATCCACGAACTTGAAAGCACCCATGAAGAATTAAAAAGCTTTGCTTATGTGGTGTCTCATGATCTTAAGGCGCCGTTGCGAGCCATCAGCGCATTGGCAGGTTGGCTTTCCCATGATTACTCGGACAAGTTTGATGAAGAGGGTAAAGAACATATGCGTCTGCTTATTAAAAGGGTATACCGCATGGATAATCTGATTAATGGAATTTTGCAATACTCGCGGGTAGGCCAGGTGAAGGAGAAGGTGATTGCGGTGGACCTCGACCAGCTAGTGCGGGAGGTGCTTGACCTTCTTTCGCCACCGGCCAATATTGTGGTCAGTATTGATAATACTTTGCCGACCGTCATGGCAGAACCGACCCGCATCGAGCAGGTATTTCAGAACTTGCTCTCCAATGCCATCAAATACATGGACAAACCACAGGGCGAAATTCGCATCGCCTGTAGCTCAGAGGATAAGCAGTGGAAATTTATCATCGCCGACAATGGGTCAGGAATTGAGCTGCGGCACTTTGAACGAATCTTCCAGCTGTTCCAGACTTTGGCGCCGCGGGACAGGGTGGAGGGTACTGGCGTCGGCCTTTCCCTGGTGAAAAAAATTGTGGAAATGTATGGTGGTAAGATATGGTTGGAGTCTAAAGTCGGGGAGGGAAGCACGTTTTTCTTCACGCTACCCAAAAGTGTAACAACAGCAAGTTCAAATTAAGGAAAAAGAAAAGCATGAGAATTACCAACAAACCCATTCTTCTGGTGGAAGATGATCAAGTGGACACCATGACAGTTATCCGCGCGTTAAAAGATATTCACGTAACGAATCCGTTGATACAGCAAGAAAACGGCGAAGATGCTCTGAATTATTTGAGCGATTCTAACAACGAGAAACCATGCATTATCTTGCTTGACCTGAATATGCCTATCATGAACGGCATCGAGTTTTTGCAGGTATTGAAGCATGATGACCAGTTAAAAGGCATCCCGGTGGTTGTGTTGACTACGTCTGAAGAGCAACAGGACAAGGTGAACAGTTTTAACCTGGGCGTGGCCGGCTATATGGCAAAACCCGTGGATTACCTTCAATTTGTGGAAGTGATGCGTTCGATCGATACCTATTGGACCATCAGTGAGATGCCCTGATGTGCTCAGACCACAGGGTATATTTTTAGGCTAACAAGGTGCTGATTTTACGATGAAAAAATCTCATATTCGCATACTGATAGTTGATGATGACATGGTGGACCGTTTAGCCTGTCGCCGCGCTCTAGCACAATGCCCGGATTACGAATATGTGCTAACAGAAGCCGAAACCGGACGAGAGGGGCTGCAGTTCGCTCATGCGCAAAAGCCGGACTGTATTTTGCTTGACTATCACATGCCGGACATGAATGGTTTAGAGTTTTTGACTGAGCTGGCCGACGACATAGGAGAGATTCCGGTTCCCGTGATGATGCTGACCGGCGCTGACAGCGCCGCAGTCGCGGTGGAGGCCATGAGGCGTGGCGCACGGGATTACTTGGTCAAGGATGTGGACCGGCAATATCTCGAATTGTTACCCACCGTCATCCAGCGCGTGGTGCGCGAGCGGCAGATGCTGACGGAAAAGAAACTGACGGAAGATAAGCTGCTCCAAGCCGAGGCCAAATACCGCAACCTGGTAGAGCAAATCCCGGCAATCACCTATATCGCCGCGCTAGACGAAGACAATCGAGTTCTTTACATTAGCCCACAAATCAAGGTGCTGGATTTTTCCTCGGAACAATGGCTGGAAACTCCAGGAATACATCTCACCCAGATTCATCCAGAAGACCGGACGCGCGTGTTAAATGAACTGACCAAGAGCCGCGCCAACGGCACTCCCCTGCGTTGTGAATATCGCCTGGTGTCCCGCGATGGAACAGTTTTTTGGTTTCGTGATGAAGCAAGCGTAGTGCGGGATGAATCGGGACGCTCGCTATTCCTTCAGGGTATTCTGGTTGATATCACTGACAGTAAACAGATTGAGGCTGAGCTGCGGCAACACCGCTGGCGCCTTGAGGAGCTGGTGGCAAAGCGCACCAATGAACTGGCGGAAGCGAATAAACATCTGCGTCAGGATATTGTGGAACGTAAGCGTGTTCAAGCAGAACTGATCAACGCCCATGCAGCAGCAGAAAAAGCCAATCTTACGAAATCGAATTTTCTTTCCAGCATGAGCCATGAATTGCGCACGCCGCTCAATGCCATTCTTGGTTTTGCCCAGTTGATAGAAATCGGCTCTCCTACGCCTACGCCCACTCAAATGGCAAGGCTTAAAGAGATTCTCCATGGAGGCTGGTATTTGCTGGAGCTGATCAACGAAATTCTGGATCTCGCGACAATTGAGTCCGGCAATCTTGCGCTGAACCTAGAGTCGGTATCTTTGGCTGAGGTTATATCCGAAAGTCAGGCTATGATCGAGCCTCAGGCACAGCAACATGGCATTCAGTTGATTTTTCCCAAGTTCGATAGCCCTTTGACTGTCAAGGCGGATCGGACTCGGTTAAAGCAGGCTTTGATCAACCTGCTATCCAACGCGATTAAATACAATCGCGAGCAGGGAACGGTCGAGGTGAAATGCGTCACGGGTACGTCGGAGTACGTTCGCATCAGCGTTCAGGATACGGGAGAGGGATTACCCCCAGAAAAATTGACGCAACTTTTCCAGCCATTCAATCGTCTTGGCCAAGAAAATGGGCCCATCGAAGGGACTGGCATTGGTCTGGCGGTGACCAAGCAAGTGGTCGAATTGATGGGAGGCTCAATCGGGGTGGACAGCACCGTCGGAGTGGGTAGTGTATTCTGGTTCGAACTAATCTCGGCTACGGAACCTCAACTTGCCCTGGAAGGATGCAAATCTCAGGAACTGCCTGCAAAAACCTATGCTGGCACCCAGCAGTACACCGTGCTCTATTTTGAAGATAATCCGATCAATTCATCCTTAATCCAAGAGCTTATTGAAGAGAATCGTCCAGATATACACTTGTTGATTGCGAGTAACGGCAACCTGGGTATCGAGCTGGCATGTATTCATTTACCAGATGTGATTCTGATGGATATCGCCTTGCCTGATATGAACGGTATCGAAGCCATGGAGATTCTACTCAAAGATCCGCTAACAGCGCACATCCCCATTGTTGCACTGAGCGCGGATGCCATGCCCCATCATATTTTGAAGGGAATGGAAGCAGGATTCTTTCGCTATATCTGCAAGCCCTTTGAACTCAATGAATTTATGTTTGTGATCGACGAGGCACTTAAATTTCGGAAAAGCAGCTTAGCCAGTACGAGTAAAACAAAAGAAATTGAGGTCTAATTCCCCGATCGTAGAGTGGGGAAGCGCCAGCCAGCAGATCATATTCAACTCTTGTTATAGCAAGTGAGTTTTGTTTACTGTCTGACAGGAGTCCTCCTAGAGTTCATTCTAACTCTTCACTTCAGCACCACCACAAATATCAAGGTAGACAGAGTAATGGCCAGTAAAACACACATATAGATCAAGATCTTGATTCGAACTTTTAAAACTTCGATTACATTAACTACGTGTGCATTTTGTTCGGCAAGTGATTTGATTAATTTGGCTGATGAGTTATGGTCAGAATTCAGTTCAATTATCTTCGCCTGAAGATGACGAACGCGATTGTCTAAATTTGCGAGTCCTTCAGCATCGAAAGAGACCATCGTTGACGAACTGTCAGCCATAGGCTGGCTATTTGTTTCATCCTTTGCCGCAGTAAAAAGGCGTTTCGCGCCTTTAACCATGCCCGGCGCGGCTTCCAATACATCTTTCCAGGGTATGACCCGCAGCGCGTTAATCCAACCTATAGCCAAGATGTTTCCTCCTGTGTCGTATATATAGCGATATTAGCAACCATACCACCAGCTGATAGCACTGTCTGAATAAAATACTCTGGTGCAGGTAATTTTTCCAAGATTTTATTAAAAAATTTTATTAAAAATAGAAATTTTGGTACGCAATTGCGTGTAAAAAAGCGCAAGATTTAAAAATCTCGCTTCGTAATTTAGCGGCACCAGAGCGATAGGGGAAGGTATTGATTATTTTTGGCACTGCAAACAATAAAAACTTGATCGCTGTCCTTGCCGAATCTGTTTGATGGTCGTGTTACATGCACGACAAGTCTCGGTCGCACGGCCATACACCCAGTAGTGCTGCTGGAAACAGCCAGGATTGCCATTGCTGTCTACGAAGTCGCGCAGGCTGCTGCCGCCGAGCGCAATAGCTTCCGTCAACGTTTCTTGTATCGTTTTTACCAATCGGGCGCAACGTGGTCGACTAAGTTTTGCGGCGGGTAGTTGCGGGCGGATACCCGCGCGGAATAGCGCTTCATTGGCGTAGATGTTGCCGACACCTACTACTAGATGATGATCCATGATGACCAGCTTGATTGCGGCATTGCGTTTTCGTATCGCACGATAAAGATACTCGGCATTAAATTCATTTTCCAGCGGTTCCACTCCAAGCTTCAATAACAATGGATGCTGTGCGGGGTTGCCTTCATGCCACAGCACTGCACCAAAACGGCGCGGGTCACGTAGCCGCATAAGCATTCCATTTGCCAGTTTTAAATCGAAATGATCGTGCTTTTCTGCTGCTATGTCCGCAGACAAAATGCGCAAGCTGCCGGACATGCCGAGGTGGAGGATGAGCGTGCCGCTGTCGCATTTGATTAACAAATATTTGGCACGGCGATGCAGCGCGTGAATGATCTGACCAGGCAAGATAGTGGCTAATTGCGTCGGGATAGCCCAGCGCAGATGAGAGGTGCGAATGACTACGTCCGCGATAGGTTGACCGACCAAATGCGGTTCAAGTCCGCGCAGGGTAGTTTCGACCTCGGGTAACTCAGGCATAAGATTTTTCTCTGTGGATTGTCATTTTTTTAAGCTAGTACTTAAAAGCTAGTACTTATAAACCAGTACAAATTTTTTGGAATAAATCATTATATTAATTATAAAATTGTTATCGGTCGATCACAAACTTAGGCTAAAAGTGAGAGTTTAAATAAGTCGGCCTATTGGCCTTCGAACAAGGAAAGGTATTGCCCTTGTCGCCTTATTTTTTGTCAGAACTTCCAGCAACTGCTTTCACGCCTGCCGCTGCAACATCGACAGTTGTACTAACCACCGCGGCGCCGACCTTAACGGTTGTTGCAACCACGGTAACCGCAGCATCAGCGACAGCAACCACCGCGCAGCCGTTACAGAGAATGCAAATTAGGGTATATAGAAGGCAGACACGCATGGGAGGCATTGGGAAAATGCGGTTTCAAAATAGTTACATCAAATTAAGTAAAGGCAAGTTAGCTGCTAATTATTTGATAAAAAATCATACTTTACCAGCCTCGGCTGGTTATCAAATAATTCCATTTCACTAGTACTCAGCCTATGAACATATCAATCTCTCTTCACTTGCGGGAAGAGAGCCAGTTTAATTTCTTCTGCGCCACCACAGCATAGCGCCCGCCAGCATTAACAGCGTAGGCAGGGCAATCAGGAAGCTGCTACTGATTATGGTCAGATTGATTTTGCTCAAGGTAATCGCACCATCTTTCACTGTGCGGGGTTGAGTAGTAATGAGTTTTTCTTCGTTGCCTAGCCAGTTCGTCATGTTGACGCCGAGATCTAGATTGCCGCCGTTGCCGGAATAGGCGTTGGCAAGAAACGAGCCGCTTCCGACGATAACAATGCGTTGTTCACGATCGTTTATGTTGCGTTGCAGGGCGAGCGCGATGGTCACGGGGCCGGGGATGTCACGGATTTTGTTGAAGTGTGATTTACCTTGCGGTGTGTCGCGGCTAACCCAGCCACGTGGCGCGGCCTCTACCAGCGTGGTGTGCTGCCATGCAGCATTTTCCTCCCAGTCAATGGCACGGGCAAAGGGGAAGACCGTGGTCAAGTTGAAATTTTGCGTGATGGCGTGCGGCGGGTAGCCCGCGCCCAGCGCCCAGGTCGAAGGAATATTCATTTCTTCTGCTGCTGGATCAACAACGATGCCAGGCGTGAGAATGATGTCCAGTTTTTCAGTCAGACGCTCCAATCCACGCAATGGCTCGGCATCTACTAGCCACAGCAGGTTACCGCCGTTGGCGATATAGCGTAGCAGTTTATCTATTTCGCCCTGCAACAGGTCGATTTGCGGCTGAGTAATGATCAACATGCTGGCATTATTGGGTACGTCCTGTGCTAGCGTTAAATTTAGGCTGTTAAGGCGAAAGCCATTTTGTTGCAGCCGCTTGCCAAATTCGCCGAGATCGTGATTTGCGATGCCTTCCAGATTGCGTTCTCCATGCCCATCAAGATACATAAGTAGTTGATTTTTTGTGTGGGCCATGCGTAATAACACGCTGGTAAGCGCTTGTTCGTTCAACATAGTGAGATGCTCGCGCTTGCCGCCATATTCCACCAGCATTTCGCCATTGACACGAATATTGACCTTGCGCGCTTCCTCCGGTTGCTTCACCGGGTCAATAAAGGTAAGCGAAATATCGGGTTTATAGCGCTGATAGAGGGCGATAAAATCACGGGTCAGCCTGTGCATATCGCCTAAGTTGGCATCCTGCCCGGTTACATACATGGTTAGTTTTATTTCACCTTGTAGCTGCTTCAGTACATTGACACTGTTATCTGCCAAACTATTGCTGGCATTTTGAGTCATATCCCATTGTGCGGGGTGGCGTGCAGCGAGTTGATACAACGTGACGATAGCGGCGAGCAGCAGTGCGGTGAAGGCAAGGTTTTTAATTAGCAGATTGAGTTGTGGGAATTTCATACTGGAAGGCTGTTAGCTATAAATGCGGTTGTTATGCAGTCGGCGTATCGTTAGCAACAGAAAGGTGATACAAAACAGCAGGAAGAACATTAGATCTGTACTATTTAACAGGCCAATATTGAAGCTTTGAAAATGGCTGGTGGGCGCGAGCGCGCGCCAACTCTTGTCATTATCCACCGCACTAACTTCCACCAGCCACAGACCGAAAAATATGGCCAATGCACCGATGGCGGCTACCACTGGTTGTGCGGTGAGCGAGGAAATATACAGTCCCAATGCTGTGTAGCTGGCGGCAAGCAGTATAAGTCCCAGCGCATTGGTGAAAAGAAGCCCTGTGTCTAGTTGCGTGCCTGCGGCCAGAGCTAGCACCATCAACAGACAACTGGTGATGATGAGTAATAAAAATAACATTAGACCGATGAACTTCCCTACCACAATGTGAATATCAGAAACCGGTGCGCTCATTAATAGCGTCAGGGTTTGGTTGCGTCGTTCTTCGGCGATCAAGCGCATGGTAAAGATTGGTATCAGCATCATCAAAATCAGCGCGACGGTACCGAGTAATGGAGCCGCCACGGCTAATGTGGCGCCGGGCGCGTTGGCAAGCTGCGCCAGTTGCGACTGTACTTGTAAAAAGGCATCCAGCCGTGCCAGGAAAAACCAGGCAAAGATAAATTGCAGAGCGCCCAAAATCAGCCAGGTCGAAGGAATGGCGAACAGGCTGCGGAATTCCTTGAACGCAATGGTTAGAATCATAATTTTTCGTCTTGAGTGATTTGCATAAATACATCTTCCAGCCGCGTTCGCAGCGGAACGAGTTGCTCCGCTTGCCAGCCATGTTGCGCGGCGAGCGCGAGCAGCGCAGCGCTTGGGTTTGTGTTAGCGGCATGCAGAATGCGGAACTGTGTGGTGGAAAGCGGGTCTATTTGCTGTACGTCGGTGAGGGCTTCCAATTCGGAAAGTGCAGGCGGCGCTAACAGGGTGACGATGAAGCCTGATTGACTGCCGTATTGCTGCATTTTTGTGCTGCTGTCACCGTAAATTAGGCGACCGTGATGCATAATTTCGACGCGGTCACAAATACTTTCCACTTCGCCCAGCAGATGAGTAGAAAGGATAACGCTGTGCATATTCCCCAATTCGCGGATCAATGTGCGGATGCCGCGGATCTGAGATGGGTCAAGGCCAACAGTGGGCTCGTCGAGAATGATTACTGCTGGTTGATGGATGATTGCTTGCGCAATGCCGATACGTTGCTGATAGCCTTTGGAAAGTGTCCCGATGATTTTTTTTCCACTGTCCTGTAAACCGCAACGACGCTTGGTTTCGGTCAAAGCATCCGCAATCTGTGCACGAGGTATACGATGCAGCTTGGCGGCGAATATAAGGAAATCATTTACGCTCATTTCACGGTATAAAGGTGGCGTTTCTGGCAAGAATCCGGTTTGTGCTTTAGCTTTCTGAGGCTGGCGTGTTAGATCGAAGCCGCATATTTCAATTTCCCCCGAATGCGGCAAAAGTGCGCCGGTCAGCATTTGTAACGTTGTACTTTTGCCGGCTCCATTGTGTCCAAGCAGGCCAAGCACTTCGCCATGCCGAAGCTCTAACGATACGCCATGGATGACCTCGCGTTGACCGAAGCGGCGAATCAGGTTGCGTGCAGATAGGGTGATTGGTGCAATGACTGACATTAGTGCGGATGCAGATTGTATGGGAAGGTAAATATAACCTAATATGTCGTTATACATCAAAATGAAATAATTCAATTATGTCTGGCAACAAAATGAGGGATGTTTCAAAGAAATGTATGGTTCGATTATATAAAACAAGGATATAAAACGCGGAAAGACCCGTAGCGATGCATTTGGACGTTCTTCGAATCTGCGATACCCTCCACTTTGACGCAATTCATAGTGACGAAGGCTCAATCAGAGAGCATATTACGACCCCATGAATTTTTTATTTTTTAAAATACCTACATATTAAATATGACGAATTTAAAACGTTGCACAATTATTTTTGCATTGTTGTTGGTTTCTTGCGCGCACGCGTCGCAGCAGGACACGGAGAAGCCGGGATTTGAAGTTGAAAAGCAAGCGGAGTTGCCTAAGCAGGAATTGACTGAGCAGGTGCTCTATGAGTATCTGCTGGGTGAAATGGCCTTACAGCGCGGCCAGCCTGAGTTGGCTGCGCAGCTTTATCTAAATCTGGCTAATTCCACACGTGATCCGCGCTTGGCACGCTATGCTGCACATTTGGCTTTTGAGACGCGCCAAATGGACAAAGCGATGTCAGCATTCAATCTGTGGCTGGCAATAGAACCAGATTCACCGTTGGCGAAACAGGCTCTGGTCACTTTGCTGATCAGCGGCGGTAAGTTGGATGAGGCACGCCCGCATCTCGTGAGTCTTTTAGCGGCAGCGACGGAGAATGTCGGAAGTATTTTTATGCGGATTTCCCCAATGATCGCGAGTTATCCCGATAAAAGTGCCGCATTTGATTTGCTTCGTGAACTGACGCTACCTTATCCGCGCGTGGCGGAGGCGCGTTGGGCGCTGGCACAAGTAGCAGAAGCCGCAGGTAAACACGAGTTAGCCTTGGAAGAAGCCCAACAGGCATATGCCTTGCGCCCGGAATGGGATAGTGCCGTGCTACTCAACGCCCAATTGCTACAGGGTGTGGCGCCACAGCAGGCATTGGCTTTGCTGAAAAAATATCTTGAGTCTTATCCTGACACCAAAGAGGTGCGCCTGTTTTATGCACGCGCGCTGATGGAACAGAAGCAGAATCCAGAGGCGCGCGCTGAATTTCAGCGGCTGCTTAACGCATATCCAGACAACGCCGATCTGGCGTTTGCTGTGGGATTGTTATCGTTAGATATGGGTGAGCTGGATCGTGGCGAGAAAGAGTTGCAGCAGGCTCTCACTAATCGAAAGAAAGATGAGAACGTAGTGTATTACTACCTTGGCCAGTTGAGTGAAGCAAAGAAGCATGATGAAGCGGCCATGCAGAACTACAGCAAAGTAAAAGAGGGGGAATATAACTTCTCCTCGCGTTTACGCATGGCTTTCCTGACCAATAAATTGGGTAAGCTGGATGAGGCGCGACAGCTCTTGCACAAGACCATTGCGAAGAATAATCAGCAGCGGATACAACTGGTTATGGTTGAGGTACAGATTTTACGCGATGCGCAGCAATTTGAAGCGGCCTATCAGGTACTAATGCTAGGGTTGGAAAAATTACCCAACCAACCCGACCTGATGTATGAGGCGGCGATGCTAGCGGATAAGGCTGGAAAATATGATGCATTTGAGCAGATGATGCGAAAATTAATTGAGATTGAGCCTGGTTATGCACAAGCTTATAACGCGCTGGGCTATGGTTTGCTGGAGCGCAATGAGCGCGTACCCGAGGCGATGAAACTGGTGGAGAAGGCATACCAGCTTGCCCCGGATGACATCGGCATCCTTGACAGCATGGGTTTCGGGTATTACCGCTTGGGCAATTTGCCCAAGAGTTTGGAGTTCCTGCGCCGCGCCTATGCTGCCAACCCAGATCCGGAAATTGCTGCGCATCTTGGGGAAGTGCTGTGGGCGCAGGGTGAAAAGGAGCAAGCAAAAAAAATGTGGAGCGATGCACTAAAGGCTCATCCTGATAGTACAGTGTTGCAGGTGGTCATTAAGAAATTTACGCCTTGATACATCGATTATTTTTACTGTGTCTCTTGTTGTTGGGGGGATGTGCAAGTGTACCGCCCGTATCCCAGTCCGTTACGCGGCCCATGCAATCGGAAAATGTGCCTTTTGTACTGTCTGGACGGATTGCCGTAAAGCATGACGGAGTGCGATCATCATCTGGAGTGCGCTGGATGCATCATGCCGAGGCAGATGAAATCCTGCTGCTTGCCCCGTTGGGGCAGACTGTGGCTCGCATTCGTAGCGATATAAAGGGTGCAGTGCTGGATATGCCGTTTAAGCATTACGAGGCACAAGACGTCGATGAATTAACTCAGCAAGTGCTGGGCTGGCGTTTGCCGTTGTCTGGCTTGCGTTATTGGGTGTTGGCGTTGCCAGCGCCGAAGAGTGTATTTGATATTGAGCATGATGCTAACGGACAGGTGATACTGCTAAGCCAGGATGGCTGGGTGATACGCTATACCCGCTATGCAGCGCAAACACCTGACAGTTTGCCGTTACGTCTTGCCTTGCAGCGTGATGGACTGGAAATCCAATTGCTGATCGATGAATGGGAAATATAACAAAAACTTTAACCCTGCCAGCACCCGCCAAGCTTAACCTTTTTTTGCATGTGGTCGGGCGCAGGATGGATGGCTATCATCTGCTGCAAACTCTGTTTCGTTTCATTGATTTTAGTGACATGTTGCATTTCTCGCTACGCAAGAATGGTGTGGTGCGCCGCATCAGTGCACTTGATGGTGTGCCCCAGGAACAGGACTTGTGCGTACGCGCCGCACGTCTGCTACAAAAGGTATGCGGTTGCAGGTTGGGTGTGGATATAACTTTGGAGAAACGTATCCCTATGGGCGGAGGTTTGGGTGGCGGTAGTTCGGATGCAGCCACGACACTCCTTGCGCTGAATAACCTATGGAACCTGGGGCTGTCGCGCGAACGGTTGATGGAGATAGGCCTGTCTCTGGGTGCGGACGTACCGGTATTTGTGTTTGGTAAAAATGCTTATGCAGAAGGCATAGGCGAGCAGTTACAGGCCTACGATGTGCCGGATGCTTGGTATGTGGTGTTGTTCCCGCCAGTGCGTGTCGCTACGGCAAAGGTATTCGCACACTTGGATTTTGCGAACTTGGAATTGACACGGGATGCGATTTCCCTCAGAATTCGCGGCCTTCCGCTACGGCTACCCCACAACGATCTACAGTCGGTGGTATGTAGTTTATATCCGGAAGTGGCACGGCATATTGTTTGGCTTGAGCAATTTGCGCAAGCTCGGATGAGTGGTTCTGGTGCTTGTGTGTTTGCTGAATTTGTTACCGAGGCACAGGCGCAAGCAGTGATAGAACATTTGCCGTCAGATATGCGCGGTATTGTAGCGCGCGGTTTGGCGCAGCATCCACTTCGGGATTTTACCGTAATGTGAAATGCAAGATTATTGGGGAGTCGCCAAGTGGTAAGGCACCGGATTTTGATTCCGGCATTCGTAGGTTCGATCCCTACCTCCCCAGCCAGTTTGTAGGATGTTGTTCGTTTGGGGCGCTTGCGCCCGTTTTTATTTAAGGGGAGCATGGTGTCCAACGACAGCTTGATGGTGTTCACCGGCAATGCCAATCCTAAGCTTGCACAATATGTAGCGCAGCACCTTAATATTCAACTTGGGCAAGCCACCGTTGGCCGTTTTTCAGACGGCGAGGTGATGATAGAAATTCTCGACAACGTGCGCGGCAAAGACGTATTCGTCCTGCAATCAACATGTGCCCCAACCAACGATAATTTGATGGAAGTGCTGGTAATGGTGGATGCGCTTAAACGCGCTTCCGCTGGACGTATCATCGCCGCGCTACCCTATTTTGGCTATGCCCGGCAGGATCGGCGTCCGCGTTCCGCGCGCGTGGCGATTACGGCCAAGGTGGTGGCGAATATGCTTACTGGTGTTGGCGTGGATCGCGTTCTAACCATGGATTTGCATTCAGATCAGATCCAGGGTTTTTTCGATATTCCTGTAGACAACATTTATGCTAGCCCGATTTTGTTGGCAGATGTGTGGAAGCATGATTACAAAAATCTGGTGGTGGTCTCGCCGGACGTGGGCGGCGTAGTACGCGCGCGCGCATTAGCCAAGCGTTTGGAAGCTGATCTCACCATCATCGACAAGCGTCGCCCCAAGCCCAACGTGGCCAAGGTGATGAACATCATTGGTGAAGTGGTAGACCGAACCTGTTTGATCATGGATGACCTGGTCGATACCGGAAATACCTTATGCGAGGCTGCTGATGCACTGAAAGCCAAGGGTGCGGAGAAGGTTGTGGCGTATTGCACACACCCGGTGCTGTCTGGCTCGGCGATTGAGCGTATAGAGAATTCCGCAATAGATGAACTGGTTGTGACCGACACTATCCCGCTGAGCAATGAGGCGATAGCTTGTAAGCGTATTCGCCAGTTGAGTGTGGCTGCGTTGTTGGCCGAAACAATTCGACGCATTCATGCGGAAGAATCCGTCAGCTCATTATTTATGGAATAGTTTTTGTGGCCGTCATGTTGACTGCCGCGTAACCTGGAATTGCCTGGTCGCGGGTGATTCCGAATTTGAAGTGGAGAAATAAAATGAAAATCGAACTAAGCGCAATATTCCGCAAGGCGCAAGGAACGGGTGCGAGCCGCCGTCTGCGCAAGTCTGGCCGCGTGCCTGGCATCGTGTATGGTGGCGTCGAGCCTACGTTGATTGACCTTGATCACAACAATCTGTATCACAGCCTGCGTAAGGAAGCGTTTCATGCTTCCATCCTGACACTTGATTTGGACGGCAAAAAAGAACAAGTACTGTTGCGCGATTTTCAGATGCATCCATTTCGCCAGCAAGTGCAACATATCGATTTTCAGCGTGTGGAAGCAAATAAGAAGATCCATATGAAAGTGCCATTGCACTTTATAAATGCCGATATCGCCCCTGGGGTGAAGCTGAGCGGAGGTATCATCTCCCACGTGATGAATGATCTGAATATTGCTTGCCTGGCGGCTGACTTGCCCGAATTTATCGAGGTCGATCTATCCACGTTGGCGCTAAATCATTCCATTCATGTTTCCGACCTTAATTTACCTAAAGGCGTAGAAGCGGCAGGTATCCATATTGGAGATGCCGTAGTGGCCACTGTTCAGGTACCGCGTGGCGCGATTGAAGCGGAAGCACTGGCCGCGGCTGAAGCAGCGGCCGCTCCTACTGGGGATGCGAAAGCTGCGGCAAAACCTGCGGCGAAATCTAAATAGCATAAGTAGTACAATTAAAAACCCGCCATGCACTCTTATGTGTATGGCGGGTTTTTAACATGTCGTGAACGGTTTTTCACATGGTGTAAACTAAAAATGAGTGAAATCAAGTTAATTGTCGGGTTGGGTAATCCCGGTCGTGAATATGATTTCACCCGGCATAACGCTGGATTCTGGTGGGTAGACACGTTTGCGCGCATGCACCCATTCACTTTCAAACCTGAAAGCAAGTTCCACGGCTTGGTCGCGCGCGGTCAGTTGCAGGGTCGTGAATTATTCTTACTCAAGCCGCAAACCTTTATGAATATCAGTGGCCGTGCGGTAGGGGCGCTGACACAGTTCTACAAAATCGAACCTCGACAAATTCTGGTCGTGCATGATGAACTTGATTTGCCGCCGGGCAGCGCCAAGCTTAAACTGGGTGGTGGTCACGGCGGACACAACGGCTTGAAGGACATCTTTGCGCATTTAGGCACACGTGATTTTTGGCGGTTGCGTATTGGCATTGGTCATCCAGGTGAACGTGCGGATGTTGTTGATTATGTGCTGAATGCCCCGCGCCGTGAAGAAGCGGAGTTAATCGAACACGCCATGCAACGTGCACTGGATGTGGTTCCCATGATAGTTGATGGCAAGCTGGAAGCGGCAATGCTGAAGTTGCACAGTAATTAATATAAGGAATATTCATGAGTCTGAAATGCGGAATCGTCGGTCTGCCCAATGTGGGCAAGTCCACATTATTCAATGCGCTCACCAAGGCGGGTATAGCGGCGGACAACTATCCGTTCTGTACTATTGAGCCTAATGTCGGCGTTGTGGAAGTTCCGGATGCGCGGATGCAAGCGTTGGCCGATATCGTCAAGCCGCAGAAAATGCAATATGCCATCACCGAGTTTGTGGACATCGCCGGCTTGGTGGCTGGGGCATCCAAGGGCGAAGGCCTGGGCAACCAATTCCTTGCCAATATTCGTGAGACCGATGGTATTTTGAATGTGGTGCGCTGTTTCGAGGACGACAACGTCATTCACGTCGCGGGAAAGGTCGATCCGATTTCAGACGTGGAAACGATCGTAACTGAACTGGCGCTGGCGGATATGACAACGGTGGAAAAAGCCCAGTTGCGTAACTCCAAGGCTGCACGCTCCGGCGACAAAGAAGCTGCTAAGTTTGGTGAATTGCTGGATCAGGTTGCTGCCCATTTAAATCAAGGCAAACCTGCGCGTATGATGAAGCTGGATGCGGCGCAGCTCGCCTCGCTTAAGCCACTGTGCCTGCTCACGATTAAGCCTGCCATGTACGTGGCCAACGTGGCTGAAGATGGTTTTAAAAATAATCCATTATTGACGCGGCTGGAAGAGTTCGCCGCACGGGAAGGTGCTCCGGTAGTGGCGATTTGCGCAGCACTGGAGTCGGAAATTTCAGAGCTTTCAGATGAAGATAAAAAAGAATTTTTAGCCGACATTGGTTTGGCGGAGCCCGGTTTGAATCGACTGATTCGCGTGGCGTACAAGCTGTTAGGTTTGCAAACTTATTTTACCGCCGGAGTGAAAGAAGTGCGCGCCTGGACGATTCACATAGGCGATACCGCACCTCAGGCTGCGGGCGTCATTCATAATGATTTCGAGCATGGCTTTATTCGGGCCGAAGTGATCAGTTATGATGATTTTGTTGCTTGCAAAGGCGAGGCGGGCGCAAAAGAAAAGGGAAAGATGCGGTTGGAAGGCAAAGATTATTTGGTACAGGATGGTGATGTTATGCACTTCCGCTTCAACGTCTAAAGCCAATAAAATAGTTTGCGAATGCTCGTCATCGTCCATAACTATAAGAAAATATAAGATAAAAAGCAGTAAATGCGTTCGCAATAGTTCGCAGGTAATCGTTTGCAATCGCACCAATCTCAATGCCCCAAGTTTCGAGAACCTCAGTTTGAGATCGTATTAACACCCGTTACACACCCGTTACAGTGTTGTGGCTGTGGTTTTAGGTTAAGTGCTTTACCGCACTGACGGGCAGCCAACTCTCCCCTAAGATGCGATTGCTTTCCACTTAACGCCTAAAGGTGCAAATAATTAGCGCATGTAATATTTGCACTGGAAGTCTCCCCCCTGACTTGCATTAAGTGGTGGGCAATCATTTTACCTTCTGTCCGCTCTCTTCCCTCTAGTCGAGAGCCTTTTTTTGTTCATTTTCCCGATAGAAGTTGTGCCACAAAGGCACATTAGCAGATACCCATTCTCCGTGGTTCCATTTTTGAATATCAAGTGCTACAAATAGCACTTGCTCTGGTACAACATGGTTAACCTTTGGTTGCGGGTTAGGTTAAGCAAATTGTGTCTCACCGCACAGACACTCAAGCGCCATTAACCTATTCTGCAAGCGTTCTCTGCTACTTGCTATAGAGTGTAAATAGTCCAAGTCCCTATTTGCGCTTAAAGTCTCCCCTGACGCGCATTTAGTGGAGGGCTTAATGGTGTTAGTCCTTTCTGCTCTTAGCCTTCGGGGGTTGAGAGCGTTTTTTTATCTAGATTGCCTGCGCCAATCATAATATTCAGAAGGTCAATGATTGTGAATTGTAATATTTATGCAACATCAAGCTAATACAATCACATCTCTAAAGCAGTAGTTACTTCCTCCTGTTCACCGCTCTCTCTCCCCGAGATCAGAGCGGTTTTTTTACGTCAAGCAATATCAACGGGTAATGTCAGTCAGATGGGGCAGCAAAATCGTTTGGGGGCATTTTAGGGGGCATGCAAAAGCATGTCGCAGAGCAATGCTCAGTAGACACGGGGCACATAGGCTGCACTTACGCTTCAACGTGTAAACCATTTTTGATGTTTCATGGCATGAGACAACAAAACAACTAACAAACCCCGGTAATGCGGGGTTTTTTATTATTGTCGTGTGTCTTCGCTTCTTGGCACCTCACAAACCACTTTTAACGCTGTGGCGCGTGAATGGCTGGCCTGAAGGATTGGGAAGTCATGATCAAAAATTTTAAGGCAAGTCAAATCGGAGCGCACATGACCACACCTTCATTGATCCAGCCGCGCATGACGACTTCCTGGATGGCGGCCGCATCACTGGAAAAGCGGTGATTGCTGTCGATGCCTTGGGCAAACCCATTGTTATAGGCCCGATAGACCGGTACTGTTCCGGTCGGACAGGTACCATTGATCGGTGGAGTCGAGACAAAATCCAGACTTTCGAAATTCCAGCGCTTCTGCGTAGCGGGCGTGATGGCCTGAAGCTGCTTAAGGCCATCACACTCAGAACCTGCTAGTGTATAGAAATGCGAATTGGGGCCGGGGACCTGGCTGCCGTAGAACCGGCAAACGGGCGTGCTGCCACCCGACTTGAAACTATTCCCGGTGCGAATCCAGCCGGGGCCCGCACTCCCTCCGTCGATGCCAGCAGCTTCACCGGCGTCGGCGGTGATGAAATAATGATCCAGATTGGTGTTGTAAAACTCAACGATAGGCGTACTGGCGAGCGCTCCGCTTAAATCATAGCGAGCCAGAACAGCACTCGTCGCATCTTGTCCCGCAACGAGCAAACGAGAATGGGCATCGAGCGTCAGTCCATCGACGCTCAACATGCCGGGTAGCGGATACGCCCCGCCGAGGCCAAAATTCGCATCAAGACTGTTATTCGAAAGCAGGCGATATAGCGCTGCCGAATTCGTTGCAACGTGACGGCTGCGCGCTATCACCACACTGGCGTCGGGCAGTGCAGCAAAACTCCAATCGAAACTACCCGGATCCTCCAACAAACGGTTTGCTCCGATCAGCAGGCCATTGCTGGAAATCCGAATCACGAGCAGCGATCCGATTGACCGGCCGGATAGTGCGTATTTGTTAATACCAATGCCGACCAACAGGGAGCCATCGCTCAGTGAGAGCAAGGAGAATGGTATTCCAATGGAGTATGTATTGGCAAAATCCGCAGCAGCATAGGTAAACTGACCGGCCGTTCCAAATGAAGCTATCGACAATCCATGCGAATCGACATTATAGAGATGCAGACTCTGAGTTGTCAGCACGGCAAAGACCACTGAACCATCGCCAAGCAAAACCAGGTCCGCCTGGCGCGATTGCTCCTCAGCAGACAACGGGAATTCGATTTTACCGCCTGCGCCGAAATTCAGGTCAGGCGTGCCATCCGGCATTGTCTGCTGCAAAATTGCAGTTCCGTCGTATGCTGTTGTTCCGTAAAGCAAGCGCCCATCTGGACGAACGCCTAACGCAATATCCGTATTGGATAGCGCTGGTGGTGCGAGAGCGCGGGCGAATCCGGGGTAGAGCATTCCGGCAGGATCAAGTTGAAACGCCGTGACGGTGCCGACCTGGCCAAAAGATCCGGCTGCGGTTCCGGTCACGACCGTTATCGCGCCGCTTGTTTGTTCAGCTGCACGCACTTTGCCCTTTAATATGATGTATTGCCTCGGTGCCACTCGCCCGTTTGTTCCGAATGAGATATCGGGGGAGCCATTTGTCGTCAGGCGCTCAAGCAAATAATCAATGGTTGCGTCTGCGTCTGAACTCCCGGCAAGCACAATTTTGTCTGAAGCATCAACAAGTATCGTGTCAATTTTGTCGTTGCTGTATTCAGCGATGTTCACGACACCGACAGCGAAGCCATTTCCTCGGCCATAGCTGGTTTGGAGATGGCCGTTTCTATTGAGATTTGCGACGGCAACATCTTCGCCGCGAGGTAAGCAAGTGAAGCCGCATGTCAGGATCCGAGTGACACTTGCTGGTATCAATAAGCCGCCTGCGTCATTTGGCAGGACACTGATGGCGGCGAACCTGCTATAGCCGGTAAGTGCAATTGTCGTGCTGCCGGCAATACCGAAAGCGCTATCTAGGACTCCGCTGGTATTGAAATGACGCACGCGCGCAGTAATGGCCCCATCATCGTTGACGGAGTTGACTAATGCGATACCACCATCGCTCAATACTGCCAATCGCAAAGTGAAGCTAGGGAAGCCGCCACTATCGATTTCAAGTCGACCGGTAGTGCCGAGAGACGTATCGGCTAAACCGCCGGCAGTGACTCTCCACAGCACGACTGTGCCGCTTGTTTGGGGCGGAGCATCGCCCATCAGAAGCAATCCGCCATTAGAGGTGCGCACCATTTTGACCGGAATATCGGAGGGATTGCCCAAGTCGTACCCCGAGACTAAACCGTCTTTTCCAAAGTCAAAATTGAGTGTGCCAGCGGCTGTCACGCGAACCAACAGATAGTTGCCGCCGTTAATGTTCGCTCTTGCCATAACTGTAAATCCGCCATCAGGTTCGGCAATAACTGGAACATCTGAGTCCATCCTAAAATTCGAAGGTAGGCCGCTGAGTATCTTTTCGCCATTCGGTGCATAGGTCGAATCGGGCACGCCAGCTGAATTAAGGCGTGTGAGCCGCAATATAAATTGCTCCCCTGACGCGATGTTCGAATCTTGCGTGGCGTCCGAAACGATCAGCAGACTACCGTCCGGCTGTTGCACGAAGCGCGCTGGGGTTGTTGTCGCACTGAAGAAACCTTGTGCGCCAAAGCTGGTGTCGAAGATACCACTCGCAGTGAGCCGGGTTAGTACAAAACCGCTTGAGCTAGCCCCATTTATCAGTATGGAACCATCGGCACCCTGCTCGAGTTGTTGGATTGCGTAAACATTGGGCAGATCGAACAAGGCAACGCCATTCTGGCCGAACGTGGCATCAGGAGCGCCGTTCGGAAGTAATCGGAGAACAAAAGCACGCGCTTGCCGTTTTGACGTCCAACCAGCGAGCAGCAATTTGCCGTCGCGCTGCAGAACGGACGCGGAGGGCCTATTTTCTACGCCGGAGGGCACCCCGATGCGCACGATGCCGCTGCTTCCGAACGAACTGTCGAGTGTCGGCGCTGCGTGTACATCAAACATCGTGATATGCAAAGCGATGAGCGCAAAAAGTATCGTGAATATTTTTTTAGTTGCCACCGTCTCTGATATCTTCAGTAAGCTTGACATCTTTTTTCCCTTATCAATATGCACACAGTCGAAACCAGAAACGTCCTTATGAGGGTGCTTTAAAAAGGAATAAATGGCGGATAGGTTGTGAACGTCCAGTTTTTTATGGCGTTCAACGCAGTGCTGAGTCGAGCTTTATTGTTTTATAGTGCTGCGCAATTAATACATTTTTGATGATACTTCTAGCTCATTTTAAATGCAACAAGGGAACTAATCCAAACCAAATGATATAGGTCAGCGATGCCACCATCAGTCCATCAATGCGGCCGCATAGCCGTTGTTGTCTCCAGGCACGGTAAAGCAGAAATCCGAGTAGACAAACATGGGGAAGTACCCACGGTAGCAATCCTTGAAAGCTCCCGCGCAAAGCCGGCTGATCTTTGATAAGTATCACGACCAATGGCGCCGCTGCGGCCAGAACTAGAACTAGCAGTGTTGTCCAGCCTAATCCCAAGCGTACTACCAAGGTGCGCTTGCCAGCTTGTTTATCTGCCTCGAAGTCGGGGATACCTGAGAGGATGATTGCCGGCATTACCGCCAGAAGCAGCGGCAGGCTAATGAGCCAAGGAAAGGGGCTGTTCCAGCCTCCACCTTGGAATATATAGCCGCACAGTATTACACCAAAGCTGTGGGTGACAGCTACATTGAGTTCTCCCAACCCACGCCAGGCGAGCTTCAGGGGAGGCGCCGTATAACCCAGCCCTAACACGGTCATTATGAGAATTACAATAGGTACAGCACTGTTGCCTGCAAGATAATCCACAAGCAAGCCGGTACAGGCTGCGGCGGCCATCAATGACATTACGATGCCTACACGTAGTTCACTGAAGCTTAGATTTTTATCCACAAGTACCCGAGAGCCGCCAGTAAAGGGGCCGAAATTGCGGTTGCAACGGTCGCTTTCATAGTCGAACCAATCATTGGTAAATACCGTGGCTGCTTCCAGAAAGAATAGACAGGCATAACCCAGCCAGTAGACCCATGGGTTCCAGTTTCCACTTGCCGCGGCCGCGCCCAATGCGCCGACCGTGTAAGCCATCCAGGTCATCGGATAAAATTGGAGCCGTAACGCCTTGAGCCATGCTTTCAGCTTAGTAGTAATACGATCGATATAGCTTAAGGCCCCATTCTTTAGGGAAAAACCGAGTCCTCGACTTTGCTCCAGCCACTGGGCTCGTTGAACCGGCTCGGAGTCTTTTACTGGACCTAGCGCAAGAATGCGGGTAGTAGTGATACCACAGAAGCCTAACGCGGATCGCTTCATGGCATTGTGACCGGGGGCGCGGTAGATGAATCGATATACCCAAGGCGGCATATCTAACGTGGTGATGAGATGGGCCGTCTTGCCGGTCAGCAAGCCCTCGAAGCGGCCGTCGTCACGTTCTCTGAAAGCAAATCCCGGTAACAGTATCCGATCGAAAAATCCTTTAAGTCGAGCTGGTCCTACTCCCCACCAGGCAGGATAGATAAAAGCCACATGATCTGCCCACGTGATGAGCTGCAAGGCACGTTCCAGATCAGGTTCCAGTGGCTGATCCCGCGGCGAAACCGGATGTACGTCAAGGTCGAAGTCGATCGCCCCCAAATCTATCTTCTCAATTTCCATACCAGCCGCTAGCGCGCCATTTTCATAGGCGTTTGCAAGGGCGGAACATAGGCTGGGGCTACGTGGATGTCCCAAGATCACAAGTACCTTCATGGCGCCATTGCTCGATTCATAAATTTTATCCAGTGATTATGCTGTTCGGTGCATATCGTCTTGGTTTTGTTGTAACAGTGTATGTGCGGTCGCCTGTTAGACAAGTATTGAGAAACCTATTCAGAAAGAGCCTTGATAACATTTTCCGGGCTGAGAATAGTACCGAGTGTGGTTGGATTGCCCCAGCGTACGTGATATTTGTTCTCCGGTACTGAGGCGAGAGAGATTAATAAGTTGTTGAAGGCAATTAAATCGTTGGTCTCAAAGTAAGTGATGAAATCGATATCGTCCAGCCCTGTAGAGTGATAGAGCTTGCGCTTGACGTTGACCAGATAGGGAAGTGTTGGCACGGTATGGGTCTCCATTTCCTTTAGCCGTTGCTCAAATGATAGATTCCACCACTCTGCGTTTTTCTTCACGGGGATAACGATAACGTAGCGAGGCGCGTCGCCAATATACGTTGCTGCACTGAGGCCGGCATTAAGTTCGGGTGACTTGGCTTTTGTGATGTAGTTTAAGGGCTTCGTCACGCCTACCAGTGTATCGAAAACGTCAGCGTTTTTACCGATGGTTGTCGACCGGAACTCACGCATGAATGTCTGCGCCTTAGCGAGATCATAAGCATTTATACGGAAGAAAAAGTCGGAGTTTGTTTCCAGACCGCGAGTCAGATAAAGATCCACCAGCACATTATCTTTATGTTTTTCGATCAGTTTTGCTACTTCAGCAGCGCTATCCATTCGCTCAGTTGCAGGCACCTTGTTCCATTCTGGCCGCAGTTTAAACATCGTAAATACGCCAAAAACACCCGGCTGGGTAAGAATCTTGGATCGCTCTATCGTTATTGTGTCCGTTGCCGACTGCGGCGCGGCAACAGATGCCGTTTGCATCGTCATGGCTGCGATGATTCCAGCAACAAGGCTTACATGGAGGTTGCGAATTGACAAACGTTTCATGATATTTTTCCTTATGAAATGGTTAAAAATTCAAACAAGCATTGCTGCTTGGACTTAGTGTTATTTATGGAGACGAAACGGGGTATATCGATTACGTTCAGCTATATTGATGACCCTTGGGCGAATTCTTACTTTGTAGCGTATTCCCGTTCGAATGTAGTGAAAAATCATCAGTTCTTGCTGCCCCATATCTGCTTCAGACGAGCATCGCGACCACATGTGTAACGATAGTATTTGTAACGAATCGGGTTCTTGGTGTGAAAATCTTGGTGATACTCCTCCGCTGGATAGAATTCTGTAGCGGGCAACAACTCGGTCACAATGGGTTGGGTAAAACGTGCAGAAGATACCAACGCGGCTCGGGATGTTTCAGCTTGCTGTCGTTGATCAGCATTGTGATAAAAAATGACGCTACGGTACTGCGTACCACTATCGCAAAATTGGCGATTAGGGGTTAGCGGGTCTATCGTCGGCCAGTATGCGTCAAGCAGTTTGGCGAAATTGGTTTTGGCAGGATCAAAACGCACTTGCACCGCTTCAACGTGCCCCGTTTTACCGGCAGATACTAGTTCGTATGTCGGATTAATCACTGTGCCGCCGATATAACCCGATGTAGTGGATATCACGCCCGGTATTTTGTCGAAATCTGCTTCGGTGCACCAGAAGCAGCCCCCAGCAAAAGTAGCCACGCTTATCACGGGTTCAGTTCGTTCGTTGGAGACTACGGACGTATTTTGTGCCCTTGCTTGCCCACAGATAGACAGTACGGCAAATATCAGCAAGGCAATACTAAGCGCACTGCGGGCTTTTTTATCAAAAATGAATAGGTTCAATAGGGTCATAATCAGCTCCTGAGCGTTGGTAAGGATTCGACTTTCGGGATAAATCGTAACGCTATACCGTTATTGCACCAGCGCTCATTACGTGGCGGTGGGCCATCGTTAAATAAATGGCCTTGGTGGCCGCCGCAGCGCGCGCAGTGGTATTCAGTGCGGGGCAGAATCATTTTGAAATCACGTTTTGTTCCCACCTGCCCCGCAATGGGCTGGGTAAAACTTGGCCAGCCCGTGCCGCTTTCAAATTTGTGCGCACTTTCGAACAAAGGCAAGTAACAAGCCGCACAAATATAGTTGCCATCACGATGCTCAAGATTAAGCTCGCTACTATTCTGCCGTTCGGTATCCTCTTCAAACAGCACCTGGTAAGCATCAGCGGAAACCAATGGTCGCCACGCCTCATGTGGTTTATTCAGAGGCGTAACTGTTATGACATTGGTCGTATTTGTAGCTGCCCTGTCGCGCGAACAAGCCGAAATTAAGGGGAGTGTGGTCAGCAGGGCAAGACTTTGTAGTACGGTACGTCGCTTCATGGAAATTCCTTATGGAAGTTTGGAAGATTTGACTGTGTACTCAAAAATTACGCTGTTATTTTGCACTAAATTAGATATCGCGGTACCAAGTTGTGGGCATGATGCCAGTGTTATCAGTGTCGGTCATGATCGCCTAGGCGTCAACGCGGTGGATCTTCTCGTGTAGCCATTGCCCAGTCTGGCGGGTGACCCGCATAGCAATTGCTTCATGGCACGCTTTTGAATAGCGATTCGATGAGAAAAGCATCATCAAAATGGCGGCGGCCGACAAAAGCGGTGGCGTGACGCCCCCACTGGCGCATCGCACCCGGCGAGCGAATGCCCATTGGCCACAAAAGAAAACGCTCAGGTCGCTCCGTGCCGACGATTAAACCGTATCTACTGAACAGGCTGTGGTAACCGTCAGCAGTGGGCAGGGAACGCAATACATCGTATTCTTCCCAGGCCATCGGCTGTAATTCAGATAGTAATTTCGGTGGTGATTCGTCGTGGTAGATTCGCTGAATAAAGTGAGTGCCGGGAGCGATGCGTAGCACCAGCGGCTGTTGTTCAGGTGCAGGTTGCGGCAGCAGTGGGGGTTCGAAATAAAAAGTGGGAAGGTTGTCGCGCAGACGCAGGTGGCGGCTGGGAAAGAATTCGTGGTAGCAACCGCAGTTATGGATAACGTCATACAGCCATGGGTCGCCGTCCGGGCCTAAAGTCACTCGCCAGTTAAGGCCGTCTAGCTGTCCGGCATACATGTCGTTGCCGGAGCGCGCTGGAAACCAGACTATATAATTAAGTTGCAACAGCACTTGATCGCCGAAACGCGTGTGCGAGACCTTGCGATATAACGTCGGGCGCGCCACGTCTACCACCGGCCCGTTCTCCCAGCGTGCCATTCCGATATGATCATTGTTATCTATTACATCCACCTCCCATACCGGGGCAAAGGTGTCGAAGAGCCGGTCGAGGTCGGTGTCCGTTGGCATGGGAATAGCGAGCGGATCTAGTGAGCGATGCAGAATTTCGCCCACCTGTGGAGCAGTGAGCAGCGCACCGGGCGATGACGCCCAGCGTACCAGTTCACCTGCAACTGGCAGTGCTGCCAACGGGGTGGCGAAGCTGTTGTGGGTCTCGGTATGCCAAGCCGAAATTCTGGTGGAAACGAACGGGGCAGTGAGTGGATAGAGGCCGAGCGCCTGCCACCAGGTGACATAATCATCTGGAACGCGTGTAGCATCGCGCAACATAGCGCGGCGCTCCGGTTGCGTGAGATCGGCGGCAAGCAAGCGTTCACGACAGCGGTTGAGTTCTTCACCTAAGCTGCCGTTGTGACGACTCTTCACCGACGTGGGCAGATTACGTAATTCCAGCGCACGCGACTCAGCATCCAAATCTGCCATGTGCGTGATCCATGCTGTCCAGTGTTTCTCTGCGGTCAATTCGCCGCGGAACGAGGCGAGCAGGCGAGTTGTACGCAAGTAAGGAAAATCTCGAACCGGCGATGAACCGTAGTCGCGCACTCCCGCAAGATCGATGGCGGCATCAACTTTCTGGTACAGCGTCTGGCAGGTAGTCAAAACATCGTCTTTAGGTGCCGCGGGACGGGTTTCCACCGTGGCGCAGCCCGTAAGGAAAGATGTGATAACCAGCAGGATCAATTCTGCTATGGTCAGCACGAAGCGGCGTGTATCGTTAGTGTTATCCATGGTTTCCTTTCCATAGAATAAGCAGTGTGGAATATTGTACCGTTCGATACAATAGAATTCACTTTACGTTTGGTCTGTTATTGATTCGGTCAGATTATGTTTGAAGTCCGTTCGCCTTGAGCCTGTCGAAAGGTGTATGGGCTTCGACAAGCTCAGCCCGAACGGAGTTAATACTTCATCGTACCGGATTAATAGTTGAGCGGCATCGCAGTACTGTTCTTGGCGAATTAGACGGAGCACTGTGCCTGTTTCAATGCCACACTCGCCTTCATGCTTCGGTTGATTTTTTGCCAACTGCGAAACCCGGCAAAAATTTCTACATACGCTGTCAGAAGCAACGGTCTAGGAGAAATTACTTGAGCAGCAGTTTTGACCACGACATCAATCGTTCCGATACCGCCAGTGTCAAATATGACGGGCGGAAAAGCATGTTTGGCACTGGCGAAGTCATCCCGTTGTGGATTGCCGATACGGATTTTGCTGCTCCGCCAGCTGTAACCCGTGCCCTCGCCGAGCGCGCCGCTCATCCCGTGTATGGCTACACTCAATACCCGGACAGCTTGTATGAATCGCTGATAGATTGGCTGAAGCGACGCCACGGTTGGGAGGTGCAGCGTGAGTGGATCATGATGTGCCCCGGCGTAGTGCCCTCGTTGCACGCCGCTATCATGGCTTTTGCCCAGCCAGGTGAATCGGTAATCGTACAGCCGCCAGTGTATTTTCCATTTTTTTCGGCGGTCACAAACACCGGTAGAAAGCTGCTACAAAATCCGCTGCATCTGGAAAACGGCCACTATGCCATTGATTTCGACCACCTGGAACAGTGTGCAGCACAGGCGCGTTTGCTGTTGCTATGCTCACCGCATAACCCGGTTGGCAGGGTATGGAGCAAGCCGGAATTGGAGCACCTCTTGCGAATTGCAAAAAAATACGACCTACTCGTTTTTTCAGACGAAATCCACGCTGATTTGATCTACCCCGAAAATAAGCACACCACGCTTGCGACGCTGGCAGAGAACTCGGCTCATATCCTTACTGCCGTCGCACCCAGCAAAACATTCAATATCCCTGGGCTGAATCTTTCCTCACTCATCGTGCCGGATACTAAGCATCGTGCGGCTATCACTCAGATATTTGACAGGATGCATATCAGTGCATCCAATCCTTTTAGTATCGTCGCTTTCGAAGCCGCTTACCGGGAAGGCGAGACATGGCTGGATGAGTTACTGGCCTATCTGCGGGATACGCGAGATTATGTCGAAAATTATCTGGCTACCCATCTCCCAAAAATCCGGCTTATCAAACCAGAGGGCACCTACCTGCTATGGCTTGATTGCCGTGCACTAGGGATGAGCGATGCGCAACTCAAGCATTTCTTCGTGCATGAAGCCGGCGTGGGCATGAGCCCCGGTGTTCTGTTTGGCGAGGGCGGTAGCGGATTTATGCGCATGAATATCGGCGCACCTCGCCATACCATCGTGGCCGCCCTGGAAAATATAAGGAAAGCGGAACGTGAAGCCGGGCGATGAATACATCGGGACCCATGCAAAACTATCTCCGTGCTTTGTATTCGAGCGTATTTTATAAGTAAATTGAGCGTAAATTTCGGCACAAGGAATGCTGAAATTTCTAGTTTATCTTTTGTTTTTGTGAAGTTCTGTTTCGCAATATAGCCTTTCGTTGCTTCATGTTTCCCTTTACTCGTAAGGACGGATATGAATACGGTAACAGTACAATGTTGCATTGCGGGGGGTGGTCCAGCGGGCATGATGCTGGGTTTGCTATTGGCTCGTGCGGGCGTTGAGGTATTGGTTTTAGAAAAGCATGCGGACTTTCTGAGGGACTTCCGGGGAGACACGATTCATCCCTCGACGCTGGAAGTTATGCATGAACTGGGATTACTCAGAGACCTATTGAAATTGCCACACCAAGAAGCGCCGCAGATCAATGGTCAGTTTGGTAATTTGAAACTGACGATAGCGGATTTCACCCATCTGAAAACCCAGTGCCGTTTTATCGCTTTTATGCCGCAGTGGGATTTCCTGAATTTCCTCGCCGATCGTGCCGTTTGCTACCCAACATTCAGCTTGCGGATGCACTCTGAAGTGACTGGACTCATTGAAGAAGCGGGGCATGTCGTTGGCGTTCAGGCGATGAGTCCGGACGGACCATTAACGGTGCACGCGAGCCTGGTCGTGGGAGCAGATGGTCGACATTCAGTTGTCCGCGCACAGGCAGGCTTGCAGGTTGAGGATTTAGGCGCACCGATGGACGTGTTATGGTTCCGGCTCTCACGACGGCCTGACGATTCAGAATATCCTATCGGCCGTTTCGATGCCGGTCGGATATTCATCATGCTGAGCCGAGGCGATTACTGGCAGTGCGGCTTTGTCATCCCGAAAGGCTCACATGCGCAGATTCGAGAGAGAGGGCTATCCGTGTTCCGCAGCGACCTCGTGCAGCTTGCACCATTTATGGCCGACCGTGTCGACGAACTCCAAGACTGGGAAGAGATAAAATTGCTCACCGTTCAGGTTGATCGATTACGTCAGTGGTATCGCCCGGGCCTTCTTTGTCTCGGTGATGCAGCGCACGCAATGTCGCCGGTCGCTGGCGTCGGTATCAATCTTGCGATCCAGGATGCAATCGCCGCAGCGAATTTGCTGGCTGCACCGTTACGTGCGAACAAATTGACTACCGAAGATCTGCGCCGAGTCCAGCAACGACGCGAGTGGCCGACGCATATGACGCAAAGGATGCAACTCTTCATTCAAAACCGCGTCATTAGTCGCGTGTTGCATGGTGAGGGTCAGCTCTCACCACCGATTTTTATCCGACTCTTGGCACGCTTCCCATTCCTGCGTCGGATTCCTGCCAGATTGATTGGAATCGGATTTCGTCCAGAGCATGTGAATATGCCAAGTAGTTAGCCTGACTGAAGAAGGCAATAATAAAAAATCGAGATAAACTAATGGGAGCTTCTCAAGGAACAACAGTACTGCAATAAGGCTTAAATAATTGAATAGCCTCTACCCAGCGCTTGGATCAATCTTGCTGGAGTGAGGTGACGACCGGATGATTCTCTTTATAAAGCATCTTGACTTGCACCACAGGCGCGTATAATATTTTATACATATAAATTTTATGGACGATGAAAAAGAGATCCGTTGGGTGGGGTCTGCCTACGACGATCTGCTGGCATTTCCGCAAGATCCAAGAAAGGAAGCAGGCTTCCAATTGAGCAAGGTCCAGGCTGGGCTTGAGCCGACCGACTGGAAGCCGTTCGATGACGTGGGTGCTGGCACGAAAGAGATTCGCGTCAAGGACGCGAGCGGCGTCTACCGTGTGATGTATATCGCCAAATTCGAGGAAGCCATCTACGTCCTGCATTGCTTCCAGAAGAAGACCCAGGTGAGCAGCAAGCAGGACAAAGCTATTGCCGAGGCGCGTTATCGCGCCGTGGTTAACTCGAGAAAGGCAAAGAAATGACGATTGACACCGAAATTCGCCATGTGACAAAGCCGGGCGCGAACCTCTTCTTGGAACTGGGTTTTGCGCCGGACGAGGCCAAGCGCCTACAGGCTGCGTCCCGCAAACAGATTAATGACACGCGGCTGCTGAAACAGCAACTGATGGAAGAGCTGTCTACCTGGATTGTGGAACATCACTTAAAGCAGGCCGAGGCTGCCGAGATTCTAATGGTCTCGCGGCCGCGCGTGTCTGATGTGGTGAACAAGAAAACGGCCAAGTTCACCATCGACACGCTGGTGGAAATGCTTAGTCGCGTCGGCAAGCCGGTCAAGCTGACCATCGGTTGATGCCGATGTTGGGTGTTGCATGGCGATAGTAGTCTGAAAAACGGGGGCAGTCTGTGAGATTCCAGTGCTCCTGGCAAACAATGCGAGCCTGGCCCCTTTAATTACGTTGGCCTGTCTCGCCAAAACGATATTGACCACGTTTCTGCATTTGTGCCTTATGTAAACGCACTAACGACAGATAAGGACATGCATAATCTATGTAAGCGCAAGGTTGTGGACGATGAGATCAAGCGATTCCAGTGCAAAATATTCTCCAAGAAAAATTACGAGGAGTTTGAGGAATGGTTGGACGGTTTACTGATAGAACCGAACAGCACGGTGTACTAGTATAACAACCCATTAATTACAAAACATAATGTCTAGCCATTTTTGTATCTGCATCCTGCCGAGTGAACGTCCACTCAATGCCACGTTGCTCCATGTTACGGCGCAACTGCCAAGCATTCACTTCGGCGGTGAGCGTAACACGGTCTGGCAGGCGTCGATCAAGGCACTGGCGGTCAAGAATACCGATTTCGATTTCAGCCATGTTGAGCCAACTGGCATGTTTCGGCGTGTAGTGAAAGACTACACGTCGCAGCAGTGCCTTTGCTTCCTTGGCACCGAGCACTTCCTCGAAGCACTTGCGAAAGTGGGTGTTGAGATTGTCCATCACCAGATGGATACGCTGCGCCGTGACATAAACCTGCTTGAGCAGGTGCTGTATGAAAGCCACGAAGTCGGTCTTGGCGCGATGATCGGTGATCACGACCGTCCGCCGCCCTCCTTTTGGCTCGACCGCCACGAACAGGTTGCAAGTACCGGCGCGGACATACTCGTAATCCTGCTTCGCGGACGAGTTGGGCTGGGTTGGCAAAGGGGGCCGCGTATCCTTGAGCAGCTGCTTGCTCTTCTCGTCCAAACAGACCACGGGTTCTTCCGCCCGGAACGGACGGGCATAAAGATCGAGCAGGTCATACATTCGCTGCCGGTATTCTTCGGTCAAAGCGCCAATGCACCACATCACCTTGCACCATGGCTTGAGACAGTTTTTTTTAGCAGCCGGCGAATAGTCTCGCGGCTGATCGGACCAATATCCGCCTGCCTCTGCGCTGCCTGTTCCAGCAACTCGAGCGTCCAGCGCCTGGCACCTTCCGGCGGCTCCGAGCAGGCCAGAGCGGTAATCTTCGCCTCGACGTCGGTAGCAAACTGCCGAGGCTTGCCGGGACGCGCGACATCGCACAGTGCATATTCGGCACCATCCTCCAGATATGCGCTTCGTGTCCGCCAGATGGCGGTTCGTCCAACGCCGAGAACTGCCATGATCTGGGCTTCGGGGATCCCGCGATCAAGGGCAGATAAAATATGTGCCCGATTGACTTCTCGGGCATGGTGCAAACCCTTTGTACGATATGTCTCGATCAACTCACGATCCTCGTCGGTAAGATACAGTTCAGTCTGTCGCATGGCAGGCTCCTCATCATGGGGTGGGTATGCGACAGTATAATATATGTTTCGTTATTTATGAGTTTAGATACTAGGGCAAATAAAATAACAATAGTCTCGTAGGTCGGCTTAGCGCAGCGTAAGCCGACGCTTTGCTTTTGCGGGTTGGAGTAATTTGAATTAAGTCGAAAATAATTGAATGAAAATAGAACAAGAACAAACTGATAAATCGCCGCCTGGCAGCGTAGATGGCTCGAAGCACACCCCCATGATGCAACAATACCTGCGCATCAAGGCAGAGTATCCCGACATGCTGCTTTTCTATCGCATGGGAGATTTTTACGAGCTATTCCATGAGGACGCAGTTCGCGCTGCCAAGCTGCTCGACATTACGCTCACTCAGCGCGGCGCAACCAATGGCCAGCCGATCAAAATGGCGGGCGTGCCTTACCATGCTGCTGAACAATATTTGGCGCGGCTGGTAAAACTGGGAGAATCGATCGCCATATGCGAACAGATCGGCGATCCCGCCACCAGCAAGGGCCCGGTGGAGCGCAAGGTGATGCGTATCGTTACCCCCGGCACACTCACCGATTCCGCACTGTTGGATGAAAAGAAAGACAGCCTGTTGCTGGCGCTGCATGAGCGCTCCGGCAAGGTGGGGCTGGCTTGGATGAATCTGGCTTCAGGCAAATTTTTCGTCAGCGAAACCGATGCACACAATTTGCCAGCCGAATTGGAACGCTTGCAGATTTCAGAAATTCTGCTTGCCGAAAATGCCATTCAGCCGACACTAAACAAAGCAGTCATTAAGTCACTGCCTGTTTGGAATTTTGATCTGGAAACCGCTCGGCGCACACTGTGCCAACAGTTTGCCACGCACGACCTGAGTGGTTTCGGATGTGATAATTTTACCCTTGGCTTGGAAGCGGCGGGCGCGCTGCTTGGTTATGCCAAGCTGACACAGGGGCAAGGTATCAGCCATGTGCACGCCATTCAGGTTTATGCCGCCGAGGATTTCGTGCGTATGGATGCCGCCACTCGGCGCAATCTGGAAATCACCCAGACCTTGCGCGGCGAGCCTGCTCCCACCCTGCTTTCCTTGCTGGATACCTGCGCCAGTAATATGGGCAGCCGTTTGCTTAACCACTGGCTTCATCACCCACTGCGCGACCGCATCACCTTGCGTGCACGGCTGGATGCAGTGGACAAATTGCAGGCAACTGCTTTTTCGCAAGTGGGGCAGGGGGAGCAGAGCTTCAGCAGTAGGCAGGCGCTTTATCAAACTGTTCATGAACAACTCAAACCCTGTGTAGACGTAGAACGCATTACTGCGCGCATCGCTCTGCGTAGTGCACGTCCGCGCGATTTATCCGGCTTGCGTGACACGCTCACGCAACTGCCGCAATTGCATGCAGTATTAACAAATACCCATGCTTCGAAACTGATAGACGATCTGGCCGTAGCCTTGCAGCCGGATGCCGAACTAATCGCGCTGTTGCAACGTACGTTGCGCGCGGAGCCATCGAGCATGCTGCGCGAAGGCGGCGTTATCGCTGATGGCTATGATGTTGATCTCGATGAACTGCGTAACATTCAGACCAATTGCGGCGAATTCCTGCTGCAGCTGGAAGCACGCGAACGGGCGCGCAGCGGCATTGCCACCCTGAAAGTCGAATACAACCGTGTGCATGGTTTTTATATTGAGGTGTCGCTTGTGCAGTCCATCAAAGTGCCGGACGATTACCGCCGTCGCCAGACCTTGAAAAATGCCGAACGCTATATCACACCGGAACTCAAAGCCTTCGAGGACAAAGCGCTGTCTGCCAATGACCGTGCGCTGGCTCGCGAGAAATTGCTCTACGAACAATTACTGGATCAGCTGGCGCCTTATATTTTACCGTTGCAACACATTGCCGCCGCCATCGCCGAGCTGGATGTGCTTGCTACTTTCGCCGAACGCGCTTCAACATTGAATTTCAGCGCGCCAACATTCAGTGCAGAATCCGTATTGCACATCCGTGGCGGTCGTCATCCGGTGGTGGAAGCACAGGTGGAGCAATTCATCGCCAACGATACCCAACTGCACAGCGCGCGCAAGATGCTGCTTATCACCGGTCCCAATATGGGCGGCAAATCCACGTATATGCGCCAAGTCGCGCTGATTACATTGCTCGCGCACTGTGGCAGCTTCGTTCCGGCAGATGAAGTCGTGCTGGGCGAGATTGACCAGATTTTTACGCGCATCGGTGCTTCGGATGACCTCGCCAGCGGCCGTTCCACCTTTATGGTAGAGATGATGGAAGCGGCCAACATCCTGCACAACGCGACCAAGAATAGTTTAGTTCTAGTAGATGAAATCGGACGCGGTACTTCTACCTTCGATGGCTTGGCGCTGGCTTATGCCATCGCACGTCATTTGCTGGAAGAGAATTGTAGCCACACCCTGTTCGCCACTCATTACTTCGAATTGACCCGGCTTGCCGATGAGTACACTCAGCTTGCCAACGTTCATCTCGCCGCCATTGAACACAAGCACAGCATTGTATTTTTGCACAGCGTGAGCGAAGGTGCGGCAAGCCAGAGCTATGGGTTACAGGTGGCTGCTCTGGCGGGGGTGCCGAGGAGCGTAATTAAAATTGCACGTAAGCAATTGCAGACACTGGAACAGAATAGCGCGGCACAAAATCCGCAGGGTGATTTATTCAGCGCCGTGCCGGACTTGCCCGAACTGCCAGAACATCCGGCATTGACCTCGTTGCGTGATATCACGCCTGATGAACTTAGCCCAAAGGAGGCGCTGGAAAAATTGTATCAGTTGAAGAAATTGGTTTAGTTCAGATTACAGCGACGCAAAGTAGACCTCACGCTGGAAGATCATTTACTCTGATATTCCAGCTACCTCATAACGTTTTACGTTCACGTAAATTTTTGTGGTCGAATTATTGCAGCTAGCACTAGAACCATTTATGAATTACTGGATTTCAGCCCCTCTGTCAGATGAGGAGCAATTACTTGCAGCATCTGCGCGAATACCTTTGGGTTACCTGCACAAAGGTTGCCACTTTTGAGGAAGGTATCGTTACCTTGCATGTCACCTACCAGACCGCCCGCTTCTGTAATTAATAAACATCCTGCCGCGATGTCCCAGGGTTTAAGGCCAATTTCAAAGAAACCATCATAGCGTCCCGCTGCCGTGTAGGCGAGATCAAGTGCGGCAGAGCCGGGCCGGCGCAGGCCGGAGGTCTTTTGCATCATGTCGCGCAAGATGTTCATGTAGGCATCCAGATACTCAAACTTGGTGTAAGGAAATCCGGTGCCTATCAGGCAGTCGGCCAGTTCGATGCGCTTGCTTACACGCAGACGGCGGTCATTTATATAAGCGCCGCTGCCACGCGTGGCGGTGAACAGGTCATTTTTGGTGGGGTCATATATTACTGCCTGGGTCAATACACCATTGTGCTGCAATGCGATGGACACGGCGTATTGCTGAAAACCGTGCAGGAAGTTAGTGGTGCCATCAAGCGGGTCGATAATCCAAACATATTCCGAGTCGCCTCGGGCACCACTCTCTTCTGCTAGAATTGCGTGGTTTGGGTAGGCATCCAGTAAGGTAGTGATGATGGCTTGCTCGGCTGCGCGATCCACCTCACTGACATAATCGGAGTGAGATTTTTTGGTGACCGTTAAGTGGTCAAGATTATCGGCAGCACGGTGGATCAAATTGCCGGCGCGACGCGCGGCTTTCACCGCGATGGTGAGCATGGGATGCATAACGAACCTTTTTAATGAGCAGTCGGATTGTTCCGATAGCGTATTTTAGTGTGAATTGCACTTTGGATAAACCAGAGATTTTAAATAATGTACGTGTGGTACTGAGTCATACCACTCACCCAGGCAATATTGGCGCGGCTGCACGCGCGATGAAGACCATGGGACTGCAGAGTCTGTATTTGATTAATCCACAACGTTTCCCTGATCAACAAGCGGATGCGATGGCTGCCAGCGCGGCAGATGTGCTGCAAAACGCAGTTGTGTGTGGCTCGCTGGACGAGGCGTTGCAAGGCGTGGTTTTGGTGGCGGGAATGTCGGCACGTGCACGCTACATTTCGCAAGAAGTACTCACTCCGCGCGCTGCGATGCCGCTACTGGCGCAGCAGGCAACGCAGCAACCTGTGGCGCTTCTGTTTGGTACCGAAATGTCCGGTTTGACCAATAATGAGTTGGCGCGCTGTCATTTCATTGTGCGCATTCCTGCCAGCCCGGCTTATACGTCGCTTAATCTGGCGGCTGCGGTGCAACTGATAGGCTATGAACTGCGCCTGGCTACAGGACAGGGAGAGTATGCCCCGCCCGAACTGAATCCGGCATCGGCGGAACAGGTGGAAAGATTTTTTCGGCACTTGGAAGACACGCTTACCGAAATTGGTTTTTTACGGGATAAGCAATCGACCAAGCTGATGCAAAAATTGCGTCGTTTATATGCACGTGCACGGCTGGAGCCTGAGGAAGTGAACATTCTGCGTGGTATTTTGACAGTTACGACTGAGTACAATACGCAACAAAAACTCGACGATCAAAACAAAAATAAATTGAGTGAGTAAATTTTAGGTGCCCTGATGTTCCAATCGATTAAAGAAGATATAGACAGCGTATTTGCGCGCGATCCAGCAGCGCGCAGTGTATTTGAGGTAATAACCTGCTACCCGGGATTTCATGCGCGCTTGGTGCATCGCATGGCACATTGGTTATGGTATGCAAAGCTGAAATGGCTGGCGCGCTTTTTGTCTCACTTGGGCCGTTTTTTGACCGGCATTGAGATTCATCCGGGGGCAACGATTGGGCGGCGGTTTTTCATTGATCACGGCATGGGTGTGGTGATCGGTGAAACCGCCGAGATCGGTGATGATTGTACTTTGTATCACGGCGTAACGCTGGGCGGGACTTCATGGAAAGAGGGCAAACGTCATCCCACGTTAGGTAATGGTGTCGTGGTTGGGGCCGGTGCCAAAATATTGGGTCCTATTACCATCGGCGATAGCGCCAAGATAGGCTCCAATGCCGTGGTAGTGAAGAATGTACCGATGGGAGCGACGGCTGCCGGGATTCCGGCGCGCATCCTTGATGAGGCTACAAAGAGGCCGGGTTTCAATGCTTATGGCATCAGCAATGACCAGAATGATCCGTTGGCGCAAGCTATTCACGGCTTGTTAGGACACGGCATGGTGGTAGATAAACGCATCAATCTTATCCTGGACCAACTCGAGAAAATGGGTGTGAACATCGAAGAGGAACGTGCCACGGCCGACAAGTTTGATCCCAATTACCTGAATAAAATTGTTGACTGAAGTTATTAGTTGACTAAATTGGTTGGGTATTTTATTATTCCCAATAAGGATTTTCATAAATTTCGAGTGATGATCATGCGGCTATTTTTAAAGTATAAATAGCTAGTTCACGTCGGCATGAATAACAGATAAAGATGCTGATCTTGTGCGATGCAAACTCAGGGAGAAATCATGCGGCTTACCACTAAAGGGCGTTTTGCCGTGATGGCAATGGCTGATCTGGCGTTGTATGGCGGATGCGGCCCGGTAACACTGTCCAGCATTAGTGAGCGCCAAAAAATTTCACAATCTTACCTTGAGCAGCTGTTCGGTAAGTTGCGTAAGCGCAACATTGTAGTTGCAGTGCGCGGCCCGGGTGGTGGGTATTATCTAGCACGACCAAGCGCACAAATTTCAGTCGCCGACATCGTCGTAGCAGTGGATGAGTCAGTGGATGCTACCCGGTGTGGTGGAAAGGCTAATTGCCATGGCGAGAAACAATGCATTACACATGATTTATGGATGGGGCTTAATGAAGCTTTATATGGCTATATGGCAGGGGTAAGCTTGCAGAACTTGGTCGACGGTGCAACTAAACTCAAGTCCGAAGTTAAGACGGTAAGCATTAACAAAAGTATGGCTAAGCCAGCGCTTGTTCCGATGTGATCTAGATCTAAAATTATAAGGGAGATTGGCTTAGAGATTTTCCTTGGCCTTTGCTCGATGTTCTATTCGGCTACTATTAGGAGTTAAATAATGGCGATTACATTAACTGAAAGTGCAGCAAAACAGATCCAAACTCAACTCGCAAAGCGTGGGAAAGGCCTTGCTCTTCGCGTCGGCGTCAAAAAAGTGGGCTGCTCCGGCTATGCTTATACCTATGACTATGCTGATGAAGTGCTTGCGGGAGATCATATGTTCGAAGCGCATAACGCCAAGGTTGTCTTTAATGACAATACCCTGTCCTACATTAACGGCTCGCGTTTAGATTTTGTGACCGAAGGGCTTAAGCAGATGTTTAAATTTGACAATCCCAATGTCGGCAGCATGTGCGGCTGTGGTGAGAGCTTCAACCTGACAGGGGAGGCGGCAAAATCCATAGTTCAAAATTCATAGTAACGGTATAACCATTTAATTGCCTCATGTAACCCATGGACAAGCCTTTTTCTTCGATCTTGATGATTTCTCGGAGGTAACACAATGAGTGCAACGCTGCAAAACCTCGTCAACCAACCTTATAAACATGGTTTCGTCACTAGCATCGAGTCTGATGTTGCGCCGAAGGGATTGAATGCAGATACCATCCGGATGATTTCGGCCAAGAAAAAAGAACCGGAGTGGTTGCTGGAGTTCCGGCTCAAATCCTACGAAGCTTGGCTCAAGATGGAAGAGCCCGTGTGGCCCAATGTTCATTATCCGAAGATTGATTTCCAGGCGATCAGCTACTATGCTGCGCCGAAGCAAAAGCCGAAATTGAAAAGCATGGACGAGGTCGATCCTGAATTGTTACGTACGTTCGAGAAGCTTGGCGTGCCGTTACATGAGCGCATGGCGCTTGCTGGCGTTGCAGTGGATGTCATTTTTGACAGTGTATCGGTGGCGACTACTTACAAGCATAAACTTGCCGAAGTTGGCGTTATTTTCTGTTCAATGTCAGAGGCTGTGCTTGATCATCCTGAGCTGGTGAAAAAATATCTCGGTACCGTGATTCCGTCCAGCGATAATTTTTATGCCGCGCTCAACTCGGCGGTATTTACCGACGGCTCGTTCTGCTATATCCCCAAGGGGGTTAAATGTCCAATGGATTTATCGACCTATTTCCGCATCAACACTGAGGAATCAGGTCAATTTGAGCGCACGTTGATTGTTGCTGAGGAGGGGGCTTCGGTCTCCTATCTTGAAGGTTGTACCGCGCCTGCGTTTAGCAGTAACCAGCTGCATGCGGCGGTAGTGGAACTCGTAGCGCTCGATAACGCCGACATCAAATATTCAACAGTGCAAAATTGGTATGCGGGTGACGAAAATGGCATTGGTGGTATTTACAACTTCGTGACCAAGCGCGGCTTGGCCAAAGGTGTTAACTCGCGCATTTCATGGACCCAGGTTGAAACCGGCTCGGCTATCACCTGGAAGTATCCTTCCTGTGTGCTGCTTGGCGATAATTCGGTCGGTGAATTTTATTCCGTCGCGGTTACCAACCATTATCAGCAAGCCGATACAGGCACCAAAATGATACATATCGGCAAAAATACGCGCAGCACCATAGTCAGCAAAGGGATCTCGGCTGGCCATTCCAACAACAGTTACCGCGGATTGGTCAAAATTGCGCCGAGCGCCACTGGTGCACGCAATTATTCGCAATGTGATTCGATGTTGGTTGGTCAACAGTCCGGTGCCCACACTTTTCCCTATATCCAAGTAGCTAACAACAGTTCCCAAGTCGAACACGAGGCATCGACTTCGAAGATCGGTGAGGATCAGCTGTTCTACTTCGCACAACGCGGCATCAACGCAGAGGCTGCAGTATCAATGATTATTAATGGATTCTGTAAAGACGTATTTCAACAATTACCAATGGAGTTTGCGGTCGAAGCAACCGCACTGCTCAGTTTCAAACTAGAAGGGAGTGTCGGATGATTTACCAAGACAGCAAGATTTTGCTCGAAGTGCGCGGACTATGCGCAACCGTAAATGGTACCGAAATTTTAAAAGGATTGGACTTGACGGTAAGGAGTGGCGAAATACATGCCATTATGGGGCCAAACGGCTCGGGCAAGAGCACGTTCTCCAAGATACTCGCAGGTCATTCAGCTTATGAAGTCACGGGCGGCACAGTGATGTTCGAAGGCCGGAACTTGCTCGACCTTGCTCCCGAAGAGCGTGCACGAGCCGGTGTATTCCTTGCTTTCCAATATCCAATTGAGATACCCGGCGTCGGCAATAGCCAATTCTTGCGTCTTACTTATAATACTGTTCAGACGCATCGTGGCAAAGAAGAGCTCGACCCGCTCGAGTTTGATGATTTTGTGCGCGAGAAGATGAAACTGCTTGAAATGAGTCCTGATTTTCTTGAGCGTAGCGTTAACGAAGGCTTCTCCGGTGGCGAAAAAAAGCGCAACGAAATATTGCAAATGGCGATGTTGGACCCACGACTAGCGATACTAGATGAGACCGATTCCGGCCTCGACATTGACGCACTTAGGATCGTCGCCAACGGCGTCAACCAGCTTGCTAATAAAGATAATGCGATCGTGCTGGTAACGCACTACCAGCGTCTGTTGAACTATATCGTTCCCGATTACGTACATGTGATGGAAGCGGGCCGCATCATCAAAACTGGCGGCAAGGAACTTGCATTCGAACTCGAAACGCGCGGCTACGATTGGGTCGGGGTCGAGCACAAGGCTGCAGCGAGGGCGACGGCATGAGCGCACCCGGCACAATTAATGCGGGGTACCTCGAAAGTCTGCTGGCAGGACAGCCGCACTTGCCTGCAAGTCCGTTGGCGTGGCTCAACGCGCTACGCGCGGAAGCGGTTGACCGCGTCGGCGTTCTGACGGTGCCCACCCTGCGCGACGAGGAATGGCGCTTTACCGATATTTCGCTGCTTACCAAGATGTCATTCCATCCGGTGCGTGCAACCATCAGTCTCCAAGCCGCAGATATAGAGCGCTTTTATATTGAAGAAGCAACTACCCGGCTGGTGTTTGTCGATGGTGTCTATGCTCCCCAGCTGTCTAGTGGCATCACGGACAATGGCGTAACGGTTATCAATCTGGAAGCTGGATTTGCCGCGCACGCAGCGGCAATCGAGCCATATCTGGGCCGTCTCACAGAATTCCGCGACAATGTATTCGCAGCCCTTAATACTGCATTTCTGCATGACGCGGCATTGATCGTCGTGCCACGTGACATTTCAGTTGCGGTGCCGGTACATCTACTATTCATTGCGACGCAAAAGGATGTCGTAAGCTACCCGCGTTGTTTGTTGCTGGCCGAGTCTGGTAGTGCAGTGACAGTGATTGAGGATTACGTTTCATTGCAAGAAGATGCCTATTTCACCAATGCAGTGACCGAAATCGCGTTGGTCGATAATGCGCGCGTTAACCATATCCGGGTGCAGCGTGAAGGCGTGAAGGCGTTCCATATTGCAAACTGTGCGGTATCACTCGCACGGGCTAGTAATTATCAGTCGGTGAGTGTCGCGTTCGGCGCACGCATTTCGCGTTATAACCTGAATGTACAGTTAGCTGAGGAGGCCGAATGTGCGGTTGACGGGCTGGCGCTAATCTCAGGGCGTCAGTTGGCCGATACACATACCTGCATCGACCACGCGAAGCCGCACGCCGTAAGTCATCAGATGCACAAATGTATCGTCGGCGGCAGTGCGCATGCGGTATTCAACGGCAAAATTATGGTGCGCCAAGGTGCACAACGTACCGACTCCAGGCAGTCCAGTCGCAACCTGCTATTGACCAGCAAAGCCCACGTCGATACCAAACCGCAACTTGAAATTTTCGCCGACGACGTGAAGTGCACACATGGCGCGACCATCGGCCAGCTCGACAACGAGGAAGTGTTTTATTTGCAGAGTCGCGGGTTGTCCGATACAGCAGCGCGTAACATGCTTACTTATGCATTCGGGGCCGAAATCATCGAACGCATATCTATTTCATCACTCAAATGCCAGCTTGAACAAACCGTACTCGAACAGACCACAATCCAGCCATGAGCGTAATCCAGACCGCACTAAAAATTCGATCGCCGTCCGCATTCGATGTTGAGCGCATTCGCGCTGATTTCCCAATCCTTAAGCTGACGGTCAACGACAAGCCGCTGATATATCTCGACAACGCTGCCTCGAGCCAGATGCCTCAGCAAGTGATCGACCGCTTGGTGCGCTACCAGACGACGCAGCACGCCAATATCAATCGCGCGGTGCATCACTTGTCAGAGGTTGCAACTTCTGAATTCGAGGAGGCACGTCGCAAGTTACAGCACTTTATTAATGCGAATGAAGAGCGCGAAGTGATCTTCACCAGTGGTACCACCGATGCGATCAATCTGGTGATGCATGGTTATGGCCGTAAGTTCATCGGAGCTGGAGACGAAATCATCCTGACCACGCTTGAGCATCATTCAAATATTGTGCCGTGGCAGATGTTGGCTGAAGAAAAGGGCGCGAAGATCCGTGTGGTACCGATTAACGATGCGGGTGAGTTGCTCATAGACGAATACGAGAAACTTTTTAGTGAACGCACCAAATTTGTCGGCGTGATGCACGTCTCAAACGCGCTGGGTACGATAAACCCGATAAAGGAAATGATTGCGTTTGCACATGCGCGCGGAGTACCGGTGCTGGTTGATGGTGCGCAGGCAGCCCCGCACATGAAGGTTGACGTGCAGGATCTTGACTGCGATTTCTACGCATTTTCGGGTCACAAGCTGTGCGGACCGACAGGTATCGGCATTCTTTACGGCCGTGCTGCGCTGCTAGAAAACATGCAGCCATTCAAGGGCGGTGGCGACATGATTTTGTCGGTGACGTTTGAAAAAACCATCTACAACACAATTCCGCATAAATTCGAGGCTGGCACTCCGCCAATTGCGGCGGCAATTGGGCTTGGCGCTGCAGTTGATTACTTGTCGGAGATCGGCATGGATGCAATAGCCGCGCATGAACTCGCGCTGCTAGAATATGCAACAGAGCAAATAAATTCTATGCCAGGCGTGCGGATTATTGGCACCGCCGAGCACAAAGCCGCAGTATTGTCTTTTGCGGTCGATGGTGTGCATCCACATGACATCGGCACATTGCTCAATCAGGAAGGTATTGCTGTGCGTACTGGACATCATTGTGCACAGCCAGTTATGCAACGTTTGCATGTGCCGGCCACTTCGCGCGCATCGTTTGCGTTTTACAACAGCATGGATGAAGTCGATGCACTGATCGGCGGCATCCGCACCGTACAGAAGATATTTACATAATGACTAACTATAAATCTCTCTATCAAGAGGTGATCCTTGACCACAACAAAAAACCGCGTAATTACGGCACGATTGAACATCCGAGCCATCATGCGGTAGGACACAATCCGCTGTGTGGTGATCACATCACCGTGGATATCGTACTCGGTGGTGAACGTATCGATAACATTGCATTTCAGGGGGAGTCTTGCGCGATCTGCAAGGCATCTGCGTCGATGATGACGACTGCTATTAAAGGCAAGACACGGGCGGAGGCGGAAACACTGATCCAGGAGTTTCTCGCTATGGCGACTGGCAAGCTCCCTTATGATGCCTGCCCCAACATTGGCAGGCTTGCGGTATTTGCTGGAGTGAGCGACTTGCCAACACGTGTCAAATGTGCAATTCTGCCTTGGCATACGCTGCATGGCGCGTTTAACGCAGTAGCAACTACCTCGACCGAGGCGGAAGAAGATCCAATGCACGCTCCGATCGGTGATGCCTGAAAATAATTAAAACTGTTTAGAATATTATTAACGAATAAGTTACGTATGTATTACATGAAGGGCATCTCATCGTGCCTATAGCATCCTTCAGTGCTATTTTTAGATCGAGCTTGTCGGCAGCTCCAGCATGATCAAAACTTTCAAGCAAGGCGATATGCAAAAACTGGTGCAAGCAGCACAGTTAAAAGAGGAGGGCTTGGACAAGCGGTTATTGCAACCTATTGCTTACGGGATTGTCAAAGGCGTTAAAAATGAGGCCTTAATTTTTAAGGAATAGAAATGCCAAAAATTGCTGAAATAGAAGACACACCCAACCCAAACGCTGTGAAGTTCATGCTCAAAGAGCCACTCACATGGGGGATATCACACTCGTACGATAATGCCGAGGAGGCCAAGTCCGATACCCTGGCTTCTGCGCTGTTCGATATCGAGCATGTGACCAATGTGTTTTATGTTGATAGCTGTCTAACGGTCACGCAGGACGGTGAAGCACACTGGCCGCAGTTGGCGCGCTTAATTGCCGTGCCACTTCGCGAGGCGCCTGCAGCGGATGAATCCTCGGAAGCCTTGGTTGCAGCGGCGGCCGTTGCAATTGCCGGTCTTAGCCCAGAGGATCAAGTGCGCTTCGATAAGATCAACGCGATGCTTGACGAAAAGATCCGTCCCTACCTGCGAAGCGACGGTGGCGACCTGCATGTAATCGGCTTCTCCGGCAACTTTCTCAGCGTGCATCTCCAAGGCGCGTGCGGTTCATGTCCGAGTTCGACATCGGCCACGCTCATCAGTATCACGAGCCTACTTCGGACGATTGAACCGGACATAGAAGTCCTGTCTGTGTAGTTGTAGTTTCTGTTTTAAGAATATATTTAAATAGAGTCAGATAACTATATTTATTTCATTCGCGAATAAATGGCCCCACTATTATGCAAACTTTAACTGCACCGGATTTAGCCGCATGGCTCTCGGATATAACGCGAGATAAACCAGTATTGCTCGACGTGCGTGAGCCATGGGAATTTCAAACCTGTCATATTGACGGAGCGTTGACGATGCCGATGAATACCATTCCTGACAGGCTGTCGGGGTTAGATGCGGAGCAATCAATTGTCTGTATTTGCCATCACGGTATGCGCAGTATGCAGATTGCGGTTTTTTTAGAACAGAATGGTTTTACTCAAGTTAGCAACTTGACAGGTGGCGTCCATGCTTGGGCTCAGCAAGTCGATAGCACAATGCCAACCTATTAAATCAAGTATTGGCTTTTGGAGAATAAGTTGCGGCAACATCTTTATCTATTCAAGACTTGCTACATAAATTCGTATCAAGCTCTAGATTAGCGCACTGGAACAATTAAAATGGAATTGGAATGAGTGATTGGGTGACGGTTGCGCGTGTCGGTGAACTTGCGCCAGGCGAGTGGCGAGTCGTGGATTTGGATGGCGCGGAGGCGGTGGTATTCAATCTTGAAGGCCAATATTATGCCATTGAGGACGTCTGCACTCATGATTCTGGCCGGCTCACTGGCGGCACGGTCGAAGGCGACCAGATTATTTGCCCTCGCCACGGCGCACGTTTCAGCATCCGCACTGGCGAGGCATTGACTGCTCCTGCTTACGAACCGACCGCTACCTTTCCCGTACGCATCGAAGACGACGAGATTCAAGTACGCGACAACCGCTGGGATTGATCCAAGCTTTATAGGGTACCAACATTGACAGGAAAAGCACAGATGTCAGAACAACAGTTTACCGAGCAGGACTGGCGTCGGCTTCTGGTGAGTTTAGGAGAGGATCCCAATAGAGCCGGTCTGGTTGAAACACCGTCTCGCCTTGTTACTGCCTGGAAGCACTGGACTTCCGGATATGCCCAAGACCCGGCTGAACTTCTAAAGGTATTTGAAGATGGAGCTGAGGAGTACAACGAACTTATCGTGATACGAGGCATTCCTGTTTATAGTCATTGTGAGCATCATCTGGCGCCTTTCTTTGGCAAAGCTACGATCGGTTATGTTCCTAACGGAAAAATAGTGGGTTTATCTAAGCTGACGCGCTTGGTCAATTGTTTTTCCAGGCGATTACAAGTACAAGAACGGCTCACCATTCAAATTGCCAACGCCTTGATGACGCATCTGGAACCGAAAGCAGCGGGCGTGGTGATTCGCTGTCGGCATATGTGCATGGAAAGCCGCGGCATTAGCACCGAGGGAGAAGAAACCGTCACGTCAGCGATGCTCGGTGAACTTCAACCAAATCTGGCATTGCGTACGGAATTTCTGGCGTTAGCGCGCGAGGCATAATTTGAATCCAAAATTAAAATGAGTCTGCATCTCCCAATTTACTTGGACTATTCAGCGACCACGCCAGTTGATCCGCGTGTTGCTGAAGCAATGATCCCCTATCTAACAGAGAAGTTCGGCAACCCGGCAAGCCCCCATATCTATGGTCAGGTGGCGGAGGAGGCGGTGGAACGCGCGCGTGAGCAGGTGGCGGCACTGGTAAACGCCGACCCCAAAGAAATCGTCTGGACTTCAGGTGCGACCGAATCCAATAATCTGGCGCTGAAGGGCGCAGCATATTTCTACCAGAATAAGGGTAAGCACATTGTCACGATGAAAATCGAGCACAAGGCGGTGCTCGATACCGTGTGCGAACTGGAGCGACAAGGGTTTTCTGCAACGTACCTTGATTCCGAACCGAATGGCTTACTCGATCTGGATAAATTCAAGGCGGCATTGCGTCCTGATACCATCATTGTTTCAGTAATGTATGTCAACAACGAAATCGGTGTGATTCAAGATATTGCTGCGATCGGTGAAATATGCCGTGCGCGTGGCATTCTGTTCCATGTTGATGCGGCGCAGGCTACCGGAAAAATAGTGATCGACCTGCTGCGCTTGAAAGTTGACCTGATGTCGTTTTCCGCACACAAAACTTATGGCCCAAAAGGTATCGGTGCGCTGTATGTGCGGCGCAAGCCACGAGTGCGTCTGGAAGCACAGATGCATGGTGGTGGGCATGAACGTGGTATGCGTTCAGGAACCTTGGCAACGCACCAGATCGTTGGCATGGGCGAAGCGTTTCGCATAGCGCAAGCGGAAATGACAACAGAAAACGAACGCATCCGCACGTTACGTGACAGCCTGTGGCGCGGCCTGTCCAGCATAGGAGACGTGTACCTGAACGGCGACCTTAAGCAGCGTGTATCGCATAACCTGAATGTCAGTTTCAACTATGTGGATGGTGATTCGCTGACCAAAGCGATCACCGATATTGCGGTATCCAGTGGGTCTGCCTGCACTTCGGCAAGCCTGGAGCCGTCCTATGTGCTACGTGGTTTGGGACGCAGCGATGTATTGGCACGCAGCTCGATTCGGTTCACCGTGGGACGCTTCACCACCGAGGAGGAAGTGAACTTCACGATAGAACTGTTGAAAAATAAAATCAGCAAGTTGCGTAACGAACAAGAGCCCTCCATCGTAGTGTCCCAATAAATTCAGAATCTTGAGTAGGAAATCCTGCGCCTGAATTGATATAGATGGCGTGAATAAAGAGGTTGCACAATGAAAATTTATAATCTGTGGCGCACTCTTTCAAATCGCTGGCTATATCTGGCCGGGACGTTGGTCATCGCCGGTGCGTTCGGCACAGCGCTCTATCTGCAATATGTTCTGCATCAGGAGCCCTGCCCTTTATGCATGATCCAGCGCTTCATCTTCATTGCTATGTTCGTTCTGTTTGCTATTGCCACTCTGCACAACCCCAAACGCCGCGGTACGAAAGTGTATGGAGCATTGATAGCACTATTGGCGTTGAGCGGTGTGAGTGCTGCCAGTCGTCATATATGGCTTCAGCATTTGCCCAAAGATCAAGTACCTGCCTGCGGCCCAGGTTTGGAGTACATGCTGGGAAACTTCCCTATGGCAGAAGTGTGGCAGGAACTTATGCACGGTTCCGGTGAATGTGCCGCAAAAGGCTGGACTTTCCTTGGCTTGGGCATCCCGGAATGGTCTCTGCTTTTGTATGTGCTCTTGGGTGTGTGGGCGGTGATGATAACAATTAGAAAGCCTATCTAACTTCTTCTGCCAATAACTCTGACATATCTGCATCGGACAGTTAAATATTCTCACATCCATTACTTTTTCTAAGTATCTGCTAGTGTTTTTTAACTTTTAACTTTTTATCAAGACAAACCATAAGGAACCGAAAAATGTCAAAACAATGGACAACCTCCCCTGCAATGCTGATTGACCCTAATAAAAAATACACAGCTACCGTGGTAACTGAGCGCGGGAACATTGTGATCGAACTTTACCCGCAACATGCTCCCAAGACTGTGAACAACTTTGTTTTCCTGGTGCGTGAGGGTTTCTACGATGGTCTCATTTTCCACCGCGTGATCAGTGATTTTATGATTCAGGGCGGCGATCCCACAGGTAGTGGACGCGGTGGGCCAGGCTATAAGTTTGAAGATGAGACCAGTGGCAATCCGCTCAAACATGGCACCGGATATCTCTCCATGGCCAACTCCGGCCCTAACAGCAACGGTAGCCAATTCTTTATTACCCACAGTCCCCAGAACCACTTGGATGGCAAGCACACGGTTTTTGGCAAAGTTATCGAAGGCATGGATGCGGTCAATGCCATTAATCAAGGCGACGTGATGACCAAGGTGGAGATTAGCGAAGAATAAAGTGCAAGAGGAGCGACTGGGGATTGAAAACTTGATTACTTGTTGCCAATTTCTAGTTTCCAATCTTTACGACTATCGGGCATGAGGGCGGGCATTTCTCGTAGTACGAAGAACATTTTAGTTAACGGTGAAATAGTTCGTAACTGAGGGTAACTATATGGCTTCTTCGCTACGAGGTGGAATCAAGCAAACCGGAACCGGGCGTATCTTGTTTTGGCGGGGAGGGAGTGTTTGGATAGGGCGTGCTGAAGAGTCTACCGGTTTTCATTCTCACCATGCAATCCAGATTACATTGGTGCTTTCTAAAGGCGAGTTGCGGATCCGATGCCCCGGTGAAGACTGGAAAAATTATACGGCAGCGATAGTCCCGGCCCACCATTCCCACGCTTTCGAGGCGCGCGGCGAGCTTGTCGCACTGATTTTTGTCGAGCCGGAATCATGCGAAGGCCAAGCAATACGCGCGCGATTCTGCGAAGGTATCACATCGCTTTCCGACGAAACAATTCTTCCAGACATTGCAACCCTCGCTGCCGCATACAATGAAAAACGCGCTGACCAGGACTTAATTGCTTGCGCGCGCGCCGTGATTATTAGTCTGGCCGCAACGAGCCCGCTACCATCGACACCCGTAGACAAACGAATTTTGCGTGCGATAGAGTTGCTACACGAGCGACTTGGACAAACCATCAGTCTCGCCGACATTGCAGATGCTGTGCACTTGTCCCCTGAACGTTTTCGCCACCTTTTCATCGAGCAAACCGGCATTCGTTTCCGGCCTTACATTCTATGGCTGCGTCTTGGAAGCTCCATTTCCTCCTATGCAGCCGGTGCAAGTCTGACCGAAGCGTCATATGCGGGAGGGTTTGCCGACTCCGCCCACTTTTCCCGCACCTTCAAACGGATGTTTGGCGTTGCGCCAATCAGTATTCAACCAGAATAGCCGTTTCGTTCAAGCTAGCTTCAATGCCGGCGCCTACACTGACTTCTCCATTTAACCGAAAAGGAAAGTCATCATGAATACATCTATCGAATCAGCTTGTACATGTAATGCTTGCATCGGCGCAACCTGCCAATGCGGCTGTCAGCAGTCGGCTGAACAAAAGAGTTGCAGCTGCGGCACTCAATGCCAATGCGGTGATAACTGCGCATGCGTCAAAGGCTAAACCAAAAAAAGTTGTGATCGAAGGAGCAGTTTGTCTTCAATCGATCGCAACACATCTTCTCCATTTAACTGAAAAGGAAAATCATCATGAACACATCTATCGAATCAACTTGTAAATGTAATGCTTGCATCGGCGCGGCTTGTCAATGCGGCTGTCAGCAGCCGGCTGAACAAAGTAGTTGCAACTGCGGCTCTCAATGCCAATGCGGTGATAACTGCGCATGTGTCAAAGGCTAAACAAAAAAGAGTTGTGATCGAAGGAGCAGTTTGTCTTCAATCGATCACAACACCTCAATACTTTTTCAAGGTGATCAAAATGTATAGAAAAATTCTTCTCATAATTTCGTCCCTCGGACTGATTGCGGTTTCAGGCTGCATGTCCGTGCCGAACAACCTGAATCTCTCGCTGGGCCGTACAACGGATCAGAACATATACCTGGTTGAAGCGCATTCATTGGTAACCCCAATCGACATCAACAAGATGCACGCTTGGGAAATAAAGGTCAGAACACCGTCAGGTGATCCTGTCTCCAACGCCCACATTGATGTGAGCGGGGGAATGCCCCAGCATGGACACGGCTTTCCAACTCAACCTAAAGTGACCAAGGAGCTCGGTGACGGACGGTATCTGCTGGAGGGCATGAAGTTCAGCATGTCAGGCTGGTGGGAAATCAAGTTGGCAGTTACGTCGAAGCTCGGCACGGATAGAGTGACCTTTAACAAGGTTATTGAACAACCTGGTTCAGTTGCTATAGCGCGCCTTCAATAAAGGTCGAACAATGTCCAAGCTCGTTTTAATAGCTACAGCGATTGCCGGTGTCGTCCTGCTTTCCAGCTTATCTGTAACCAGTAATTCAACCGAGATGAGTAAGGTGGTTGGCGACACTAACGGGCGCTGGACACAGAGCGAACTTTTGACCCTGGCGTCATTGCGGATCAGCGCACTCCCACCCACACCAAAAGATGCGTCCAATGCGTTCGAGAATTTGCCTGCGGCAGCCGACCTTGGCAAACGCATTTTTTCGGATGAGCGCTTCAGTAGCAACGGTGCTGTTTCATGTGCCAGTTGCCACGATCCAAAGAAGCAGTTCCAAGACGGTCGTGCGCTTGGGAAGGGTGTCGGGATTGGCGCGCGCAGGGCAATGCCGCTTGCCGAGTTAGGTCACAACGCCTGGTTCTTTTGGGATGGCCGCAAAGACAGCATATGGGCTCAATCGCTCGGCCCGCTGGAGGATAGTGTTGAACATGGGGGCAACCGTCTGGCTTATGCGCACGTCATGCAAGCGAACTATCAGAGCGAGTATGAAGCGATATTCGGTCCCATGCCAGACCTTGGTCGACTTCCACGAAATGCAGGACCAAATGGCTCGCCATCGGAGCAGGCGGCCTGGAACGCAATCGATGCGACTACTCGGAATCAAATTTCACGCATTTTTGCCAATATGGGCAAAGCAATCGCGACTTATGAGAAAACACTTCATTATGGAGAATCGCGTTTCGATCGTTACGTCGAAGGAGTCTTGAAACAGGATCCCGCTGCAATGCAGTTACTCAAGCCGCAGGAAATCAATGGCCTTAGAATCTACATCGGCAAAGGCGGGTGTGTGACGTGTCATGGTGGGCCGCTGCTGACAGATCAGTATTTCCATAATACCGGTGTGCCGCCACGCGATCCTGCCAAACCGGATCATGGGCGAAGTGTGGCACTGGCCAAGGTATTGAACGACGAATTTAATTGCCTTGGCCAATTTAGTGATGCTAAACACGATCAGTGCCAGGAACTTCGATTCATGGCCAAAGAGGATCGTGGAATGGAAGGCGCTTTCAAGGTACCCAGCCTGCGCAATGTGGCGCTCAGGCCGCCTTACATGCATGCTGGTCAAATCGGTACGCTCAATGAAGTGATTCACCATTACATCAGTGCGCCGAAGGCCGCAGTCGGACATTCAGAACGCAAGCCGTTGCGCTTATCCGAAACGGAAATAACCGACATTGTCGCGTTTCTGGGCAGCATCTCGGGGCCGATCATCGAGACACCTGTAAAGAAATGATCTGTGAAATAACGGGATATTAAGAACAAAAAGGAGCGCAACATGAAAAGGACTGCACTGACACTAGCCTATGACACCGAGCTCTACGCTGCTCGGCATCTGATCCATGCAGGCGACCTTGATCAAGCGTTCAAGAAGCTTGACAGTCCATATACTGGGCCAACGACATGTTCTGCGGCATGTTCAGACGCATTGGTTCATGCTGAAAATCGGCTATCAGCGCAACTCTTCGCGCGAAATGAGCGGGCAGCTGCTACGCATCATGTTGGGCGCAATAGGATCGTGCATCGGCATTGTCCCAACCGGAAATACTGGCGGTACGAATGTAGGGATATTTAAACGGATGCCGATTGCCGCCGAACTGCAAAAACTGTTGAGGTAAAAATGATGTTCATGTGGATTAAACTGAACAGAAGAGCAAAGGAAAAAGCATGGAATATTTTGTAGGTCTAGCGATCGCATTAGCTGTGTCACTATCCGCAACGTTCATTGGGTTTGACCGTGACCGGGTATTTTATCCAACCATCATGGTAGTGATTGCTTCTTACTATGGGCTTTTTGCGGTCATGGGAGGATCAGGCAAAACCCTGTTGATTGAATTCATTTTTATTGCCATATTCTTTGGCGTGGCTGTTCTCGGGTTCAAACGAAATTTATGGTTGATTGTTGCAGCACTACTTGCTCACAGCGTTTTCGACTTTTTCCACGCACTCGTAACCAGCAACCCCGGCGTTCCGGTCTGGTGGCCGATGTTCTGCCTTTCTTGCGACGTTGTATTAGCGGTTTATCTGGCTTGGCTACTTAAGAAATCAATGTTGGTAGCCAGTGTAGGAAAGAGTGGCGGCTAGCTCAGCATTGCCCGTGTTTTGCGATATATTACAAATTGGGCGCCCTACCTGAATGAACTGTGCTCGATCGGTATCCGAAGCTGTTGCACCCATGTTGTTCTAATCGACTTAAATAGGGAGAGACAAAATGACGTTTGGTGAATCTATTAGCACCTGCTTCTCAAAATATGCGTCATTTGACGGGCGCGCGCCTCGGTCAGAGTACTGGTGGTTTTTCCTTTTTACATTTCTCGTGTCAGCGGCATCAGGCATCGTAAGCGAAACATTGTCAGGGCTATTTTCATTGGGAGTTCTATTACCGTCTCTGGCAGTGGGGGCACGGCGGCTGCATGACGTTAATAGAAGTGGATGGTTTCTTCTTCTCTGGCTCATCCCAATAATCGGATGGATTGTCCTGATCGTGTGGGCTGTTCAGGAAGGCAAAGAGCCAAATCGTTTTTCATCCACGGCATCAGCCTAGTTTCTTGTGAATATGGGCGCTCAACGAGTAAGGTTAGATTGTGATCGCGAAGCGAGCCACAATCTGAATCGTTTGTTGGAACCATTCGCTCAATCGGACAAATTGCAGCGTGTCGTCATTTGCCCCGCCATTTCATTCTGGGTCAAGTGCCGTCACACCACAATGTGCCGGTTAGCTCAAACGTTATGCGTCTAAAGGAAGGAGAGAGTCTTGATTGAAGCCCTCATTGGTGTCGCGGTAGGTGTTCTCACGATAGTCTTGGCACGGATCATTCGTGGGCAGAGTTGGTTGTATTCATTTGGTCTGCTCACTCTGCCTAGCTTGTACGCATTTTTTGCTCTACAAGCTGGTGAGCAGGCTGTGGGCGTCAAAGAAATGATCTACGGTGTTCCGTTTGTCGTAGTTGGGCTGGTTTTCGCATTGGTGAGCGTCCGTCAGTCAGCGGTAGTGGTCGGCGCATTCTGGATACTTCACGGGCTGTACGACTTGACGCATAGTCAGTTCATCACAAACGCTGGTGTTCCTGGTTGGTATCCCGTTTTCTGTTTCTCGGTTGATGTTGTTATCGGTGCATATCTACTATGGCTGTCGCGTCGTATCCCCAATGCAAATCTTCGCCACGCGTAAGTCGTGGCTTTGCCATTCTCGGAAGTCGGTTGGAGCAGCTCAAGTCCTTGAAGACGACGCCCAACCCATCCATCAACACGGACGCCGGAGATAAGGCCGCCGGTGCCGGTTATAACATAAACATCAAGGAATGCCATGGGTAAGCGATACGAAGCACTCTCTCAACGATTGATTGAATTCATCTCTGAACAAAAGATATTTTTCGTGGGCACGGCAACTGGCGATAGTCGAGTTAATGTATCTCCAAAGGGAATGGACTCCTTTCGAGTTTTAAAAAATAATCGGGCGATCTGGCTTAACGTAACAGGTAGCGGAAACGAAACATCAGCCCATGTACAGCAAAACCCGCGCATGACGATTATGTTTTGCGCATTCGAAGGGCCGCCTCTTATTCTTCGTCTTTACGGAACAGCAAGGGTTGTCCACAAGAACGACGATGATTGGGGAAAGCTTTTCGCCCATTTCAATCCGTTGCCCGGGGCACGTCAGATATTTGATCTTTCAATTGATCTATTGATCCGGCACGAATTATTCATGAAGCCGCGTAGGCGACTTTTGGGTCGCGGAAATAACGGCGCACGCGTTCGGGGTTTTGCTCAAGCATGATCATGTGATCAGTCGCAGCAGCTCTGAGTTTTGCCTTGGTGCGCACTGGCACCTTTGAAGTGATGACGTGTTTGAGATCCGCATTCAGTCTTTCTTCGGGGTTGAGTTCAGGGCTGTAGCTGGGCAAGTAGAACAACTCGATTTTCTGTGCGTTCTCGGCAGCCCAAGCCTTTACAGGTTTGCTGTGATGAACTCTCAAGTTGTCCAGTATCAGAAACACCTTGCGGTCTGTATCCTTGATGAGCGCCTCCAGAAATTCAATGAGCTTGTCGGAGTTAAATGCCTCATCAATAATCATCCAGCGCGTTTTACCCTGATTGGTTACCGTCGCAATCATCGATAGCTTGTGGCGCGTGCCGCCTACTGCGAACGTCACAGGTGTCTTGCCCACCGGCGCATAGCTCCTGCCTCTGACATCCGTGTTGACTAGCGCCGTCTCGTCGCCCCAGTGAATTTCCGCACCTTCTGTTTTTGCTCTGGCTTCAATGGCCGGATATTGTTCATCAAGCCAAGCCTGGACGGCTTCAGGCCGCTGCTCGTATGCTTTTTTAATGGGTTTTTGTGGTGTAAAACCCCAACGTGCCAAGTAGTTGCCTACTGCCCGAATAGACAGCTTGATACTGTGCGCCAGCTCAATGTGCTGGCGCACAGCGGGCCTGCTCCATAGCGCAAAATCCATCTTGAGTTGTTCGGGGCGTCTGTCGCAGATGGTTTGTTGAATCGCCAGCTCTTGGCTAATCGTCAAGCGACGTCCACTGCCAGGTTTTTTACCCCGAACGCCGGGCTTGAGTGCCCCCGAACCTTCAGCCTTATACAACCGCAGCGCCGTATTGACTGCCGTCCAGCTCAGTCCCGTTTGCACCACGATCTCCATCACCGCCACACCTTTGCGGTGCATACGAATGACTTGCTTGCGTCGTTCATGCAGTACTTCTCGCGACTGCTTGCGGGCATCTTCTTTTTCCATACTCCATGGACATCGAAAATCAAGAAAAGTTCACTTATAAATCGTGCCGGGTCTATAGATGCAAACATCTTGTGGAATGGCGGCACCTTATTACGCCTATACGGGCGACAGGGGGCTGCTCTCGGACTGGGCAATGAAGAAAGGTAACGACGGGCTGAAGCAGTACTGGGAAGAAAAAAACCAATCAAGTATCGACAATATCCCAACTCACATCATTGCGAAAAATATCTAACGAGCAACCGTGCATTCAAGCGGGACCGCCGCAAGAGCACGGCAGCCCCTTACTTTAAACCTCAGGCTACGCGAGGTAACTGATGGAAATATTAGCTTGGGCTTTTCTAGGGGGCATGGTTGGTGCGGTGCTCATGGACGTCACCGAAACTTATGCGGCCAAGGTCGGCATTACCAGTGGCGTAAATATCGCTTTGGTTGGCCGTTGGTTCTTGGGCTTGCTGCGCGGACAATTCGTCCATGCCAACATCCTCGATTCCAAGCCATCTACATGCGAGGTAAAGGCTGGATGGGCATTCCATTTCCTTGTTGGCGGTGGCGGTGTGGCGCTTATCTACCCGCTTTTTTTCCAAGCCACAGGGCTGCCCCTTCCCAGCAATCATTTGCTTGGCGGCTTGCTATTCGGCCTGACTACATCATTGCTGCCTTGGCTCGTTCTTCTGCCATCTTTCGGTTGGGGCTTTTTCGGGCAGCATGGGCCGCAAGGTTCGAATGCACTGCTTGCCAGCACACTTTCCCATATTCCCTACGGTCTCGGGGTCGGTGCTGTTATTGCGGTGGGTTCATATGTATAGCGGCCTACCATCAATCAGTTTAATTTGATCTAACCCCAATTATCGTTATACGCGCTATGGGCTATATAAGGTTCCGACAACGGCTGGCTGGAAAACGGCGCATGCTTTGGCGTGAAGAACATCGGAAAGCCGTGTGCGGGAATTGGGGTTGGCAGGGCTTTTGCGAAGCAAAAACTCGCAAAACTGCAGGCACGGTTTGATGAGGGAGGGCAGGTGAGATCCTGTTTTCTACTCTACCCTGTCCTTGTCTGTCCTGTTCTGCGGTGGTCGTGGCATGAATTACCTCATCGGTTTATGCGAGGAAGTAATTATTCCACCATTGACGTATAAATGGATTAACCGTCATTAGGATCATGTATTGGAAACACAACCCCGCGCCGTGCCGCCATGCTTCTACCAAGTGTTTCCAGTTGGATATGATCCAGCAGCTTTGCCGCTTGTGGCAATAGCTGCGCATTTTCCAGGGAGATGTGGTGATCATGGACTGTGATGAAATGCTCCACCACTTTAATGTCCAACTCCGCCGCGCGGCCTTCTGCAATACCAAGTAACAAAGGGCGCAACTGTTGCCACGCCGCATTTAGCACCTTGTGCTCGTCCAGCAAGCGCGCTATTAATTCGTGTACCTCTGCGTTTGGGGTGGCGAGCAGGCACGGGAATAAATCCTGCTCCTCGTCGTCATGGTGATTCTGCCCGGCGGTATCGAAATAGCGCAGGATGGCCTGCGCTGCTTGTTGTGCCTGCGCATCGCAGCCATGAGAGGAGAGGTGTTGCAGTAACTTGCGCAGCGTGGCGCACTGTGACTGTATCTTGCCGTGACACGCTAACAGCATTTCCAATGGGTTATCGAAGCTTGGAGCGAATGCGTCACCCAATAAGTCACTCATCTCGGTTCCTTTGCATTACAAATAATCACAAACGTGCTATGGCAACGGATCAAGCGCTAATTTTACCGTCACGATTCCGTGCATGGTTAATGGCTAGCTCGTAGATCTCGACCAGGTCTTCTTCGCTGACGTCGATCACGCCATCCATTTGAGTCAGTGCCCATTCGATATCAGTCTGTTTCAGTTGGACGTGCTTGGGTCGAGTATCTGTTGGTACTATGGGTTGGGGAGTATGCCGCACCGGGTAACTCCTGCCAGGCAGAAGGTTGTTGATCAGTAATGCCAGTAGCAAGGAAATTACGATATTCGCCAGCACGATACATACTACCCATGGCCAACCCATAGGGTGAAATTGTGCACTGAACAGCACTAACGTGAGCGCCGTGGATGCACCCGGGGGATGTAGGCAATTCAGGTAATGCATCAGAAAGATCGCCAATCCCACGGCACAGCCTGCGGCTAATAATGGGTCACTAATGAACTGGCTGCATAACCAACCTGCTAGCGCCGAAATTAAATGGCCACCGAACACAGGCCATGGTTGCGCCATCGGACTATGGGGTGCAGCAAAGAGTAGCACCGCAGAGGCCGCTATTGAACCCAGCATGACAAAAGGATAGTTGGCCTGTGGCAAATATTTGAGCACTAATCCCAAGAGCAGGATGGCAAGTCCACCGATCAAGCCGTTGCGTAATTTCTCGGTGAACGGAATAGGCGCAGTATGTGTCTTAAAAGACAGAATAAACTCTTTAAAATCCATGACGTCAGGTTTCTCTTCTGGCTAATTGTAAAGTATGTTTTTTATGTCCGATGCTTAATTAAAGATATTGAACTTAATTGTCAAATAAATTCACTAACCCATCCAGTCCCACAAAGTTAAACGCATAACTGGCCTGTGCGAGTACTATCGGCTTGGCGTGATAGGCGATACTGACGCCCGCTTGCGCCATCATCTTGAGATCGTTGGCGCCGTCGCCCATAGCAATAACCTGTTCCGCTTTAAGCTTCAATTTATCGCGGATACGCACCAACCAATCAGCTTTACCTTGTGCGTCGAGAACACCCCCGAGTACTTTACCAGTAAGTTGGCCGTTGATGATTTCCAGTGTATTGGCATGCGCGTAGTCGAGACCCAGACGTTGTTTCAAGCGGTCAGCGAAAAAGTCAAAGCCACCCGACACCAACATGGTCTTGATACCGTATTCTTTTAGTTTCGCCAACAGGGCTTCAGCACCGTGATTGAGCTGTAGACGCTCGTCATACACGCGTTGCAATGCACTTTCTTCCAGCCCAGCCAGCAATGCCACACGGCGACACAGGCTCTCACTGAAATCAATCTCGCCGCGCATCGCGGCTTCAGTGATGGCCGCTACCTGCGGCTTAATGTGGACCATATCGGCCACCTCGTCGATACATTCTATGGAGATGAGGGTGGAATCCATGTCCATCACTACCAAACCAAAGTCTGATAGATGCTGGTTTGGACGGACATAGCCATAGTCGAATTGGTGTTCGTGACAATAAGCAGCAACGGCATCATGCGGCTTGGCATCATACAGTCGGTAGGTATGGGTCGAGGTCTGTTCAATGCGGGATGCGGTGGTCAACCCGGCAAGATAGGTTAAATGAGCAGGGGCGATGTCTTGAATGCCTTGAATAATGAAGTTCATGTGCTTATAGAATTTTATTTGGGTGCGATGAGAAAAGACGACTTCTCATTCCCTCAAAGACTGTATGACAATGGTTGTAACGAAGCTAAACGATTTATGATAGCTCATGAAAAAAGTTCTTGATTGCCAACACACGCTGGCCGACATCGCCGTATTTTAATTCAATTCTCAGTTTGTCCGGACCATTCAATTTGTATTGGCGCTTGCTCTGGATGAGCGTGATGATGCGCATCGGATCTATGGGCGGATTTGGCATGAACTGAATTTGAATCGCCTCGCTGGAAGCATCCACCTTGACAATGCCGAGCTGCTTGGCAGCGATGCGCAGACGGTGGCAATCAAGCAATGTATGAGCAGGCGGCGGCAGTAGACCGAAGCGGTCTATCAGCTCCTGATGCATGTCGTCCAGTTCTTCTGATGTGGTGCAGTTGGCCATACGTTTGTACAGCACCAGCCGTTGGTGAATGTCGCCGCAATAATTGTTGGGCAGCAAGGCGGGGGTATGCAGGTTAATTTCGGTGGCGACCCCAAGTGGGTGGGCCATGTCCGGTTCATGGCCCAGTCTGAGCGAGGTAATGGCCGCGTTGAGCATATCCGTGTAGAGTGAAAAACCAATCTCATGCATCTCACCGCTTTGTGACTCGCCCAGCACCTCGCCCGCGCCGCGAATTTCCAGATCATGCATCGCAAGATAGAAACCGCTTCCTAGTTGCTCCATGGCCTGGATAGCTTCCAATCTTTTCTTCGCCTGTGCGGTCAGTCCCTCCATATTGTCCACCAATAAATAGGCATACGCTTGGTGGTGCGAGCGCCCAACCCGGCCGCGCAACTGATGTAGCTGCGCCAATCCAAAACGGTCCGCGCGGTTCATGATGATGGTATTGGCACTGGGTACATCAATGCCGGTTTCAATGATGGTGGTGCATAGCAGCACATTAAAGCGCTGTTGGTAAAAATCACGCATGACCGCTTCCAAGTCGCGTTCTCCCATCTGGCCGTGCGCTACTCGGATACGTGCTTCAGGCAGTAAAGTACCCAGTTTTTCCGCCATATTGGCGATGGTGTCTACCTCGTTGTGCAGGAAATAGATTTGTCCGCCGCGCTTCAGTTCGCGTAGCACCGCTTCACGGATGACGCCCTGGCTGTAGTTGCTGACGAAGGTCTTGATGGACAGACGGCGCTGCGGTGCAGTGGCAATCACCGAGAAATCGCGCAGGCCTTCCAAAGACATTGCCAGCGTGCGCGGGATAGGCGTGGCGGTCAGGGTGAGCACGTCAACTTCGGCGCGTAGCGCCTTGAGGCGCTCCTTCTGCTGCACGCCGAAACGGTGTTCCTCGTCGATGATGATCAGTCCCAAGTTATGGAATTTAATACCCTTCTGGATCAGCTTGTGCGTGCCGATGATAATGTCTAGCTTGCCATCTTCCATGTCTTTCAGTGTTTGAGCCTGTTCCTTAGCGGAGCGGAAGCGCGACAGTTCGCCAATTTTGATGGGCCAGTCGGCAAAACGATTGCAGAAGTTCTGGAAATGTTGTTCTGTGAGCAGCGTGGTGGGTACCAGTACTGCTACTTGTTTATCATCCATCGCCGCAATAAAGGCAGCACGCAGCGCCACTTCCGTTTTACCAAAACCCACATCGCCGCAGATTAGCCGATCCATGGGTTTGCCGCTCTGCAGATCAGTGACCACCGCCTCAATGGCGGCGGCCTGATCAGGTGTTTCTTCAAAACCAAAACCGGCGGCGAACGCCTCGTAATCATGTTGTGACAGTTTGAATTGGTGACCTTTGCGCGTGGCGCGTTGGGCATACAGATTGAGCAATTCGGCAGCGGTATCGCGCACCTGCTGCATGGCGCGACGTTTGGCCTTGTCCCAAGTGCCGCTGCCCAACTTATGCAACGGTGCGGTTTCCGGGGCTCCACCACTGTAACGGCTGATTACATGCAGCTGTGCCACTGGAACATACAACTTGTCTCCACCGGCGTACTCCAGCAACAAAAATTCGTTCTCGCCTTCGCCGAGATCAAGGTTTATCAGGCCATGATAACGCGCGATGCCATGCTGTTCATGCACCACAGGATCGCCCGGCTTGAGCTCCGACAGGTCGCGCAGCATTCCTTCCACATTGCTTTTCTTTGTGGTGCGCGCAATTCGGCTGCGTGGCTGCGCGGCATACAGCTCACTTTCTGTGATAATTGCTAATTGTTCATCTTGCAGAATGAAACCATTCTGCAGCGCCCCTACGGTAAGCATGAAGTGATCGTTACCGGCGAGAAATTGCGCATAGTTATCACACAGTGCAGGTACCAGGCCGTATTCGCGCAAATACTCGGCCATTATTTCGCGCCGCCCCAAACTGTCGGCGAGCAATAATACCCGGCCAGCGTAATCTTGTAGAAAGCTTTGAAGTGCATGTGTCGGAATGTCGGCGCGCCGATTTACCGCGATGCCGGGCAATTTTTTGGTAGCGCAAGAAGTAAGGGTTTTATGTGTCTTTTCTTCTTGAAAGAGAGTAGGGGGAGTCTCTTCTACGCATTCTTTCTGCTCGGAATTGTCAGTTTGGGAGGAAGAGGGAGTATTTGTGATGAGATCGATACGTTTGAAATTTTTCGCAGCAACAAAGAAACTTTCTGCGTTCAAAAACAATTCGTGTGGTTCCAGTAAAGGACGTTGCGGGTCACCGCGAAGCAGGTTGTAGCGCGACTGCGCATCTTTCGCAAAAGTGGCAATGGCAGCATCCACATTGTGATGCATGCACAGCGTGGCATGTGCAGGCAAATAATCAAATAATGTGGCAGTTCGCTCGAAAAACAAGGGGAGGTAATATTCAATCCCGGCGGGCGCGATGCCACGGCTCACACCTTTGTAAATGCTTGCTTTGGATGGATCACCCTCGAAACGATCGCGGAAATTTTGACGAAAACATGCTTGTCCGGCCTCATCCAGTGGAAACTCGCGCGCCGGTAACAGGCGAATATCCCGCACTGGATAAATGGTGCGTTGGGTATCTACATCGAAGGTCGCGATAGTATCAATTTCGTCATCGAACAAGTCGATGCGGTAAGGCACACTACTGCCCATCGGGAAAAGGTCAATCAAACCACCACGCACGCAGTATTCGCCCGGTGTCAGCACCTGCTGAACATGGGTATAACCGGCCAATGTCATTTGTTCACGCAACTGGGCAATGTCCAGTTTCTCGCCGCACTTAAGAAAGAATGTGAACGCAGCCAGATATTCCACTGGGGACAACGGATATAGCGCAGTGGTTATCGGGACGACGATCACATCACACGACTGGCTGCGAATATGATGCAGCGTAGCAAGTCGCTCGGAGATGAGATCCTGATGCGGCGAGAAGTGATCATAGGGCAGCGTTTCCCAATCCGGCAACAGATGTACACGCAGCTCAGGAGAGAAAAACGGAATCTCTTCCACCAGTCGCTGCGCTTCCAGTGCGCTGGCGGCAATTACCACCAGCGGCACATGCAGCTCGGCATATTGCGCCAGAGCCAGGGCATCGGACGAGCCATACAGATGGGTGTAACGTGGACGGGAGTGTGAGGAAGAAAACAGCATGGAAAAATTAAGTACAGCCAAGTTTCAGGGTGCGGCATTATATAAGGGAAGTTCCGCAGTTGGCATGGATTGAAAAATTCTCATGTTTTTTGCGGGGATAGTAACTTGAATCTTAATTCGTATAAAAAACTTCGCAGCAGGTATTCTTTGATCAACCGTGCATATGGAATGGCGCACTTCGAGCTTGAATCCAAGGTATCCTTGTTTATCGTTAATCCGATCTATGCTGAATAGTTTAGAAGTCTGTGGAATGACGCAGACTTCATTATTGAAGTAGAGCGGGAATCATCCTTCTTCAACGGCAAACAACCTTTGGTGCTCTTTGATGGCGTAGCGATCAGTCATACCGGCGATGTAGTCGGACACGGTGCGGGCACGGTCGGCTTGCGCCTGCTGCTGAAACTGCGGAGGCAGCAGGCGGCTATCCTCCATGAATACTTGAAATAGGTCGCTGATGATGCGGCGCGCCTTGGCGCTCATGCGCATGACGCGGTAATGACGATATAAATGCGTACGCAGAAAGGCTTTGAGTTCGCGCTGTTGGTCATAGATTTCGGCACTAAATGCTGCCAGCGGCGGCGCGGCGCGGACCTCAGCGATGTCATGCACAGCATAAGTCTGAATATTTTTTTCAGTTTCATGGATTAAATCTGTTGCAAGTGTATTAATCATGCGCCGTATCGTTTCGTGAATCAGGCGGCGCTCGGCTAGGCCGGGGTAGGCTAGTCGTACAGCATCGAGATGACTGGCAAATAAGCGCACCGAGGTAAATTGCTCCAGTGTAATTAATCCGGAGCGGAGCCCATCATCCACATCATGGTTGTTGTAGGCGATTTCATCGGCCAAATTGGCGATCTGCGCTTCCAGCGAAGGACGCTGCTGCTTAAGGAAACGCTCGCCCACTGCACCCAGCTTGGCGGCATTTACCGGCGAGCAATGTTTGAGAATACCCTCGCGCGTTTCGAAGCACAGATTGAGTCCATCGAAGGCGGCATAATGATCTTCGAGTACGTCCACCACGCGTAGCGATTGCAAGTTGTGCTCGAAGCCACCGTAATCCTTCATACAGGCATTGAGTGCATCCTGCCCGGCGTGGCCGAATGGTGTGTGGCCGAGATCGTGAGCGAGCGATATAGCCTCCACCAGATCTTCATTTAATTTCAGATAGCGCGCGATGGAGCGGGCGATTTGTGCTACTTCCATGCTGTGAGTCAACCGGGTGCGAAATAGGTCGCCTTCATGGTTAACAAATACCTGAGTCTTATATTCCAGGCGACGGAAGGCGGTGGAATGGATGATGCGATCACGATCACGTTGAAATTCGCTGCGTCCAAAAGGCGCTTCCTCACGCTCAATTCTGCCGCGTGTGTTGCCCTCTGTTACCGCATAAGGTGCAAGTTCAGCCATGCGCGCTGTTCGCCACCAAAGTTTGCCGCAACAATTCCGGCTGTACGTCCCCGCTTATCACCGCACAACCGATGCTTTTAAGCAGCACGAAACGGATTTTGCCGCCAACCACTTTCTTGTCCAGGCCCATCAATTGCAGGTATTTCTCCACTCCCAAAGCAGGCGCGATTACCGGTAAGCCAGCGCGTTCAAACAAACCACGGATGCGATCCGTATCTTCCTTGCTTAGCCAACCCAGGCGACACGACAGATCGGCAGCCATAATGGTACCTGCAGCAACTGCCTCGCCATGTAGCCATGCACCATAACCCATACCTGTCTCGATAGCGTGACCGAAGGTATGGCCTAGGTTAAGCAGGGCGCGTTCTCCATTTTCACGCTCGTCTGCAGCGACTACCTCGGCCTTGTTTTGGCAACTGCGTGTGATAGCGTATTGCAGCGCATCCGCATCGCGTGCCAATAATTTTTCCATGTTTTGTTCCAGCCACTCGAAGAAAGATAGATCGCGGATCAGGCCGTATTTTATGACTTCCGCAATGCCCGCGCGTAACTCCTGATCCGACAATGTATTCAATGTGGTGATGTCGGCAAGCACAACTTGCGGCTGGTAAAACGCACCTATCATATTCTTACCCAACGGGTGGTTGATACCGGTCTTGCCGCCGACCGATGAATCCACCTGTGCCAGCAGAGTGGTGGGAATTTGAATGAAAGGAACGCCGCGCAAATAGGTTGCGGCAGCATAGCCTGTCATGTCGCCTATCACTCCCCCGCCCAAGGCGATCAATGGTGTGTTGCGTTCGCATCGATGGGAAAGCAGTGCATCGTAAATTAGCCCTAACGTTTCTGCATTCTTATGTTGTTCACCATCCGGCAAGATGATGGGTATCATGTTCACGCCATGAGCTTGCAGCGTGGCGCGCAGGGGGTCCAAGTACAATGGTGCCACGGTAGTGTTGGTCACCACTGCCGCTCTTTTGTGGGGCAAGTGCGGTAATAGTAATTCTGCACATCCTAGTAAGTCACTGCCTATATAAATAGGATAACTACGCTCTGCCAGCCCAACGGTTAATGTTTGCATAAGTTTTGAGAACTTCTAGTTAAGATTGCATAATGAATGGCGGGCAAAGCTATAACCTTGTGAAGGAGTACAGACGCAGACTGAATGAATTGCTCCGTTATTTCTGGGATTCCAAGATTCCAGCGCAGGTTAAAACCCAATAGGTTTGAGCGGAAACTACTTTTGAATAGCTGACTTTCCAACAAAATTGCTCGTTTTTCTATATTTAAAAATGGGTAGAATTATTAGTCGGGTGCACGGAAATGCGCTGCTGTCATGATTTAAAGTAATCTCAATGGTTATTATGACTTAATTTCGAAAATCGGTTTAGCTCTTGCTGCAAATGCAAAACTAGACTTTGCGCGCTTTGTTTGCCGGTAGGCATAACCAAATTGGCCACTTGTGCATATAGTGGATCGCGCTGTTCATACATATTTTTCAGTTTGGCGTGTGGGTCGGCTGTTTGCAATAACGGGCGATTGCGATCATGGCGGGTTCGCTGCCAGAGGTCATGAATTGTGCTTTTCAGGTACACCACTATGCCATTGCAACACAATGCAACGCGGCTATTCTCATTCAATACCGTGCCACCCCCCGTCGCTAAAACGATGTTGTCGAGCAGTACCAAGTCTTGAATTATGCTTGCTTCACGTTGACGAAAACCAGCCTCACCTTCAACATCAAAGATGTGCGGGATAGTTACGCCAGTACGCTGCTGAATTTCTTCATCACTGTCTACAAAAATCTTGCCTAACTGCTGGGCGAGTAATTTCCCTACGGTAGTTTTCCCTGCCCCCATCATTCCTACAAGGAAGATGTTGCCGGAAAGACGCTTGGGGTGTATTTTATTAATAGGATACATGATCGAATTGTAGCTGAAAATTACCGTGTTCATTTTGTTCTACAACTTAAAAAGCCCGGCATAGCCGGGCTTTTTAAGTTCATACACCCATTTTTTAACGCAGGTTCAAGCTATCACTCAGGATTTTGGGGGAAATGAAAACCAATAACTCCCTTTTGTTACTCGTATTAGTTTGACTTTTAAATAGCCATCCAAGAATCGGTATATCGCCTAACAGCGGCACCTTAGGAGTCGATCTTAACTCGTCTTGAATGTAGACTCCGCCAATAACAACAGTCCCCCCATTATCAATCAATACTTGGGTACTGATTCTCTTCGTATTAATACTGGGCACCCCCCCTGTTGTCGTGTTGATTATCTCGCCCACAGAATCCTGAGTTACTTCTACTTTCATGTTGATATTATCATCAGGCGTGATTTGAGGAGTCACGATAAGGCTTAAAATTGCCTTTTTAAATAACACATTTGTTCCTTGGAGGCTAACTGTCTGATAGGGAATTTGGACACCTTGTTCAATTATCGCCTCAGTTCCATTTGCAGTCACCACACGAGGACTAGCAATATTTTTAGTTATTCCATTCAGTTGGGATGCCTGCAACTCCAATCCTAATATTTTGGTCACCGATGAGTTGAAAAGCATCGCTGTCACCACACCAGTACCAATTAGCCCGGGGGTTCCTGGCAGGTTAACTGCCCCACCACCAGCACTGCCGCCTATAGAGCCACGTTGATCACCACCTATGGAAAACCCGCCTCCAGGTGGAGGTGGCCCGGTATAGCTTAATCTTCCGCCCAAGGTTCGAGTAAATGTATCGCTTGCCTCAACAAAACGTGCTTCAATCATTACTTGGCGCACCGCCACGTCAACTTGCTTGATCAGTTTGCGTACTTCCTCCAAACGCGATGGCGTATCTTGAACGAACACAGTATTAGTGCGTGCATCCACCACTGCGCTCCCACGTTTAGAGAGCATGCGCTGGGTGGGACTCTGTAGCAAAGCGACAATTTCCACTCCTTTTGAATAAGCAAGTCGGTAACTTTCCGTGTGGATAGCTTCAAGGTCGAAGATTTCTTGATTCGCGGCTAAATTAAGTTTTTCCTTGGTTGCTAATTCCTCGCGCGGGGCAACCTGGATCACGTTGCCGTTCTTGCGCATGTCCAAGCCGCGTGAATCAAGAATGATTTGTAATGCTTGATCCCACGGTACATCCTTAAGTCGTAAGGTGAGATTACCGCTAACGGAATCGCTGATCACCATGTTCAGATTAGTAAAGTCGGCAATAACGTTCAGTGCTTCGCGCACTGCAATATTCTGGAAGCTCAATGTCAATTTTTCGCCCGCATAACCTATCTGTCTATTTTTCAATAGTTTATTCGGGTCATCCGCCACTGCTTTTATTTCCACGATAAACTTGTTATCCGTCTGGTATGCGACGTGCTCCCACAAACCCTTGGGTTCGATGACCATGCGCACATGGTCACCCTGCATGAATGTATCGATTCCTTGTATTGGCGTGCCGAAATCCACTACATCAAGTTTACGTTGCAGGTTGCGCGGTAGACTGGTATTCATGAAGTCCACGATCAGGCTTTTACCCTGCTGCTTAACCCCTATACCCACACCCGGATCAGACAAGTCTATCTGGATGCGTCCTTCACCATTCCCACCACGACGAAAAACAATATCACGCAGGCTATATTTCTGGGTACCTGACTTCGCCTCAGCAAATCGTGCAGTAGCTGTTGTCGCTGATGCCGCAGGAACTTTGCCCTGCAGGGTAATGAGCAGGTTAGTTCCCTGTGTTTGAGCGTCATAAACCAATGTTTGATTGAGGTTAATCACCAAGCGGGTGCGATTGTCTGATTGCACGATATTGGCGCTATGCAATTCACCTACGCCAAATTTCTGCGTCGATTTGCCTAGCCCATTTGTTGTATTGGGGAAATCAAATACTATGCGAGCCGGATTGCTGATTGCAAAATTTAAAGGCGGATTGGTAAGCGTATTCTTCAAACCCAATTTAAGCACCAGCTTGCCGCCCGGTGCAGCGCTGACGCTGAGCGACTGTATGCTATTTGCTGCGCTAGCATTTTGTGTGTTAGCGTTTTGCGCATTGGTATTGCTTTGTGCATGGGCAGTTAACGCACAAACCGCAAATGCTGCGACAACAAGCAAAACAAGGTTTTTGACTGCGTTTTTATAATGTCTCATGTTTCACTCCCTAATCATTCATTCCATCAATGGCAAACTACTTATACGTTCCGTCCAGTCTCCCGCACTATCTTGCACGATTTCCTTGATTTTCACTTCGGTTTCTGTGACTGAAATAATTTGACCAAAATTTGATCCCAGGTAATTGCCTGTCTTGACTCGATGCAGCTTGCCATCCGACGAGCGTACGATGGCATGACCAACTTTAGTCTTATAAAGGAAACCAACCATCTTTAAACTTTCTAATGGGGATTCTTCCAGTGTTTCTCGACGTCGTTTCATATCCGGCTGATTGAGGCCAGGGAGATCGCCACTTTTCACTTCGGGCTTGCGTGGTTTGAATGGATCGGGCAAAGCTGTAGAGTTATCATAAACAAATGGCTCATAAGGCTTAATCTCGGGGGGTGGATCCACCTTGCCACGCATTCCACTTCCAGTGTCTTTGACGAAATTGCGCAAGTCCTGAAACTCCTCGTCAGCACAGGCAGACAACAATAAAGATGTGAATAGCAGCAAATAAGCGGGTCTCATTTGTGTGCTCCAGCGGTTTTAGACGATTGTTTTTGAACAGTTAATTCTTCATCGTCTAAATAGCGATATGTTTTAGCTATCGTATCCATAGTCAGGTGTCCTCCCGTTGGATTAATGCTAATTTCGCTTAACGATACGATGCGCGGCAATTGGGCAATATCGCTAGCAAACTTACCAATGTCATCATAATTGCCCGTTACTTTAATGGTAATTGCCTGCTCAGCAAACACGCCGGTAATAATCTCGGCGCCGGGTCTAAACAATTCAAATTGGAGACCGTGACCCAGGCCAGCCTGATTAATATCAGTCAGCAACGCGTCCATTTCTGACTTGCTCGGCAATTGTTTCAGCAACGCATCAAACGATTGCCTGGCTTCCGTAAGTTTTTTATTGATAACATCCAGATTGATGGCTATTGCCTTTTTGGTCTTGAAATCTGTTTTTAATGTAGTCTCAATTTGTTTGGCATTGCTCAGCGCTTCCCAACGATCCCTCCAGTCAAATACAGCACCTAAAAGTAAAACGGTCACGAATATTGCCACAAATGCGCTGAATTTCACCAACAAAGGCCAGCCGCCCGGGTCTTTGGGGTTAATATTCTTTAGATCTTCTAGCAGTCTCATGATCTTACCTAACCTTTCGTGCCAGCTGGCTTAACCGGAGAAACGGGGGTTGTTGGTACCTGAGTGGTCAAATTGAAATTCAGAGTAAATTCATTCAAGCGTGGCCCATTCGCATTCGCGGTTGTTGCAGAAATTTGAACCAGTGTCGGCGATTCTAGCCATTGAGAACTATCAATAGAGCGCATCAGAGTGGATACCCGCGCATTCGACTGAGTAAAGCCAACCAGGTCAACTTTGTTGCCAATCTGTTTAATTGATTTTAAATACACGCTTTCTGGCAAAATATTTAACATCTGATCCAGTAGATGCACCACATCTGAGCGGGTACTTTGCAGTTTTTCAACCACGGTTTTCCGCTCCATCAGTGCTGCAATCTCCATCTTTAGATGCTTTATTTCAGAGATCTGCTTGTCTAGCAGGGCAATTTGATCTGTCAGATATCGGTTGCGGCGTTCCTGATATTCAATTTGCGTGTTAATGACAATATGTACAAAACCAACAAGCATTGTTGCCAACACTAACGTGATGGCGCTGAACGCGTAGAACTGAATCTGCCGCGCTTTGCGCTTCTCAGCACGATGCGGTAATAAATTAATGCGTATCATGAAGGATCAAACCTCCTCATCGCAAGACCACAGGCAATCATTAGCGCTGGCGCATCAATCTGTAATTGGCGCTGATTAATGCGCCCGGATAAGCTCATGTGAGCAAATGGATTCGCCACCAGTGTTTTCACCTGTGTACGTGTTGCTACAGCATCATCCAAATTAGAAAGTGCTGCGCAGCCACCAGCTAAAACAATGTAGCTTACTTCGTTGAACTGGGTTGAGGTATAGAAAAGCTGAATGGCACGAAACACTTCGCCCGCCACGCTTTCGCGGAATGGTGCCAGCACGTCGCTTTCGTAATTTTCCGGCAATCCGCCATTAAGTTTGCCTGCTTCTGCCTCCTCAGCGGACAAGCCGAACGCATTCTGGATATATTGTGTTAATTGATCACCACCCATTTGTTGGTCGCGCATGTACACCGATTGCCCGTTGCGCATTATGTTTACATTCATGACGTTTGCACCTATATCTACCAACGCTACGCATTGATCAGTGGCGCCCCCCGGCAATTGCAAACGGACCTGATCAAATGCCATTTCAGCGGCGTAATGCTCTACATCCATCACCATCACCTTGAGTCCGGCCACTTGTGCGACAGCAACGCGGTCTTCAACGTTAGCATTACGCGAGGCAGCCAACAGTATTTCGATTTCTGCAGTATTGCCAGGTGCTGGGCCTATGACCTGAAAATCCAGGTTAACCTCGTCAATAGCAAATGGTATGTACTGATTTGCTTCTGCCTCCACCTGATACTCCATATCTTCCTCATTCAATCCACTAGGCAGCAAAATTTTTTTGCTAATCACGGCAGCAGCGGGAAGTGCAAGGCTAATATTTTTAATGCGAGTCCCCATTCGTTTCCAAGCGCGTCGCAGACATTCCGAAACTGCCTCCAGATCATTGACGTTGCCATCGCTTACAGCGTTTTGGGGCAATGGTTCTATTGCATAATGCTCAATCACATAGCCGTTTTTTTTCGCTAATTCGCTTAGCTCCACAATTTTGATTGAAGACGAGCAAATATCGACCCCGACTAAAGGCGGTCTCTTGGTATACAAGAAATCTAATGGAATATTTAATTTGCCTTTGATCATAAGTGATGATTGAAACTTTATATATTAAGTGGTTTAAATAATAACAATAACGAATTATTACGAATATAAATAATTTTCATTACAGTCTTAAATTGCATTGCACTTCCAAAAGTGTTAATAAATCAAGATAGCAATATGTTGGATGACGAAAAATATTTTGTAATTTAAAAATTCACCTTTCTAATCCAATACATGTTTACATTTTACTTTACGACAAGTTGCAGAAATACTTTAGGGTACTGCTATGAGTTACGACGAATCCCACTAAGCTTAAGTATTGTCTGGTTTTGAGAGAGCTATCTGATTTTCGAAATGGTTAAACGTCAAGACAGACCTTAAAATTGCCGTAGAACTTTTTGATACGCAAATGCTGCTTGATCTATTTGAAGAACAAATTCATTTGCCAGTGAAGCTTGTATAGCTATCAGGCGCGCTGGTGGGGTTTGAACAATCTGTGGCGGCAGAATGTATTGTGCTGGCGTTATGGATGCATATTCGCTCGACGGCCATGAAATGATATTCAACTCACTATTTATTAATATTTAGTTATATTATTTCATAGTGGTGATGGTTGATTTTTTTATTTTTAAATGGATGTAATTTCGATAGGCTGCTAGATGTTTCCTAAAATGATACTATTGGATGCTTAACTTTTTACGGAGGTTTGATTGTGTATAAAATTAAAAAATTATTATTTTCTGGCATGCTTCTTATACCTATGATGTTGCCGACCCAGAATGCATTTTCTGCCGCCGATAATGTAACGACTGTTGTTACAAAACTCATTAAAATAGATCAGAAAATTGGCGATGGTAAAGAAGCCGTAGCAGGTAAAACGGTCGACGTGCACTACACGGGCTGGCTTTATAATGCAACCATGCCAAATAATAAAGGTACAAAATTTGATAGTTCCCGCGATCGTGGTGCACATTTTTCTTTTCCATTAGGTGAAGGGCGCGTAATTAAAGGCTGGGATCAAGGAGTCGCTGGTATGAAAGTCGGCGGTCAACGCACGCTCATTATTCCGGCTGACTTGGGTTATGGCGCACGAGGGGCAGGAAGTGCTATTCCGCCAAATGCAGCATTGATTTTTGATGTTGAATTGTTCGGCGTTCACTAAGACATAAATGGCCTAAATGATCGATTCAATTTTAGCATTGCCAACACTATGATTAAGGGCAGTATTGTTGCAATCGTGACCCCAATGCAAGAAGACGGCGGTCTGGATTTAGCTGCGTTCCGCGCACTAATTGATTTTCATATTATGCAGGGCACGGATGGTATCGTAGTGGTTGGCACTACAGGCGAATCGCCTACGGTGGATTTAACTGAACATGAGTCGTTGATTCAGGTGGCAGTGGAGCACGTGGCCGGGCGCATTCCAGTGATTGCAGGAACAGGCGCTAATTCAACGAAAGAAGCTATCGAATTGGCAGCTTTCTCAAAAAAGGCAGGCGCAGATGCTTCGCTGACAGTGGTGCCGTATTACAATAAGCCAACACAGGAAGGTTTGTACTTGCACTTCAAAGCTATTGCCGAGGCTGTGGATATGCCGCATATCCTCTATAACGTGCCGGGACGCACTTGTGTGGGCATACATAATGATATTGTGCTGCGCTTGGCACAGATTCCTAATATCGTTGGCATTAAGGATGCAAGTGGGGATATCGAGCGTGGAAGTGATCTATTACAGCGGGCGCCCAAAGATTTCGCGATCTACAGTGGTGATGATGCGAGTGCGTTGGCATTGATACTGCTGGGCGCACATGGCACGATTTCTGTTACCGCCAACGTGGCACCCAAGTTAATGCATGAGATGTGCTTAGCAGCCTTGAACGGTGAAGTGGTCAAGGCGCGCGAGATCAATTTCCGCTTGCTTGGGTTGCACCGCTACTTGTTTATTGAGGCCAACCCTATACCGGTAAAATGGGCTGTGTCGTCTATGGGAAAAATGAAAAATGTACTGCGCCTGCCGCTTACACCACTGTCTTTAGTCTCCCAAGATCTAGTTGAGGATGCGATGCGCCAGGCAGGAGCGATCAATTAGTTTTAGTTTAATTCAGACCAATTACCAGTACAATTTCCTCGCTATGGTGGGAGAAATGGCGGAACGCGGATTCCGTTTGCTACTGCGTATCCGAAATGTCATTGCATTTATTAATCATGCAATGTTCAAATAATTAAACTTACGGTAATAAAAAATTTCAGGGATGGCATGAGAACACTATATTTAACCGTATTATTTTTTTCATTATTGATTTTGGCCGGGTGCAGTGCCATTGGCATTGAAAACAAGCGTGTTGATTATAAATCTGCCGCAATCAAGATCCCGGCGCTAGAAGTTCCACCTGACCTGACTACTCCTGCAATTAGAAATCAACATACGATACCGGGCAGTGATGGCGAGATTGTGACAAATTTTTCTGATTTTGCTAAGGGAGGCCAAGTGGCGCAAGTTGGTGTTGACACCACTGTTTTGCCGGAAGTGAAGAATGTGCATTTAGAACGTAATGGCACGCAGCGTTGGCTAGTCGTGGGGGAAAAAGTAGAGAAGGTGTGGCCGCTGGTTAAAGAATTCTGGCAGGAACAAGGTTTTATCATCAAATCCGACAATCCTGCGGCTGGTCTCATCGAAACAGACTGGACGGAGAGGCGCGCCAAAATTCAGCAAAGTGGCTTAGGTAAAATACTTGGCAAGGTATTCGACAAACTTCATTCATCTGGCGTGCAGGACATGTATCGTACCCGCTTGGAGCGTAGCAAGGATGGCAGCAGTTCGGAAATTTATATTAGCCATAGCGGCATGGAAGAAGCGTTGGATGTGGATAAGAACGGCTATAAATGGAGGCCTCGTCCGAATGATCCTGAGCTGGAAGCCAACATGTTGCAGTTATTGATGATCAAGTTAGGCGGTAGCACGGAAGGCCAGGTTCAGGCAGGGCAAATACCTAAGTCGCAAGAGGCCGTCATGCCGAAGCTACAAGAAATAAACGGCAACAAAATCATTATATTGAACGAGCCATTTGACAAAAGTTGGCGCAAGATAGGACTGGCGTTAGATCAGGCGGGCATCGAGGTGCAGGACAAGGATAGAGTCAGCGGCATATACTTTGTGAGTGCGAGCAAGGATATAGCGAAGAAAAGTTGGGTCAATAATTTGATGTTCTGGCGCAATGATAGCGACCGAAAATCTACTAAAAATTCGGTCGAAGGAACTGCACGCTATCAGGTGACCGTGCGTGAGAATAACGCTGGTTGTGAAGTCAGTGTTCTCAACCAAGGTGGTGGTAAGGATCAAGCCACGCAGCGTATTATGGATCTATTGTACAAACAGTTGACCAAGTAGCGTTCGAGCTTAATTGATGCGCTTCGCTTCACTTGGTAGCGGCAGCGAAGGTAATGCATTGGTAGTGCAAGCTGGCAAAACCTTTGTATTAATGGACTGCGGCTTTACTCTAACTGACACCTGTATGCGTCTGGCGCGTCTTGGCTTGGCTCCTGGTTGTCTTAACGGCATTGTGGTGACGCATGAACATGGCGACCACATTGCAGGAGTAGCGCGGCTAGCACGTAAGTATTCGATTCCGATATGGCTAACGCACGGCACATTTCGCGCGCAATTCAAATTTCTCAGCAATATACCCAAGCTGACAAAAATTGACTCTCATCGTCCCTTCGCTATTGATGGGTTGTTGGTGCAGCCTTTTCCTGTGCCACATGATGCGGCTGAGCCAGTACAGTATATGTTCAGCGATGGTGCAAAACGGTTAGGGGTATTGACCGATATTGGTTGTTCCACTCCTCATATCGAAGTGACGCTTAGCGGCTGTGATGCGTTGGTGCTGGAATGCAATCATGATGCTGCACTGTTGGCCAACAGTAATTACCCACTAAGTCTCAAACAACGTGTCGGTGGACGATTCGGACATCTGAATAATGCGGACGCGGCAGCACTGCTGGCTCGGTTGGACTATAGCCGTTTGCAGCATATTGTGGCTGCACATTTAAGCCGTAAAAATAACACGCCTGAACTGGCGGTATATGCGTTAAGTACAGCACTCAATTGCAACCCAGAATGGGTTGCGGTGGCTGGACAAGACGAAGGGCTTGCCTGGCGAGAAATTGTTTAGAGGTAAGATATGAAAATAAAAAAGCCGACTTTACATCGGCTTTTTAGTGTGCAATGTGCAAGAAGAGAAATTACTTCTTCATTGCATCCTTAGCAGCGTCAGCAGCACCATGAGCGGCATCAGCAGCAGTACCAGCCGCAGTAGCAGCAGCACCAGCGGCATCCGCAGCACTACCAGCGGCTTCTGCAGCACTACCAGCGGCAGTAGCAGCAGCATCAACAGCAGGTGCAGGTGTTACAACAACTGGTGATACAATAACTGGAGTTTCCACTGCAGGTGCCTTAGGCTTTTCGCCACAAGCAGTCAAGGACAATGCCAACAGGGCAGCAACTAGAGCAAAACGTTTCATTTACTTTTCCTTCACAATAATTAAATTTACATACAAAACCGGGGAATTTCAGTCCGCTACAACGCTAAATTACAGTAAATTACAGCGAAGACGCAACATTCTATACCAATATATACAATAATTCTAGCAAATAATGATACTTATCGTGATTTTTTCAAATCCAAGACAGTGGCTGAACTCTGGATAGAAACCATCATCCGCATTTTATCGAAGCGAGGCTTGAGGGATATGAAACCTAATTTATAGACCGTTGGCAGAGGTGACGTAAGATATTTAGGATATACAATCAAAATTGATGCCTTTTATTCGATTCATTCTAAAAATAAGCTTATTTACTTATTGCTTGCTTAACAATAGGTACAATATATCCATCTGTGTACCATAGATAAAGCAATTCAAATGCTTCCCGCGATAGACCCTCAGTGGAATCGAGCTGGCGCGCATCGGCGAGAGAACGTAATTCTCGATAAGCATATTTACTGACGGTGTGTGCTATGCCATTAATGAACACCACGCCGTTATGACACAACATTTGGGTTTTCAGGGCCATCGCTATGCCGCAGGTTTGTATCGCCTGTTCGAAGCGAGCACGGCTAAGTGGCTTCATAGGCGGATCAAAAAATATATGCGGTTTAGGGTCGCTGAGATAGCTACCGATGAAATTGGCAATGTCGCGCTTACTCCATTTTATCCGCCGGATGCTCTGCGCTACCTGATGTAGCATATCCGTACTAATTTCTGAGGGATGGCGTTGAACTTTTAGATCCGGATCAACATACATGCCGTCCAAGCAAACTTGATCCTGTAAGTACACCAGAAACTGTTCCGCCAATTCTTGATAGGTCGGGGTGCGGAAACCAATGGAATATGTCATACAATCGCTTTCGGCAATACCGTTATGAGCGTAATGCGGCGGCAGGTAAAGCATATCGCCTGGTGCTAGCACCCACTCTTGTTCCATTTGGAAGCGCTGCAGGATCCTCAATGGAGCATCTTCTACCAGTGTATGATCCTGTTGTGCAGAAATTTGCCAGCGACGATGGCCGGAACCCTGCAAAAGAAACACATCATAAGAATCGAAATGCGCGCCCACGCCCCCTCCTTTGGGGGCATAACTCACCATCAGATCATCCAAACGCGCATGCGGTATGAAGCTGAAATTCTTTAATAGTGCGGCTCCTTCTGGCAGGTGCTGATTCACGCCTTGCACCAGTACAGTCCACTGACTTTTTCCCAAGTTATCGAACTTCGTCGCTTTAAATGGGCCATTTTGCACTTGCCACTGACCGTGGCGTTGGGTCACGAGGCGTGACTGCACATCCTCAGTGCAAGCCAAGGTGAATAACTGTGATTGATCAAGCAATCCATTGAATTGCGAGAATGCTTGGCGAATGAGTAAGGGTTTTTTTTGCCAGTAATCGCGTAAAAACGCTTCTGTCGTTAACCCACCAAGCATGGTGGAATTGGTTTTCATAACTAGTATTATACCCACGCTAATGCACACGAAAATATTTTCGTCCACATGAAACTAGATTTAATTTATCAAAGTGCAATCTGCAGCGTTGGATTGATCACGCTCATTTTATTAACGAATACATCATGGTATTTGCTAATCGGCACGCGTAATGAAGTTGGTTCATCAGTTGCTAGCAAATGCTAATTAGTCGCGACGAACGCTTGAATCATACTGACTTTCGCGATAAATATGGTCTATTTGCGCTGATTTTTTTAGACGCAGAATCTAAAGTTTGCCTAAAATACGAAGTGCTCTATGGAAAAAATGGACGGGGACAAAAAGGTAGATGGACATAAAAAATCTCAATTAAACATTCCATTTTTGTGATCGACAAACAAGGCAAGTTACTTCATGCTTTATATAGTGTTTAAGCACACGGCCATGCCGATGAAATTCTCAATCTGATATTAAGGAGTTGAAATGAAAATTGCAAAAAACACTGTTGTATCGTTGCGCTATGAGTTATTTGATGCAAACGGCAGTCTGCTGGAAAAAACAGAAGATCCTATCAGCTATCTGCATGGTGGTTATGACGGAATATTTCCGACTGTGGAAGAAGCGTTACAAGGTAAGGATGTAGGTGCTGAACTTAAAATTACGATGGAACCGGACGATGCTTTTGGAGAATATGAGCACGACCTGGTGCACGTTGAGCCGCGCAATTTGTTCCCGGATGAAATTACCATTGGCATGCAGTTCGAGGGAGGAGTGGAAGATGGCGACGATGACGATTACTCGCTCTATACTGTTGTAGATGTAACCGATACCGAAGTGACCGTAGATGGTAACCATCCGCTTGCTGGCAAAACGCTAAACTTTGTAGGTATTGTTACCAATGTACGTGCTGCTACTGCCGAAGAGCTGGAACATGGTCATACGCATGACGAAGGTGGACATCACCATTAATGTTGAATATTTACCATAATATATTGTTGCGAAAACATTGGCTTGTCGGATTCAGGAAGGATATTTCTGCTTAAATATTCTGACACTTAGCTGAGGCAAAATTTTTTACCTAAGTCAGTTTATCATCGTATTAATTTTATTAATATCAATTAGATATAAGATTGCATCGTTCGCTTTGATGCTCGATTGCTTAAGGAATTGAAGGTGGTTACAAACGCTCCATTGTGTTTGGGCACACAAGCTTTTGGACTATCTACTTTATACTCAGACGTGGCGAATATTACCGGGATTTCGCCACTGACCCTGAAGTGCTTTCTGCTGTTGAGTGATGAGCGCCTTACCTATGTCGATCCAAGAATTAACTTACCTTCATCGGCAAAATGACCATCTGTTGTCCGCGCAAGTGCAAGCGGCGCTGCATGGTCAGGGCGGTCTGGTTATGCAGCCAGCGCACAAACATGTTGTCGTTCACGAAAATTAGTTTGGTGGCAAAGCAAACACTGTTCGGATACTCGGTCATGACTTCTTGAACTAAATTATCCAAGACCATCACCGGATCGGTGCCATAAGCCATGCGCCAGCTCGCGTTGAGGTCCTGGCTGCGGGAAAATCCAGCGTAATAGCATAGCGCATTTTCTATTTTATACTGCATGGTACGGAGGGTGGCGTTGCTATCGAAGCTTTGGGTATCAACTTCACCAGCGTTCAGGAAAATGAAGTTCTTGAAATGACCGGGGAACAGCCGCAACACCCACATGATAGTGTGAATACCCACGCCGCGATTTTCGTCAACCAAGAAGATCGCAGTGGGTAATGCCGGATCAAGTTTTTGAGGCGTGCCTGGATCAAATTTAATTGTTTGGGCAAAAAGTTTTTCCACCTCCTTCAACTTTTCTCGTGTTTCGTCATAATGCGTGCGAATAAGCAGGCAGAACCCGATGACTAGTCCGGTGATCAGTATTGTCATCCAGCCGCCATCACCGAATTTTTCTACCAGAGTGACCAACAGGATGCTGCCGGTGACAGAAAGCCCCAGCATGGAAAGCGCGAGTTTTCTTTTCCAGGTACGTACGCTGAGCCGTTGGCGCCACCAGTGTACGGACAAACCAAGCAGCGACAAGCTGAAGGTGAGGAACACGTTAATACTGTATAGCACCACCAGCAGCGATACATCGCCTTGGCTCCAAATCAGAATGAGTAGCGCCGCCACGCCCATTACGAGGATGCCGTTCTGTGTGACCAAACGCGAGGAGAGGTGAAGAAACTGGCGCGGTACCCATGAATCAGCCGCCATGTTAGCCATAACTGCCGGGCCACCGAGAAAGCCGGTATTAGCCGCAACCAGCAGCAATCCCGCTTCCAGAGCAAGTACTAGCGCCAGCGTGCTGCCGTTAGCCCATGTCGGCATACCGAGCGTGCTGATGATGGACTGGAAGGTAACCGCATTTAGCGTTTGTCCGTCTACATGCTTAGTCTCCCACAATAAGTACAGTACGATGATGCCCCCCGCGGTGAAGGCCAAGGATAGCGCCATGTACAGCATGGTCAGCTTTCCGGTGCGGATGCGTGGCTCGGCCAGCATATTCACATTGTTGGATACCGCTTCAATGCCAGTGTACGTGCCGCCACCGAGCGAATAGGCACGCAGAAATAACGCGGAGACGAATATCCAGCTGGTCTCTTGAGCCAGTGAGGAGGTTTCTTTCAAGGTATTTGGGATTAAAGCAGGCAAACCTTCTGCGTGGGCAATAATGCCGTAACCGATAAGCAGCGCATGGGTGACGAAGAAACCGAGAAAAATCGGCAGCAGAATTTTAATGGACTCTTTCATACCGCGTAGGTTGAGTACGATCAGCAATACGAGTAATCCGATTTCGCTACCCAGTTTGAAACTTTGTAATTCGGCCGGGAACAGGCTAAACAACGCATCCACGCCGCTGGCAATTGAAATCGCAATGGTCAGCACATAGTCCACGATCAGTGCTGCGCCTGAAACCAGCCCTGCGTGTGGACCTATTAAATGTGTTGCGACCTTGTAGCCACCCCCTCCCGTAGGGAACAAATCAATAACTTGATTATAGGCCAGGGCAATAATGAATACCGTGAATGCCGTTGCCAGTGCGAGATAGAGACCCAAATGAGTGTGGGTGCCGAGAGCCAGAAAGGCTTCTTCAGGGCCATAGCAAGAAGAAGATAAGCCATCTGCTCCTAAGCCGATCCAAGCAAGGAACGACACCAGAACAATGCTGTGGCGCGTAGATGGATTGAGAGGGTCGAGTGATTTACCAAGAAGACGTTCGCGCAGTTTAATCAGGAAGGACATAAGCAGAAATCTGAATCAGAGATTGAAACATTTATAATTTTCATGGGTGGTGGGTATTATCAACTATGTTGCCGAGTTTGAAGGTGAAAACTTATGAATTCCGTTTCGACTAGACGTAATTTGTTTTGCGGCAGTTATTGCCATAAGCTTGTTCGGATTTCAATCAAGCGTAATATTGTTCGCGCAGTGGTGTATAAACGAGGTTTTTTTGATGTTATCGAACGTATACTTGATCAAGTTATGACAGGGTTAATATGAAATCCATGGAGGGAGCGATATAAACGTCTTTCGTATCCTCATCTGTTGGGTTTTTACCATGGAGTACAAGTACTGGCATTTTTTAGGTATGAGTATTCACTGGTACAGTCAACGAAAGCATGGGCGTATATACATGGATTTGAGATGTACTGTGAATTACTTTGACAATATCCCTTAACAAGTGTATAAGGTTGACTGGCGTTTGATTCAAAGTTTTTGCGATACTGGTTTTTTCCATGTGCAATCTTCGATTCAAATAGTTTCGCGGGGGATTTCCTCGTTTTTAGTTAAGGAAGTAATTCACATGGCAACTGGTACAGTAAAATGGTTTAACGACGCAAAAGGTTTTGGATTTGTCACTCCCGATGATGGAAGCGAAGATTTGTTTGCACACTTTTCAGCAATTAACATGAGCGGCTTCAAGTCTCTTCAAGAGGGCCAAAAGGTTACTTTTGAAGTCACACAAGGCCCTAAAGGTAAGCAAGCATCCAATATTCAGGCTCCTTAATCGGTTCTTGATTAGATCAAAAAAGCCCGGCATGAAAATGCCGGGCTTTTTTATTTTATGCTGATGTCAGCATTGAAATTGGCTGACGTTCACTGAGGCTTGCCACAGTCAGTTTCTCCAAAGAATATGAGATTTTCCGTATGTCGGTGCCTTCCTAAATCCGTTCTGCTTTTCCCTTCAGTCGCGCTTAGAATTGAAGTTTCTAGATATCGTCATGGTTAAGATAAAGCGCATCAAGCCCGCTGTCGATGCGGCGCAATCCTTAGGCGTAGTCCGCCTGAAAGCATAATTTGCATCTATGCAATGAATTCTATAAACTGATAACAGTTATCATTTCTGTTCGGCGCCTGCTCTTCCTGTCCGGTCGTTGAGCACGGGAGGGGATCGTGGCCGTCACCAATATCGCATTACATCAGCAGATCGACATTTTGTACGCTGACCATCATGGTTGGTTGCAGGGCTGGCTGCGCCGCAAGCTGGGTGACTCCTTTGTCGCTGCCGATTTGGCGCAGGATACCTTCGTTAGCGTAATCACGGCGGGAGCAGCCGGTAATATCCGTGAACCGCGCCCTTTCCTGGTTACCATCGCCCGCAGGTTGATGGCGCATCGTTACCGCCGTCAATTGCTCGAAACCGGTTATCTGGAAATGCTGGCCGAGATGCCGGAGGAATTGGCACCCTCGCCTGAGGCTCAATTGCTCGCGTTGGAAGCCCTGCAGCAACTTGATCGCGTTCTGGACGGTCTGCCATCGCAGGTGAAGGAAGCTTTCCTGCTCGCGCATCTGGAAGAGCTGAGTTACGCCGAGATTGCCGAGCGCCTGGCTGTGTCTACCAGCTCCGTCAAGCAGTATCTGATGCGCGCTAACCGGCAGTGTTTTTTTGTACTCGCTGCATAGCGCAGTCAGCCCCTATCCATGTCTCTGTCTGGTTCCACTGATAGCATCCGCCCACCGCCCATGGCAGGCGGTCAGTTGATCGGCGACGCCACTGCTGATCAGGCGGCCGAATGGCTGACCCTGCTGATGTCTGGCGAAGCGACGGATGAGGATCGGCGGCGCTGGCAGCAATGGCGTGCTGCCCACTTGGATCACGAGCGCGCCTGGAAGCATATTGAGGCCGTCATCGGTCGGCTTAAGGTGATGGATCCGAAGGCGGCCTATAAGGCGCTCTCGCCTTATGCCAAGCCCGCCGAACTGAAGTCGCCTGGGCGCCGTAAGGCCATCAACTTGTTGCTGTGGTGCGGTGTGACCGGCACTACGGGCGTGCTCGCCTCGCGCACGCAGACTTGGCAACAGGCGGCGGCCGACCACCATACCGGTACCGGCGAGCAGCGTAGTGTAACTTTGGATGACGGCACCCGCGTCACGCTTAACACCGGTAGCGCTATCAATGTGCACTTTGATGTGCATCGCAGGTTGGTGCGGCTGGTGGCGGGCGAGGTGATGATAGTCACCGCCCACGCGGCGACGGATGGCGTGGTTGATCTCCGACCATTCATCGTTGAAACCGCCGAAGGCGGCATACGTGCCCTGGGTACCCGTTTCGCCGTGCGCCAGTGGGCCGGCCATACCAGCGTGGCCGTGCTGGAAAGCGCCGTGGAGATTACGCTGGTTGACGCCAGCGGTCAGCCGCAGATGCTTCGGGCAGGCGAGCGTATGTGGTTTACGCGCAGCACATTCGACGTTCCGGTAGCCCTGGACGAACAGGACTCTGCCTGGGCGCGCGGCCAGATCGTGGCCGACAACGTGCGCCTGGGTGATTTCATGGTTGAGCTGGGTCGCTACCGTCCGGGTCTTGTGCGTTGCGCCCCGGCCGTGGCCAACCTGCGCTTCTCCGTGGTGTTCCCGTTGCACAACACCGATCGCATCCTCGCTACGCTGCCGAGCGTGCTACCGGTGCAGGTGCGGTTTCGCACCCGCTACTGGGTAATGGTCGAAGCCACGAAGTAGCATGTCGCTTCGGCTCTATCTGTAGATTTCGTCTCTCCAATCGATCCTACTATCGATCCACAAGCGCTGCCGGAGCCGGTGTTGCAATTTTTTTAAGGAAATTTTCGTTTTCGTCTGCCCGATTCGCTTTCTCGCGGCACCTACCAAGTGAGGACTTTATTTTCAACATCCAACTTGTGAGGAAACTATGCCAGACAACGAGCGCCGAGCGGAACATCGCTGTATCAATCAATCTAAACGGATAGAGGGCCAGCCGTTCATGTTAAGGCCCGTTGCACATGCAGTCTCGATGGCGATATGCAGCATTTCCCTCTATGTCGCGTTTTCTGTACCCGCGCAGGCCCAGACCGCTGCTGCTCAGCAACTTCAGAGTGCCGGACAGAATTACAATATACCGGCCGGTCCTTTGGCGCCCGCGCTGCGCAGTCTGGCCAGCTCGGCCAACGTATTGCTGACTTTCACTGCTGAACAGACCGCTGACAAGACCACCGCCGGACTGAATGGAAAGTACATGACACAAGCTGCGTTCGCTGCCTTGCTTACGGGTACCGGACTACAATCGGTGCAATTGGAGAATGGCGGTTATATATTGCGCGCTGCGTCGGTCGTATTTCCTGCCTCGAAAGAAGACGAGGCCATGCTGCCCGTAGTGATGGTGCGGAGCAGTGCGCGTCTGCCCGGTGACTGCCCAAGCCTTATGCCGGCGGTCAGGTGGCGCGCGGCGCGCGACTCGGCATGCTCGGTAACATCAATAATCTGAACATCCCGTTCAACGTCACTGCATATACGTCCGAACTGATTACCAACCAGCAGGCGCGCAGCATCGCTGACGTCATGGTCAACGATGCTGCCATTCAAATCTCTGGCCCGTGGTACTTCGATAATTTCTACATCCGTGGTTTCGCCATCAATCGCGAGGAAATCGGCGTTGACGGCCTGTACGGGATTGCTAGTGCGGAAGGTAACCTACTTAACGGCATCGAACGCGTCGAAGTACTAAAAGGCCCCAACACCCTTGTCAACGGCGGCGCCCCAAAAGGTACGGCGGGCGGGGCAATTAACTTGGTACCTAAGAGAGCGGGTGACATCCCTCTGACGCGATTCACCACGTCTTATCTCAGCGATGGAAATGTTGGTGGTCACCTGGATCTTGGTCGGCCCTTCGGGCCGGATAACTCATTCGGCGTGCGCATCAATGCATCCCACCGCGATGGCAATACGCAGGTCGATCATGAAAAGCAACGCGCCAGTACATTCACCGCCGGGCTTGATTACCGCGGACAGCGCTTGCGCGTCAGCGGTGACTTCGGCGTCAGCAGGCAACGCATTGATGGAGCAAAAAGTAATTTCTTTGTCTCTGCCGCTGCATTGCCGCTCGCACCTTCTGGCAGTAACAACGTCTGGCCGGAATGGTCATATCAGGACAAGAAAAATATCTTTGGCGTCGTGCGTGCAGACTATGACGCGAATGACAATGTTACATTTGGTATGGCCTATGGCGGTTCGCGCTCGAAGCGTGACATGATCTCGCCCTTTGGAATTCTCAGTAACACGAATGGCAACGTCGATTTCTTTGGAAGCGGGCTTGCGTCCGATACGGATACCCGCAGCATGGAAGGCAACATGCGCCTGCGTTTTGCCACGGGTGCAGTGAAGCATCAAATGGTGCTTGCTGCGACCCAATTCACTTCCGATATCACAACTATCAGCCCACACTGGCCGCTTCGCCATCTTCCAATATCTACCAACCGGTGACCCTGCCCCAACCGATAAATCTTGACCTCAACCAGCCGCTGACGAAATTGTCGTCAACACGGATGAACAGCTATGCGCTGGCCGACACGCTGTCGATGTTAGATGAGCGCATCTTGTTGACATTAGGTGTGCGTTACCAGGAGATTCAGGTCACCGCCTATAACTGGGCCACTGGCGCATTTGAATCAGATTACCTGAAAAGCAAAACGACGGCTGCTGTCGGATTGGTCTTCAAGGTGACCAATGCAGTGTCGCTGTATTCCAATTATGTAGAGGCGCTTTCGCAAGGTACTGTCGCTCTGTCGACTGCCGTCAACCCGAATGAAGTATTCGCCCCTATTGTCACCAAGCAGGGTGAAGCAGGCGTCAAGATTGATTGGGGGAAACTCTACACCAGCCTTAGCGCGTTTCAGATCAGCAAACCCAGCGGCTTTCTCAATGCATCTAACCGTTACCTCGTGGCGGGAGAACAGCGTATCGCGGGCTGGAATTTCAGCTTGCCGGTGAGGCTGCACCCGGTGTACGGATACTGGGCGGCGTAACCTAGATGGACGCCAAGCTGACCAAAACGCAAAATGGTCAGTTCGACGGGAAGGAAGCCGCAGGCGCGCCCGAATGGGTGGTGAAGCTCGGTAGCGAGTGGGACCTCTCGCGCATGCCGGGCCTGACCGCTACTGCGCGGTTGCAATATGCATCGTCTCAGGCCTTTAATGCAGACAACACGATCAAGGTGCCGTCATGGGCACGGCTCGACGTGGGTGCCCGTTACGCGATCAAAATCAATGGACGGCCGGTTATCTTTCGCGCCAGCGTTGAAAATGTGACCGATCGTCGTTATTGGGACACCGTTCCTTCGTACCAGATCGCAACCTACGCGGCACCACGCACGATTCTGTTGTCGACCACCATCGACTTCTGACATGACGTTACCGGCGTGCCGGGCATTCTGGAAAAGCTGGTTTGACCGGCTTTTCTGGGTGCGTATCCATCGTTACGCGGGCTTGGTCACGGCATTGTTTCTTGCTGTGGCGGGATTGACGGGCAATGTTCTCGCTTTCACTTTCGAGATCGATTCCTAGGGAAGCGCTGATTAACTCGCGTTTCAGAAGTTAACAAATTTTAAAATCAATTGGTTACGTGCGAAATTCCGCGAAATTTTGAATTAATCAGCGTCTCCCTAGACTGAGAGCGAACCTTCTAGCAGCATTCGTAGCCCCCATGCCACGCCAAATCCTGTCACTTCGCTTGCTACGATGCCTAGTCCTCCTGGGCAGCGGCTCGCGGAGAGATCGATATGCAACCAGGGCGTATCCTCGACAAAGCGCTTTAGGAATCGGGTGGCCAGGATGTGATCGGCCTCGCCGTCCAGCGTGCATTGCTTGATGTCAGCCACTTTTGAATCTAGCGCAGCTTCATAGTCGTCATCCAGCGGGAAGGCGCACAGGCGTTCGCCGCTTTGCTTGCCTGCGCTGACTGCACGCTGTAGAAGTTCATCGCGGTTACCGAGCACGCCGCTGTAGCGCGCGCCTAAGGCCACGGCCATGCTGCCAGTCAGGGTAGCGAAGTCGATTATCAAATCTGGTTTGGCACGTGCCGCCAGCGTGAGTGTATCGGCTAGTACCATGCGTCCTTCGGCATCGGTGTGAATAATTTCGATGGTGGTGCCATTCAGCGCAATTACAATATCGTTTTGCTTATACGCTTTGGGGCTGATGTGGTTTTGTGCGATTGCCAGCCAGCAATCGATATTCACCTCCAACTTACACTGTGACGCGGCAAGCAAGATGCCGAGTGCTACGGCCGACCCATTCATGTCCTCGTGCATGCCATGCATATAGCGGGCTGGTTTCAGGTTGTGTCCGCCAGTATCGAAGCAAATCCCCTTGCCTACCAGCCCGACGGTTTGCTTGGCTTTCGGATGAGTGTAGCGCAGATGTACGATGGCGGCATCCTCGTCAGCGCTGCCCTGTGCCACAGCCACGAAAGCACCCGCGCCCAATTTACGCAGTTTCTTAAGGTCAAACTCAACATGTTTCCAGCCATGTTGTTGCGCGAGTATCTTTACTCGCGCCCGATATAGAGCTGGAGTAAGCTCGTTAGGCGGAAGCACAGTCAGTTCGCGGCATAGGAAATTGCCTTCGGCCTGCGCCTTGAGTGATACAAATGCTTGCTTGTCGGCAAAACCATATAGTTCAATTTTTCGCAGCGGTTTACGTTCGTCTTTTTTCTTATGTTCCGGCAATAGGGCGCTATTCACCCATGCACCATACACAGCCAGCTCTGCAGCCAGCTTGCGTTGCGCAGGATCACCCAGCACCACAATGGCAATGCTTTTGGGCTTTTCTGCCAGAAGCAATTGCATGGCTTTGCGCACTTGGGTCTGGATGGCGAAAGCATCCTTGGAAAAATCCAGCATCGTCCAGGCCATCAACGCGCCATTAGCTGCATTAGCAGAAACCGGCGTGTTAGTCAGTTCATCTACCTTGAGGCTGCGTCGTGCCAGCACTGTCTTGAGTAAGTCGCTATGCGGCAAGTCTTGGGGTAGCGTTTTGGCTTTCGGTAGCAGCACCAGCAGATGTTGATTAGTCAGGTTCTTGGGCGGTGTCAGGGAGAGAGTAAGTTGTGCTAGCATTTGTTCCTCAATAAATTTTATGTATTGTTTGGCATTATACAAACAGTCATCACCTAATTCCCTGAATCTTTATGCGCCAGTATTTATATTTATTGAAGCACGTGCTGAATCACGGCACAAGGAAGAGCGACCGCACCGGAACCGGCACGATCAGTATCTTTGGTTATCAGATGCGCTTTAATCTGGAACATGGTTTTCCACTGGTCACCACCAAAAAATGTCATTTGAAATCCATCATCCATGAGTTGCTATGGTTTTTGCAGGGCGATACCAATATCCACTATCTCAAGGAAAATGGAGTCAGAATTTGGGATGAATGGGCGGACGAGGATGGCAATCTTGGTCCGGTGTATGGCAAACAGTGGCGCTCGTGGACAGTAAGGGACGGTCTCACCATTGACCAGATTTCAGATGTTATAGAACAGATTAAATGTAATCCTGATTCACGCCGCTTGATTGTTTCCGCCTGGAATGTAGGGGAGCTGGATCAAATGGCGCTGGCGCCTTGTCATGTCATGTTCCAGTTCTATGTGTCGGATGGCAAGCTTTCCTGCCAGCTGTATCAGCGTAGCGCGGATATTTTTCTGGGTGTGCCGTTTAATATCGCATCCTACGCGTTGCTCACCATGATGATGGCGCAAGTATGCGGCTTGAAACCAGGTGATTTGGTTCATACGTTTGGGGATGCACATCTGTACCTCAATCATCTGGAACAGGCTGAGCTGCAACTATCGCGTGAGCCGCGACTACTTCCGGTCATGCACCTTAATCCCAATGTGAAAAATATATTTGACTTCAGGTTTGAGGATTTTAGCCTGGAAGGGTATGACCCGTATCCGGCGATCAAGGCTACCGTGGCGGTATGATGAACGAACAAAGGGAAGAAATGGGGAAGGGCAGGGTGGCAATCATTGTTGCGATGGCCCGTAATCGTACCATTGGGCTTAATAACAGGCTGCCTTGGCATATCCCGGCGGATCTTAAACGTTTTAAATCGCTCACCATGGGACATCATCTTATTATGGGGCGCAAGACTTTCGATTCTATCGGTAAGCTCCTGCCCGGTCGCACTACCGTGGTGGTTACACGCAATCACGCATTAAAGATTGAAGGCTGCATCATGGCGTACTCGCTGGAAGATGCGATAAGTGCTTGTGCGGGGGATGATGAAATTTTTATTGTCGGTGGCGCTGAACTCTACGCATTGGCCATGCCGTTAGTGGACACGATCTACCTCACTGAAATCAGGCAAGACGTAACAGGTGATGCTCATTTTCCGGAATTTGATAAAAAACTATGGCAGGAATTGGCGCGCGAGCCATGCAGTCAGGAAACTCCCCAGGCATTGGAATATCATTTCGTCACTTATGGCAGGAAAGAATAAATAGTACTAGAGAAAGAATGATATTTTAAACAGCGAATGAATTCGCTGGTAATGGCGAATGGCGTGTTTAATTATGATTTACTAAGTGCCATACGACCGTTTGCATAAAACTATTTACGTCCCCGTTTTCTTTCGACTCTTGGTAATTAAATTATAAGCAATCTGTATTTCCTTTGCTTGTTCAGTTGCTACAGCGATCATGTCTTCAGGGACACCCTGGCCCATTAACTTGTCAGGGTGATATTGGCTCATTAACTTGCGGTAAGCGCGTTTGATTTCTGGGTCGCTACTTTCCTTGCTCACGCCCAGCGCTTTATAGGCATCGTCCAAACTGGTGGCGGAAGATGTTTGCCCTCCAGCAAAGTGCGACTGGTTTAAAACCATATCCAGCATTCGCTTAAATGCAGCCTCGTCATAACCAAAATAACGGGCAATGTCTTTTAGCATTATTTCTTCATCTGAATGAATATGCCCATCAGATAAAGCCATGACTATGAGATAGACCAGCAACATTTGCTTTAAATCATTCGTATTGCCACAAATGGCAATAAATTTATTTAAGTTCGGCTTAATATCAAAATTTGCATCGGCTCCTTGCTTAAAAAGGGCGATGGCCTGTTGCCTATGCTCAGCGGACATTCCTAGTTTTTGAATGAACTGTTCGACATGATCAATTTCATCTTGTGAGATATGGCCATCCGCTTTAGCCAGTTTACCCATTGAAATAAAAACAGTTTCAAGAAATACTGATTGGCGCTGAGATTGGCTAAGCGGGTTAACTCCGCCCATACCATAAGCTTGATAACGATCAATAAAGCTTCCTAGTAAATAACCAATAAAGGCCCCGAAAAACCCCCAGAAATAAAAACCTAATAAGGCACCAATTAGTTTAAACAAGACAACTCCAAAGATTAGATGGGAAAAAACAACGCACCCGCCGCAAGTAGCTGGGTATTAACTGTGCTCTTACAGTTCGCTGACTTTCAGACAGCCTTTTGCACTTATCGAAGGGTTTCCCTCCATGTTTAAATGCACCTCTAAAAATTCATCACCATCATCTCTGATGCACCAGTTACAGCCAGGAAAGAATGGGGTCGGCTAACATTACATTTATTTGGGTCTCCTTCAAGCTTTCGCACTACGCGACATACTTTCATATAGTGTATCCCGAAATGGCATCCGATCTCCCTTTCACTTGGTCGTTGTACCGTCTCGTGTGATCATATCCCTGTCCATAGCTGGGCACTGTTCAGAGCTCGTCAGTTGATGCAAGATATTGTTGGATTATTACAGGGAGAGAATCACTCCGTTGCCTATTCGAGCATTGGCTTGACCTGTTAAAAGTATAGGCAACTAGATTAAATTCGAATTAGCAGATTTCGGAGTTACAGTGATAAGCAGTGCGCTTTTTTAAGGGGAACCACTATGAGTACTGAAAATCCGTATATATCAACTGATGAATTTGAAGCGGAGTATCGACACATTTTTTCTCGTCAAACGGGAAAAACACCCGATGAAATGAATAATGAAGACGGGAAGAATGTTAAAAGTACTCTTGTCGGTCTTGCACTCTCCGGGGGCGGAATTCGGAGCGCCACCTTTGGCCTTGGGGTACTCGAAGGGTTGAAATCACACGGGCTGCTGGAAAAGATAGGTTACCTGTCAACCGTATCGGGTGGGGGTTACATAGGCGCTTGGCTGAGTGCGAACTGCAAGCGCGCCGCCGAACGCAAAGATGTAGTTAATAAATGCCTCAAGAATCCCAATGAACCAATAGATCCAAACTACGCTGAAGCATACACAGGGGACAAGAAGAAATTCGTAGATGCATCTGAGGATTGGCTCAATAAGCGGGCCAATTGGACGGAATCCATCAGGCATCTGCGCCGCTACTCCAATTACCTGTCGCCCAAGATGGGTTTTTTAAGTGCCGATTCCTGGTCAATGGCTGCTGTCTGGATTCGAAATACACTTCTCGTTCAATTGACGGTGATTTTCGCTATCGCCGTGTTACTCCTGCTGCCGCGACTGCTGTTTGAGCTTTTTCTTAGGTTTCCTGAGTTAGGGAATTGGCGATGGACAGTCTTGCTATTTATTTTAGCCGTTGTCGGTATCGCGAGTAATCAGTGGCAGCCCTCTAGGAATAATGATGTGCCGTTTTTAAGACCCAAATATTGGGCCCGTAGCCTCACTGCTGTTGTGATCTGTCTTGTTATGGCGGTTGGACCAATTCATTATTTTAACTTTAATTTTTTTACGTATGACGAAATTAATTGGACTATTGCCGCGCCTGTTGCTTGCGTCTTGGTTTTGACCGGTTTTTTCTTATTAAGAAGCGCTTTTAAATTGATAGGCTTAATAGGTGAGAGAAGCCATATCTGGCAGGAAAACGACGCACCCCAGCATAACAATTATTCACAAGGCTGGGTGCAGGCATTGGTCGTAATTCCGATAATGGTGACCTGTTACCTATTTGCAGCAATCCTTTGGGGGAAAATAAGAGAGGATCATACGCCCAATGAATTTAATACGTTGGGCTTTAGTGGGATTTTCATGCTTGGGTGGCAATATTTGGCTTTTCCGCTCTCCTTAGTTCTGGTTTCGCTTTGGGTAATCTCATGGTTTTCGAAACGGGAAGGCAAAATGGGGCTGTTCATAGCATTACTTGCTCCGATCCCTGCTGTGATAGTCCTCTATGTACTTCTATGTGCCATCACCCTGATGATGCACGGATGGGCGAATCCTCAGCTTGGGGTGATATTACAGGTTGACCCTTACGAAGGCATATGGCTCGCATTCGTCTGGGCGCCAGTCATGGTGCTGTGTGCGTCTCTTTTGTCGATCGTAATGCTAATCGGTATGATGGGGCGCCAAATGACTGAACCGGGTCGAGAATGGTTGAGTCGCCTCGGTGCCTATCTAGGCATCTATAGTTTTGTCTGGACGATGATTGTCGTCGCGGCTGTCTATGGGCCTAAATGGACGGCATTTATCTTAGAGCCTGTTCACGATCTTGCTGAAATCCGAGACAATGTCCGAATGCGCAAGAAAAAATACCCAAGCGACATCAGCCGCGAGCAGTTCGAGCAAATTAGGCCCTTGCTGGAAGGGGCGCGCAAGCGTACCAAGCCCCGCACGGTGGACTTATATGAGGTCTGGAGCGCGGTACTGTACCTGCTCAAGAGCGGCTGCCAGTGGCGAATGCTACCGAGGGAGTTTCCGAAATGGCGCACGGTGCACTCCTACTTTGCCAAGTGGAGTGAGCAGGACGAGGAAGGAATGAGCCTGCTGGAGCGGGCGTTAAAAAAATCAAGTTGGCGTGGCCCGTACGAGACAGGGGCGCAACGCACAGCCGACGCTATTGATTGTGGACGCGCAGAGCGTGAAAAACACGGACACGGCGGGTCAGAAGAGTTATGACGCAGGCAAGAAGATCTCTGGAATCAAGCGCCACATTGCGGTGGATACCCAAGGACTACCGCATGCAGTTGCGGTGACCAACCGCTGAGGTCACTGATCGGAAAGGTATCTTGCAGGCGATGGCACGGTGCAAACCAGGCCTTGCGCAGGTACAACGTATTCTGGCTGACGGTGGTTATGTAGGTCGACCATTTGCGTTGGCAGTCGATGAAATACTGGGGGCATCGGTGCAGATCGCCAAGCGCAACGAACTGCACACCTTCGCCGTCATCCCAAAGCGTTGGGTGGTTGAGCGCAGCTTCGCCTGGTTGGAGAAATGCAGACGGCTATGGAAGAACTGCGAACGCAAACTCAATACCAGCCTGCAATTCATCCACCTTGCCTTCCTGGTTCTGCTGCTGCGAAGATCGTGAACAGGCTCTTAGACGGTCATGCTTGGAAAGGTGTTTCTGTAATTGTCGGCTGGCTGGCAATTACGCGGGCCGGACTTTTGGCCGGAAAATTGGATTTAAAGGGTGGCGTGCGGCAAAGGTCAAAATCCGAGAAAACAACCACAAGAAAACTTCTGAATCTGTTCGTTACTGTCGTCCGAATTATCTTCATCGCAGGGCTGTTTGTCGGCATCTCAACCGGACTTCATCTAATTTTACTAAGCATTTCTGGCATTGACTGGGGTTGGGATGCCATTTCCGATTTGCACTTACGTCATTGGCATTATATGAATGATTCGCCTATTACAGTAGTGTGGAGGTTGATGGGTTTAACATTTGCATGCCTATTTCTTCTGGCTTGGCGGGTTGACATCAACGAATTTAGCCTGAATGCGTTTTATCGAAGCCGCCTTTCACGATGTTATCTTGGCGCAGCGCGTTTTCTTGCGGGAGAACGGCGTCCCCGGAAATTCACCGACTTCGACGAAAATGATGATCTGCGCTTGGCTGATCTTGGAATAACAGGTGATCAGAATCTGCCGGTGGGTCCATTGCATATCATCAACTGTGCGCTGAACTTGGGCGGATCGAGTGACCTTGCGCTCCACACACGGCACTGTGCGTCATTTACACTGACGCCCTACGCGGTGGGCAGCAGCTATCTGTCGAAAGACCCCTTCACTGGGGTGAGAAAACCATTGGGTTACCACTCGATAGACGAATATGGTGGCCGGGATAGTCAGCTTACGCTTGCGCAAGCGATATCGGTCTCAGGCGCAGCAGCGAGCCCCAATATGGGATATCACACGTCCTCGACAGTGGCGTTTCTTTTAACTGTATTTAATGTGCGTTTGGGCTGGTGGTTTCTGAATCCGAAAAGATCTCTCAAATCTTCGTCGCCCTGGTTCAGCTTAGGATACTTGGTCAAAGAACTATTCGGCGCCGCCGATGACAATTCAAATTACCTTATGATTTCGGATGGCGGTCATTTTGAGAATTTGGCCGCATACGAATTGATACGGCGCCAGTGTCGGGTGATAATCATCAGCGATGCCGAGTGCGATCCAGAGCTGAAATTCGAAGGTCTTGCAAGATTAATCCGCATGTGCCAGTTAGACTTCAAAACTGAGATCCTGATTAACGTTGACGCAATCCGTTTAAAAACGGAATCAGACTGGAGTGACTCTCGTTTTGCCGTCGGCCGTATCAATTATAGTGATGGCACGGTGGGCGTACTCATCTATCTGAAGGCTTCAATGAACGGTAGTGAGGATACTGCAATACGGCAGTACATGGACAGTCACCCAGAGTTTCCGCATGAATCGACGAGTGATCAGTTTTACGGTGAAGACCAGTTTGATAGTTATTGGCGTCTCGGCAGAGAGATTGCCGGATCTGCATTTAAACTGTTTAACGGCAAGACGGATTTCATGGCTATTGCAGATGAACTTCTGGAAAAATCCCTTCTGCCATCAAAAATAGGCGTTTGATCTATTCAGACACTAAACCAGACAAATTTGGTAAGGGTGGTTAGTTGCCGAAGTGCCGTCGCACCATTTTTTTCATTAGGGCTCTCATTTCTGCTTCAGATGCGTGAACGGTCGTTTCGTAAACTTTACTGGCAATACTTGAGAACACTTTGAGTAATTTCGGGTCAAAGTGGGTGCCCGAGCCTTTCTGAAGGATATCCATTACCTCGGTTAGCGGTAGCGGGTTCTTGTAGGGACGTTTTGAACATAGGGCGTCAAACACATCAACTATGGCAAATATGCGTGCAACTAAAGGGATGGCCTCACCGGCTAGTCCTCGCGGATACCCTGAGCCGTCCCATTTTTCATGGTGGCCGGCTACTACCTCTCTAGCGCCATCCAGCCAGCCACTGCCGCTGATGATTTCTTCGCCGATTGTAACGTGAGTGCGCATCACTTTCATTTCATCCTCTGTTAGCTTTGCTGGCTTGAGCAGAATCGCATCGGGAATCCCGATCTTTCCAGTATCGTGTAAAAAACTGCCGGTAATCAATGCTTGCATCCTGTCTCCCTTAATTCCGAGGGTCTCGGCTAGTATGGCGGATACCCATGCCACACGATAGTTGTGCGCGCCCGTAATCGAATCACGTTTGGCAATTGCACGTCCCAGCGCTTCCATCATCGAAATATGCGATTCAAGCAACTCTTGAGTTTTGCGTTGAGTTTCGGAGGAGAGACGAATCACGACGGGGAATAGCACGCCACCACAAAGTAAAGATGCCAATCCCACCATCAAAGCGACCGTAAGGGAATCCACCAGAATCTGTTTTTTTTGCCACGCGGGGACAAGACGAGTACCTTCGAAGTAGCCCGCCAGATTTCCATTCCCCTCCCGCAAGGGCGTAAACACTTGCAAGACCCAACGATCTGCGGACAAATTAAAGCTTTCATACATGGAGTCTTGATAGCTTGGCGGCGCGTGATGGTGGATTTCATGCTCAAGCAATTGCCCCTCAGCAGTCATGGCCTCGGCCAGTTTGATTCCGTTTGAATCGTAGATTTCCGCAATCTCAAACAATCCTCCTACCAAGGTGCGGGCAGACTTTTCAGCATCCATGTCTATCCTTTGAGAGTCGCGCCGGTGCATTAGCACACGGTGTGACTCTTCCATGGCAAAAGAGACGATGCCTTTCTCGGCATTTAGACGCGATATGTACCAAGCTAGAGGGCTGGCAATACTGGCAAGGGCCAGCGATACCATCGCAATCTTGAGTGCAACTTTGCGTTTGAAAGTGATCACGGCTAAGTCCAATATATTTTTGGGCGCAGGTCAGCAACAAGTTGAGTGCAAGTTGGTGCAAGTTGGTGCAAGCGCGAATTGATTGGATTATGAGCTTGTCTTATTTTTGATTGATCCGGCACGGTGAAGTATTAACTCCGTTCGAGCTGAGCTTGTCGAAGCCCATTCACCTTTCGACGGGCTCAAGGCGAACGGACTTCAAACATAATCTGGCCGAATCAATAAGAATGCCAAGAATTATTTCTTATACTGCCAGTTTTTGCTTAGTAAGCCAATCGACGTATTACTCAGCATACTGACATATCTCTCCCGGTTCGGATTAGCGGAGTTCCGACTACGCATTCGTTACGTGATACATGAGATGGCTAGCCAAGCTGGAAAAGCTGGGTGAGCACGGCGATTAAATTTGGCTGAGTCGGCAATGCTGTGCGAATCTTCACAAGCGCATCCGTCTTGACACAGGAATAATGTAATCCAGATTAATGGTTACAATTCGAAAATCCTGTGTAACTCTGTGGTTTAAAAATGCTGATCTCAAATCTGACTGCCGCCGACCTGCGCATCAACATTGATCCCGATTCGCTTGGGTTTTCTGATACTTCAGAATTGCTGACATATCCACTACCCTGGATCGGGCAGGAGCGCGCGGAAATGGCCGCCCGCTTTGGCCTTGAAATGGACCAGTCCGACTATAACCTTTTCGTATTGGGTGAAGTCGGCAGTGGCCGCTCTTCGCTGCTCAGGCAAGCGATGCAGGTGGCTGCCGCAAATAAGGCGGTGCCGCCCGACTTATGCTATTTGCACAATTTCGATGCACCGGAAAGACCGCAGGCTCTATATTTGTCTGCCGGGCAGGGACGCTTGCTGCGTCAACTTATGGCGCGAATGACGAAATCCCTGCAGACAGAAATACCGCAATGCCTGGAGGGGCAGGGTTTCAAAGTAGAAAGCGAGCGCATTGAAAAAACCTACAAGGAAGAAGAAAGCAAGAACTACGCCGAACTCGATGCATTTGCCGAAGCCCGCAAGTTTGCAATTCAGCGCGAGGCAGGGCACATGGTTTTCACTTTTCTGGGTAAAAAAAGGCATGCACTTACTGAAGATGAAGTGCTTGTCTTGCCGAAAGAACATCGGGCTGAGATAGAGCAGGCTGAGCAGGAACTGCGCGCGAAGATTACCAGCTATTTTGAGAAAACCCGGCCGCTGGAGCGAGCTATGAACGATGCCTTGGCGGCGTTGCGGCGCCAAGTCGTGAAGCCGTTGTTGAATCATGAATTACAGGGAATCAGGGACGGATTGAAACAGGAGAGCAAAGATTACGTCAAGCTGAGTGCATATCTGGAGCAGGTCATGCAGGACATACTTGATCATGTGGAGCAGTTCAAGGTTTCCGATACCGATGAGGAAAGTCGGCAGGGGGCATTAAGTAAAGTGTTATCCCGTTACCGAGTTAATCTGGTAGTGGACAATGATGGCCTGAGCGGTGCACCGGTAATCGTGGAAGATAACCCATTATTCCGCTCACTGTTCGGTAGCATTGAATATCAGACCGAAAGCGATGTGTTGGTAACTGATTTTACCCGCATACGCGCTGGTAGCTTGCACAAAGCGCATGGGGGTTTTCTCATGCTGCATCTACGCGATCTGCTGGCCGATGAAATGGTGTGGGAGAAGTTGCGGCGCTTGTTGCGTAGCGGCAAGCTGCAAATCGAAGAGCCGGGTACCGCTCTCACACCGATTGCGGCCGTTTCCCTCGAACCCGAGGCGGTGAAGGTTGAAGTTAAGATCATTTTGATCGGTTCGCGCGAACAGTATTATGAGTTGCAGGAGGAGGATCCGGAGTTCGCACGCCGCTTTCGGGTCAAGGTAGACTTTGCCGAAAGCTTTTTATCCAGTGCTGAAACCCGCCGCGCTTCGTCAATTTTTATCGCCCACGCTTGCCAGGAGATGGGGCTGCCGCATTTTTCCGCCGCCGCCGTAGCACGTTTGCTAGAGGGTTCCCATCGAGAAGCGGACGACCAATCTCGCCAAAGCGCGATCTTCGCCCGTACTGAGGCGCTGGTAATGGAAAGTGCTGCGCTCTGCCGCGCTCGTGCCGGTTTTTTAGTTGATGCAGCGGATGTAGAGGCTGCACTTCAGGCGCACATCTTGCGCCACGATTACCCCGATCAGCGTTTGCAAGAATCCATCGCCGAAGGCGATGTGCTGATTACAGTGCATGGTGAGAAAGTGGGCCAGCTCAACGGTCTTTCCCAAATAGATCTGAGAGATTACCGCTTCGGCTTTCCGATACGAGTCACGGCGCGCACCTTTGCCGGTGAAGACGGCTTGCTCAATATTGGACGCGAGGTGGAAATGTCCGGACCAATTCATGATAAGGGCGTGTTCATTTTGCAGAACTACTTGTCCGCCTTATTTGCCCATATTGCACCGCTCGCGCTTAATGCATCAATTGTGTTTGAACAGGACTATTACGGGGTAGAGGGTGATTCTGCTTCCTGTGCCGAACTTTATGTTTTACTTTCATCCTTGTCGGGTTTGCCTCTCAAGCAAGGTATCGCGGTTACCGGCGCGGTCAATCAGCATGGAGAAGTGTTGCCGGTAGGTGGGATTAACGAAAAAATAGAAGGTTACTTTCGTGTCTGCGAAACGGCCGGATTGGACGGCAGCCAAGGCGTGCTGATTCCACACCGTAATCGCCGGAATCTGATGTTGGAACACAAGGTCATCAAGGCCGTCGCTAAAGGTTTATTTCATATTTACACCGCAGAGCATACCAACGAAGGCATAGAACTGCTTACCGGTTTCCCGATCGGCGTCGCGAACGGAACGGGCAATTATCCTTATGACAGCGTGCTGGGCCACGCCCAGAAAACCTTACTGGCCTACCGCCGCGCCTGTCAAGTGCAGGAACATCCGAAGGAAGGACGCAAGCATTTGCGCTGAAAAACGGGAGCAGGCTGCCAAGGTAGTCATGCAGTTTTTTTATATCTTATGGATGTCCGTGCTGGACATAAAATTTCCGATACATGCCGCCCCTATTACTTTGAAGGTTCGTTGACCTGGTTTCAATTATCCACTCACCAGACATGAGGCAACCTCATGAAGTTTACGAGGCTACATTCAGGTTCATTTGCATACAGCCACAAATTTTTCTTAATCAAAAAATAAGCAATTTGCTTATTCGTCTTTTTTATGTGTGGTCTTATTATGTAATCATCGCCGGAATAACATTAAACGATTGATACTTGGAGGTAGCACATGTCAGGTGAAGTGGTAAGGGTGATCGCGAGGATCACTGCTCAGCTTGATAAAGTTGAGGAACTTAAATCTGTATTGCTGGGTCTTGTTGAACCCACGCGATTAGAAAAGGGTTGTGTCAGCTATCAGCTCGTACAAGATAAAACCGACCTCGCCGAGTTCGTCTTCATTGAAGAATGGAGTAGCGATTCGGCTATAGATGTCCACATGACATCCTCTCATGTACAAGACGCTTTCTTGAAGGCTCAATCGTTGCTCGTCAAAGCGCCTGATATCAGAAAATATGGGGTTCTTCGATAACAGTATCAGCAATTTACGATTGATTACTCGTCCCTAACCATCAGTTCGAGGTGTTCAATGAATGATATTACGATCTCTCAACCCTATCATGGCTTGCTTGAAAATGAAGGCCATATTCGCAGCAATTGGGGACTGAGCCATACAACGAAACCCGCCGTTTATGTCGAACCCATAAGCTACGCTGATGTGCAGGCCGTGGTGTGCGATAAGCAGCGGTTTCCAACGCCTGTCCACCCGGTTGGCTCACTATTATCTGTGACATCTACTATCGTCAATGACGGCGGGACGATGTTGTGTACGCGTAAGCTCGACGAAATTCTAGGCCTCGAATCAGACAGCACAGGAAGAAAGGTCGTTCGGGTGCAGGCGGGGTGCCGCCTTAAAAAGCTCAACATGTGGCTTCAAGCACGTAGAATGGAAATCCCGTTTCAGGCGGAAATCGGCGAGGCCACCGTAGGCTCCGTCGCGGTTGGCGATACCAAGGATTCGTCGTTGGATGGCCTCGGTTATTTTTCCGCGCATGTCGTCGCTCTGACTTATGTTGACGACAAAGGCAAGCTTCGCACACTGTCTGACTATAACGATGGAATTGTGTTTTATGAGTTCAAGTGTTCGTTTGGACTCTCCGGCATCGTCGTCGAATGCCAGATCGAAGTACGTCCGGCTACGCTTTGCAGGTCAGAAATATCATTTGAAGTTTTTCAGTCGCCGGAGGAACTTGCCCATCGGTTGATTAGCAAACGTGAGGCGTGTGACGCTTTGTTTGCGATTGTATTTCTTAATCAACTGGCGAGTTTCTTAGATGAGCGATTCAAGGCAGGTTTCGGTTCGGTAACGCCCGTTTCGTCACAGCCTGCCTGTGAGGAATTTCGCATCGCAAAACGCTTGGCGATCCAGCACGGATTTGAGGGGGTCGAAGTGCCGCAACCCAAAGAGCTTATTTACTCACGCCATGATTTTGTTAACGAGTACTGGCGCCCATCAGCGGATGAGCGCCGTCTTGACTTCCAGTTTTATGAACACGATATCGCGCAACTTACTCGTGTCATCGTCGACTCCTATAAATTTACAAAGGAGTTTGAACAGCAGACCGGCTATGCCCCGAACGGATGGGCGACCTATTTCGTCCATCGCCCGGAAAAAGAGAAGAAACCCTTCGGACTTTACTCGGGTGGTTCCGGTATTTCGTTCTCGTTTGACCCGATTTGTTCCAACCCTGTAGAACCTCGCTGGCAACGTTTCGCACAGGAATACAATAAGCTGGCGATTAACACGCTTGGCGGCAATGCCTCACCAATCCAAACACAATGGTTACAGCCTGGCGACGTAAAAATTCCGAAAAAGTTGGCTTACCCGCGTTTTATAACGAAATACTACGAGCAGTTTCTTGAGTAAAAGAAAATAATAAAATGGAGGCAGCCTTCTATGGCCCTGGCTTAAGGCCAAACGTAGAGAGAAATTGAATTGTTGTCCCTGTTATCCGGCTTGGAAGGCTATATTGAATACTGCATTAAAAATTGGCATCGTCGGTATCGGGCAGGTCGGCAGTACCACCGCCTACTCACTAGTGTTACAGGGAGTGGGCAGCGAATTGGTGCTGGTCGATCAGAATCGCGCACTGGCCGAAGCGCATGTAATGGATATCCTGCACGCGACCCCATTTTCCCATCCGGTTCACCTTCGCAGTGGTGATTTTTCCGATCTAGCGGGATGTGGATTAGTGATCATAGCCGCGGGTGTCGGCCAGCTGCCGGGTGAAATGCGCATGCAGCTGCTGCAAAGGAATGCCGCTATCTTTGCCGACATTGTGCCGCAGATCGTGCGGTACGCGGCAGATGCCATTCTGCTGGTGGCGACCAACCCGCTTGATGTAATGACGCAAATCACACACAGGCTGGCCGGTTTACCGGCGGGCCGGGTGCTCGGGAGTGGAACCATCCTCGACACTGCACGCTTTCGTGCGCTACTTGGTGAGTTATGCAAGGTTTCACCGAGTTCGGTGCATGCGTATGTGCTGGGTGAGCACGGCGATTCAGAAGTGCTGCTGTGGTCCGGCGCCGAGATAGCGGGCATCCCGCTGGAACAGTTTGCCGCTTCGTGCGGCTGCCCGCTGACGGCAGATTTTAAAAAACAAGTTGACGAAAGCGTACGCCGCGCTGCTTACCGCATCATCGATGGCAAAGGCGCTACGTATTATGGGATCGGTGCCGCGCTTGCACGCTTGAGCCGCTGCATTCTTTATGACGAACGCACGGTGTTTACCGCTTGCTCGGTGGTGCCGGAGGTCGAAGGCGTGACCGACGTCGCGCTTTCCCTGCCGCTGATAATCGGACAAACCGGGGTTCAAGCCACGCTACGACCCCCGATGAATCAGGATGAAAGGAAAGCGCTGCATGATAGTGCATTGCTGATCAAACGCAGTGCCGCCAGCTTGGGATATTGAGGGATTGTTTTTGACGCGATGGCCCGGCAAGCCATCCACAGAACGTTTCATTGCCAGCATGAGATCAATTTTTCGCGGTTTGTACGGGTCCTCCCAAAGCACCCCCCATGGTTAGTCGTAAATGTGTGAAAATAGCGGCTGCAAATCGGGCATTTAAATAAATCCTAATAATAAAGGCGACAAATTGGTACAACCTAATTTTCAATTCGAAAAGCGTCAAAAAGAATTAGCCAAGAAAAAAAAGAAAGAAGAAAAAAAGCAGCGTAAATTAGAAGATAAACCCCCGTCTTCCTCAGACCAATCCGGTCACGCTAACGATGAAAGCTCGTCCACCTAAATCAGTACAGTGCAGCTTTCGGTAAGTCTGTGGCTAGCTTGCCGGTAAAGCGCGAGAGTAATGCCTGATACCTACACTGATTGCCCCAAGTGCGGATGCAAGTTACCGCAATCTTTACCGAGCAATGCCGCATGCCCTGCCTGCGGCATTTATTTTTTTAAGTGGCAAGCATTGACAGAAGTGCCCGTGACTTACGATGCTGACCCGGGCCCGACCACTCGTAGTTGGCGCAAACGCACGCAGGATTTTCTCACGCCCAAGGAACAGATGGATGAGCTATCTTTCTATGGGCGTTGTCTGCTGCTCGTTCTCTTGGCAGGGTGGAGCTGGAGACTATTTTCTTATGATTACCGCAGCGGCGAGATGGGCGGCTCCTTCATGCACAACATCCTGCTTCCTATCCATGAGGCCGGGCACGTGTTGTTTATGCCTTTCGGTCAGTGGCTCACCATCCTCGGCGGCAGCTTGTTCCAATTGGCATTACCCGGCGGGATTGCTATCGCCTTTATCTGGAAAAATCGCGACAACTTCGGCGCGGCGATCGGGCTATGGTGGACAAGTGTCAGCTTGATAGACCTTGCACCCTACATATATGATGCCCTGCGACCGCAATTAATTTTGCTCGGAGGGAGCGTCGGCGAAGATGGCCCGCACGATTGGATATATCTACTCGATAGCTTTGGTCAGCGGCCCAATGCTCAGCACTGGGGCGCGCTGGCGCATACGCTGGGCGGCTTGGTTATGCTTGCCGCGCTGAGTTGGGCAAGTGCTGTGTTGTGGCGGCAGCGATTGAAATTGACTAAGTCGTTGAGCGCCGACTAGTTGCGCTCAATGCCCGCGAGTGGATGGGACTTTTAGCAACACCCGTTCCACCTGCGCACTGTCATTCCCATCGCTCAACCATATCTGTCCATCCTGAATGGTGCATTGCAACTGCATGTTGCGCTGAGCCAGCTTGGCGATGGCGCGCGTATGTTTCATCGGCAGGTTAATCACGCTCAGATTCCTGAGTCGTTCGAATTGACTGCTGTTTTGTGCGAACCACATATCAGCGACACGACCGCCATAGGTATAAACAATCACCTGGTTAGAGCGGCCGCAGGCTTTACGTATTAGTTTTTCGTCGGGAAGCCCGACGTCTATCCATAACTCAATCGCACCCGTTAAATCTTTCCGCCACAAATCTGCCTCATCATCAGTGGTCATCCCTTGGCCGAACTCCAGATATTCATGGGCATGCAACGCAAAGGCTAACAGCCGCACCATCATGCGCTCGTCTGTTTCAGAAGGATGTCGTGCAAGAGTAAGCGCGTGATCTTGGTAATAGTGACGCTCCATGTCTGCGATTTGCAGATTGGCTTTGAAGATGGTTGCTTTAATAGCCATATAGCTCCTGGATCCGTCTCATGCAGAAGTAGGCTTCTGTCAAATTATTCCACCACCCGGCCACGCATACTTTTAGTTGCACCATGCTTGGCTTTGCTGTCCATACGCTTCCTCTGCGAACTGCGCGTAGGTTTTGTTGCACGACGGACGGTGGGCAACACCGCGATACTCTGCACCAACTCTTTCAAGCGTCGTAATGCTTCACCACGATTCATTTCCTGACTGCGAAATTCCTGCGCCTTGATAATTATCACGCCGTCTTTGGTGATACGGTGATCGTGCAGTTCAAAGAGCCGCGCTTTAAAAGCGTCTGGCAACGATGAGACGTTGATGTCGAAACGCAGATGCACGGCGCTGGAAACCTTGTTGACGTTCTGACCGCCTGCTCCCTGCGCACGCACGGCGGTTAACTCGATCTCATGATCAGCAATGGTAACGTTGTGGGAGATATACAGCATGAAAATTATGCAAGCACTGTGATGCGCACGTCGCCTAGGGTTACCACCGATCCTGCACGTATTTTGCAGGTTTTGCGCAATTCCACGTGCCCGTCCACCGATACCACACCTTCTGCGACCAGTACCTTACCCGCTCCGCCGCTATCGCACACGCCAACCATTTTTAGCAGTTGGTTTAGCTCGATAAATTCGCCATTAAGCTTGAATTCAAATTGTTGCATGGAAGTCTTTATGGAAGAAAATCAACTACAGTTTCACCGCATGTTCACGCGTGGTGTGGAAAACTACTTTCGGCCAGCGTTCCTGGGTGAGTTTGAGATTGACGCTGTTCGGTGCGAGATAGGCCATGTTGCTGGCGGCATCGTAGGCGACATTGTGCGATAGGGCCTTCTCAAAATCGGCGAGCATTTTTTTGTCGTCACAAGTTACCCAGCGCGCGCTCGTGGTATTGGTGCCATCGAATACTGCATCCACGCCGTATTCGCCCATCAAGCGACTGGCGACGACATCGAACTGCAGTACGCCGACCGCGCCTAGAATTAAATCACCCCCACTAACTGGTTTGAATACTTGTACAGCGCCCTCTTCACCCAGCTGCTGCAAACCTTTATGCAGTTGCTTGACCTTGATCGGGTTCCGGATGCGCACGGAGCGGAAAAAGTCTGGTGCGAAATAAGGAATGCCGGTGAACTGCAATAATTCGCCTTCGGAAAAGCTGTCGCCGATCTGCATGTTGCCGTGGTTGGGTAAGCCGATGATGTCGCCAGCGTAGGCTTCTTCTACCTGCTCACGGCTGGAGGCCATAAAGGTGACAACGTTGGATACACGAATTTCGCGGTTAATACGCAGGTGTTTGATCTTCATGCCACGCTCGAAGCGCCCGGAGCAAACACGCAAGAAGGCGATGCGGTCACGATGATTTGCGTCCATGTTGGCTTGTATCTTGAACACGAAGCCAGTAAAAGCCGCCTCGTTAGGTGCGACAACACGTACAGTGGCATCCCGTGCACGCGGCGCCGGTGCCCAATCCAACAGGGCGTTGAGAATTTCGCGCACGCCGAAGTTGTTGATAGCGGAGCCAAAGAATACGGGAGTTTGCGTGCCGGCCAGAAACGCGGCAAGATCAAAAGGATGAGAAGCTCCATGCAGTAGTTCAACTTCCGCTTTAAGCTGACCTATTTCCAATGGGAACATTTCCACAAGACGCGGGTTATCGATGCCTTTAACTATTTCAAAATCCTGATCGGCGCGTTCTTCGCCTGCCGCGAACAGTAAAATTTCGTCGCGCAATAAGTGATAGACACCCCGAAAAGTTTTGCCCATCCCCAGCGGCCAAGTCACCGGTGCGCATTGGATATTAAGTACCGACTCAACCTCATCCAGCAATTCCACCGGGTCGCGTGTTTCACGGTCCATCTTGTTAATGAAGGTTATGATGGGTGTGTTGCGCATACGGCACACGTTGAGCAATTTGATGGTTTGCGTTTCCACGCCCTTGGCCGCGTCAATAACCATGAGCGCGGAATCTACGGCGGTGAGCACGCGGTAGGTGTCTTCGGAAAAATCCTGGTGGCCGGGGGTATCGAGCAAATTTACGACATGGTTACGATATTCGAACTGCATCACTGAGCTGGCTACAGAGATACCACGTTGCTTCTCGATGTCCATCCAGTCGGACGTTGCGTGGCGACCGCTCTTGCGTGCCTTTACCGTACCCGCCAATTGAATCGCGCCGGAAAATAGCAGTAATTTTTCGGTCAGTGTGGTTTTGCCCGCATCCGGGTGAGAGATGATGCCGAAGGTGCGACGGCGCGCCACTTCGCGCGTGATTAAATCACGCGAAACAGGTGCGGGTGCGTCAATTGCTTCTAGTACAGGCTGTGTTACAGAATCTGATGCCATGATGAATGTTCTCGCGAAATATGTATTGCAAAAAATAAGTAAGTCTAAGGGCTGTAAGGTGCTAAGTCTAACTTAGTGAATGTCTCCATCCACATAAAACCATAGGTCGCCCTCGCGCACGAAGCGACTCAATTCGTGCAGTCGATACGCACGACCCCCTGCTTTGTAGCGCGCCACAAACTCCACTAGGGCGCGGTTCGGTTCTTGAAGATTGTACTCATGGCGTTTCACCTCCAGCCCCAGCCACTTTGTCTCAACTTTATCAACTGTATCCAACGTAACGGCGCGAGTAGAGGGATGCCAAGTTGCCAGTAAATAATCATCGCATCCCAATGTGTAAGCGACATAGCGGGAACGCATCAAAGCTTCAGCGCTGGGGGCAGGCGTGTTGCCCTCGATATAACACTCGCAACAGTCTGTAAAAATTTTCTTGCTGCCGCAAGCGCAACGAGCTTGCATATCAATCAAACCGGCCATAGTGGCGGCTCGTCCATCAGCGCGATCTGCTCGCGCAATTCCAGAATGCGATCTTGCCAATAGCGTTGAGTATTAAACCACGGGAAGGCTTGCTTGAAGGCTGGATCGTCCCATCGCTGAGCCAGCCAGGCGGAATAATGTATCAGGCGCAAGGTGCGCAGAGCTTCGACCAGATGCAACTCACATGAATCAAAATCGTAAAAGTCTTTATACCCTGCCAGCACGTCATTCAACTGCCGCGCCATGTCAGCACGCTCGCCCGATAACAGCATCCACAAGTCTTGCACAGCAGGCCCCATGCGGCTATCGTCAAAATCAACGAAGTGCGGACCGTCATCCGTCCATAGCACATTACCTGCATGACAATCCCCATGTAGACGTAGTGTTTTTACATTGCTGCCGGCACGCTCAAAGCAATGTCGCACGCTAGCCAGTGCCTGCTCTGCTACGCTACGATAGGCAGCAACAAGATCAGCCGGGATAAAGTTATTGGTCAGTAAAAAATCAAGTGGTTCTACACCGAAACTCGCTATATCCAGTGTGGGGCGATGCTGAAACGGTTTGAGCGCACCAATGGCGTGGATGCGACCCAGAAAGCGCCCCATCCATTCCAGCGTGTTTCGATCTTCAAGTTCGGGCGCACGTCCGCCGTGTTTGGGAAAAACGGCGAAGCGAAATCCTTCGAAGGTGTGCAGTGTTTTGCCACCCAGCACCAAAGCAGGTACCACCGGAATTTCGCGCTCGACCAACGCCTGCACGAAAGTGTGCTCTTCGAGTATGGCCGCATTCGTCCAGCGTTCCGACCGATAGAATTTTGCGACCAGCGGTGAGCCTTCTTCCATGCCTACCTGATAGACGCGGTTCTCATAGCTGTTTAGCGCTAACAGACGGCCATCGCTGCGGCAGTTCAAGCTGTCCAGCGCGTTCATGACGCAATCGGGGGTAAGTAAAGAGAAAGTGGGTGATGTCACCGTTAAAGGTCTTTGCGCAGTTATTAATTTTCCAGGAGAGGACTGGCCTTAACCAGCCCCAAGTCATTCCAGCCTGCGTGACCCAAACGGCGCAGTGTCTCAATGTTTTTGTCGAATATTTTCTCGGCCTCAGGAAAAGCCGACACCGCCTGCACGACACTCGCTTCGCGTAGCAGATGCAGCATTGGGTACGGCGACCGATTGGTGTAGTTTTCGATATCGTCAGGCTGCGTTCCGGCAAACTGATACTGCGGGTGAAAGCTGGCCACTTGCAACGCACCTTCCAAATCCATGTCTTCCAGCGCCGCATCGGCTACATCGAGAAAATCGTTGTATTCAAGAAAATCAGTGAGCACATAGGGATGAACAAGCAAGGTTGTGTCGATATTTATTGCTGGCGTTTCGGCCAACACTTCCAGCTCTCGCATGAGGTCTCTTAGCAAATCCTCATGTGTGGCCGCAGAACTCACCACATAGCGTATCTGATTTTTCACGTGAACGGCCTTGGCAAACGGGCACAAGTTGAGGCCAATGACGGCCCGCTCCAACCAAAGTTTCGTCGCAGCTATGATTTTTTCGTCTGTTGTGAGATTCATTTTAATAAAAACAAATTTATTAATTGTGTCGGGGCTAATCTACTTAATTACCTGGCCCTGCGTCTTGGCAAAAACATGGTTAGCGATTGTAGCCACCGGAACGGTGTGATACCGGTTTGCGGGCAACAGGTTTACCAGTAGTAGCAGTAGCAACACTGGTGCGGCCTTGACCACCGCCCGCACGCGGCGCTGCCCGAGGAGTACGACTTCGACCTTGCCCTTGCTTACGCTCCCCACCTTGACCGCGATTCTGACCGTTTAAAATAGGCTCTGCTTTGATGCGAGGATCTGGCTCGAAGCCGGGTATTTGCACAACCGGAATTTCGCGCTTGGTCAGTCGCTCAATGTCCCCCAGCAGCTTATGTTCATCAATACATACCAGGGAACTCGCCTCGCCTTCGCTGCCTGCGCGACCGGTGCGTCCAATGCGGTGGACATAATCTTCCGATACATTGGGCATCTCGAAGTTGACCACGTGTGGCAATTCAATGATGTCGATGCCACGCGCAGCAATGTCAGTTGCCACTAGCACCTGTAGTTTGCCGGTTTTAAATTCTGCCAATGCGCGAGTGCGTGCCGCTTGGCTCTTATTGCCATGGATGGCCAGCGCTGGAATGTCGTCCTTATTGAGTTGTTCAGCTAACTTGTTGGCACCGTGTTTGGTGCGTGTAAACACCAGCACCTGATGCCAGTTATATTCCTTGATAAGATGGGTAAGCAACTCACGCTTTCTTTCGCGATCCACTGGGTAAATTTTCTGCGTGATCAGTTCTGCAGTAGCGTTGCGGCGCGCCACTTCTATCATCGCCGGTTTATTGAGCAGCCCATCGGCCAGCATTTTGATTTCGTCGGAGAAGGTAGCGGAAAACAACAGGTTTTGTCGCTGCCTGGGCAATATAGCCAAGATTTTTTTGATGTCGCGAATGAAGCCCATGTCCAGCATGCGGTCGGCTTCATCCAGCACCAGTATTTCTATATGCGACAGATCTAACGTTTTCTGCTGCAAGTGATCGAGCAGCCGGCCAGGTGTGGCAACTAAAATATCCACACGGCTTTTTAAGCGCTGTATTTGTGGATTAATGTTAACGCCACCAATCATTGTCATCGAGGTAAGTTTCAGGTATTTGCCATAATCGCGCACGCTCTCTTCTACCTGTGCGGCAAGCTCGCGCGTAGGGATAAGAACTAACGCGCGAATTGGTGCCTTACCGGTTACAGGTTTGGCAGAAGCAGTAAGACGTTGCAGGATAGGCAGGGTGAAACCAGCAGTCTTGCCGGTGCCAGTATGTGCACCAGCCAGCAGGTCGCCGCCGGATAGCACAACCGGGATGGCCTGCGCCTGAATGGGCGTCGGTTCAGTGTAACCACGCTCGGTAACGGCGCGGACGATTTCATCGGACAAACCGAGAGCTGAGAAAGTCATAAATTATTCCTAGAAAAAAATCGGCCTGTCGCCGTTGATGGCGCCAGTCTTAGGCAGATAGATGGGTTTGTAAAACCAGTATGGACAGTGGCAAGAAGACTAGAAACTAATACCACTTTTTTAAATTATAACAGAATTGAATTTCGTTACTGGATTGATTCTATCTTGTGGGGAAGCGGGATCGTGTCTTACATATATTATATAAACTACCTGCATCGTTTTATTTCATCACAGCGAATTTACGTTATGTTTTTGTGTGAAAAACCTGCCCCCACACGGTGTTAATAATCTAATCACACAAAACTTGACGTAGCGCTGCACCCAATTCAGTAAACTTGAATTGATAATCAGCACCCAACATCCGCCTGGGAATAACACGTTGACTGCCTAGTAGTAACTCAGACATTTCACCCAGTAAGAGCTTAAGAATCCATGCTGGTGCAGGTAAAAAAGCGGGGCGATGAAGAGTTTTTGCTAGCGTTTGGGCAAATATATGGTTAGTAACCGGGTTAGGTGCGGTCAGGTTAAATGGGCCATTAAGCTCAGTGCTATTAAGTAATGCCAAGCAAATGGCCACATGGTCGTCGATATGAATCCAGGGCATCCATTGTTCGCCACTACCAAGTTGCCCACCCAACCCTAATTTGAACGGCAGTATCATCGGTTGTAAGAAACCGCCATTTTTGCCAACAACCAGGCCTGTGCGTAATTGGCATACTCGAACACCATGCTCCTTAGCTTTCACTGCCTCGTTTTCCCATTCGACACAAGGCTGGCGGCCAAAATCATCTTGGCCAGGTGATGTTTCATCAAGTATGGTATGGCCCTGGTTACCATAGAAGCCAATTGCTGAGCCACTCAAGAAAACTTCAGGCTTAGATTGCGCACGCGCAATAAACTTCACCAGATCCTGAGTAACATCAATGCGGCTATGTAGAAGGACTCGTTTGCGCTCATCCGTCCAGCGTTTACCAAAAATCGGTGCGCCAGCAAGATTGATAATGGCTTCAAAATAATCAGACTCGGATAGTGTCTTCAAAGAATTGAGTGGCGTAACTTGATCACCCAATATGGTATTGACTTTATCAGGGTGGCGGCTATAAACCCTTAATGTGTGACCCGCTGCCAGTAATGCTGGGCATAATGTTTGGCCAATTAATCCAGTTCCGCCTGTTATCAGTATTTTCATGGACTGGCTCCTTCTCAATCACAAAGCACGGGGTCAGTTTTAACATTACAACATTTTTCCCCAGTCTTCTTCAAACTTCCGTACTACGTGTAACTGGGGTCAGTATAAGGGGGAGCAGAGTAACTTAGTGAAGTGAATAATTGTAAGGTGGCATAACAGAAACTTTAAATTTACTCTGCCCCCAGTTGCCATGCTGTCCTTTAGCCTTTAATCTGCAATTCAGTAGCGGGTCATTCTTGGAGAAAAATGCACATCGATAAATCCGTCTCAGTTACCAATATCTCCGACGCTCGGCGTGAGCAAGGGATGTTGTTATTTAGCGTTGACAATCGCTACACTACGCATTGTCTTTAGCAGAAAAGCACTGCTACAATGATCAACAGTAAAAACTAGGGAGACGCTGATTAATTCAAAATTTCGCAGAATTTCGCGCGTAACAAATTGATTTTTAAATGTGTGAATTCTGAAACGCGAGTTAATCAGCGCTTCCCTAAGGATATGATGGCATTAGTAAAAAAAATATTACCTCTGGCGCGGGAGCGTCTTGTTACAATCACGGACGACGCTCCACTGACGGAGGCTGCCAAGTCTATTGATGGTAGTCACCACAATCTTGTCATTATTTGTAACAAGAGTGGCGTTATGGTGGGCATTGTGACGAGAACGGATGTTGTTCGCCAGATGAGTCTTTGTCAGGGCTGTGGTTGTAACGCTATCGTTGGAACGGTGATGACTAAGGACGTTATCTGCTGTCACCCCGATGAGTTGTTACAAGATGTGTGGTCGCTTATGAGAGAGAAGGGCTTTTTGCATGTTCCTATCGTAGATGATGATTTCAGACCGTTAGGCGTCATCAATGAGCGGGATGCCCTCCTTATTCTTTTTGAAGAAAAAGGTTACGATGAGGCTCTTTTGCGAGATTATGTCATGGGTGTGGGGTATCGGTGAAGGGAACTATGGTGGACAATAACTCAGACGCTTTAACAAAAAATAATCCGCTAGCTCAGGCTTTGGCTGGGTGGGAAAACAAAGATGGTGATACTCTCCATACCGATTTACCATGTGTGGATGGTGTCGAGCAGACGGAGATGACGAATGTCGAACTCGTGGCGCTTAGGGTGCGCGTGATCGCCTTGGAGAACGTCCTGACTTCCCTTCTCGTTAACGCCGCTGACCATCAACTCAACCTCATTCGGGAAATGGCCGATTATATTTCTCCCAGGCCGGGCTACACCCCTCATCCGCTCACAATTCATGCAGCAAAGCATATGATTGATCTAGTTGATCGCTCAACGCGCTTTCGTTCTCATGGCGTAAGAGGCACGGAGGAAGCATAAAGTAACAAGCCAAAACGGGCGGCTTGAAAGTCCTTATGGTATAGAAAAACAAAGAAAGGGTCGAGTCTTGACATAACACTTTTATTTTTAATGGTGTAGCCGGTAGGTACCGTCTTTAAAGTCAAAAATTTTTCAGGTAATCGACTTCTAGCGCAAGATCAATCTTACTTACGCCGTCAAAAGAATCGATGGAGCCAAATCTAGCATTAGCATATAAATTTCCTGCATCGTTTGATCCCATAACAACATCTTGACTATTGTGTTTTCTCAATACTATAGGTTACATGCAACGAATGAGTTGCGCCCGCTGGGACTTCAACACAATTCTCCGCCGCATTCGCACTTTCTACACAGACCATACCGCAATAGCCCGTATCGCTGCCGAAATCGCCCATTTTTGTGGCCTTTTCTACCCATGGGTTCCACACTACTGTGGAAAGACTGCCGCGCTTGGCAATACGAATACAGCGCTTATGGCCGCTGTCAACAATCAGACAATCTGAGTCGGTATTCACATAGAGGCGGTCTACTTCTGCAGCTATGGTGACTGCGCCTGCTTGTGTTCTGCGTTGCCAATCGCCCACCTTATCAAGATAAGTGCAGCCTTCCAAACCGGTGATGCGAATTTTATTCACATCGCTGATAGCGAAGTAAGTGTGCAACGCTTCGCCAATTTCAAACATCATTTGGCCCGTATTTTCGGTGATAAGTTCCACGGTCATCTCTTTGCCGATAGTAACGATGCTCCGTACTTGACAAGCATGCGGCCATTGCGCAACAGGAATTGAACTCTGTGGTAATTCAAAGGTGATGCGCGTGCTGCCATCGGATAATACTTCGCTGGCCACAATTTGCCAGGGAACGGTACGGGCAAACCCATGACCTGGAAAGGTGCTGTCGGTTGCATGGGCACCGAACCATGGCCAACAAATTGGCACGCCGCCACGAATGGATTTTCCGCGTACTAATTTGGCTGCAGGACTAAGCCAAATGACCGGTTTTTCGCCCACAGGCTCAAAGGTCATGACATGCGCACCCTGTAATGAAATGGTAGATTGCGCTTGTTCGTTGGCAATGCACGCAATTATCAAACCGTTCACGTCCTCAGTGAACTTGAGTTGTCCAGGAATGGCGAATTTCTGATTAAGCGTGGTTACATCCAACGGGCTCATTTTTTAATCCTTGAAGTATCATTTCACGTTAAATTGAAACTGTTGGCTGTTGATCAGGCCACAGTTCGGACAATTATCTCAATAATGCATTTTGCATCTTATGATGTCGATTTAATGCCGGTGCCGTTTGGTACGCAGACTATGCAGGCAAAATGGTGCTAAGAATCTTTTATTCGAAGTTCAATGCGGGGAAGAACGACTACTTTTATTTACAGCTCATCATACAACAATTATTCGATATGGATTGCGCACCTATACCACGCTGAGCCGTATGATTGCTTAGCGCGTACAGTAAAAATCGGATATAAATCGAACTGAACTTGATAAAAATGTGTGTCGCAGGTTTGCCAAGCCGCTCAGGGTGTATTTACAATTGCACCGCAGTCACTTTATCTCAAGTATCAAAATTTTGCCGCATATCATGCGGCATTAACCTAGGAGATTAAAATGGAAAAGAAAGCTAAATTACCCACAACCAAAGCCAAGGCAATGTCATTACACATTGGCCTGAATGCTGTGAGCGCTACTGCATATGGTGGCTGGAGCGGCGAGCTCAATGCCTGTGAGTTCGATGCCAAGGACATGGCGGCGATTGCCAAATCGTGCGGCATGAAATCCACCATGTTGCTGACTAAGAAGAGCACGCGCGCCAATATGCTGGCTGCCATGCGTAGTGCCGCCAAGCAATTGACAGCCGGTGACTTGTTCTTCCTTACCTATTCCGGTCATGGCGGCCAAATTCCCGATGTCACTGGAGAAGAAGAGGATAAACAAGACGAGACTTGGTGCCTGTACGACGGCCAACTTATCGACGACGAGTTGTATTTTGAATTAAGTCAATTTGCAACAGGAGTACGCGTGCTTGTGTTTTCTGACAGTTGCCATAGCGGCACCGTAACACGTGCTGCACCGCCGCAGCCCGGCATGATCTGGCCGACGATTGGACGCTCAAAGATGATGCCGCTTGCCGTGGGCATGCGCACCTATCGCGAGCACCAAGCGTTTTACGATAAGCTGCAACAAGACGTGGCTAAAGCCGCTGGCAAAGCTTCTCTACCGGATCCGGACAGCGTGCTCGCCCAACTGGCCGTGAGTCCGCGGCTAACTGCGATTGCGAAAAAATTCAAGCCGGCGGTAATTCTAATCTCTGGTTGCCAGGACAATCAGACATCCATGGATGGTGACCACAACGGCGCATTTACCGAGCAGCTGTTAAAGGTGTGGAACAACGGCTCTTTCAGCGGCAATTATGCTAAATTTCATGCCGCTATTAAGACTCTTTTGCCTGCCGACCAGACGCCTAATCTGTTTACGCTTGGTGCGGCGGCGCGTTTTCTGACGCAGCAGCCCTTTAAGATTTGATAAGGTGCTCGGTGCTGTCCGCGTTAGGCGAATAATGGGCCAGCACCAAGTCAAGAGAGTATGGTACTAATTGCCCAGCAACTGATAAACATCATCAGTGCAGGGTAATTTTTACAAATGATAGGGAAGGGGAAAGAGATACGGAAAAACATATTGCGGTGATTGGTCATTTTATCCAGATCCATTAGCATTCCAGCTAAATAATCATCGCTTGTTATTTGTTCTTCGCTGCCATTAGTTTTTCATATTTAGCTTGAAGTTGCTCCCTGCTTTCCGTATGAACGGGGTCGAGCGGAATGCAGTCTACCGGGCAAACTTCCACGCATTGTGGCGTTTCATAGTGTCCCACGCACTCGGTGCATTTGCTAGGGTTAATGTAATAAATAGTATCGCCTTGTGAAATAGCATCGTTCGGGCATTCTGGCTCGCACACGTCGCAGTTGATACATTCGTCGGTAATAATCAGGGCCACACTGTTCCTTTGTAAATCAGGTTAATTTTTTCTCAGTCAATTTGATCGCCACCAAAGGTGAAACAAACTTACTGACGTCGCCGCCAAAGCGCGCGATTTCACGCACTATACTAGCGGAGATGAAGGTGTAATGTTCCGCTGGCGTCAAGAATAATGTTTCGACATCAGGATGCAGGCTGCGGTTCATCCCCGCCATTTGAAATTCATATTCAAAATCCGATACTGCGCGCAAGCCACGCAATACTACGCGCGCATTTTGCGTTCGCACATAATTCATCAGCAAACCAGAAAAACCTTCCACCCGGACATTGACAAAATCAGCGAAAATTTCACTCGCCATGGCCACACGCTCTTCCATGGTGAACAAAGTGACACTGCGACTTTCTGCCACAGCCACCACAACTTCGCCGAACAGCCCGGCGGCACGGCGAACTACATCTTCGTGTCCGCGCGTGATTGGATCAAAAGTACCAGGATAAATAACTTTAATCATACTTATAACGCATTTTCGCATCTCAATAATTGATAATGCACAGCACCCGCTTTAGCACGTCTCACCACCTGCCAAGCTTTGTCAGGTTCAAATACTGCACCGCTTTCAACATACACCATACCGTTTTGCGTTAGCTTGTCAGCAAGCAGGGGAAGCAATTTTGGCAGATGGTCACTCTGAAACGGGGGGTCAAGAAAAATGACATCGAATAGCCCATTTTTTTGGCGCGCGAATTCTAACCCATCTTCACAACGCAGCAATACATTAGAACAGGCTAATTTAATGATGGTCTCTTGCAAAGCGCGAAAGACCGTACGATTGCGCTCAACCATTACTACTTCTGTCGCACCGCGTGATGCCGCTTCTAATCCCAATATCCCACTGCCAGCGAACAAATCAAGACAGCGTGTGCCATTAAGATTCTGCCCCAACCAGTTAAATAAAGTCTCGCGCACTCGATCTGGTGTGGGGCGTAAGCCTTCCGCGTCTGGAAACTCCACCCAACGACTACGATGAGTGCCACCGATGATGCGTATCCGATTTATTGCACGGCTCCCTCGTTACCTGGCTTTGGGGTCTCCGGAGCACCGACTATCACAGTGGCCATCGCATCTGGATTCACGCGTCGGTCAAAGGCTGAGCGAATTTGCGCGATGGTGACTTTATCAACATTTCCGACAAAATCATCTAGATAGGTCAAAGGTAACTCATAAAATCCAATGACATTCAAGTAGTCAACTATTTTTTTGTTGCTATCGATACGCAGCGGAAAACCACCAATAATATTTTGCTTGGATGCTTGTAATTCCTTTTTCGTCACGCCTTTATCAATAAACTCGCGCAGCGTAGCGCGCACTAGCTGCAGCGCTTCATCGGCTTGATTTTTTTTGGTTTGCAGCCCGATCTGATACGCGCCTGGCAACTTCATCGGTATAAAATAGCTATATACACTATAGGCAAGGCCGCGTTTCTCGCGGATTTCGTGCATCAGGCGGGATACAAATCCTCCTCCGCCGAGAATGTGGTTGCCCACATAAAGGGCAAAATAATCCGGATCTTTGCGTGCCAAACCGGGTGCGCCCATCAAAATATGGCTCTGAGTGGCCGGATGTACTATGCGCTGCTCACTCGCTTTAATTTGCATGACCACCGGCGCAACCTGCACCGCCTCAATGCCTTGCGGTAATTGCGCGGTAAGATTTTGCGCGATAGCTTCAGCTTCGGCGCGCGTCACATCGCCCATAATGGCTACCACGGCAGTTTTGGCCAAATAATGTGTACGATAAAATGCTTCAGTGTCGGTGCGCTGAATATTTTCTACGGTGGAGACTTCACCCGACGATGGCAAACCATAAGGATGGGTACCGAATACGGCCTTGCTGAAAGCTTTTTCGGCAATCCTTTCCGGTTTGGTTTCGTCTTCTTTTAAACCAGCAATCAAGCGTGTCTTTTCTCGCGCCAACACCTCTTCTTGAAATAGCGGATGTTGCAGCACGCGCGCCAGAATATCCAGCGCCTGAAAGCGTTCTGCAGTACTGCTCAATGTGCGCAAACTTATTCCCGCACGATCCGCATCAAAATTCTTTCCAAATTGTGCACCAATGTCGGCCAGATTTCGCGCGATGTCGTCCTCGCTCAAACCTTCTGCACCGAGATCCAGCATTCTATGTGTCAGCCCCGCCAATCCGGATTTTTCGGCCACATCGAAGCTACTTCCTGCGGCAAAAGTCACTGTCAAATCGAGCATGGGTAGATCATGGTTCTCCACAAAATATACACGCGCGCCGCTCGGCGATGTCCAATGCTGGATATGGGGCGTGGCGAGTGCAGTTGCGATGCCGGCTAGAAACAACACCACAGCGGCAAGTAATTTAGTGTCCATGTATTGCCCCTTTATTCATTTGTTTCGGTTTGCCGGAAAGTGGCTGTGGCTCAAGCACGGCCATGGTCAGTTGGTCGTCCTGCAGAAATTCCCGTGCCACATCCTGCACCTGTTGCGCTGTTACCGCCTGCAATTTTTTCAGAATCAAGGGAATAGTTTTGTATGACAGTCCTATACTTTCCATCTGTCCAATCTGCATCGCTTGATAAAACAGCGAATCGAGCTTGTACACCTCACTGGCAGTCACCTGTGCCTTAGCGCGTTTAAGTTCATCTTCGCTCACGCCGTCACGCTTTAGAATTGCTATTTGTTCGCGCAAACCATCTTCTATTTCCGTCACGTTCTTGCCTTCGCTAGGGGTACCTTCTAACATAAACAGGCTTGGGCCGCGCGAGGTGGCATCATATTCGGCGCCCACATTGCTGGCCAGTTGCTTTTCCCGCACTAATGTTTTGTTCAAGCGCGCCGAAGCATTCCCATCGAGAATGCCGGCCAGTATCTGCAAAGCATAGGGCTGCCAGTCTTTCTCTGGGTCACGTAGCGTCGGGGCGTGATAAGCCATTACCAGATGTGGCAGCTGCGCAGGAGCTTTTACTACAATGCGCTTCACGCCTAACTGCGGCGGCTCGCTAAAATGTTTGCGCCCAGGCAAACTACGCGCTGGAATTCTGCCATAGAAACGTTGCGCCAGCGCAAACACTTCGCTCGCCTTCACATCCCCTGCTACGACTAATGTCGCATTATTGGGCACGTACCAATTTTTATACCACGTCTTGGCATCATTTACGGAAAGTGTCTCCAAATCGTTCATCCAGCCAATTACTGGAGTCCGGTAAGGATGTTCCTGAAAGGCCGCGGCCATCAATTTTTCATTCATCAGGGCGCGCGGCTCATCATCCGTGCGCATGCGCCGCTCTTCCATAACGACTTTAATTTCTTTGCTGAATTCAGTTTCCGTCAGATGCAAGTTGCGCATACGATCGGATTCGAGTTGCATGGCGAGAGGTAACTTGGATTTGTGCAACTGCTGGAAATATGCAGTGTAATCGTTACTGGTGAAAGCATTTTCGCGTCCGCCCGCAGCAGATATACGCTTGGAAAACTGCCCAACCGGCACGCTTTTGGTGCCCTTGAACATCATGTGTTCCAGCACATGTGCGATACCGGTGACGCCAATATTTTCGTCCATGCTGCCGGCGCGATACCATATTTGTTGAACTATAACTGGCGCACGGTGGTCTTCCTTGACTATGACCTTAAGGCCATTGCCGAGAGTCTTCTCAAACACCTCTGCTTGCGCCTTAACAGCGAATAAAAGCATCGCAGGCCATAAAACAGCAATAGTCAGCAGATATTTTAATGTTGGTATACGCATTTTTTTAGCCCAAAACAACTCAATCAGAATAGAATAACGATGGCGGCAAAAGCCGCCACGACTGATGTGTATTATGCGCTATTTAGTTATCTTTCTGCCACCTCCCAAAACTCCCTTAAAATGTTCGGCTTCCTAAAAAAAATTCCAATTGAAAGCAAGTCCAACCCGGTCGAAGACACGCCTAAAAAAAGCGGCTGGATCAGCCGACTTAAGTGCGGGCTGGCGCGCACTGCCGATCAAATGTCCGATTTGTTTGGCCGAGGCGGCAAGATCGACGACGATCTGTATGAGGAGCTGGAAACCATTCTGATTACCGCAGATGTCGGAATGGACGCAACCCGTTTCTTGCTGGCCGAGTTGCGCCGACAAGTCAAAGTGCAGCGACTCACTGAAGCAGTTCAGCTAAAGGAGGCGTTGGCGTACGACCTGATTAAACTGCTCAAGCCACTGGCTCAGCCTTTGGAAACGGGCTTACATAATCCCTGCGTCATTATGCTGGCCGGGGTAAACGGCGCTGGCAAAACAACCTCCATTGGCAAGCTGGCGAAGTATTTTCAAGGGCAAGGCAAATCAGTACTGCTGGCCGCAGGCGATACCTTCCGTGCCGCTGCGCGTGAACAGTTGATGGAGTGGGGCGCGCGCAACAATGTTACCGTCATCGCCCAGCAGAGCGGCGATGCCGCAGCGGTGATTTTCGATGCTGTGCAAGCAGCCCAAGCACGAAAAATCGACATCGTGCTGGCCGATACTGCCGGACGTCTGTCTACCCAGATCCATTTGATGGAAGAAATTAAAAAGGTCAAGCGCGTTATCGCCAAGGCGTTACCCGGTGCACCCCATGAAGTGCTGCTGGTACTGGACGCAAACACTGGCCAGAACGCGCTAAGCCAAGTCAAGGCATTTGACGATGCGCTGGCTGTCACGGGACTGATACTGACCAAGCTGGATGGTACTGCCAAAGGCGGCGTAATTGCTGCCATCGCCAAGGCGCATCCTATTCCCCTGCGCTTTATTGGCGTGGGAGAAGGGCTGGATGACCTGCGCCCATTTGTAGCGGAAGACTTCGTCGCGGCACTTCTGGGACTGGACGAATGATCCAGTTTAGCCAAATATGCAAGCGTTACCCCGGAGGTTATGAAGCACTGAAAAATGTTAGTTTTGAGGTCGCCGAAGGCGAAATGATATTCCTCACCGGCCATTCCGGTGCAGGCAAGAGCACTTTGCTCAAGCTCATCGCCGCCATTGAACGCCCCAGCTCTGGCAGCATTGTAGTCAAAGGACAGAACGTCAGTTCGATCCAAAGCGGGGCATTGCCCTACCTGCGTCGCAATCTTGGCTTAATTTTCCAGGATCATAAAATACTGTTCGATCGCAGCGTGTTTGACAACGTAATGTTGCCACTGCGAATCTGCGGCTTCGACCATCGCGAAAGCGCCAAGCGGGTGCGGGCTGCGCTAGATAAGGTAGGCTTGCTCAAGCGCGAAAAAAACAGCCCGATTTCTCTGTCTGGCGGTGAACAACAACGTTTGTGCATCGCACGCGCCATAGTCAACCGCCCTTCAATCCTGCTGGCAGATGAACCGACCGGGAATCTTGATGTGGACTATGCCAACGACATCATGAGTATTTTTAAATCGTTCCATCAGGTTGGCGTCACGCTGCTAATTTCCTCTCATGACGAAAGCATTTTGCGCCAGTTCAAGGGACGCGTGCTGGCACTAAAAAATGGGGAATTGTGCCCATGAAAAACTGGCTGGTATCGCATGTTCACGTGTTGCTGTTCACCTTGCGCCGTTTCCTCACCACGCCACTGTCCAGCCTATTAAATATTCTAGTCATTGGAATCGCACTTAGCTTGCCAGCGGGTATGTATTTATTGCTTAAAAGCGTACAAAATCTGGCTGAACAAGCAGTTGGTACACCTCAGATCAGTATTTTCTTGAGTATGGATGCCAGCAAGGACGACGTCGCTCATATCGGCAAACAATTAAAGCAACATGCTGGTATCAACCAGGTAAAGTTTGTGCCACGTGACCAAGCGCTGGAGCAACTCAAACAAACCACGGGACTGACCGACGTAATCGGCGGACTGGCACAAAACCCGCTGCCGGATGCTTACGTTATCTATCCAAAAATATCTGATGCGCAAGCGCTGGAAGCGTTGCGCGATGAGTTGCAAAAATGGCCTAAACTCGAACATGTGCAATTGGATTCAGCTTGGGCACACAAGCTAGACGCAATGCTCAAATTCGGCTTGTTGGCTATACTTATTCTTGCCGTGCTGCTCAGCTTTGCGCTAGTAGCCGTTACTTTCAACACGATCCGTTTGCAAATCCTCACCCAGCGCGAGGAAATCGAAGTGTCCAAACTGATCGGCGCCACTAATGCCTTCATTCGCCGCCCATTTCTGTACTTTGGTCTTCTGCAGGGACTGCTAGGTGCTGGTGCAGCGTGGCTTATTATTACCATCAGCTTATATTTGCTCAATAACAGCCTCTCTGACTTGACGCATTTGTATGTCAGCAGCTTTACGCTACATTTACCCTCTGTAGGCGAGAGCTCTACACTGTTGTTATTCTCGGCCTACCTTGGCTGGTTAGGTGCTTGGTTGTCCGTCGCCCAGCATTTATGGAAAATTGAACCTCGTTAAGAGGGTTTTATATGTTTTCTGTATTTAACAGAAAACATACTCGTGATAATTTATGACTTTAAACCAAAGATTATGACTGCTTCGATTGTATTATCGTTATATTGACTTGTTGGATTTAAATCAACGCCGTGTCTTCCAACCGCTTTCACTGACCCAATGCCTATGCATGGCATTGTCTAGAAATTAAAATGAGGAAATCATGAGATTCCAATATTTTTACCCAGTGCTGGCTGCCAGTTTCATACTTGTTTTGTTCTCTTCGCTTGCTGTAGCCAAAACACCGGAACAAATTTTTGAACAAGTGTCGCCTTCCGTTGTGGTAGTGGACATCTTCGATTCGAAGGATGAATTCATAGGGCAGGGCAGTGGCGTGGTGATAGGCACCGGCCAGGTCATTACTAATTGTCATGTTGCGAAAAGAGGCAAAAGTCGAAAAGTACGGCAATCCGGCAAAACATTTTCTGCCACTATGCAATATTCAGACCCTAGTCGCGATCTGTGCCAGTTAAATGTGCCGGATTTACAAGCTCCCCCCGCTCTTTTGGGCACAGCCAAAAAACTTAAGGTGGGCCAACGCGTCTATGCCATCGGTGCACCGGAAGACCTGGAGTTGACCTTGAGCGAAGGACTTATCTCCAGTTTGCGTCCACATGAAGGCTCGGACTATATTCAGACCTCCGCCGCGATTTCTCTTGGTTCCAGCGGTGGTGGGCTATTCGATGACCAAGGGCAATTAATCGGTATCACCACGTTTTATCACGCGGAGGGGCAAAATCTTAACTTTGCTTTGCCCGTAGATTGGATAGGGGAACTGCCGAAACGAGCTCAGGGCGCTCCGGTGGTAGCGAAAAAGAGCGGGTTGGCTTGGCTTAACCGCGTCGTTGCGTTGGAGCACAAAAAAGATTGGCAAGGAATGTTGAAGCTTTCGCAGCAGTGGGTTAAAACCGAGCCGGTAAGTGCGGACGCTTGGTTTAGCGTGGGCATTGCCCACAAAAACCTCAAACAATATGAGCAGGCAATTAAAGCCTATAGAAGTGTGCTACGCATTCAGCCGGAATATGCCGACGCTTGGAATAATCTGGGCAATATCCATAACAACATCAAACAATATGAACAAGCAATTCAGGCCTATCGGGAGGCACTACGCATTGATCCAGAATATGCCTCTGCCTGGAATAATGTGGGTATTGCTTACGGCAATTTTAAACAATACGAGCAGGCGATTTCCGCCTTTCGAGAGGCGGTTCGCATTGAACCGGAAAAAGCAAGTGTCTGGTATAACCTGGGTGAGGCTTACTCCCGCTCCGGTCAGCAGGACAAAGTGCTAGAGATTTATCAAACCCTACGCAAACTCGACTTGCAAATAGCGAACACGTATTCCAATACTTTTATAGTGCCGTTCGCCAAGTAAGATAGATACGCCTTGGTCATTTTTAGGAATGGCAACTTGCAAAAAATTTGGCCCTTATTATTACTTCAATCCTTGATTATTCAAGCAGGAATAGTAACGTCAAGATAATTCCACCGAGCATGAAAGCGGATTCTTTGCTTCGTAGCAATTCTTGGTCAAGGTAATGATGATGGGCGAAGTAGTTACGAGCCAATACACAGCACAGGAAAGCCCGCACCAACTGCTGTTCGCGCGGTGTGGTGTTCAATACCAAATTCATCACCTCACGAATTGGGGTCTTAGGTTGCGAACGAAGTTGGACAAGGTTTTTGTTATCCCTGAAGAATTGAACAGCCTGTTGGGAAAGCCCTCGTTTTGCAGCGAAATGTGATATGTATTGAGGCAATGAAGTGATCTTCTCCAACTCACCCGACTTACGAAGCGCGAACATTAAACAACCTTCTGCGCGAATTGCCAGTAATGAATAAAAGTCTAATGGCCTTCGGTTGCGGAAATCAAGCTTTCCAGAACCCTCAGGCTTAAATGTTAGTTCATCATGAAGCTGGCGAAATGAACTTAGAAATCCGTCGAACGGGTAATTCACTGAACGTAGGTTGTCTACAATGTTTTTAAGCCGACTGTCGGCAAGCTTTTCATTCTCCGCAAGAAATTCATTAAATGGTTTCAGATAATGTGACGCCATATCTAGGAAGTAGTATCGGTCACTGAAAAATTCAAATGGCAAAACATCTATTAATTCCGCAGTGCCATCGTATTGTTGGTGACTAGGCCGACTCCATTTTTCTAAGTAGTAGTCAATTTTTTTATCGGTGAGGTAGCATAGCCATTCCACTGCAAAATAGATGTCTTGTTGAAGACATGTCCATGCAGAGTCCACCCAGACATTCTTTCGATCTTTTGTTTTTATCCACTGACCGGCTAGTCGCAAGAAGTCATTTTTAATAGCAGTCGAGAGCGTTTCCGCAGTTACACCGAGATGGGACGCCAACTCGATGCAACCGCGCTTGTGGACTTCAGGGTCTCGCGTATGTGCGAGATTCCACGTTGCTAGTGCATTGCGAAATGCGTGGTAATGGGAAATCCATGTCATAGATTGTGCGAAGCCACCCCATCGCTGGGGAGCGGTTAAAAAGCTATTTGGATTCCAATCACCTAATCGCTCTACATTGCGGACAATGCCTTGCATACGCTCCTTAACATCGGGTGTATGTAGGATAGGCGGAATGCAGTCTGATGCCCGAATTAAATCTATCAACGCGTAGCCCTGCCAATGAAAAAAATAGTCCACATAAGGGCAAATAGTTTCGCCATTAACTTGATTGATTGTGGGCGGGATAGAAATTGCATCCCAAGGCTGCCCATAATTACGGAGTATTTTGCCCGCAGCGTCTGTGGGTCGGAAGAACGGGTGAAGGAACCAGAGCGGCTCATCAATAGTCTTGATGTACCAATCTGACTCCCACAACTGCTCTAGCGGGTCATCTCTTGGCAAAGGTGGCCAATATGCTACCGGAGATTCCGGATCGCTTTCGAACTCCTCAGGCGGAAAGGAATAACGGTATTGAGGAACAAGCCAGCCCCACTCGACTAACTTCGGGAATGGATGCTTCTGTAAAAACTCTTTAAGTCCCAGTTCTTCTAGCCAACGAACGAAGGTGCCGTCTTTACCTTGTTGGACTGTGAGTAACGGCCCTTGGATCGACAATTATTTCTCCTAACGGTTTGAATGTATATTTGACTGAGCGACGGACGCTGATCTTTGGTGAGTACCAAATAAAACCGATAGATGAAGCCGGATTTGGGCGGAAATAGTGATTTATAGAGGTGCCCTCAACTTTTACATATGGCTGTGCATTCTAAACGATACCCGTGACATTCTTCTTCGGCGTAAAAAAAGGGGCATTTACGCCCCTTTTTGTTTAACATTTAAAATACGTATTTATCTACTACCGAGAAGCACGCTTACGATCTTGTTCAGTAAGATGACGCTTGCGCACACGTATGGACAGCGGAGTGATTTCCACTAGCTCGTCGTCATCGATAAATTCAACAGCAGATTCCAGCGTCAGCTGAATTGGCGTGGTCAAGCGCACTGCTTCATCCGTGCCGGAGGAACGCACATTGGTCAGTTGCTTGCCTTTGATCGGGTTAACCACAAGGTCGTTATCGCGACTGTGTATGCCAATGACCATGCCTTCATACAATTTATCCCCGGGGCTAACGAACATGCGGCCGCGATCTTCCAATTTCCATAAGGCATAGGCCACGGCCTCACCATTGTCTTGAGAAACCAGCACTCCATTATGACGACCTGGCATATCCGGCTTGACCGGGCCGTAGTCGTCGAACACATGCGAGATAAGTCCGGTGCCACGGGTCATAGTCATAAAATCACCTTGAAAACCGATCAAGCTGCGTGCCGGAATACGATATTCCAAACGCACACGGCCTCTTCCATCCGACTGCATATCCTGCAAATCGCCGCGCCGGCGGCCCAGCTCTTCCATCACCACACCCTGGTTTGTCTCTTCAACGTCCACAGAGAGCATTTCATACGGCTCACATTTTTCACCGTTAACTTCACGAAACACCACACGCGGTTTAGATACAGCTAATTCAAAGCCCTCTCGACGCATGTTTTCTAGCAGAATGGTCAAGTGCAATTCACCACGTCCCGACACCAGGAAAGAATCTGTCTCACCCGTTTCTTCCACGCGCAATGCCACATTTACCAACAATTCTTTAGTCAAACGATCTTTAATCTGGCGGCTAGTAACGAACTTGCCTTCTTGTCCTGCCAAGGGGGAGTTGTTCACTTGGAAGGTCATAGTTAACGTAGGCTCATCCACTTTAGGCATAGGTAAAGCTTCTGGCTGGTTAATATCGGTCAAGGTAACGCCAATTCCGATATCTTCGATACCGTTGACCAGAATGATGTCGCCAACACCCGCTTCTTCCATTTGTACCCGCTCGATACCACGGAAGCCCAGCACCTGATTGACCCGTGCTTTCTTCGGCGGTTTATCGCCATTCAGCACCATGACTTCTTGACCAGGCTTAATTCGCCCCCGCGAAACCCGTCCAACACCGATGCGTCCAACAAAGCTGGAATAATCTAGCGCAGAAATTTGGAATTGCAGCGGCCCGTCCATATCGCCAACCGGCGCCGGCACATGCTTTAACACGGTATCGAATAATGGACGCATATCCGTGCTCGGGTTCGTCAAATCCAATGTCGCGTAACCATTCAACGCCGAGGCGTAGACTATCGGAAAATCCATTTGTGCGTCGGTTGCGCCAAGCTTATCGAACAAATCGAAAGTATGGTCTACTACCCACTCTGGTCTCGCGCCGGGCCGATCAACCTTGTTAATTACCACGATAGGACGCAAACCCAGTGCCAGCGCCTTGCGCGTAACAAAACGGGTTTGCGGCATCGGGCCTTCCACCGCATCTACCAGCAACAACACGCCGTCCACCATCGACAGAACGCGTTCCACCTCACCACCAAAATCAGCGTGCCCTGGCGTGTCCACGATGTTGATATGGACGCCTTCATATTCCACTGCGCAGTTTTTTGCCAGAATGGTGATGCCTCGTTCCTTCTCGAGATCGTTACTATCCATCACGCGCTCAGCGATATGCTGGTGCGCGGCGAAGGTAGCCGTCTGGGACAGCAGCTTGTCCACCATGGTGGTTTTGCCATGATCAACGTGGGCAATGATGGCGATATTACGGAGTGCGCGCGACATGTTTACGACCTAAGCTAGATAAAGGGCGCGCATTCTAGCATAAGGACACCTCTAAACATTACAATTCATTCCAAACTACTATTTTGAATAAAAATTATTGCAGCTATTTCTCAGGTAGCAAGGCCTGTCCAGATTTATTTTCTGGCTATTGTTACTCAGTTGTGTATAATGCGCCCCTCGCTGCGATATTCGTGCAGCGTTGGCTCATCGTTTTCTGACCTCTGGCGTCTCTGACGCGTCTTGCTTTTACCGGTTAGCGACGATGTTTTGCGCTGGTAGAGTCTATGATCTCCCTACTAAATTTTATTGTGTGGCTTTAGCCACGCATGCGCTTTGATTTAATCATTAATTAAGGAACAATCGTGCCTATTGAAAACACAGCTGCACCTATTAAAGTTATTACCTTTGCCTCTCTGGGATTGAATCCCTTAATCCTCAGTGCTGTAGAAGAATCCGGCTATACCGTGCCCTCGCCGATTCAGGCCGAAGCCATTCCCGAAGTGATGGCGGGCCACGATCTGATGGCATCTGCCCAGACGGGTACCGGCAAAACTGCCGCTTTCATACTGCCAGCGTTACACCGCATCGCCGAACCTGCTGCCGTGCGTAGCAAGGGCCCGCGCGTGCTGGTGCTGACCCCGACACGCGAACTGGCACAACAGGTTTCAGACGCCGCCACTAAATACGGCAAGAACATGCGCCTGAAAGTAGTGAGCATTCTCGGTGGCATGCCCTACCCGCTACAAAACAAACTGCTGTCCAGCCCAGTAGATATTTTAGTGGCTACTCCGGGTCGCTTGATTGATCACATTGAACGCGGCCGTATCGACTTCTCGCGCCTCGAAATGTTGGTGCTGGACGAAGCCGACCGCATGCTGGATATGGGTTTCATTGATGACGTGGAGCGCATCGCCGCAGCCACCCCGGCCACACGCCAAACGCTGCTGTTCTCCGCCACACTGGATGGTGTAATTGGCAACCTGGCAAAACGGTTGCTCACGAATCCAAAGCGCATAAGCGTTGCAGCTACGCAGGCACGTCACGAAAACATCGAACAACGCCTAATGTATGTGGACGACATGGCGCACAAGGGCCGTTTGCTGGATCACTTACTGCGTGATACGGACTTGAACCAAGCATTGGTATTCACTGCTACCAAGCGCGATGCTGATGCTTTGGCTGACAAACTGCTGTCCCAAGGACATTCCGCCGCCGCGCTACATGGCGATATGAACCAGCGCGAACGCAATCGCACCTTGATTAACTTGCGCCGTGGTCAAGTGCGTATTTTGGTGGCGACTGACGTGGCCGCACGGGGTATCGATGTTCCGGGTATTTCCCACGTAATCAACTTTGACCTGCCCAAGGCCGCCGAAGACTATGTGCACCGTATTGGCCGTACCGGTCGCGCCGGATCTTCCGGTATCGCAGTATCGTTTGCGTCTAACCGCGATGCCGGAAATCTGCAAAAGATCGAACGCTACACCGGGCAGAGCATAACTGCTCATATCGTTGCCGGTCTGGAACCTAAATTCAAACCGCGCTCACAACCCTCCACCACCCGTGGCAAACCCGGCGGATTCGGACGCCATACTTCCCCTGACAGCCGCCATGGTCATCCTGATGGCGTTCGACGGGAAGGCCAATCTCACAATCGTTTCGGTGATAATGCACCCCGGCGTAATGGGAACACCGGCAACACGGGTCCTGCTGGCCAGGAACGTCGTCCGGCAAGCAGCTTCTCTGGACGTGGCCACAACAGCGGCAATCGTTAAACATTAAACGACTTTTTCGCTAAAAGCAAAAAGGCATGCTTAGGCGTGCCTTTTTTGTTTCTGCTGGTAATCGTACTGTTGGGCGCCTTTAAAAATTCAGAGTTTGCTCAAACGCCAAGGGTGAAAAGAATTTGCATCTGCTGCTTGCCTCACTTTTGTACCGCAATAGCTGGGTTTTTAGAGGTGCCCTGTTGTGCTGACAGTCGCTATCCACTATGCTTGCCACCGTTTTATCTTAAAATCTAAGTAATTATGCCCGTTAGCATCAAGACCACTCAGGAAATAGAAAAAATGCGCATCGCAGGCCGCTTGGCTAGCGAAGTGCTGGACTACATCACACCTTTTATACAAGCTGGTATTACTACGGGCGAAATTGATCGCCTCTGCCATGATTACATGGTGAATATTCAGCAATGTATTCCTGCGCCGCTCAATTACGCGCCACCAGGACATACACCCTATCCAAAATCCATTTGTACCTCCATCAATCATCAGGTATGCCATGGTGTGCCGGGTGAAAAAAAACTCAAGAACGGCGATGTCCTAAATATAGACGTCACCACTATCAAACAAGCCTATCACGGCGATACCAGCCGCATGTTCCATGTCGGCGAAACATCCATCCAGGCAAAACGGTTGTGCGAAATCACTTATCAGGCGATGTGGCGAGGCATCCGTGTGGTCAAACCCGGCGCATATTTGGGCGATATCGGCCACGCCATCCAGAGCTTCGTCGAAGTGCTGGGCTACAGCGTGGTACGCGAATTCTGCGGCCACGGCATCGGTAGGGGATTTCACGAAGAGCCACAGGTGTTGCATTATGGAAAGCCTAAAAGTGGGTTGAAACTCGAAGCGGGCATGATCTTCACCATTGAACCGATGATTAATGCAGGCAAGGCTGGTATCACTCAACTCGGCGATGGCTGGACCATCGTGACTAAGGATCACAGTTTGTCGGCTCAGTGGGAACACACCATTCTGGTAACCGAATCTGGCTTTGAAGTGCTGACTGTTTCTGCTGGATCTCCATCCCCTCCACCTTAAATAAGCCGTGCAAAGCGCCACTGAAATCCGTCAGAGCTTGCGTGCTGCACGATTATTCCTGCAACAGGATTATGAACGTCACGCGCAACCAGCCCGCCTGCTGCGTGGCCACGCCAAGCTGGTGGATGAGCATTTACGCGCGGTATGGCAACTCCTCGTCATGCCGCCAAACCTAACGCTCGTTGGTGTGGGCGGCTATGGGCGTAGCGAGTTATATCCTAAGTCCGACATTGACCTGCTAATACTGTTGCCGGAGGAACCGGACCCAGCATTGCAACAACATTTGCAGGAACTGGTTGGTCTGCTGTGGGACATTGGCCTGGAAGTCGGTCACAGTATTCGTACCGTTGCACAATGCGTAGAGGAATCGGTCGATATTACGGTACAGACCAATCTATTAGAAGCACGTTTAATTATCGGCGCACCCCAACTGTTTGAGGAAATGGTCAGCACGCTGACACTACACCTTGATCATCGTGCTTTCTACCTTGCCAAGCAAAATGAACAACAGCGGCGCCACGCTCGCTTCATTGACGCGGACTATAATCTTGAACCCAACCTGAAAGAAAGTCCTGGTGGTCTGCGCGATTTGCAGACCGTACTGTGGATTAGCCGCGCCTGTAACTTGGGCGACACCTGGCGCGAGCTGGCCAAGGCGGGCATGATTACCGTGCCTGAGGCGCGCGCCATCGCGCGTCACGAAGCTTTGCTGCAAAACCTGCGCATTCGCCTGCATTATTTAGCCGGCCGGCGTGAAGATCGCCTGTTATTTGATTATCAGACCGACCTGGCGAAACAAATGCACATCACTGCATCAGGTGTACGCCGTGCCAGCGAACACATGATGCAGCGCTACTACCGCACTAAGCAAGCTGTGCTACAACTCAATGCCGTGTTATTGCAAAACTTGCATACACACCTGTTCCCGGAAGCTAGCGCAATACATCCACTAAATGCCCGCTTCATCACGCGTGATGATTTGCTCGAAGCACGCGATGAAGCCCTGTTCGAAAGCGAACCATCCGCCATTATGGAAAGTTTCCTGTTACTGGAACAACATCCACACCTGAGCGGATTTTCCGCCCCCACTCTGCGCGCTCTGTGGCGGGCACGTCATAAGATAGACGCTGCATTCCGACGCGATGTACACAACCGCGCACTGTTCATGGCTATCCTGCGCCAGCCACACGGCCTTACCCATGCGCTGCGACGCATGAATCAAAATGACATTCTGGGTCGCTACCTACCTGCGTTTGGTCGCATCGTCGGGCAAATGCAGCACGATCTTTTTCATGTTTATACGGTAGACGAGCACATCCTGATGGTGGTACGCAATCTGCGCCGTTTAACCTTGGCAGAACACGCGCATGAATACCCCTTGTGTAACAAGCTGATCAAGGATTTCGCGCGCGTCGAGGTGCTGTATATCGCCGGACTGTTCCACGACATCGCCAAGGGACGCGGCGGCGACCATTCAATACTGGGATGTGCAGACGCTGCACGCTTTTGCAAACAACACGGACTAACGCAAGAAGATACCGAACTGGTGGTATGGCTGGTCGAGCACCATCTAACAATGTCCACCACAGCACAAAAACAAGACTTGTCCGATCAGGATGTGATCGCGGCATTTGCTGCAAAAATAAAAAATGATCGTTATCTAGTAGCGTTGTATTTGCTTACTGTGGCCGATATTCGTGGCACGAGCCCAAAAGTATGGAATGCCTGGAAGGGCAAGTTACTTGAAGATCTGTTCTGGGCAACGCGCCGCTATATGGTTGACGGTAAAATTGCCGATCAGATCGGCGAAATCCGCACCCGCACACTGGAAATACTAAGCTTGCATGCGATTGATCCTGAGGTACATGAAACACTGTGGGCGCAACTAGACCCAGAGTATTTTCTGCGTCACGAACCGCAGGAAATTGCCTGGCACACTCGCCTGTTGGCACATCAAGTCAATAGCGAAACAGCCATCGTCAAGACACGTTTAAGCCCCCTCGGGGAAGGCATTCAGTTGATGGTATATAGCCCCGATCAGCCTTATATTTTTGCGCGTATCTGTGGTTTTTTTGAGCGACTGAACTACAACATCATGGAAGCAAAGATCCACACCACCCAGCACGGTTATGCGTTGGACAGCTTTCTGGCAATGGATGCAGGTAATAGCACGCCAGCATATCGCGATGTAATGAATTACATAGAGTATGAACTGTCACGCGAGATAGCCCCCGCCGATGAACCCTCCGTACCAAAATCTGCGAGAATATCCCGCCAGCTCAAACATTTTCCCATCGCATCCGAAATCAATATAACGTCAGATGATAAAGGCAATTATCTGCTTTCCATCATCGCAGGCGACCGCCCCGGTTTGTTGGCGCGTATCGCACATGTGCTGGCGCGGCATGGCATAGCAATACGTAGCGCCAAAATCAATACGCTTGGTGCACGCGCCGAGGACATCTTCCATATAGCCAGCGCAGCGTTAATTCAACCGCAGACAATTACAGCGCTACGCGAAGAACTGTTACGACAGATCTCTTAAACGTGATACGGAGAATACGTAACGTGAGAAAAAGATTAAAAACGGGACTGTGGCGGGTGATACATCTTTTTCTCGCTTGCCTTATAAGTGCAGGTTCAGGAATCGCCCATGCCGATATCCCTGACACGAATTCAGCAGCATCCCTCCGCGCAAAGTACCTGGCATTGCGGGATACACTCAGCCACAACCAGTTTCAATTACCGCTTAATCTGGATTCCAGTCAAACGTCAACTGACTTAAAGGGCGACATCTATGCGTTCATGGATTATCCCTTTGCAACGGTAAGTACAGCGCTTAAGGGAGCAAATCATTGGTGCGACATCCTGATCCTGCATCTGAATGTCAAATATTGTCGTGAATCCGTTGATAAACCAGGCAGTAACCTCACGGTACATATCGGCAGGAAAACCGAGCAGGCGCTGAATATTGCCCCCCGAATGGAGTTTAAATATCGAGTTGATTCCATATCAGCTGATTACTTCCAGATTTTTCTGGACGCCGATAAAGGTCCATTCGGCACTAAAAACTATCGCTTCATGTTGGAAGCAATCCCTCTAAAAGACGGTGGAACATTTATTCACTTATCTTATTCGTATGCCTATGGCTTTACCGCAAAGCTTGCAATGCAGGCCTATCTGAAGACGTTGGGAAGTGACAAGGTAGGATTCACCGTCATTAAAAAGCTGCCGGACGGCCAGCCCCTTCATGTCAGCGGTATACGTGGAGCACTGGAACGCAACACCATGCGCTATTTTTTGGCAATAAATGCTTATCTCGGCGCTTTATCCGCGCGCCCTCAGCAACAACTGGAAAAGCGCCTGCGAGACTGGTTTGCGTTCACTGAGCGCTACCCACTCCAGCTACATGAGTTGGAGCAGAGCGAATATTTAGATATGAAACGCAAGGAGTATAAGCGTCAGCAGGTTGGAGGTTAACTTGACAAATTGTCCATCGAAATTACGATTTCTGCTTACCCCTACCCATGTCTACAAACTATAATTGTGCACCACTTTATCTTTGTAAATTTATGAATAACTCAATATCCCATTTGTGGGTTGTACTCCTGCTCGCCGGCTATACAAACCATGCTCTTAGCGCAGATACTCCGTCAGCACCAGCCACATCTGCTGTGACGCAAGTTGCAGTACCTCCTGCCGCCCTGTCATCTCTATTCGCACGCCGCCAAGCCAGACGCCCAGCTCCCGATGCGGTAATCAGCTTAAAAAATCCTTCGTTCAATCCTGACAAGCTAGGCAAGATGAGTCCTTGGGTAGAGATTGAGCACGGTTCAGGCAATTCCTATACCTTTGTGGCCGATGCGGAAAATGCGCTTTCCATTCCGAGTAGTGCGCGAATCAGGCGCCATGGCTCTGAGCCTTTTGGTTTGCTCCAGCAATCGATCAGCGTCCATTCCTCATGGCACAACAAGACAGTACGGCTTGCTGGCTCGCTTAGAGGCGTGGACATCAGCGGAGCTGGTGGCGCACTCGTCCTTCGTGCAGATGACGGAAGTGGCCAAATTCTCGCTTGGAATTTCATGCAAAATGTCCGTGTGAAAGGCACGCAAGACTGGAAGCAGTACACTATCGAACTCAAAATCCCGTCTTCTGCCTATTCTCTGATAGTAGGCGTCATGCTGGAAGATGGTGGAACGCTGTGGGCGGATAACCTGACGATCGAATTGATCGATTAAGTATGTTGTTGCTTGCTGTTGCTCAAGGAAGTTCAACAAACCTTTCCCATGCAGGCGCAAGCGTGGACATCCACGTGCAACGCAATGTTAGGCCGATGGTGGCCTTAGTCTGCTTATTTGCTTACGTCTTCAACTTCACGTTTGTAAGCGTCATGGGAGAGGCTCGCGTCTTTGAGGCAACGATCTCGTTCTTGAGTGTCGGGGCGCTTGATGCATTCCGACCTTTGGGCATTACGGCCTGCAGCGTAAAGCTGTTCTGAAGAACAAGCTGCAGTCAATGTGCTGGCCAGTAAAACGGTGAAGAGCATCTGCAGTTTCATAGATTTTCATTTCTTTCATGCTTAATCTTTGTGCCGATGTGCCATTGCAGCCTAATGTTTGAGGTAACCGGCTATGAGGCTGCAAAACCGTGGAAATAACCTGGAAGCGTAGCTTGCAGGTGGTACGTGTTGACCGCGAGGTTTAGTCATCGAATTGCACCTTTTGTTCTACGGCGGCGGTGCTATTTCAATAGCAGACAGCAAGAATTTTGATTGTTTCAATTTTAATTGCGTTGCCGTTTGGATAACGTAAAAATGAAGGCTGAATGTCTAAAGTTGAGCATTTTTAATGGATGTATAATATAAGCTGGTTAATCTAGTAAGTGGCTGCAGGGCAGGGCTGTTTGTCTGCCCCGAAACGAATCAACCCAACAATACATCAGGAGAGTTTTTATGAAGCTTTTTTATTCACCCGCTGCCTGTTCCCTTTCCCCCCATATTACCCTGCGCGAACTGCAGCTTCCTTTCGAATTGGTGAAGGTGGATCTCGCTACTAAAAAAGAGGAAAACGGGGCTGATTACTGGACGCATAATCCTAAAGGTTATGTGCCTGCGCTGTTGCTCGACAACGGTGAGCTGCTCACGGAAGGCCCTGCCATTGTTCAGTATCTGGCCGATCTCGTCCCCGAAAAGAAACTCGCTCCCGCAAACGGCACGATGGAGCGCTACCGCCTGCAGGAAATGCTTAACTTCATTACTTCTGAACTTCACAAGGGGATGGGTGCGATGTTCAAACCACAACTGCCAGCGGAATGGCGGGTGGTGGTGGTTGAAACCCTCGGCAAACGCATGGATTTTCTCTCCAAGCACCTCGAAGGTAAGTCTTGGGTGATGGGCGAAACGTTTACGGTGGCAGATGCTTATCTGTTCACCGTATTGCGTTGGTCTGATATTTTGAAGTTCGACATGTCAGCTTGGCCGGAACTTAAGGAATATGTGGCTCGTGTAGCTGTCCGTCCCGCAGTGCAGGCGGCGCTTAAGGCGGAAGGATTGAAGTAACTGCTCGAGGAAACGCGTGTTCAAGCTGGTTTGTCCTTACAACATTAAAAAAGTACGATAAGGCGTGCCCACCCTGGCAGCTTTCGATTTAGAAATGGTTTGTTTTTTCAGATATGGCCCGAGATGGTGGGTTACGTCATTGTGCCATCCAAGGCAACGGATGCTTATTCCATCCATCAAGGCTTGACGAAGCGAAATGCGAATTTGTCTGTCGGTATTGCCATATCGAAATAAGTTTGATTGCGAGGGTCGGACGGATTGCGAAGAAAGTCGCTTTCTTGTTCAAGTCGGAAACCGGCTTTTTGAATCTCATCCAAAACGATAGCTTGGTCAATACGATGGAGCGTCTTGGCCGAGGTAATATCAGTGCCCGTCTGGGTGGAGTGGTCGATCACGATGAGGTATCCGCCAGACTTTAATGCCTTGAATAATCGCTGGTTCAATCTGACCCGACGGGCAACCGTCATGTAGGAACTGTTGTGATAATTCATGATGTTGGTAATCAAATCTAGTTTGGACACATCATTGGGTATGGGGTCTTCGAAAGGGCGTATCACTGGCACAATGTTTGGCTGGGGGTGATCGGTCAATCGTTTGATGAATGCTGCCCTTTGCTGGTCTCCTTGCGCCCATACCGTTCCGGTGCTGCCAACAACCAGCGCAAGCAGTTGTGTCGTGTATCCGTTGCCAGTCGCGATATCCAGTACTTGCATACCGGGCCGTACTTGGGTGAACTGCAGGAATTCAATCGGTTTGCGTGAAGAATCAGCACGCTTGTCTTCATTAGTTCGAATGGAGCTGGTAGCTGCTTGTTTGTAAAGTTCGGATAGTGTTTGTGAGTTGTTTAATTCAGGCGCGGCATATCCATTTATTCCCCATGCCAATTCCCAACATACAAAGCCGAAGGTGGCAATAAGTATCAGTATCCATCGGCCACTTAAGTAGTATTGTGGAATCACAAAAAAATCTTTTCAAAATATCAAGGCTGAAGATATTTTTAGCAGGTACAGTCATCACATTTATTGGAGCGTGACAGTGACAGGTACCAATGGAACGCTAACGTCCAAAACATGTGTAGGTTAGCGTCCACGTCAATAAATGTTTATATTTATCAGGGCTTGACGAAGCGCAAGGCGAATTTGTCTGACGGAATTTTCATATTGAAGAAAGCTTGATCACGAGGGTCGGACGGATTGTGCAGGAAGTTACTCTCTTCTTCCAACTGGAAACCTGCTTTCAGGAATTCTTCCCCAACGACCTTTTCGTCAATACGATGAAGTGACTTTGCTGCTGAAACCCCACTGCCCGATTTTGCTGAGTGATCAATTACAACGAGATGTCCACCAGGTTTCAATGCATCAAACAGTCGTTGGTTCAGTTTGGTACGGTCAACGGGTTTATAGGCGATATCATGGTAGCTCAAGTTGATGGTAATTAAGTCCAGCTTGGGTATATCACTGGGTACAGGGTCTTCGAAAGAGCTTATTACCGGAACGATATTCGACTGGGGATGATCAGCCAATCGTTTGGCGAGTGCTGGTCGTTGTTGGTCACCTTGCGCCCATACGGTTCCTTTGCTCCCAACAGCCAGCGCGAGTAGCTGCGAGGTATTTCCTCCGCCTGCCGCAATATCCAGTACCAGCATACCCGGCCGTACTTGGGCGAACTGCAGGAACTCTACTGGTTTGCGCGTTGCATCAGCACGCTTGTCATCACTGGTACGTATGGGGCTGCTAACCGCCTGTTGGTAACTCTCGTTTACAGCTTGCAAATTATCCCATTGAGGCGAGGTATATCCGTTAACTCCCCATGTTAAACCAAAGCTGGCGATTAACGCCGGTAGCCATCGTCCAGTTACGCAGTATTTTGTTGTTAACATGAAGATTCCTTTAAAAAGTATTGTTAAGTTGTGATGATACCGTACTCATACATCTGCAAACCCAGATTTGATAAAATTGTAACTTATTATACGACGACATCAGTTAACCGTATTGCCTTGCTACGTTAAGAATCTTGGTTATCGCCATCATTAGCTCTAAATATTTGGTTTTATTGACTAAGTACTCAGAGACTGCGTGCTGAAAACCAATTAAATCATCTCAATCAAGTTTAAGCCTGAACAGCCAAAGTTATGAACCTTAAAGCGGAGACTCTAAAGAGGTTGAACGAAAAACATGTCGTTTGATTCTGTTAAACTACAATTATTCTTGGCAAGATTTAAAAACTGGATACATGCTGGTATTTTAGCTACAAAAAGTGATCACTTGAATTATAGACTTCGCTTTTTCATGAAGAAGTAATAATCGATTTAACGTTTGCCTGATGCCGTTTGGGACAGGAAAATGCTCTTATACCTCTTAGGCCACATTTGAGGTATTCTTCTTCAAATTAAAATGTGCTGCACTAAGTCAATTTCGAATTCTTACCTACATTACTATATTGTTTGCATGCGTTTAATAATACTTCTATTGGTCAATTTGCTGCTTGTCACGTTCCCATCCGCTTGGGCGGATGACGTTGTTAAGAACGATGCGTCTATGTTTTCCAAGGCCGACGAGGGCTTGCATGCTGAGTTACTTCTCTACGCCATGAGTTTGATTGGTACGAGTTATAAATTAGGCGGACAGTCTTTTGATACTGGCATGGATTGCAGTGGCTTCGTGCGCCACGTTTACAGCATAGCGACTGGAATATTGCTACCCCATAATGCACGAGCCATTAGTCGAGCTGGTATGAAAATTCATCGGGCTGAACTTCAGCTGGGTGATCTGGTTTTTTTTAATACGATGAGGCGCACATTTTCCCACGTTGGCATCTATCTGGGAGACAATCGATTTGTCCACGCATCCAGCAGCAAATCCGATAGTGTGATGGTCTCTGACATGGGAGAGCGATATTGGGTGAAACGCTTTAATGGCGCGCGGCGCATCCTTTAGTCTAGTTCAGGATGAAAGTCGAGGCTTTTCAAGAAGAACAAATATATAGAGAGCATGTTTTCATCGGATTGGAAAATAATGATCACTTATGGTTAACTGGTGCATGCTTGGTTTTCTTTTCATTTAATTCATCTAACTGACACTTTGGAGTTTATAGAAATGGACAAATGCCTGTCGTTTTTACATCGTTTTTCTGGCATTCTTGCTGCTACTGCCATGCTAACGGTGGCAATGACTACTTACGCGGCTAATGAAATTGTGGTTTATACGGCTCGTAACGAACAGCTCATCAAGCCACTATTCGACGCCTACACCAAGGAAACCGGCACCAGCATCAAGTTCCTCACTGACAAGGAAGGGGCGTTACTACAAAAGCTCAAAGCAGAGGGAGCCAATACTCCCGCCGATATGCTGATTACTGTAGACGCCGGTAACCTGTGGCAAGCAACCAAGCTGGGGCTATTGCAACCAGTGCAATCCCAGACGCTGTTAGATAATATTCCTGCCCATTTGCGTGACCCGGCTAACCAGTGGTTCGGTTTGTCGGTGCGTGCCCGCACCATCATTTACAACAAAGACAAAGTGAAACCAGCTGCTCTTTCTACCTACGAAGATTTGGGTAATCCAAAGTGGAAAGGGCGTCTATGTTTACGCACTTCGAAGTCGGTGTATAACCAATCGCTGGTGGCGATGATGATTCAGGAATACGGTGAGCCTAAAACTGAACAGATAATGAAATCCTGGGTGGCTAATCTGGCCACTTCTCCTATATCCGACGATGCCCGAGCGATGGCCGCAGTGGCCGCTGGCCAGTGTGATATAACGGTGGTTAACACTTATTATTTTGGTGGTCTGATGAAGAAAAAACCCAATCTTCCGCTGGCGATTTTCTGGCCAAATCAGGATACGAAAGACAGCGGTGTGCATGTGAATATTTCTGGGGCAGGCATCACTCGTCATGCTAAACATCAAGCAGAGGCCGTTAAGTTTCTTGAGTGGCTATCTTCAGAAAAAGCGCAGAATCTGTTTGCTGATGTAAACATGGAATATCCGGTCAATCCTAAGGTGAAGCCTGATGCTGCGGTTGCGGCTTGGGGAGAATTCAAGCAAAACCCCCTTAACGTGGTTAAAGCGGGTGAATTGCAAACCGCTGCAGTTAAATTAATGGATCGTGCCAGATATAAATAAATAGCTAAATGCAGCAATTGCCTACATCTACTGCAAAAGCGCCCATTGTGGGCGCTTTTATTTTTAAATTTCGTTTGCCCAGCGGTTGGGTTTTAGCGGCATTGCTGACTGCTATGCTCACCTTGGTTCCCGTTGCTGTAGTGCTTAGCTCATTACTGACGCCGGAACGAGAAATCTGGACGCATCTGGTGGAATATCAACTGCCACAATTGCTGACCAACACTTTCTGGCTAGTATTAGGGGTGGGATTAGGTGTAGCAATATTGGGGGTCTCCCTAGCGTGGCTTACGGCTGTATGTGAGTTTCCAGGGCGCAAGCAGTTTTCCTGGGCACTATTATTGCCGTTGGCAATTCCCGCCTATGTGACGGCATTTGTCGCTATCGGCCTGCTTGATTTCACCGGACCGGTACAAACCTTGGTGCGAGAATGGTGGGGGCCGATTGAGTTCCCCTCGATACGCTCGAGGGGCGGTGTTATTGCGGTGATGACATTTGCGCTTTATCCCTATGTTTATCTGATTGCTCGAAATGCTTTTCTCACCCAAGGTAAGCATGCGCTGGAAGTGGCGCAGTCCCTCGGATTGTCGCCCGCCGTCGGGTTTTTTCGGGTGGCCCTGCCGATGGCGCGGCCTTGGATCGTGGGTGGCGTGATGTTGGCCCTGATGGAAACCTTGGCGGATTTTGGCACCGTGGCGGTATTCAACTACGATACGTTCACTACTGCTATCTATAAGGCGTGGTTCTCGCTGTTTTCGCTTCAAGCTGCTTCGCAACTAGCTTCACTGTTGATTGTGTTCGTATTGGTGGTGTTGTTGGCAGAGCAGCAGACCCGCACACGCATGCACTATACTCAGACTGGCAAACACAGCGTTCAGGCTCGCATTCTTCTTACGGGTGCTCAGGCTTGGTTGGCTACCGGTTTTTGTTTGGTAGTGCTGGCACTGGGATTTATCATACCTATCACCCAGTTGTTGCTTTGGGCGTCGGAAGTAGTGGAGCAAGATTTAGATGTACGATATTTGGATTTTTTCTGGCATTCGTTGGCGTTGGCTGCTTTGGCCGCGCTATTGTCAGGGGCAGTTGCCTTATTATTGAGCTATAGCGCCCGCCAGCATCCTGGTTTGCTGTTACGTATGACGGCACGTATCGCCACTATTGGTTACGCGCTACCGGGGGCGGTGCTGGCGGTCGGGGTATTCATTCCGGTGGCATGGCTGGATAATCGATTTGTGGCTGCGGGCTGGGTGCAATCGCCGCTGTTGCAAGGTTCCTTGATGGTAATGCTTCTGGCATATCTGGTACGCTTTCTGGCGGTGGCCCACAGTCCGATAGAAAGTCAAATGCATCGCATTACCCGTAGCGTGGATGAGGCTGCGCGCAGTTTGGGTGTGTCTGGTGTCAGCTTAATCGCCCGGGTGCATTTACCAATCTTGCGTGGCGGCCTTTTAACAGCGGCGGCGTTGGTATTTGTGGACGTGATGAAGGAAATGCCGATTACTCTGATGACGCGACCGTTTGGCTGGGATACTCTGGCAGTGCGGGTGTTCGAGATGACCTCGGGAGGCGAGTGGAACCGCGCTGCATTACCCGCCGTGGCACTGGTACTGGCCGGGCTAGCACCAGTGATTGTCCTGATCAGATATCGCTCAAAGTAGCGCTGGTGTGTTGGGGATCAGGTTTGAACAAAGGCAAGGCAGGGCACCCTATTCCATAAAAAAGGTTAGAGGAAGTTTCTGACATTCTGGATCCTTGGGGGAGATTTCTGAGTTACGCCTATGTGGTTGAATAAATAAAAAAGAAAATTGAAGACTACTCATCATGTTGCTTGAACTTAAACACGTCAGTCAGTCCTACGCGGCACGTAGAGTATTGCGCGATCTCTCCTTTGCACTGAATACTGGCGATATCGGCTGCCTGCTTGGCCCATCAGGGTGCGGCAAGACCACCGTACTCCGCGCTATCGCCGGATTCGAGCCCATTTCTGGTGGTGAAATTGTGCTTAATGGTGAGCGAGTGAGCGCACCCGGTTTTATTGTTCCTGCCGAGAAGCGTCGTATCGGCATGGTATTTCAGGACTATGCTCTATTTCCGCATTTGAATGTAGCCGCCAATGTGGGCTTTGGCTTGCATGGGCAATCGCGCATCGAACGTAATAAGCGTGTGGAAGAGTTGTTGCAAACAGTAGGTCTGGCAGGGAGTGGCCATGCTTATCCGCATGAACTTTCCGGTGGTCAGCAGCAGCGCGTGGCATTAGCTCGCGCGCTAGCACCCTGCCCGAACTTATTGTTAATGGACGAGCCGTTTTCTAATCTGGATGTTGAGCTGCGTGAACGACTTTCGCTGGAGGTGCGCGATATACTCAAGCAGCAGGGCGCTACCGCTATTATTGTTACTCACGATCAGCATGAAGCATTCGCCATGGGCGACATGATAGGGGTAATGCATGATGGTGAGATCCAGCAGTGGGACAAAGCCTACAATTTGTACCATCTGCCCGAGAACCGCTTCGTTGCGGATTTCGTTGGTAAAGGCGTTTTACTGCCGGGGAAGTTACTTAACGCTAACCAGGTTGAAATCGAGCTGGGTACACTGTATAGCAAAACTCCTAGTGCTTACTCTACCGTAGACTGTAATGATGGTAGCAATAAAAAGGGGTGTGAGGTGGAGGTGTTGTTACGCCCGGACGATATTATCCATGACGATGCAAGCTCCCTCTTAGCTCAAGTCGAGCACAAGGCGTTTCGTGGTGCGGATATTCTTTATACCTTGCGCCTGCCTGGTGGTAACCGCGTGCTTTCCCTGGTGTCGAGCCACCATAACCATGCCATCGGTGAGTGGATTGGGATCCGTTTGGAGGTGGATCATGTGGTGGCTTTTCCCCTTATTAAAAGTGCGGCGTCATGAAGCAGGCTTGTTCTTCCGTTTAGGACACCAGATTTAAGCCACTCTCTTAATTCAATACTTATTTTAAAGAGCTAAAAATATACTCTTCGCCCTTGAGTTTGATTTATGTTTTGTGTGGGCAATTGACCTTACTACAGTCAGCATAAAGATAAAGCGCATGGTCACGGATCGTGAAACCAAGCTCATCGGCTATTTTTATTTGGCGTTTTTCGATTGCTGGGTCGTGGAATTCTTCCACCCGACCACATTGCAAACATATTAAATGGTCATGGTGTCCACCTTTATTAAGTTCGAATACCGCTTTGCCAGTTTCAAAGTGGTGACGGACAAGCAGTCCTGCTTGCTCGAATTGTGTGAGTACACGATAGACCGTTGCCAGACCGACATCGAGCCCCTCTCCGATAAGCATTTTATAAACATCTTCGGCGCTTAAGTGCCGTACCTCGGCATTTTCGAACAGATTGAGGATTTTTAGGCGCGGCAGCGTAGTCTTGAGGCCGACAGTCTTGAGGTCGTTTGGCGTAGTCATTAGGTTATCCTTTAAAAAACTATTAAATTAAAATTCACTCTTTAAAATACATGGTATGAATATTTTGCCATTGATAGCCGCATCATGCCAGAAATGGCTGCCTACTGGCCTTTCATGATGCTTAACTTAAATAATTTTTTTCGGCCTGATGTTTTTGCATGAAGCTACAGGGATGGATTTGGTTTCCATTCACAGCAATTTTTGAATTTTTAGAGCGGTACCGCCTACAGGTTCGGCGCAACTATTACTTTACCAGACCAACGTCTTTAATACTTTCGAATGTACCTATTGGATTTACACCAACTTCTGTATGGCAAAACTGATCAATAGAGTGAGCGATGTTAAGTCAAATACCGAAGTCGATAATGGGGCGGAGAAGAGTGCATGTTAAGCGCTCAATATATTCTGAGGGAATTTGCCGTAGTACGTACTCCCATATGAACTATGATCGCCTCGTTATTTATCTTGCGGGTCAGTTATGAATCCGATTTTACTTAGACCACCCGACTGTGCAGCAGCCATGATCTCTACAATTTTTTCGTATTGAGTAGTACGTTCTGCACGTATATGCAGTTCAGGCTGTGGTGTCTTTTTCGAAGCTTCAGCGATACGGGCATTCATTTGAGCCGCATCAATGGTTTCGTTATTCCAATACATCAGGCCTTGCGCATCAATCGACAGGTTGATGTTCTCCGGTTTGATTTCATCGCGCTGGTTGGTCGCACGTGGTAAATCAATTTTTACGCTGTGGTTTATCACCGGAATTGTGATTATAAATATGATTAACAATACCAGCATGACATCGACTAACGGTGTGGTGTTAATCTCCGGGTTAAAGTCGTCGTCCGTATCGGACAGGGAGCCCATTCCCATTATGTACTCCTGACGGCGACAATTTTAGCGCCATTATCGCCGACAATCTCGGTACTGCAGGAACGGGCGCCGGTGATGAACAGCGCGTGCAAATCGAATCCGAATTTATTTAGTTTTGCAATAGTGGATTTATTGCTTCGGACTAAAGCGTTATAGCCAAAGGTGGCGGGAATCGCTACCGCTAAGCCTAGCGCGGTCATAATCAATGCTTCGCCTACTGGTCCAGCAACCTTGTCGATACTAGCTTGTCCTGAAGTGCCGATCGATACAAGAGCGTGATAAATACCCCATACCGTACCGAGCAGGCCGACAAATGGCGCGGTCGAACCGACCGATGCCAATACCGCCATACCGGCTTGAAGTTTGCCGGAAGTTTCATCTATCGCTTGCCGCAATGACATCGTAACCCAATCGCTGACTAATAGCTGGTCGTGCAAATGACCTTTGTGCGCAGCATGATGGCGCATGGCGGTTATGCCTGCGTGGGCGATATCGGAAAATGGATTGTTGGTGCCAAGTGTGGCAACACCTTCAGTCAGGTTGGTGGTATCCCAGAATGCGTGACCGGCAGCATGTGATGCACGACGATAACTCAAGAGTTGCAGCGCTTTAGTGACAATCACATACCAGGATGCGATCGACATAACGACAAGTATTGTAGTGACGCCCTTGGTGATTAAATCGCCTTGGATCCATAAACTTTCTAATCCGTAAGGATTTGCTTGCATGATGATTCCTTCTTTAGTTATCCAAATGAAAGGTAATAGGCACGATGGCATAAACAGAGATCGCTCTGCCATCTTCGATATGCGGCTTGAACATTGCGCGCAGGACTGCTTGCCGCGCTGCTTCGTCGAGCCGAGACGACCCTGATGTTTTTTGTACATCGACCCGGGTCGGGCGGCCAGCTTCATTCACCAATACGCGAAGGGTAACCCGTCCTTCTTCACCCATGCGTCTGGCGAGGGGTGGATATTCCGGTGCAGGTGCTTGTTGATACTCCACGCCGGTTGAAACAGTCTTGGGTTGAGAGGGGGGAGGCGGAGGCGCAGACGTAGGTGGAGCGGGCGGCACCGGTTCAGAGGGCGGAGCCACTACCGCCGGTTGAGGTGGAACAGGTGGTTGTGGAGGAACGGGCGGTGCCGTGATGGCTTGTTCTGACGGTGTTTTGTTAATAACCGGAATTACCGGTGGGGGAGTGACAGTTTGCTTGACAACCGGCACTGGTTTTGGTGGTGTTGGCTGAGGTTCTGGTGGCATGGGCTCTGGTGTATTGTCAACGGTGATTAAGCTGACAAATATTTCTTTTGGTAGTCCTTGTTCGGCTTTTGGTAATGTTTGCTCGGTTTGGTAAAACCAGCCGTTTAGCAATGCATAGATAAAACCCATGTGAAGCAAGATGATCAACAGCAATGGTACTAGGCGCTTGACCTGTGGCCAAGTCATTATAGGGAGATGTGGTGCTGAAAATAATGATATTGCGCTCATGTGCCGTTTTTATATTGCAATTGCCATTGCGCGAGGTTAGCAAGCCATTGCTTGTACTGAATATTAAGGCATATTAAACGAAAGTTGACAAGCTAAGAGGCTGGTTTAGCAGTATTCGTTTTCCGATCGGAGAAATAGGCATAGATTAACCAACCTAAAGGTAAAATGCCAAAGCTATATGAAAACCATTGACTATACTCACCTTCTGGTGACCAAGGCTCGGTGGCTACATGCCAATAAGCGTTATCGACCAAAGGTAGCGCACCCGCTTCGGTAAATTCATGGAACGCATAGAATATTAATTGCAATGCAAAGATTGTCATGAAGACAGCGGTAAACTGAAAAAATTTCTGTAAGTTTATTCGTCGCCCAAATTTGACCCAAGCCCATGCGAGTAAGCTTGCCAGTAACACGCCAATCACTGCTCCGATCGCCATATGCGAGGTTTCTGCTTGCGCTGCGAGCGAAGCAATCATGGTTGCTGTTTCGACTCCCTCACGTCCCACCATAAATGCGGAAAAGAAGAAAGCGACCATCCAGGCGCGGCTGGAAGACTGTTCCGACGCTTTATTGAAGCCATCGGTAATTTCTTTCTTCATAAACTTGCCCATCTTGCTCATATGCACTGTGCAATAAATGACTGATATGGCGGCAACAAGTGCCATTATCCCCATCCAAAATGGAGAAATAGCGCCGATGCGAGCCAGTACTACCCCCAGCAATGCGGATAGTAGTAGCGCAAAGCCCACGCCACTATGCACTGCAGGGATCAGTTCGCGACGGTTAGTTTGTGTTAAATAAATTAATGAAATTGCAATGATCAAAAAAGCTTCCAAGCCTTCTCGAAAGGTAATCATCAGTGTTTGAAACATGACTTCTCCATTAAGGTGTGCAAGCCGATGGGTGTTGGCATCCCGGATTTATTTGATATTTAGTATTTTCGCGACAAAGTTCAACTTGTTGCAAGGGGTAGCTTAAAGCCTATTCATTCGGCCCATATGTGTTGATCACTATTTCGCCCTTTTGATGAAACAAATTCTAATTCTTAAATATCAATAACAGAACTTGTATTAGAGCGGAAGCTAATGCAAATGTAGTGCCACCAAAAGCTTTCATCTCTTTTTAGTTAGAAACACTATAAAAATCCAAGAAATGTAAATGCGAATAATTCGCGCTTATTATCATCGCTTTGAAAAGAAATTGCAAGTTTTTGCATTTCGGTGTAATGAGTAATGGAATGCTCAGTTTAAAAATGGGCAAAGATAATTAATTTTAAGATGCGTCCATACGTTATTTATTTTCAAGATGGTAGTCGTTGTGTCGGTTTAACAGTGGGTTGCTGCCACCCTCCAGCCAATGCTTTAAACAAGTCAGCAACTGCAGTACGCTGGGCACGCTGTGCATCTATGCGGGTGAGTTCTGCTTGCAAGTAATTCCGTTCCACATCCAATAATTCCAAGCGGCTGGAAATACCTATTTGATATCGCAATTCCGCTTGTTTATGAGCTTTCGAAAGTGCCCTGCTACGGGAGCTTTCGGCGGCTAGTATCTGACGCGCGGATTCTTGTGCGAATAAAGCGTTGCGCACATCGGCGAAAGCGCTGGCGACTGCCTGCTTATATTGAGTTAACGCCTGATCACGACGAGATTCTGCTACCTGTACCCCAAATTTAATGCGACCAGCATTAAAGATTGGCTGACCAATACCAGCGGCAAACTGAAAAACGCCCGCCGGTCCGGTGAAAAGATTAGAAAGAGAGATACTTTCACTGCCGAGATAGGAGGTCAAACTAATTGAAGGGAAGAACTGCGCGCGCGCTACGCCGATACGTGCATTCATTGCCATTAACTTTTGCTCTGCTTCTTGTAAATCTGGTCTGCGCAGTAGTAATTCAGCCGGTAACCCATCGGGAACCCAAACGTTAGTAAGAGTGGGACTGCCACGCTCCAACTTGCCATTCATCACATGGCGTGGCGAGCGACCCAGCAACAACGCGAGACTTGTTTCTTGTTGGTCACGCGTTTTAATAATGGAAATGAGTTGCGCTTGTGCAGCGTCAGCATCAGCCTCAGATTGGTGCAGGTCATATTCAGCTATGACGCCCACTTGGTAACGCTTTTTATCTAATGCGAGCCTATCCTGACGACCGGTTAATACTTTACGTATCGCAGATTCTTGGGCATCTGTTGATAGCAAAGCAAAATATTGCTGCGCCACTTGTGCAGTGAGTGATAAGCGTACAGAGTCTCTGTTAAACTGTGCCGCAAATAGATCAGCACGTGAAGCCTCGCTGGCGCGGCGAAATTTTCCCCATAAATCCAGCTCGTAGCTGGCATCCAGGGTGACGCGCGAGAACTCTAAGATACGTACTGGAGGTATAAAAAGCCCGGGGTTAATACTTCTTTTGGTGCGTGATTGAGCTCCATTGGCGTTAAGTTTTGGATACTGATCTGATTCGGTTATTCCGAGTTGGGCACGCGCTTCTAATATTCGTGCAGTGGCAACTTGGGCATCCACATTATGAGCAAGTGCTTCATCTTCGATCTTATCAAGGACCGGATCGGCATACAGACTCCACCAACGTTCTCCAGCAGCATTTGCCGGCCTCTGTGTAGTAGGACTGATAGTGCTTGGCTGGGTTACCCAATGTTCTGGCAAATCCATTTCCGGACGTTGGTAGTTCGGTCCAGCGGCGCATGCAGCTAGTAACAAACCACTAGACATAAGCACGAGCGATGTTCTGGCCTTCGTTAAATAGTTATTTGTGCAATGTTTCATATCAATAGATTGCGCTATTTTTTGGGTTACGCATGATCGTCTTCCTGATGCCGACGTGGATGACCGGGGAAGATGCGACGAATGACAACAAAAAATACCGGCACCAAGAATACCGCCAGAACCGTCGCGGCTATCATCCCCCCAATGACACTAGTGCCAATGGCTTGGCGACCATTAGCCCCTGCACCTGTGGAAATAGCCAAGGGCAGTACGCCTAAAATGAAGGCGATTGAGGTCATTAATATGGGACGGAATCTTAACCGGCAAGCTTCCAGCGTAGCATCAAATAGACTGTAGCCACGCTCCTGCAGATCACGCGCAAATTCAATAATCAAGATCGCATTTTTGGACGAAAGGCCGATGATAACAATCAGCCCTACCTTGAAATAAACATCGTTTGGCATGCCTCGCAACGTCACGGCTAGCAATGCGCCAAGGATGCCGATGGGCACTACCAGCAGCACTGCTACTGGAATTGACCAGCTCTCATAAAGCGCTGCCAAGCACAGGAATACGGCAACTAACGAAAGGCCAAAGAGTAATATTGCCTGGCTGCCAGACAGGCGTTCCTCATAAGAGGTTCCAGACCATTCAAAACCAAAACCTGATGGTAATTGGCTAGCCACTTGCTCCATCGCTGCTATTGCATCGCCACTGCTCCGACCGGGAGCGGGACCCCCGGAAATCTTCATTGATGGCAGGCCGTTGTAGCGATCCAGCTTCGGCGACCCGACATCCCAGCGCGGAGAAGCAAATTCGGACAGGGGTACCATTGCGCCCTGAGCATTTCGTACAGGCAAGCGCAATATTTCCTCAGGTGATGTGCCTACACTGGACTCTGCTTGCATTTGGACCCGCAAAATGCGGCCTTCACGCACGAAGTCGTTGATATAGGCAACGCCTAGTGCCGATTGCAGGGTTTCATTCAAATCAGCCAAATCGATGCCTAGGGCACGCGCTTTTAATCGGTCAATATCCAGCCGCAATTGTGGCCCCGCTTCTTGTCCTTCTGGCCGAACGCCCACTAATGCTGGATTTTGGCTGGCTATGCCCAATGCCATATTGCGCGCTTCAAGTAGTTTTTCACGTCCCTGGCCTGAGCGGTCCTGCAAGCGAAAATCAAATCCGCCCACAGCGGCTAACTCTGGAATGGGTGGTACGTTAATGGAAAAAATCATGGCTTGTTTGATGCGAAACAACGTCATGTTGGCGCGTTGGACTAGAGAAGAAGCAGAGTTTTCTGGCGCAGGACGTGCATCCCAGCCCTTAAGCCGAACGAAAGCAATAGCAGCATTCTGGCCACGACCAAAGAATGAAAAACCAGCCACCCCGATAACGTGCTCAACTTCAGACTGTTTAAGATAAAACTGCTCTACTTGAGTAAGAACCTCAAGCGTACGTTCACTAGTAGAACCTGGTGGCAACTGGATCACGCTAATAAAATAACCTTGATCTTCCTCAGGCAGGAAGCTGGTTGGCAAACGTGAAAACAGTCCCCCCACTGCAATTAGAATGACGGCATAGATAATCAGATAGAGTCCAGTTTTTTTCAAAACGTGTCCCACGCCAGATGTATAGCGTTGGGTCGTTCTGCTGAAAAAACGATTAAACCAGCCAAAGAAACCCTTGCCAGGCTTTTTTTCATTTTCCGGTGTGTGTTTCAGCAATGTGGCACACAGCGCTGGCGCTAACGTTAACGCCATCAACATTGAAAAGGCTATAGTCAGTATCAGCGTTACCGAGAATTGACGATAGATGGCGCCGACAGAACCACTAAAGAAAGCCATTGGAATGAATACTGCCATTAGCACCAAAGTGATGGCGATAATGGCATTTATAATTTGCCCCATCGCCTTGCGTGTGGCTTCGCGTGGCTGTAGCCCTTCTTCGGTCATGATGCGTTCGACATTTTCTACTACCACAATGGCGTCATCCACCACAATGCCGATGGCCAACACCATGGCAAATAGCGTTAAAGTGTTGATTGAGTAGCCTACAACGTATAGTCCCACGGTGGCTCCGATGAGAGCAATCGGTACAACGATAGCGGGAATGACAGTGGCACGAAGACTTCCCAGGAATAGATACATAACCAAAAAAACGAGGACCATCGCTTCTGCCAAAGTCTTCACAACTTCCCGGATGGATATTTCAACAAATTGAGAGGTGTCATAAGGCACTACCCAATTGATTCCTTTTGGAAAAAATTTGGCTAGCTCCGTCATCTTGGCTTTGACAGCTTTAGCTGTATCCAAGGCATTGGCACCTGGTGATAAGCGAATGGCTATGGCTGAAGACGGTTGACCATCAAGACGAGCGGCAACGGAATAATCTTGTGCCCCTAATTCCACCGACGCTACGTCTTTAATGCGCACTGTGGAGCCATCCGGGTTGGCGCGCACAATGATGTTGCCGAATTCCTCAGGGGATGACAATCTGCCTTGGGTAACGATGACTGCGTTCAATTGTTGTCCAGCCATTGCTGGTAGTTGTCCAAGCTCGCCCATGGCAAGCTGTATGTTCTGCGCTCGTACCGCGCGTGAAACATCGCCTGGGGTCAAGCTGAATGCATGAAGTCGTTCTGGCTGAAGCCATATTCGCATTGAATATTCGGTGCCAAAGAGTATTCCTTCACCTACCCCGGGCACACGGCGGATACTCTCCAGTAGGTTAGCCGCCGCATAACTGCCAAGCGCAACGTTATCGTGGCTTTTGTCTGGCGAAACAAGTGAGACGAACATCAAGTAATTTCGGGCTGATTTCGCTACAGTTACCCCCAAGCGGCGCACATCCTCTGGCAAACGCGCTTCGGCACGCTTGATGCGGTTTTGGGTTTCGACCGAGGCAATGTCCAGATCAGAGCCAGCTTCGAAGGTTAGTGTGATGGTACCGCGGCCAAGCTCGGAGGACGAATCCATGTAGAGCAAGTGTTCGATGCCGTTCAATTCCTGCTCAATCAAGGCAACGGAGGTTTCCTCAACTATTTGGGCGGAGGCACCAGGATAGCTAAGCGTAATAGCCAGAGCCGGAGGAGCCACAGCCGGATAAGAGGTAACCGGCAAGCTACGTAGCGCGAGTCCTCCGCCAAGGAGGATTGCTAAGGTGATGACCCAGGCAAAGATGGGACGGTCTATAAAGAAATTAGCTAACACGTTAACCTCTATTTTTTCGCGGGAGCTATTGCCGCCGGAGCATTTGCATTCGCAGTTTGATTTAAGGGTACGGGCTTCACAACGCTGCCCGGCCGCACTTTTTGCAAGCCGTTAACAATGACCTGTTCACCGCCTTTTAACCCCTCGGTGATGATGAAATCCCCACTCGCCATGCTGCCCGTCTTAACCCGCTGGACTGCCACCTTACTCTGTGGATCTACAATCATCACAAATTGTCCCTGTGCATCCGCTAGCAGTGCACGTTGAGGTATCCTGATAGCGTTGTCGACATTCGCCTCTGGGAAGCGAATGCGAACAAACATCCCGGGTAGCAGCTCTTGTTTAGGATTTGGAAATTCTGCCCGGAGTGAAACGCTATTTGTGCTGGGATCAACGGCCAAATCTGAGAACAGAAATTTGCCCGATTGGGGATAAACACTTCCATCTTCAAGAACCAGCTCCACTCCAGCTGACGCGGTTCGCGTCAACTTGCCAGCTTTAATTGCCTGCTGGAGGCGGAGAGTATCCGCACCCGATTGCGTGAAGTTGACATAAAGAGGATGGACTTGCTCGATAGTTGCAAGTAGTGTGGCTTCGTTACGGCCTACGAGTGCCCCTTCGGTAATTTGGGAGCGCCCTATGCGACCCGAAATAGGAGCAGGTACACGGGTGTTGTCCAAATCGTCTCGTGCCTTGGAAAAGGCTGCTTCGACCTGTTTGAGCTTGGCTTCTGCCAATTCATATTCTTGCCGGCTCACTGCCTTTGCGTCTAGAAGATATTTATAACGCGCCAATGTCTGACGGGCAACAGCTACGTCTGCTTTGGACGCATCATGGGTTGTCTGATAGTTGCGTGAAAAAATCTGATACAGCGAATCTCCCTCTTTAACATTGCTGCCTTCGATAAATTTTCGTTTTTCAACCACTCCTTCCACTCTCGCTCGTACTTGGGCTGTACGATATGCTTGCAGGCGGCCGGGCAAATCTTGAGTGAGAACTACTGAGCTTCGAGTAACAGTGATTACATCGACTTCGGGAGGCGGAGGGGTTGCAGCCGCTGCAGTTTTTGGTTGACTGTCACCAGAACCGCAACCTGAAAGCAGTATGGGAAAAAATATGGCTGCACATGCTGCCTTGCAAACTGACAAGAAAGCGTCTTGTTTCATGTATATCTCCAGTAAATCATTTTTCTCAATTTAACCAAGTCATCCGTAAAAATAACAATCCTCCTAAACATATTCAGAATAATTGCTGAATGGCTAAACGCAGGTAATCACGGACATTTGTTTTGAGTAATCTGCTTCAAACCAGCAAGAGAAAATTCTCCGATATGTTTCGCAATAGCTTCGATTTCTTTATGGTCATAGCTCAAATTTGGATGCAATCGCTGAATTACTGATTGTCCGTGACGGTAGTACACGCACTGGCCGAAAATACTGAACACACAGCGGCGCAATTCTGCTTCACTGATTTGTTTACCCACGATTTCGCGCACTAGATTAGCGACAAACTGATGTATCGGTGCAATGGCTTCCTGCACGATCTTCCCTAGTACTGGAGTTGGCTCCGCCAGTTCGCGTGCCATGAATTGGCATTGCACGGAGAATTCTTTTTTATCCAGCAGTTGCATCAAAAAATCGTGGATGAAATTTAGTAAGCGCACTTGGGCGCAGATGGAGTCTTGATTGATTTTTTTGCACAATGCTAGCAGTGGCTCAAAATTCAAGGTGGCAGCGAACAAAGCTTCTTTACTGCTAAAATAATAATTCACCGCTGCAATATTGACTTCTGCATGACGGCAAATTTCACGTACTGTAGCGTTTTGAAAACCGTTTTCCGCGAAAACTACACGAGCGGCCGCAAGCAAGCGTTCGCGTGTCTGCTCACTCAAGTTAATTTTTGTCTCAGTAATCATGCAGAGAGGTGCTCAACGATAAAACGCTGAGAGCAGGTAGATTCATATCGGGCATAACGACGATCATATTCTTCTTCTCTTAACAAATAATTAAACAAGTGTATCAAACGTTTGTTTTGAAGTAAACAGAGTGATGTTCATGGCGTTAATACTTGAGAAGTCGATTTATACGAAAGCTCGTTTGAAGGTATGAACAGCGGTGCTGTTGAGCTAATAGCGGACTGTTTTGATGCAAGTTTCGCTATGGGCTAGACTGACATCTTTTCGACTGACGAACGATAGTGATGGCAAACTTAAAAAAGTATGGAGGTATTGCGCATGGGACGATACTTCGAACAAGAGATTGACCGAACTTTGCATTCGGTAATATCTGCGCTATAAGTTGTCGGTTTGCGATTTGGTAGAGATAAGGGCAGAGTGCAGCCTTACGTTTGCTCACAAGACGAACATGTACTGGGTACAGCATTTGACACCGGAATTTGAAAAGAGTCGTTTGTCTGTGCAGGATAAAGCGCGACTGAAATTTATCTCACTCCATGTATATTCCACCATTTACATGTAAGGTCGCGCCAGTTATGTAAGCCGCTCCTGGACCGGCAAGGAATGCTACGGTGGCAGCAACATCGGCCACTTGCCCCAAGCGTTTTAACGGCACATGTTCAACCAGTTTGTCACGCTGGGGCTGCGACAATGCCTCGGTCATGTCGGTAGCGATAAAACCGGGTGCGATGCAATTAACAGTGATGTTTCGACTCCCAATTTCGCAAGCTAGCGATTTGCTGAAACCGATGATGCCAGCCTTGGAGGCCGCGTAATTAGCTTGTCCCGCGTTGCCCATACTGCCTATCACCGATGAAATATTGATAATGCGGCCATGGCGTGCCTTCATCATGGCTCGTAGTACGGCGCGACTCATTCGAAACACAGACTTCAGGTTGGTCGACATGATGTCGTCCCATTCCTCATCGGTCATGCGCGCTAGCAAATTGTCGCGAGTAATGCCCGCGTTATTTACCAAAATAGAAATTTCACCATATTGTTTTCGAGTTTCGCTGATAACCTGATCAATTTGTACGACATCATTGACGTCCAGCGCCATGCCACAGCCCTTGAGGCCAGCTGCTGCCAAATAGTCACTAATTGCCAGTGCTCCATCTTTGGTAGTTGCAGTGCCGATCACGGTTGCACCCTGTTTACCTAGTTCCAACACAATTCCCTGCCCGATGCCACGACTGGCGCCGGTTATTAATGCGATCTGTCCTTGCAAACTCATTCACCCTCCAGTTGTTTTATGACAATGCTGCCCATGCGGATTTCAAGGCTATGCTATCGTTCAGTGCCAATGCCTGTTGGTTGGTATCAATGCGTTTGTTCAGACCCATCAGCACTTTGCCTGGTGCACATTCCACGTTATGTGTAATAAATTTTTGACTGAAACATTGCACGATTTCTACCCAACGTACCGGCGAATATAACTGGCGTACGAGAGCATCTTTAATAGAGGCTACATCCATATAGCTTTTTACATCGGCATTGTGCAGCACAGGAATGGAGGGAGCTTGCATCGTCACGTCATTTAATCTCACTCGCAACAATTCCGCCGCACCACGTAATAGACTGCAATGCGATGGTACGCTCATCGGTAGCATTAACGCACGTTTCGCACCTCTAACCTTGGCCAACTCCATACCGCGTTCCACCGCCGCACGGTGGCCGGCAATTACTACCTGTCCGGGTGTGTTGAAATTGACGGCTTCCAACACTTCGTCTTGAGCAGCTTCGATGCACATCTTAAGCACGCTTTCGTCATCCAACCCAAGAATTGCAGCGATGCCTCCTACACCGTTCGGTACGGCGTCCTGCATACATTCAGCTCGATAACGCACCAATGGCAAAGCATCAGCAAATTGAAGCGCTCCCCCGATCACCAGCGCGGTATATTCGCCGAGGCTGTGACCAGCCAGCAATACGGGTGTCGGAGCATTCAAGCTTTGCCAGGCGCGGTACACCGCCACTCCGGCAGTCAGCATGAGCGGCTGCGTATTTACAGTAGCGTTGAGTTCCGCATCACTGCCTTCCGCAACCAATTGCCACAAGTCTTGGTGCAATATATCGGAAGCTTCGGCAAAGGTGTCACGCACTACGGGGAAGTCGGCATAATTGTTCATCATGCCGCGTGATTGCGAGCCTTGCCCTGGAAAAACGAAAGCGAATTTAGTTATAAGCACTTGAAGAATATTACGAGAAGTTACCAGCGCAGTAAAACTGCACCCCAGGTGAAACCACCGCCGACTGCCTCCAGTAGCACATGCTGACCGGACTGAATACGCCCATCCCGAACTGCGGTGTCGAGTGCTAGTGGGATGGATGCCGCCGACGTATTCCCATGATGAGCAACGGTCACCACAACTTTATCCATGCTCAGCCCAAGTTTCTTGGCTGTAGCTTCCATTATGCGAATATTGGCTTGGTGAGGAACGAGCCAATCGATGTCGGTACACTTCATCTTGTTCTCGGCCAACACCTCTTCCACTACTTCACTAAGTACCTTGACAGCGAACTTAAATACCGCCTGACCGTCCATTTTAATGTAAGGGTTGCCGAAGATCGCGCCATCACGTATGCCGCCGTCGGCACTTAACTTGTTGCGATGGCTACCGTCGGCATGTAACTTGGCGGACAAGATACCCGGCACATCGCTACGCTGCAGTATCACCGCGCCCGCTCCATCACCAAACAACACACAGGTAGTGCGATCTTCCCAGTTAAGCAAGCGCGATAACACTTCGGCGCCTACTACTAAAGCATTGCGTGCCTGCCCGCCTCGGATAAACAGATCAGCGGTATTTAACGCATAAATAAAGCCGCTGCATACAGCTTGCACGTCGAAGGCCGCGCCATTCTTAATGCCTAGCTTGTCTTGCAGGATACACGCAGTACTGGGTAGGATATGATCCGGCGTGGTTGTAGCGACAATGACCAGGTCAATTTCATCAACGCCGATGCCAGCCGCCTCCAGTGCACGCTGGCTGGCATGCCATGCCATATCACTGGCCTGCTCACCTTCAGCGGCAAAATGCCGTTCGACAATGCCGCTGCGAGTGACAATCCAGTCATGCGAAGTTTCGACCAGCTTCTCGAGGTCGAAGTTAGTCAACACCTTGGTCGGCAGGTAGCTGCCGGTACCGATTATTTTTGAATATATCAGGAAGCCTCCCTTGTCTTTTGTTGGCATGCATCATGCCATTTCTCTATGTGCTCGCTAATATGATGCAACATGCCGCCGCGCGCTTCTTCGGCGGCACGTTCAATGGCGCAAAAGAAGGCGAACGCATCGGCAGAGCCATGACTTTTCAGCACGATACCTTTCAGTCCCAATAGGCTGGCACCGTTGTAACGGCGGGGATCAACACGGCGTTTGAATGCCTTGAGTACCGGAGTGGCAAGTAGCCCGGCCAATTTGGTAAACATATTACGGTTAAATTCTTCACGCAGGAAACCACCCAACATCTGCGCCAGTCCCTCTGTTGTTTTTAGTGCAACATTCCCGACAAAGCCGTCACAAACTACTACGTCAGTTACTCCTTTGAAAATATCGTTGCCTTCGATATTGCCGTAAAAATTTAAATCGCTTTGCCGCAACAGTTCACTTGCTTGCTTGACGATTTCATTGCCCTTAATATCTTCACTTCCAATATTGAGCAGGCCTACCGTAGGATTATTTTTATGTTCAATAGCATAAACCAGAGCGGTACCCATCAGGGCGAACTGTAATAAATTCTCAGCGTTACAATCCACATTCGCGCCAAGATCCAGCATACAGACTTGCCCCTTATAAGTGGGCAGAAATGAAGCAATCGCGGGGCGGTCTATACCAGGCAGCATTTTAAGTACATAACGCGCTGTTGCCATCAATGCACCAGTATTTCCGGCACTTACGCAAGCAGACGCCTCGCCATTTTTTACAAGATTAATGGCGACACGCATGGAAGAATCTTTTTTGCTACGTAACACCAATTGCGGGGATTCGTCCATGCCGACCACTTCACTGGCTGCCTGGATACGCAGTCGTGGCTCGATAGACGTTTTGATGGTGCGCAACTCAGCTTCGATGGCGTCGGGCAAACCAACCAATACGATCGTATCGGTTGGATGTTGTTTCAGATATCTTACCGCAGCGGGAATGGTGACGCGCGTTCCGTGGTCGCCACCCATGGCATCAATGGCTATTGTGACATCCACCAGGCGATCCTCTTACGCTTTGTTCAACTTGGATTTTGGATACATGGATGCGTCTGCACCTTTTTATGGGGTGCGTATCCGCTACCGCAAGTGTGATTAGTCGCCTTTTATTTTGATAACTCTTTTGCCGCGATAATAGCCAGTTGGACTGATGTGGTGACGCAGATGTTGTTCACCAGTGGAGGGTTCAACCGCCAGCGCCGGACTAACCAGAAAATCGTGCGAGCGGTGCATGCCACGCTTGGATGGGGATTTTTTATTCTGTTGAACAGCCATATTAACTCCTTGCAAAACCTATAATAAAAAACTACTTGTATTTCAATTCGGACAGCACAGCAAATGGGTTTTTATTTATCCGATCTATCTCTTCCACTACATATCCTTCTTTCACAGGTCGACAAACGCCTACAGGATGTCTCGGTGCAAATGGCAGATTCAGTAAAATCTCTTCCTCAAACAAGGAAAACACGTCCAAATGACTATCAACTAAAATGCTATCTATCTCATCTTCTACTTCAACAGAAGATTCATCCCAGTTTTTCACCAAAAGTAACTGGGAAACCAGCTTCAATGGATAAATTAAGCCCTGTAAACATCGCTGACACCGCAGTTGGCACAGTCCGTCCAGTTTCACTTCCAACATTGGTTTGTCATTCCTGTCACGAAAACCGCGCAGGATGTAGCTAATGTCTTCTTTGTGATCGTGTTCAAAACCAGCATCAAGAACAACCAGCTTATCTTGAAGCCGAGGCATTTGAGCCATTGCAATTTCACCGCGTAACTCTCGGTTGTTATTAGCAAAGTCCAAGCTATCTATAAATTGCCGTTCAAACATAAGGCGGGCATGATATATATTTCACCTGTTTTTGTCAAAAAAGCCTGTCGATATTAATTGTATCGGCTCTATACGGACTTAGTAATGCCTGACGATAAGGTCAGCGCTAGGTGATCCTCATAGATGACTTTCATATCATTCCGCACAATGCCTGTTTTTCGCCACGCGATAACTCTTTGATCTGTAGCTCGCGCTTCAAGGCAGCGGATTTGTCGGCGCATGGCTCGACGTGCATTAGTCGTACTGGGCGACGGCCGCGAGTATATTTCGCCGCCTCACCAGCATTGTGCGCGGCCAGACGTTTTTTCAGATTATTGGTGATGCCGCAATACAGCGTGCCGTCCGCACAACAAATGAGGTAGCAAACCCAGTTCATTGTGAATTCCTCAATGTGTTTCGTCACCTTGATTTTCTTACTCTGGGAGAGTGCGCTGAAGGTGGGTGAAAGGGTGACCTTCGCTGCACCAGTTTGGCTAAGACGAGCATCATTATCAAAATAATCAGCACCGCCGCATTGCCCCAGCGCACATACGGTGTACTGCCGGTATAGCCCTGCACCTGTCCAACGAGTATGCCTTCCTCATGTTGTGGCAACATCTGCTGTATGCTGCCATCGCGCCTGATGATAGAGGTTACGCCAGTGTTCGTGGCGCGCAGCATCATGCGTCCTGTTTCCAGTGCGCGCATTTGTGCGATCTGGTTGTGCTGCATCGCTGCATGTGATTTGCCATACCAGGCATCGTTGCTAACATTTACCAGCAAGCTTGCCTCCGGCAAGTAACGAATGATTTCTTCGCCGAATACATCCTCGTAGCAAATCTGCACGGCAACGCGTTGGCCCGCTATGCGCAATACTTGTTGTCGTTCCCCGCCACGCGCTAAGTCAGACATGGGAATATTCAATACTTCGTTGACGATCCAGCCCAACGCTGGGCGCAATGGGATGAATTCGCCGAATGGCACCAGATGGTTTTTACGGTAGTTTTGGCTATTCGCTGTGCCAAGCGTAAATACGCTGTTGTAGTGCAGTTCATTGTCACTTTCAAATGCACCGATAAGTATATCGCCGCCGTTTTGCCTGGCGTGCTTGCGCAAAATATCCATGTAATTTTCCGGCAGATTGTGGCGTAGCAGTGGTAGTGCGGTTTCCGGTAAAATGATCAAACGGGCATCGGTTTGCAGCACCAGTCGGCGATAGGTTTCCAGCGTGTCGATAAGCTTCTCTTCGTGGAATTTGAGATCTTGCGGAATATTGCCTTGCAACAATGCAACCTTGAACGGTTCGCCTTCAGGCTGTGTCCAGTCTATGGTACGAAGTGCCGTAGCGCTGGCCCATAGCAGTAACAGCGCCGCCAGTGCCGCTTTCCCTTGAGCATTCCAACGCATTTGCCATAATAGCGCCAGCAATCCTGCACTTATCGTCACCGCTAGTGATACACCATAAACGCCGAATATTGGTGCATATCCCACCAAAGGGCTAGCAGATACTTGTGAATAAGCCAGTGTCAGCCAAGGAAAGCCAGTGAACAACAACCCGCGTATCCATTCCAGAAGTACCCATAATGCAGGCATTACCAGTATCAAGCGTGCCCAAGAAGGAGCTAGCAACCTTGCCTGTGTATAACCAATCAATGCGGGAAATAACGCCAAGAATGCAGCAAACAGAGCGGTAGTGGAGAGGGCCAGTAAGAATGGCATGTCGCCGTAATCATGCTGCGCAATGTATAGCCAGCCTATGCCGGCACTGAATAAACCAAAACCAAAGAAAAATCCCAGCCATGCTGCCACACGTTTCCCATTTGCCTGTTGCCATAGCCAGAACAGTGCAGCTAGTGTAAAGATAACAAGAGGGAATAGTGAAAAGGGTGCAAAGCCTAGAACGGTAAGCAAGCCAAGACAAAAAGCAATAATGAATCGATACGTAGAAATGAATTTCACAGAAAATTACCGCCGGATTGATCTTGCCAATTATATGGCTTCTCCAATATTATTTATAATTGCCCGTGGAAACTTGGAATTCGACTTAAGATGCAAGGTGCAATTTTTATGAGTATTGCTAAATCGCTAATGGAAGGTTCGGAATGAAAACTAAAGCTATAATTTTTGACGTAGACGGCACGTTAGCAGATACCGAAGAGGCCCATCGCCTCTCGTTTAATAGAACATTCGCGGAAAATCATCTTGACTGGAACTGGGACGTTGCCCTGTATGACAAGTTGCTTAAAGTGACCGGCGGCAAAGAACGAATCAATCATTTTATTACTACTTATGTGCCTGGTTTTCAGAAGCCAGCTGATTATGAAAGTTTTGTGAAACACCTCCATTTGGTCAAGACCGCGCATTACACCGCGATGTTACGCGAAGGTGGCATTCCATTGCGCCCTAATATAAAACGACTGATTACCGAAGCCAAACAGGCAGGATTGAAGCTTGCCATTGCCACCACCACATCGCTGGATAACGTCGTCACGCTTTTACAACAGGGATTGGGCGCGGATAGCGAAGCTCTGTTCGACGTCATTGGTTATGGCGATATCGTCCAGCACAAGAAACCCGCGCCTGACATTTATTATTGGGTGTTGGAGAGGCTGGGCCTCGATGCTGCTGATTGCATAGCGCTGGAGGACTCTGAGAATGGCCTGCGTTCCAGCTTGGCCGCTGGATTGAAAACTTTCATCACAATAAATCACTACACAAGCAAGCAGGATTTTTCTGGAGCGTCAGCGGTGCTGGATGATTTAAGCGATCTGGAAAGTTTTTATCAGGTTGCGGGTCTGGACTTCTCCAAACAGACGGTTTCTGTTTAAAATTTTGTAATCAATATTTTTGATACGCTCTCCTGATCGGGAGAGTGCTCTCCTTGCTGAATAGCCAACGTGGATTTAATGGCTTCTACTTATTTATCTAAAGCGCGCTCGCAACAAATGGCATAACCATAGGAATAATACGAGTTGCAATCGTGTAGCATAGCGTCCCGCATCGTTTCTGGAATAGCCGCACAGTATGTATTGCTACTACTGCATTGGACTTGGTTACAAAAAAATATGGAAAAAATACGCCTTTCAAAACTGATGTCCGAACAGGGCTTGTGCTCCCGCCGCGAGGCAGACAGCTATATTGAACGTGGTTGGGTGTTGGTGGATGGCAAGCCAGTAACTGAACTGGGTACGAAAATAGATCCCACCCAGCGCATCACGTTGAACCGCGCCGCCCAGGCACAACAGCAAACGCGCGTAACGATCCTGCTGAATAAACCGATCGGTTTTGTTTCCGGGCAGGCAGAAGACAACCACAAGCCCGCAGTTACCCTGATTAATGCTTCATCACGCTTTGCCAGCGATCAATCACCGCTGTCTTTTCATCCCATGCATTTGAAAGGCATCGCGCCTGCGGGCCGGCTGGATATTGATTCGCAGGGTTTGCTGGTATTGACTCAGGATGGCCGCATCGCCAAACAACTTGTCGGCGAAGATTCCGACCTCGACAAGGAATATCTGGTGCGCGTGCAGGGCAAAATTTCAGCTAACGGTCTATCCATGTTGAACCACGGTCTTAAACTGGACGGCGAGGTGCTTAAGCCTGCCAGAGTGAGCTGGCTGAATGACGATCAATTGCGCTTTATTTTGCGCGAAGGCAAAAAACGTCAGATTCGTCGCATGTGTGAACTGGTTGGACTGAAAGTTACCGGGCTAAAGCGCGTGCGTATCGGCAAGATAAAATTGGGCGATTTGCCCAGCGGGCAATGGCGCTACCTGCGCGAAGACGAAGCGTTTTAATGGTTGCAAAATTTTGTGATGTTCACCGACGAATTTAACTTCGCACTTCCCGAGCACTTGATCGCGCAACACCCACCCGAACGGCGTGATGCCAGTCGCTTGTTGTGTATACGCGGGGAGGCTAGAGAAGACTCCATGTTTGCTAATTTACCATCCCTGGTGCGTGAACATGATTTGCTGGTGTTGAATGATGCACGTGTGCTGAAAGCGCGCCTGTTCGGAGTAAAGGAAAGCGGCGGTAAAATTGAGGTATTGATCGAGCGTATTCTTGACGAACATCATGCGCTGGCCCAAGTGCGCGCCAGCCATGTGCCCAAGTCGGGCAGCCGATTGTTGCTGGCAGGGCATCTTCCCGTTACGGTGCTGGGACGCGAGCGAGAATTTTTCTGCTTGCGCTTTGACAGCACAGAGAATGTGTCGGCATTGCTGGAACAATACGGACAGTTGCCGCTACCCCCCTATATTACTCATGCAGCTAATGCCGAGGACCAAGAGCGGTATCAGACGGTATACGCATGCCAGCCCGGTTCGGTAGCCGCGCCCACGGCAGGGCTGCATTTTGATGAGGCAATGCTCGCCACCTTACGCGCTCAAGGTACGCAACTCGCCTATCTAACTTTACATGTCGGCGCTGGCACTTTTCAGCCAGTGCGTGTAGATAATGTCCGTGATCATGTGATGCATAGCGAACATTATGTCATTCCACAAGCAACGGTGGATGCTATTCTGCAGGCACGGGCGCGAGGTGGACGGATCATCGCGGTTGGCACTACCAGTTTACGTGCGCTGGAAAGCGCGGCGCAACAAGGCAGGTTACTAGCCGGGGAAGGTGAAACAAGTATTTTCATTGTTCCGGGTTACCGTTTCAAAGTGGTGGATATTTTGCTAACTAATTTCCATTTGCCCAAGTCTACCCTGCTGATGCTGGTGTGCGCTTTCGGTGGCATGGACGCAATGCTCGCCGCCTATAGCCATGCGGTGGAACGGCAATACCGTTTTTTCAGTTATGGCGATGCCATGCTGATTAAGCGGTAGCATGTTTGAGCAAGTAATCTTTTTAGGATTTTTCTAAAAACATCCCAGATGAACTGAATGCCATCGTTCAGCGAGCTATGAAAAAGGATTTGTCTCAACAGTACCAGAATTGTAATGAATTTGCTCAAGATCTATCATCTTTCTTTGCCTTTAGTTCACTCTTTTAAGAGCAGAATGAAATTTATGAGACGGAGAAATTCGATACCTTGCGTTCGCTTTCATTTTTCGAAAGATTTACAGTTGTAGAGTTGTGGGAAGTGCTGCATTTCAGCAACGGGCGTCAGGTGAGCAAGGATACATTGATCCTAAAAGAGGTGATATAGGCAATACGTTGTTCATTCCGCGGAGATAGTCAAAACAATTTGACTCCGGTACATTGGGGTCTGGATAAGCCAATAGTAAAGGTGCTATATGAGTGCTGGCGCGGGCTCTAAGTGGGATCAGCTTGGAATTAGTGGCACGTTAGCGAGTGAGCTACGCCGAATGGAAGACGCTCGCCTTGATTGGCTTAAACATCTTCAGCCCTACTCCAGTATTGCCGAGGAAGTTCACAAGATCAACAAAGCCACAAACTCTGCATTATATGTCGGGCAATTAGCAGCATTGCAGGACGCCAAGCAGTTGCTGGATCAGCAAGATTATTTTAAGCGGATGCTTGATCCAATTGCTGACATCCGCAAGCAGTACGCATTTGATCCGAACTGGCAACGTATGATAGACATTGCCACAAAACCTGCATGGTTGAGTGATGAGCTTACTCGTACATTTAAGGCTGCGGGTCAGGTTGGTGCTTTTTCTGCCATGGACGAAGGCATACAGGCATCACTACGTCATGCACGAGAAGTTCTTGCAGCGACAAGTGCATCTGGCCAGATTACACGGCTGATGAAGTCATACCAGGACGCTCACCAACACTGGGAGGTGCCAAGAGGGCTTGTGGAATCGGTTGGTGCCATCAAAGTTCTTCAAGAGTCGGTTGGCAGACTCACAATACCTGTGATCGATTGGTCTTCCGCTGCAACACTTGCTGGGCTTCTAGGTGAAAGGGGTATAGAGGCACAGCTTGTGGCTTTGGGCATTCGGGCTGATGGGACGCTTCTAGAAGTAACTGAAGAAACCGCGGAGCAAGAAAACGGAATAGGGTTAAGTCGAAAGGCTATGGAACTCATGGCGTTGATAAGCTTTATTGCGGTTTTTTTGATTCCCTACCTGCAAGAACTATCCTCGGGAAAATGGCAAGGCAAGACAGATTCTGAGCTTGCACTCCAGCGGCAGTCTCTTGAGAAACAACAGAACCAACTTGAAGCATTGTCCAACCTTGTTTTGATTGCAATCGAGAAAGAAACAAAAAGAGCAAATGATCGCTTTGTAGTTCTTGATCGAGTGGCCACCGTGCGGTCTGATCCTGAAAATAGATCATTAATCGTGAGTAAACTTTTCCCACGTGAAGTTGTGAAACCTCTTGCAGAGCAAGGAAAGTGGATTCAGATTGAGTACTACGACTGGCTACGTCAGCAATATCACAGTGGTTGGGCACTGAAGAAGTATTTCAAACGAGTGCCAACAACCTACGCGCACAGTGGCCAACAGGAGGATGAGGAGCTACGCCGGCTGGCCGAGGTTCGCCTGAACGATGGTCAGCAGCCGATCAAGGTCAAATTGAATGACTTATGAGCTGGATTTCCACCCAAGCGCGATGAGTGAGTGGAGCAAGCTGGACAAGCCCATTAGGGAACAATTCAAGAAAAAGCTGGGCGAACGCCTAGAGAATCCTCGTGTGGAATCGTCTCACATCAGTGGTGGCAGCCATCTCTACAAGATCAAGCTGCGGGCGGCAGGCTTTCGGCTGGTGTACCAGGTGCAGGATCATGTCATCACAGTGCTGGTGTTATCGGTCGGCAAGCGTGAGCGCAATGCGGCATACAATGCCGCGCTAGTGCGGTGCTGACGGACGGAGATGTTATGGACTGGTGGATATTGAAACAACTTCGAGCAATGATCTTGACCGACTTGCGTGACTTCGTCCCCCAAGGCTATTTTGAAAGCGAAATTGAGAAATTCAAACTTGATGACAGAATAACGGGCGCTGACCACTCCTCCCATGAGTTTAGGTGGGGATATTTGGCAGGTGATCTTGGGCAAAAATTGTTCTTTAAGTCCACCTTAATCATGTCGGCAAGGCAGGTTTCGACAAGTGAAGTGCTGATGAATCTTGGAATGTTGGCGGGTGCCGAAGCTGCCCAAGGTTCTGCGATACAGTTGTCGAAGGATGCCGAAGCAAAGGGGGTTTCGGACGAAAACGCCGGATTAGTGGCAGCGCAACTTCGAGATGAGTGCATTCCTACTTTGTCGAATAACATCAGAGGTGCTCTCAAGCAGTATTTGCGCTACCTCACACCGTTCGAGGCAGAGCCGTTCTTGCCTCTATTGGGTTCATCATCAACTCCTCAAACTCAAGGTGTATCTCCCAGGACTAACAATTACATTTTTAATGGGAATGTTGGCTCGGTTCAAACAGGTACTAACGCTGTTGCAAACGTCATTCAGAACCTCGGTAAGAATGAACGCGCATCACTGGCTACTTCACTACAACAGTTCAAGGAGGCTATTGAGATTGAGCCGTCTCTCTCTGAGCCAGAAAGACAAAAACTATTGGAGATCGTGCAGGAATGTACGTCCGAGATTAGCAGCGAGTCGCCCAACGATACAAAGCTACTCAATATGTTTAACGTCTTCGGAACAACTATTCAATCGCTCGCTAGTGCTCCGGCTGCATATCAGATACTGAAGACCTCTTTTCTTGCGTTTGGTATTGACTTGCCGTGACTTGGTGCGCAGGTGGTGATAACTCCAATGGCATTGCATCTTCAGCGGGTGGATACGTCTTTGTGCCATCCTTGGCTAAAAATGCTTATGCAAAGGAACTCTAAGGTATGGATATCGAACTGGTAGATGGAGTGTGTTACGAGTTTGACGGTAAACTGGTAAGCGCGAACGATCAAACGGTGATTATTGACTGCCGCGTCTGGCCTCCATTGGTCGGTGGCGATGTCGCGCGAATCGAACTCAGTGTCCCTGTCGCATTGATGCCCCTCCCTGAAATTCTCAATCCTTGTCACATCAATGGTCAAATTGGTGGCATAGAGCTTTGGCTAGATGACGTGTGATATAGGCATATGCCACAGGATAGGCAGCCGCGAAGGCGCGCCGGTTTGGCACCGATTATACTGACACACATTGGCAAGTTGAGGATGACTAGGCGATTCAATAAGCCGAGCGGAAATGATCAGCTTCAAAACTTTAAAAAAAGTATCAGGTTCCACCTGACCAGCAATGCTTTTTTAGCAGAACACAATTGGCTTTCTGCGCTAAGTAAAACACCGAACTGCCAAACTGCAGAGCTTCATGTAGTGGACATTCCACAATTGGGACGAGTCCGATTATTGAGGGAATGGGTGTTCGCACGTTCAGCAAATCCCGACAATGCAGTTGTAAAGTCTGGCTTCTGCGCCGCTGTCGAGTTGGGTTATGAGGCTACCCAAACCACAGAGGAATATCTCTCACATATTGAAGAGGCTCTAATGGTGGTCTCTGTTTTTTGTAGGCAACGAATTGCCGTGTCGGGATGGGAAGTGAGATACGATGATCGGCAGGAGCAAATCTGGATATACCCATTGGATCCAATAACTACCAAATATATTCCTTACGAGCCGCATGACTATCTGGTCGATCAACGTAGTTTTGCATCATTGACGAGTTCAGCCACTAAAGAGCTGGCAGCACTTGATCCGCAAATGAAAAATATATTCAAACACATGTCAATAGGATTGACGCCCTCCATAAATATGCAAGTGTCGGAACGCTTTCTCCGGATGTTTCAGGCACTCGAAGCATGCAGAGCGTTCGCACCGAAATTTGGAAATGCCAAACATAAAGAAGATGACGACGCACTTTTGTTAGTACTAGAGGCGGCGAAACAGGGCGCTATTGTTGAAGTCGTTGAGCGGATTGAAGGCTTCATTAAAACGGTAAAAAATGGGAGGTTGAGCCTGTTACAACGGTTGGAGTGGGTATTGATGACATGGAGCGTAAAAAATGACGATCTTTGGCCGTTATCTGGACCCGATCCATTACCAGGACTCAAAGAGGTAAGGGACAAACTTGCGCATAGTGGGCCGAAAGCCTTACATCCCCAGGGTTTGGCAGTCGCGACTTGGCATCTCAGCATCCTTCTTGAGAGAGTACTACTTACGCTCTTGAAAATTCCACTCTCCGATACTTCAGCAGCACCGAATCGGCTTGTGCATGAGCCTTGGTATAAACCAGCGTACTTGCTAGAACAACGGAAACTGGTGATACGCTCCACATGAACATTGCCGAAATTGAATCGTCGCTCAAAAAGACCTGGTGGAAACGCCTTTTGATGCCGACACGTTTATCTTTCGTTTTTTAGATGTTTACGATGCGCCGAAAGCCACGATAGCAAAGCTTCGGCGGGGCACGGCCAATCCTGCAGAGAAGATTGTCGTTGTGCCGACTGGGTGACTGCATTAAAACTCAAACATCGCGAATCGACTATCTGGCAACGGCGATTCCGGGAACACCAAATTCGTGATGAAAATGATTTTGCTCGCCATGTCGATTACATTCATTTCAACCCGGTTAAAAATGGGCATGTACAATGTGCGGTTGATTGGCCTCATTCGATATTTCACCACTTTGTGCGTGATGGGGTACGCGAGTTAAATAGGTTGCCGAGCAAATGACTCCTCAACAGTTCATCCAGAAGTGGAAAGACAACCCTCTTAAAGAGCGCGCTAGCTACCAACTCCACTTTATTGACCTGTGTGCTCTAGTTAGCGTTCCTCACCCTTCCCCATCCAGTTACGATACCTATTGCTTCGAGCGCGGGGCAACGCGCACCGGAGCCGGGCAAGGCTGGGCGGACGTGTGGAAGCAAGGCCACTTCGCGTTTGAATATAAAGCCACCCGGCGCAACCTCGGCGAAGCCCTGAAACAGTTGATGACCTACGCGCTGGCGTTGGACAACCCGCCGTTGCTCGTGGTGTGCGATACCAACATCATTGAAATCCACACACACTTTACTAACGCGCCCAGCGAAGTTCACACGATCGCGCTGGAAGAAATCAGCGAACCGGAAAATCTGGACAAACTGCGCTGGCTGTTCACCGACCCGGACAAGTTCCACCCGAAGCGTACTATCACGCAAATCACCGAAGAAGCAGCGGGCAAGTTCGCCGCCCTCGCGCAATCATTGAACGCCAGAGGACACGCCTCGCAGACCGTGGCGCACTTCCTCAACCAATGCCTGTTTTGCCTGTTCGCCGAAGATGCCGAACTACTTCCTGGCAAACTGTTTGAACGTTTGCTGGACAAGAGCCAGACCGACCCGGTTAAACTGTTCACGCGCTTGGAAGCTTTGTTTACTTCCATGCGTAAAGGTGGCGACTTCGGCGCAGACGATATAGCATGGTTCAACGGCGGCCTGTTCGAGAAGGTCGAAGTCCTGCCGCTTGAATCCGCCGAAATCAAGATATTGTTCCAAGCATCCAAACTCGATTGGAGCGGGATTGAACCCTCGATATTCGGAACGCTATTTGAACGCGGTCTGGACCCCAAGAAACGCTCCCAACTCGGCGCGCACTACACCGACCAGAAATCCATCTTGCGCATCATCAACCCCGTTATCGTTGAACCGCTGGCAGCGGAATGGGAAGTCGCGCACGCCGTGATTGCCACATACATTGCCAAGCGCAAGAAGAGTGGCGACAAGGCCGAACGCGACGCGCAAGCCGTGTTCATTACCTACCTCGAACGGCTCAAAGCCTTTCGCGTGTTAGACCCAGCGTGCGGGAGCGGAAACTTTCTATACCTTGCCCTGCGCACGCTGAAAGACCTCGAACATCGGGCAAATCTGGAAGCCGAAGCCTTGGGACTACAACGGCAAATCACCATCGAATGTTCGCCCGCCAATGTGCTGGGCATTGAAATTAATCCCTATGCCGCCGAACTCGCACGCGTCACCGTGTGGATTGGTGAAATCCAGTGGATGCTCAAACACGGCTATCCCATACGCAAGAACCCTATCCTGCAACCGCTCGACCATATTGAAAATCGCGATGCGCTACTTTCTTTCCCATCGCCCTCTGGGAAAGGAACTAGGGGTAAGGGTGCCGTTTGTAGTGATACAAATATTCCGCCTGAATTAAGAGCATTCGCCAGAGAGTTAAGACAAAACCAGACCGACGCAGAAAATTTGCTTTGGATGTTGCTTCGAGATCGGCGATTTGCAGGTAAAAAATTTCGTCGCCAACATCCAGTGCCGCCTTATGTGATTGACTTTTATTGTCATGAGGCAAATCTCGCTGTTGAACTTGATGGCAGTCAGCATGCGGACAATATTGAATATGACGAAGCTAGAACAAAATTTATAGCAGAGCAGGGCATTCGCGTCATTCGCTATTGGAATAACCAAGTGTTGCAAGAAACGGAATCGGTTTTGCAAGATCTTTGGAATGAACTAGCTGCATCACCCTCACCCCTAGCCCCTCTCCCAGAGGGCGAGGGGGATATTGTCGAAGCCCAATGGCCTGCCGTGAATGTCATCATCGGCAACCCGCCATTTTTAGGCGATAAGAAGATGCGCAGCGAGTTGGGAGATGAATACACCGAAGCCTTGCGCAAGTGCTACGTAGATCGCGTGCCGGGCGGTGCCGACTTGGTTACATACTGGTTTGAGAAATCGCGTGCACAAATCGAAGCTGGTAATTGTCAGCTTTCCGGATTGGTTGCCACACAATCCGTGCGCAAAGGCTCGAACCAAAAAGTGCTGGCGCGAATCTGCGATACCACCCGCATCTTCAATGCTTGGAGGGATGAAGAATGGATCAACGAAGGCGCTGCGGTGCGCGTGTCGCTGGTGTGCTTTGGTTCCCTCTCCCTTCGGGAGAGGGCGGAGGGTGAGGGTGCTGTGCTGGATGGCAAGACCGTTGAGAACATCCACGCCGACCTGACTGCAGGCGAAGGGCTGAATCTCACGCAGGCTAAGCCGCTGAATGAGAATACGGGCGTGGCCTTTCAAGGTCCGGTCAAAGTTGGTTCGTTCGACATTCCCGGTGAGCTTGCGCGGCAATGGCTCAAACAGCCCAATCCAAACAGTAAGCCGAACAGCGATGTGTTACGACCGTGGGCGAACGGACAGGATTTAACAGGCCGCCCCTCTGATACTTGGATTGTCGACTTTGGAACAAACCGCACAGAACAAGAAGCATCTCTCTACGAGATGCCATTTGCCCTCGTATTGCGCGAGGTGAAGCCGCAGCGTGATGCGCAGAACGATTCGGGGCGTAAGGCGAAATGGTGGCTGCACGGAAGAACTGGGGCAGATTTACGCGCCGCATTCGCCCCGCTCAAACGCTACATCGCTACTCCGCGCGTCGCCAAGCATAGGATGTTCACGTGGCTGGATGTTAGCGTGCTGCCGGATAGTCGCCTCTACGCTATCGCGCGTGAGGATGACATGGCCTTTGGCGTGCTTTCCACGCGCATTCACGAAATCTGGTCATTAGCGAATTCGTCCAAACATGGAGATGGCGACGAAGGAGGCAGGCCAACCTATAACGCCAAATCGTGTTTCGAAACATTCCCTTTCCCCGAAGGACTGACACCCAACCTCGAACCAGCCGAATACAGCAACCCCGCAGCCGCCGAGATTGCCGCATCCGCGCAAGAATTGAACAAACTACGCGAGACCTGGCTCAACCCGCCAGAGTGGGCGAATTGGGTGCGCACACCGGAAGAAGAAAAAGCAGGCTACCCAGCGCGCTCCGTTGCCAAACCCGGACACGAGGCCGACCTGAAAAAACGCACTCTCACCAACCTCTATAATGCCCGCCCCGCATGGTTGGATAATGCGCACAAAGTACTGGATGCCGCTGTCGCCAAGGCTTACAGTTGGAACGACTACACGCCGGAGATAGCAGACGAAGAAATCCTGCGCCGCTTACTGGTAATGAATCTGGCGCGAGCGCAATGAAGAAAGATGTGGGAACGCGGCATACCTCGAACGTTGAAAGCCCGCTTCGGAGGAGTTCGACCAACTGTTTTGGGCCGTGAGCTGACTACCGCGACCGGCAGCAATGTGCCAGAACCGGTCATTGAAGAAGTTTTCAGAAAGCTGCCGAGAAAGCCCCTGCGGTAGCAGAAAAAAATTTAAGAAATGCTGCATAAGGTAGGTGCCAGTGATGCCCTACAATGCTTTATATCCACATAAATTCGTGCGGTTGAATTTTTGCGGACTGTCAGAGTTTTGTGAGTATGGCCGCATTCACGGCCATACATTAATGTACTCCAACAATAATTATTCGTCAGTGCTCATTGACGTTCCTCGTTGCAACGTGAGGGGGTGCCATGAGGCGATCAATGTAAGCCATTGAAACCGCTGAAGCCACGAATGCCATGTGGATCAGAGTTTGCCACATCATGGTTTTTTCAGTCAGATTGGGGGCATTGATGAATGTCTTTAGCAGGTGGATGGACGAGATGCCGATAATGGCTGTAGCCAGCTTTATCTTAAGCAGATTTGCATTGACATGCGATAGCCAGTCCGGCTCATCCGGGTGACCTTCGAGATCTAACCGCGAAACGAAAGTTTCGTAGCCCCCTATAATCACCATGATTAGCAAGTTGGAAATCATCACCACATCGATCAAGCCGAGCACGATCAGCATGATGTCGGCTTCACCAAGGTTAGGTACTTTTGCGACCAGGTGTGTTAGTTCTACCATAAAGTGGAATACGTAAACGCATTGGGCAATGATTAGCCCAAGATACAGTGGCAGTTGCAGCCAACGGCTACCAAACAAGATAGTCGTCATAGGTTTATAACGTGGGCTGATATTTTTTTGTTGCATGGTTTTCCTTGAATGATGTTACTAAATTCAGAATGTTGTGTGGTTTTGGTGCTGTATTTTAATTCGGTTACGCTGACTGCTGCATTGAAGTAGTCTGTCCGCAAAGGACGGAAAAGCGAAGCATCTTTTACCCTATGATAACCTACTCACTTCGTTTTCCCGTAGTTAATGTCATCACACTGCTAACTCAGTAATGGTGCATTGTTCTGGCTATGCTTCGTGCGAGATATGCAACGCGATAAAACTCCACTCAGATTTGATCTCGCTCAGGATTTTGAATTTATAGAGGTGTTTTTAACGCGCAAAGCTTTAGTCACTGCATCGCGGGTAAGGTGAGGGGCAAATAGCTCGATGAAGTGATAAGTATAGCCGCGCAGAAATTCGTTGCGGCGGATGGCAATGCGCGTGGTGCTGGATTGAAATAGATTGCCGGTATCTATCATGCGTAAGAGCTGGTCGCGCTCTGGAATGAATGCCATTTGGGCAACAATGCCGATACCCAAGCCTAATTCTACATAGGTTTTAATGACATCCGCATCAATAGCCGTGAGTACGATGTTAGGAGTAATGTTGTGTGCATTGAAAGCGGCGTTTATCTTGCCGCGCCCGCTAAATGCGAAGTCGTAAGTAATGATGGGATATTGAGCAATTTTTTTCAGCGTCAGCTTTTTTTCTGCCAATAGCGGGTGCTCTGTAGGCACCACGATGCAGTGGTGCCATTCATAGCATGGCAAGGTTGTCAGTTCGTCGTACATAATAAGGCTTTCAGTAGCGATGGCGATGTCTGCTTCTCCATTAAGTACTTGTTGTGCAATTTGGGTGGGGCTGCCTTGATGTAGGTTGAGTTTGACTTTGGGATAACGTTTAATGAATTGTTTGACCACTGGCGGCAAGGCATAGCGTGCTTGAGTATGGGTGGTGGCGATGGTAAGTGAACCACTATCCTGGCTGCGGAATTCCTGACTCACTTGTTTTAAATTGTCTACATCATGAAGCATGCGCTGGGCAATTTCGAGCACGGCCTTGCCTGGTTCGGTGATTGCGATGAGGCGTTTGCTATTGCGCACAAATATCTCGATCCCTAGCTCTTCTTCCAAAAGTTTTATCTGCTTGCTCAACCCGGGTTGTGAGGTATAAAGAGCTTTCGCTGCATTGGAAATGTTTAGTTCATGTTGAACAATCTCATGCAGGTAGCGCAATTGTTGTAAATTCATAGCAATTTTTCTTATAACGATAGATTATAAAATACTAACATAATGTTATTTGATAACAATATGGAGGTGCGCTACCATGCGCGCCGTTTTAGGGAGTTTAGATGGACTGGCTTTATACATTTTCTGGTTTTATAGTCGGCTTTGTGGTCGGTGTGACCGGCGTTGGCGGCGGCTCCTTAATGACACCGGTACTGGTGCTGGTGTTCGGCATTGCCCCGGCCACGGCAGTCGGCACAGACTTGCTGTATGCGTCGCTGACAAAGATGGGCGGTAGTTGGGTGCATGGACGACGCGGCACGGTGGATTGGAAGGTGGTCAAGCTGCTGGCGATGGGCAGCCTGCCCGCAGCTCTCCTCAGTATGGCGCTGCTCCATTATTTGGCGCTGGACGAGAAACATCTGAAGTCGCTTATTACCAGCGTTTTAAGCATTGCATTGTTGTTGACTGCTGCAGCATTGTTGCTTAAGCCGTATTTGAAAAAGCTTGGGGAACGTCCGGATGGTGCGATGTTCGAACTGCATGCACATCATTTAAACGGCGCGACTATTTTAACCGGTGCGGTTCTGGGTGTGCTGGTAACTATTTCATCGGTTGGTGCGGGTGCGTTGGGCGTGGTGGTGTTGCTGTTCCTGTATCCGCGCGCGCCTATGGCCAAGATCGTCGGTACTGACATTGCACACGCGGTACCGCTCACCCTGATTGCCGGATTGGGTCATGCCGCGCTGGGTACGGTAAATTACGGGCTGCTGGGTAGTTTGTTGCTAGGTTCGCTGCCCGGGATTTATCTGGGCAGCCATCTTGGTATAAAGATTCCAGACCAGGTGTTGCGCCCGATTCTGGCGACCATGTTGACTATTATAGGTATCAAGCTGATGTTGTACTGAAAGTGTTGTTTGATCGATAAAGTGCGTTTAAAAAATTGGCCGCGGAGGCAAGGTTAACTTAACTTGGCTTTATAATGCGCCGTTAATGTAAGGAAATTAAAAAATGTATAAATATGATGTTTATGACCATCAAATTGTTGATGAGCGCGTTGCTCAGTATCGCGACCAGGTGCGCCGCCGTTTGTCAGATGAACTGACAGAAGATGAGTTTCGTCCGCTGCGATTGCAGAACGGACTTTATATGCAAATTCATGCTTATATGCTGCGTATCGCTGTACCATATGGTTTGGTGTCCTCTGCGCAGATGCGCATGTTTGCGCACATCGCGCGTAAATACGACCGTGGCTATGGTCACTTTACGACCCGTCAAAATCTCCAGTTCAATTGGATCAAGCTGGAAGAGACACCGGATTTATTGGCTGATCTTGCCACAGTTGAAATGCACGGGATACAAACCTCCGGCAACTGCATTCGCAACATCACGTCCGATGAATATGCGGGCGTTGCAGCGGATGAGATTATTGATCCGCGTCCATACGCCGAAATTCTGCGCCAGTGGAGCACTTTCCATCCAGAATTCGCCTACTTGCCGCGCAAATTCAAGATTGCGATAAATGGTGCAACCGAAGACCGCGCCGCGATCGCAGTGCATGACATTGGGCTGTCTGTGCTCAAGAATGAGCAAGGGGAAATTGGTTTCCGCGTGCTGGTAGGTGGCGGTACGGCACGCACCCCTATTATCGGTAGCGAAATATGCGACTTTTTGCCGTGGCAGCATGTGTTGACGTACATTGAATCCATCATGCGTGTCTACAACCAATATGGCCGCCGCGACAATATGTACAAGTCTCGCATCAAGATACTGGTTAAAGCCCTCGGGATTGAAGAGTTTAGACGCCAGGTCGAAGCGGATTGGGCTGATATCAAAAACGGCCCGGGTACGTTAACTGTTGAAGAACTGAACCGTGTCGCGGCCTACTTTACAGAGCCCGCTTATGAAACATTACCGGCAAATGATCCGGGTGTGGCGTCATACAAGACCGAGAACAAAGCTTTTGCGAACTGGTTGCAGCGCAACGTGAAGCCCCACAAAATTGCGGGCTATGCAGTTGTGGTGCTGTCACTTAAGAAAACGGGCATAGCACCGGGAGATGCGAGTGCGGAGCAAATGGATGTCGTGGCAGATATGGCAGATCGTTTTAGCTTCGGCGAACTGCGAGTTACGCATAAGCAGAATTTGGTGCTGGCCGACGTTAAACAATCTGACCTTGTCAGCCTTTGGAAAGAAGCAGCAGAGCATGGCATGGCATCGCCGAACATTGGTTTACTGACTGATATCATCTGCTGCCCTGGTGCAGATTTCTGCACCCTGGCATTTGCCAGATCGATCCCGCTTGCAAAAATGATTGCAGAGCGCTTCGATAACCTTGATTTCCTACATGATATTGGTGAGATCGAGCTCAATATGTCAGGTTGTGTCAATGCGTGCGGGCATAATCATGTTGGACATATTGGCGTTATCGGCGTCGACAAGAAGGATGGGGGTGAGTGGTACCAAGTGTCGGTTGGTGGTGCACAGGGTAACGATGCTGCAATCGGTAAAATAATTGGCCCATCTTTTAACTTTCAACAAATGCCTGAGGTGATTGATAGGCTGCTGCAAGTTTATGTGCGTGAGCGCTTTGAAGAAGAACTTTTCATTGACACAGTACGCAGGATAGGCATGACACCCTTTAAAGAATATGTGTACGCAACACCGATTGATGCAGAAGATGCTGTTGATAAGAATGCTTATGGGTTTATACAGAAGCCTGATAATTATACCGTTCAACGTAAATCGAGGTTTTAACGATCATGATTATTAAAAACAAAGCCGTTGTCAGCGATGATTGGACCATCCTCCGCCTGAGTGAAAATGAAACGCCAGAATTAGTCACCGTTCCTGCCGGAAAAATCATTGTTCCACTTAAAGTGTGGCAGGCGCAACGGGCCACGCTGCAAAATCGCGCTGAACTGGGTGTTTGGCTGGCCAGTAATGAGAGGCCGGAAGAATTGAAAGGCGAGGTGGAAAAGTTTGACGTCATCGCTGTTGATTTTCCTAAATTTGCGGATGGCCGTGGTTATTCGATTGCTTACAATCTACGCGCCCGTCTCGGCTACGTTGGCGAATTGCGCGCTATTGGTGATGTGTTGCGTGACCAGATGTTCTACATGCAACGCGTCGGCTTTAATGCTTTTGCGCCGCGCCCGGACAAGAACATTCATGATGCGCTAAAGGGTTTAACGGATTTTTCAGAAACCTATCAAACTTCGCTGGATCAAAAATTACCACTGTTCCGTCGTGTAAAACGTGATGCAATTGCAACAGCAGGTTCAATAAATGAGTGAGTTGCAACCAAAAATTGATCAAGTACGCACTATATTGGCCAATGCTGCGCGTGACTACGCGCCAGTTATTTTTGCTAATAGTCTGGGAGCGGAAGACATGGTGCTGACCGATTTGATCAATAAATATCAGCCCGACATCGAAATGTTTAGCTTGGACACCGGGCGTCTGCCGCAAGAAACATATGACCTGATGCAGGAGGTTCGTGCGTATTACAGCGTGCCGCTGCAAATTTTTTTCCCAGATGCTCGGCGGATCGAAGAGTACGTCGCCCAAAATGGGGTGAACGGCTTTTATGACAGCGTAGAGCTGCGTAAGAGCTGCTGCCATATCCGCAAGGTGGAGCCCCTGCGTCGTGCTTTATCGGGCAAACGCGCCTGGATCACAGGTATGCGTCATGAGCAGGCGCTCACGCGGGGTGTTTTGCAGGTATCGGCGTTCGATGTCGATAACGGCTTACAGAAATTCAATCCGCTGCTCGACTGGAGTAACGCTGAAGTGTGGGAATATCTCAAGCAGTATGAGGTGCCATATAACAAACTGCATGATCGTTTTTATCCCAGCATTGGTTGCGCACCCTGTACGCGTGCAATCACACCAGGTGAGGATATCCGCTCCGGGCGCTGGTGGTGGGAGGATACGCAAAATAAGGAGTGCGGTTTGCATGTGAACAAAATTACTCCGATTAAGCAGGTATAGTCTGTTCTGGCTTTCGGTAGATATCTGAAAAGGCGTACCTTAATTCACCTGCGGCGCATTATTTGTTGAACCATAGATTCAGTTATCTTGAATTTATATTTTTTGAAGTTGAGAAAAAATGAGTAATCAACCTTTTACCCATCTGGATGTGCTGGAAAGTGAATCTATCCACATCATGCGAGAGGTGGCGGCGGAATGCAAAAATCCTGCGCTGTTATTCTCCGGTGGCAAGGACTCCATCGTCATGTTGCGCCTGGCAGAAAAGGCTTTCCGCCCGGCGCGCTTTCCGTTCCCGTTGGTGCACATTGATACCGAGCATAACTTTCCAGAAGTGATCGCTTGTCGCGACAAACTGGCATCTGATTTGGGCGAGCGGCTAATCGTACGTTCGCTGGATGGCTCGATCAAGAAGGGAACGATTGTGCTGAAAAATGCAGATCAGGGACGCAATGCCTTCCAGTCTGTGACCTTACTGGAAACGATTGCCGAGTTTGGTTTCGATGCTTGTATTGGCGGTGCGCGCCGGGACGAGGAGAAGGCACGAGCCAAGGAGCGCATCTTTTCTTTTCGCGACGAGTTCGGTCAGTGGGATCCGAAGAATCAGCGCCCCGAGTTGTGGGATACATACAACACGCGGGTGCATGCCGGTGAAAATATTCGCGTGTTTCCGATCAGTAACTGGACGGAAATGGATATTTGGGAATATATCTCACGCGAGAAGCTATATATCCCAGACATCTATTACGCGCATGAACGCGAAGTGATTCGCCGTGACAATGGTATTTTGCCCGTGTCACATTTGGTGCAGCCGAGGTCAGGCGAAACGGTGGAAAAAATGATGGTGCGTTTCCGTACGGTGGGCGATATGACTTGTACCTGTCCGGTAGAGTCGCATGCACGCAACGCGCAGGAAATTATTGAAGAAACAGCAATCACACGCATTACCGAGCGTGGTGCGACACGTATGGATGATCAGACCTCAGAGGCATCAATGGAACTGCGCAAAAAAGAAGGTTACTTTTAATTATGAGCAATACCACACAACTACTTCGTTTTATCACTGCCGGCAGCGTTGACGACGGCAAGAGTACGTTAATTGGCCGCTTGTTACATGATTCCAAGTCTATTTTTGAAGACCAACTTTCTGCCATTACTAAAACCAGTGAGCGGCGGGGCGGCATGGGTGCAGTGGATTTATCACTACTCACCGATGGCTTGCAGGCGGAGCGCGAGCAGGGAATTACCATTGACGTAGCTTATCGTTATTTTGCTACGCCCAAGCGCAAATTTATCATCGGCGATACGCCTGGGCATGAGCAGTACACGCGCAACATGGTTACTGCAGCCAGCACAGCGAACCTTACGGTCATATTGATTGATGCACGCAAGGGCGTACTGACACAAACACGCCGCCATACTTTTATCGCCAGCCTGGTGGGTGTGCCGCATATTGTGCTGGCCGTCAACAAAATGGATATGGTAAATTATTCGGAAGAAACGTTCGACGCGATTTGCGCAGAGTATCGTGCATTTGCCGCGCAATTGGGCGTGCATGAGATGACCTGCATTCCAATGTCGGCATTGAATGGCGACATGGTGGTGGAGCGCGGCGAAAATTTAAATTGGTATCAAGGCAGCCCATTGCTGGAATTGCTGGAAAATGTGGTGATTGACCATGACATCAACACTACCGATTTCCGCTACCCAGTGCAATGGGTGTGCCGTCCGCAGACGCAGGAATATCACGATTTCCGCGGTTACATGGGACGTATTGAGTCAGGTGTTATCGCGGCGGGCGATGAAATTACTATCCTGCCTTCCGGCCGCACCACCAAGGTAAAGGAGATCGTCACCTACGACGGCAACTTGCAACGTGCTTGCGCGCCACAGTCGGTCACGCTAACCCTGACGGATGAGATCGATATCTCGCGCGGCGATATGTTTGTGAAGTCAGTCACTATGCCGCAAATTGCCAAGGAATTTGAGGCCATGCTGTGCTGGCTGTCTGAATCGCCGCTTGATCTGAATCGCAAATACATTATCAAGCACACCACGCGTGTGGTGAAGTGTGTGTTCGTGCGCCTTGAATATCGTGTGGATGTTAATACACTGGAACATCACAGCAGCGCCACGCTCAATATGAATGATATTGCTCGCGTGGCGATGAAGGTGCAACAGCCGCTGGTATTCGACAGCTATATTAAAAACCGCTTTACGGGCAGCTTTATCGTCATTGATGAGGCGACGAATAATACTGTTGCGGCGGGAATGATTATTTAACCTGCAAATTTTAAAATTCGCGTGCGAGTTGGTGCTGTGGCAGTAGTAGGAAAATATTGCGTAGCAATAACTCGCAAAAACTGGCCATTCCGGCGAAGCTCACTTGTTTGATCTGCAATAATAGAAATAGCAGTGTAGATGCATACATCCGACTGAACAAAATGTTTCATGGCAAATAAATGACAGCAAATGTGTGTGTCATATAATGAAGCGGTTGGGTTAATGGTGTGTCGCATAATCATGTGTGTGGTATCTTGCGGGCTAACTTAGCCTATGCACCTTAAGATGCCATGAGCCTGTTTTCACTAATCGCCGCCCTGTTGCTGGAACAATTACATCCGCTTGCTTCGCGCAAATACTTGTTTGTTTGGCTGACACGCTATGTCAATTTTTTTCAGCATCACTTAAATACGGGTGAGCATAAGCATGGCAAGATTGCTTGGCTACTTGCGGTGCTACTACCCTTATGCGGGACAGCTGCGCTGTATTGGTTATCGTACCTTATCCATCCGGTGTTCGCTTGGGCATTCAGTGTGCTGGTACTGTATCTCACCATGGGCTTCCGTCAGTTCAGTCATTACTACACTGAAATTCATCAAGCGCTCCGTGACAACGATTTGGACAAAGCGCGCAACATCCTTTCCACATGGCGTGGAATATCATGTCATGAATTGAATTACGAGGAAGTTGCGCGTGTCACAATCGAAGAAGGGCTGCTGGCCTCGCACCGTCGTGTGTTCGGTATAATAGTGTGGTTTGTGATTACAATGCTGCTGGGGCTGGGGCCAGTTGGCGCAATCCTGTATCGTATGTCGCAATTCATTTATACGCGTTGGGATAATCAGAGTGATGCCGAACTCAGCGAATTCGGCGTGTTCGCACGACAAGCCTATCATTGGATAGAATGGCTACCGCTGCGCCTTACCACCACGATCTTTGCTATTGTTGGCGATTTTGAAGACACGGTGTATTGCTGGCGTACACAGGCGCAAAACTGGCCTGATCCTGAAGCTGGCATTGTGCTGGCAAGTGGTGCGGGAGCGATTGGTGTACGGCTTGGATTGCCCATTTCACAGGGCGGTTTGCCGCTGGATCGTCCCGAATTGGGAATTGGAGATGAGGCTGACGTGGACTTCATGCAAAGCACTGTAGGTCTGGTGTGGCGCGCGCTGGTATTCTGGATTGTGTTGTTGTTACTGCTAGGGTTGGCAACGTTAGTGAGGATCTGACGTATCCGTAATATTAGCTCCTTATTTAATGAGGCTATTATAGACCCGGCACGATTTATAAATGAATTTTTATTGGTTTTCGATGTCTATGGAGTATGGAAAAAGAAGATGCCCGCAAGCAGTCGCGAGAAGTACTGCATGAACGACGCAAGCAAGTCATACGTATGCACCGCAAAGGCATGGCGGTGATGGAGATCGTGGTGCAAACGGGACTGAGCTGGACGGCAGTCAATACGGCGCTGCGGTTGTATAAGGCTGAAGGTTCGGGGGCACTCAAGCCCGGCGTTCGGGGTAAAAAACCTGGCAGTGGACGTCGCTTGACGATTAGCCAAGAGCTGGCGATTCAACAAACCATCTGCGACAGACGCCCCGAACAACTCAAGATGGATTTTGCGCTATGGAGCAGGCCCGCTGTGCGCCAGCACATTGAGCTGGCGCACAGTATCAAGCTGTCTATTCGGGCAGTAGGCAACTACTTGGCACGTTGGGGTTTTACACCACAAAAACCCATTAAAAAAGCATACGAGCAGCGGCCTGAAGCCGTCCAGGCTTGGCTTGATGAACAATATCCGGCCATTGAAGCCAGAGCAAAAACAGAAGGTGCGGAAATTCACTGGGGCGACGAGACGGCGCTAGTCAACACGGATGTCAGAGGCAGGAGCTATGCGCCGGTGGGCAAGACACCTGTGACGTTCGCAGTAGGCGGCACGCGCCACAAGCTATCGATGATTGCGACGGTAACCAATCAGGGTAAAACGCGCTGGATGATTATTGATGAGGCATTTAACTCCGACAAGCTCATTGAATTTCTGGAGGCGCTCATCAAGGATACAGACCGCAAGGTGTTTCTGATACTGGACAACTTGAGAGTTCATCACAGCAAACCTGTAAAGGCTTGGGCTGCCGAGAACGCACAGAAAATCGAGTTGTTCTACTTGCCCAGCTACAGCCCTGAACTCAACCCCGAAGAAAGACTGAATGCAGATCTCAAGCACGTCATCACTTCAAAGGTGCCAGTGCGCACCAAGGCAAAACTCAGAGCTGCTGCGACTGATCACATGACCATGCTTGAGCAAAACCCCGAACGCGTGCGCCGTTATTTCGGCGACCCAAAAGTCGCCTACGCGGCTTCATGAATAATTCGTGCCGGATCAATAGTAAGTCATCAATCACTGCCTTTTCAAGGATGCAGGTCAGCACTTGCTCTGGCTAATCTCCTGGAACAGCTTTAGTCTTCGTGTATCGATCTTTCCTTCTTGTTCTGTTTTTTTCAGTGCGCAGTCCGGTTCATGTGTATGACGACAGTTATGGAAGCGACACTGACCACGGTAGGCTGCGAATTCCACAAAGCCCGCTTCGATGGCACCAAAATCCAGGTGGTGTAGCCCGAATGCTTGCACACCAGGGCAGTCTATCAAATGGCTTTCCGTATTTAAGTGATAGAGACGTGCGTGGGTGGTGGTGTGTTTTCCTGAATTCAGTGCGGTGGAAATTTCACGTGTGGCTGCTTGTGCATCCGGTAGTAATTTATTGATGAGGGTGGATTTACCCATGCCGGATTGCCCTACCAGTATACTGGTGTGGCCTTGTAAAAGGGGACATAGAGGGGCCGCGTTCTCTTTGGCAGACAGTTCCAGCACACGGTAGCCGATGGCGCGGTAGGCTTTTAGTTGGGCACGCGCAGTCGTTGCTGCTTCCAGCAAGTCGCATTTATTCAGCACAATGAGGGTGGCAAGTTGCTGGTCGTGTGCGGCGATGAGGCAGCGCGCCAGAAGTTCGTCGCTGAACGAAGGTTCGCTTGCCACGACCACAATAATTTGTGTAATGTTGGCGGCAATGAGTTTCTGGCGGTAGGCATCAGAACGGTACAGTAAAGTCTGGCGCGGCAGGATATGTTTGATCACCCCTTGCGCATCATTTATGCGCTGAATTTCTACAATATCACCACATGCCACTTCGCTTTTTTTGCCGTGTGTTAGACAGGGTAGCAATTCTCCATCAGACAGTTCAACCATATATTGGCGGCTGAAGGCGGCGATTACTTGCCCTTGGATAGGTAGGTTCAAACCTTAAGCAAGGCGTCCACCTTGGCGGCGCAGATGAAGTCATTCTCCGACAGGCCCTTAATGGCATGCGTAGAATATTCTACATGGCACTTGTTGTAGCTTACGCTCAGATCGGGATGATGATCTTCGCGGTGCGAAAGCCATGCCACTGCATTTACGAAGGCCATGGTCTGATAATAGTTTTTGAACTCGAAAATTTTACCGATAGTGTGATCGCGCTGCACCCAGCCATCCAGCTGCTTTATCAGAACGTTAATTTCATCTTGAGATAACGGCTGTACACCGCCTTCGCAAGGTTTACATTGTTTGTTTGCCAAATCACAGAGGGTTGTCATAGCGTTCACTTGAATTTATAGAAATGCTTGTTGAGATAGGCGGCGAGGTCTAGTTTTTCCTGTGTGGAAAAATTAGCACCCACATTACTGGCGCATACATTAATTTGAGCCGTTAACTGCTGCGGGTCCGTCACTTTGCGGTTGGGACGCGTGAAGATGGCATTACCGTCACCGCCCATCTTGCCGTTGTGGCAGCTATTACATTTGTATTTGTCGAACAATTTTTTACCGGTTTCTGGTTGGCCATCGGCAAAGGGGTCGGCTTGTGTTGTACTGCACAGTAACAAAAATATAATAAAAAATTTATTCATAATTAGGCTCTTTGTAAAGTTTGTAATCGAGCAATACGCATTAAAGCGGGTGGATGCGAGTCGTAAAACGTGGAGTACAGCGGATCTGGCGTAAGGGTTGCAGCATTGTCTTGGTACATCTTTACCAGCGCGCTGGCGAGGTTATGTGCATTGGTTTGTTGCGCGGCATAGGCATCTGCCTCGAATTCATGTTTGCGCGAGTAGTAGCTCATAAGCGGATGCAGTAAAAAGCTGAAGACTGGCAATATCATGAAGAACAGTAATAGCGCCAGCGCGGTGGATGGGGTAGTAACACCGAGTCCGACGTAGAACCAGTTTGCTTCCATCAATTGTGCGAGCAGCCATAAGAATCCCAAGCTTAAAGCAAAGGTGAAAACGATACGTTTCAGCACATGGTGACGTTTAAAATGTCCCAGCTCATGCGCTAGTACCGCCTCAATTTCTGTTGGCACGAGGCGTTCCAGCAGGGTGTCGAAAAACACAATTCGTTTGGTTTTGCCGAAGCCCGTGAAATAGGCGTTTCCATGTGAGGTACGCTTGGAGCCATCCATTACGAACAGCCCCTGTGCGGTGAATCCGCATTTTTGTAATAGTGCCTTAATACGTGTTTTGAGCGTCTCATCTTGCAGCGGGGTGAACTTGTTGAACAGCGGTGCGATGAAAGAGGGATAGATGAATAGTAGTAGCAGATTGAACGTTACCCACACCCCCCAAACATACAGCCACCAGCTTGCGCCCATGCGTTCCATCAGCCACAATACTCCGAATAATAATGGTAAGCCGAATAGGGCGCCGAGCAACAAGCTTTTCGCGGCATCGGCCAGATACATTGCCAGCGTCATTTTATTGAAGCCGTAGCGCGCCTCAATGACAAATGTGCGGTACAAGCTGAACGGCATTTCCAACAGGGATGAAAGTATCAGCACCGTTAGGATGACCGCCAGGCCTTGTATGAGTGAATTGGTAACGGTGGTCAACCATAAGTCGGCGATCCACTGCACCCCACCACCGAGGGTGAATACGAATAGCAGCAGAGCATTGAATGGAGTACTCAGCATAGTCAATCGCGTTTTGTCGCTTGTGTAGTCTGCCGCTTTTTGGTGTGCTGAGAGGTCTATCTGCTCGCGAAAATTCGATGGCACTTCGGCGCGATGCGTTTGGATGTGGGTAAGATGACGTCGTGCCAGCCACATTTGGGCGATCGTAGTTAATAACAGTGCGCCAATAAATAACGCGGAAAATTGGAATGAATTCATGTGTTCTGATATTTATATAAAATATATACTGTAAGTAATTGATGTTATTTGGTTGTTTTTTTATAGCAGAGCCTTGGCTATTATTTACTAATTAAAAATAATTGGCGTGTTGTGTTGATATGGCACAATACCTATTCGACAGTAATCTCAATAAACATACGCAGTCAATTATGGCACAAAATCAAAACTACCTCATTTGGATAGATATGGAGATGACCGGTCTAGTTCCGGAAACTGATCGCATTATTGAAGTTGCGCTGGTTATTACTGATGGCGATCTGAATACTATTGTTGAAGCACCGGTTTTGGTAGTGCACCAAGCAGATATCGTATTGGACGGTATGGATAGCTGGAATAAAGCCACCCATGGCAAATCTGGTCTTATCGACAAGGTGAAAGCATCTACGCTGGACGACGCAGTAGTGGAAGCTCAGATGCTGGAGTTCCTCAAGGAACATGTGCCCGCCCGCACATCACCGATGTGCGGCAATTCTATCTGCCAAGACCGTCGCTTTCTTGCACGCTGGATGCCGCAATTGGAAAGCTATTTCCACTATCGTAACTTGGATGTAAGTACTCTTAAGGAACTTGCTAAACGTTGGAAGCCAGAAGTGGCTCAGGGAATAAAGAAACACGGTAAGCATGAAGCGCTGGCCGATATTTACGAATCTATCAATGAGATGAAGTATTACCGCGATAATTTTATCCGGATATAAAGGCATTTCGTGCCGCTGGATGGTACTCATATAGCAATGCACATTAGTTTTACAAGTTAACTCTTAGCGCCCATGGACAGAGCCCTTAAGCGGCTCTGTTCCAGTTGTGCCGCTTGCGGCTTATCCAGCCAGCCGTGTAGGTTATCCAAGACCAAATCTGCTAAGGCGTGTATCCAGCCTGGCCGTTCATTGAGGCAAGGAATGTAGTGATATTCGCCACCGCCTGCATGCCTAAAGTCTTCTTTACCTTCCATTGCAATCTCTTCCAGCGTTTCCAAACAGTCTGCTACGAAGCCAGGGCAGATTACATCAACGCGTTTAGTTTTTTTCATACCTAATTTTTTAAGTATGGTAGTGGTATAAGGTTGAAGCCATTCGGAGCGGCCGAAGCGCGACTGGAAGCAAACAGTGTATTGTTCTGCATTCAGTTGCAGTGCCTCAGCTATCAGACGTCCGCTCGTTTGGCATTCACAGTGATAAGGATCTCCCTTCTCCAGCGTGTAGCGCGGTAAACCGTGAAAGCTCATCACCAGCTGATCCGGACGACCATGCAGTGTCCAATAATCGCGAATGTTTTGCACAGTGGCTGCAATGTAGCCAGGGTTGTCGTAGAAGTGCTTAATAGTGCGTAGCGCGGGCATATTGCGCTGTTTGGTGAGTTCGTTAAAAATGACATCCCATGCGGTGCCGGTTGCACTGGCGGCATATTGTGGATACATCGGAACAAGCAGGATGCGCTGACAGTTTTGCGCCTTGAGTTTAGCTAGCACGCTGGGAATGGAGGGATTGCCATAGCGCATGGCGTAGTCCACCACCAGTGGCATGCCATGGGTGCGTTCCCCCAGATAGCCTTGTAGCAGACTGGTTTGACGTTCAGTATGTACTTTCAGGGGTGAGCCTTCGGCCATCCAAATGCTGGCATATTTGGCGGCAGATTTCTTGGGTCTAGTGTTAAGAATAATACCGTTCAAAATAAACCACCAAACTAGTTTTGGAATTTCCACTACGCGCGGGTCGCCCAGGAATTCACGCAAGTAAGGTTTGACTGCTTGGGCAGTGGGAGCATCCGGCGTGCCAAGGTTAAGCAATAACACGGCACATTTTTCAGGTGTGCCGTGGGTATAGGTGGGTTCGGTTGAGTAAGGCATAAAGTTGTATCCAAGAAATTTTCTACTGAGAAAAGCTAAACAGAATACCGATTAAAAAGTTTGGACTGGTCTTTCCTGTGCCTTTAATGTTGATATTTGTTTTTGCTAATGGTGCGACAGCGCATTGCTGAGCAGCTTGGAGGTGATGTCTACAATCGGGACGACTTTTTCGTAATTCATGCGCTTGGGACCGACCACCGCCAGCGTACCAATTATCTGACCGTCAGAGGTGTAAGGTGCACTAACTACACTGCATTCATCCAATCCGGGCAATCCGGATTCGTTACCTACAAAAATATGCACACCGGGAGCATGGCGGCTTACATCAAGTAACTGCAGCAGCTCGGTTTTCTGTTCGAATACGTTGAACAGCCCGCGCAGCTGTTGCATGTTTGAAGAAAGATCGTTTATATATAAAAGGTTGCGCTCGCCACTGATAACGTAATCTTCATTTTTTCGTGCAATGACCGCATCACCTGCCACCATCGCCGCGCTCATCAGTGCGGTCAGGTCGTGTTGCAATTGATGTAACTCGGACTGCACGCGTTGGTGGATATCCTGGAACGGGCAGTCAGCATAGTGCTGGCTTAAAAAATTGCCGGCTTCAGTGAGCTGCGATTGAGTATAGTCCTTGTGTGTCAGTAATACGCGGTTCTCCACCTCATCATTTGGCATTACGATAATTAGCAGAACTCTCTTTTTGGATAGGCGTAAAAATTCGACATGACTCACAGTGATGGCGGTGCGTCTTGGCGTGGCGACCACGCCCGCAAAATGGGTGAGCTCAGACAACAAATTGGACGCCTGCATTAGCAAGCGCGAAGGATTGTCCGGTTGCAATTGATGTTCGAGTTGTTGCACACGTGCGCTGTCTAGCGGTTGCACCACCATCAATGTGTCGATAAACAAACGATAGCCCCGTGCTGTCGGCACGCGCCCAGCGGAAGTGTGCGGACTGCTCACCAGCCCCATTTCTTCGAGGTCAGCCATTACATTACGAATAGTAGCTGAGCTGACTTCCAAACCGGAAAACTGCAGCAGCGCGCGCGAACCTACCGGCTGACCATTGTTAATATAGCGATCCACCAATGTCTTAAGCAAAATTTGTGCGCGGTTGTTAAGAATTGTTGACATTAAAGTTGATCTGGAAGTAGTGGCGTCGTTTTTCGATAAGGGTTTGCTGTGTTCGGAGTTGGTCGATAATTGAGGTCGGTTTCGAATATCAGCAGTTTAACATTGGCGGATTCAAGCTTCGTCATATGCCGTGCACAAATATTTCTACTATTTCATAAAAACATGAATGCGTCAGACTGAGGGTTCACAAGTTATCGTTAAATATCGATTATATCGAATTGGTAAGCTGGAAGTTATTGTAATGTTGTTCTGTACTTGATATCTCCATATATCTCCATATAATTTAATTTTAATATTCATAATCAAATGTTTTACGCTTCAATGGTCTGTAGTCCCAAGTCTTGAAAGTCAAGTCATTAGGAAAATTTATTTGTTTAACAGAGGAACTACAAACGAAACCACAAGCCGAACTTATTGTTCGAGAGTCTGGTTATGGATATAGATTGCTATAGGCGGTTGTTTTCAAAAAAATCCAATACCCCCCCAAAATTATCCCGCAGGTTATTAACTATTTTTCAATGGGTGGTTCTGACAATAATGAACTTGCCCGTGGTACATTACGCGCCATTCTGCATCAAGCCAGTCTCAGCGACGACGAGTTTAACGCATTATGCTGCCCATAAATAATGGCGGTAAAGATTTTAAGATGAATAAAATTTCCACCTCAATCATTTTTTTAAACGGAGAAACCATGAAATCAGTTTATATTTCAACCCTACTAATCGTAACCCTAGCGGCATTCGCTAACGTCTATGCGGCTGACTCTACGCTGAGTGTAGCCTGTAAAGGTGATGACGTGGGCGCTGATGTATTGGTTAATGGCAAATTCAAGGGTGAATGCCCTGTGGATGTGCTGGTACCAGAAGGCACATTAAAGTTGAAGGTGCAAAAGAAAGTTGATGCTTCCAATGCACGTATATTCGAGCAAGAAATTCGCGTGGGCGATAACGTGATTAAAACGATTGAAGTGTTATTGGGTGCGCCGCAGAATAACATCGAAGACAAGCGTCAGGCGTCAGCACCGTTGAGCCTGGAGCAGGTTGAGGCGAAGAAGGGATCGTTGTTAAGTGTCACCTGTAAAATTGATGATATGGACGCTGAAGTGTTCGTTGACGATAAGCTCAAGGGCGTATGTCCTCTGGACGTGCAGGTGCCTGAAGGCACGTTGAAGTTGCGGGTGCAAAAGAAAGTTGATGCTTTTAATGATCGCACATTTGAACAAGAACTCCGTGTGGGAGACGGTGCGATTAAAAAGGTCGAGGTTCAATTGGGCGCGGCGCAACTCAACGCTGCAGGTAAAAAGCGCGAGTCTGAGCCGGTTGAGGTTAAAAAGGGAACGTTCAAAGATTGTCCAGGCTGCCCAGAAATGATAGTCATCTCTGCAGGAAGTTTTGACATGGGTTCGCCGGATGATGAGGTCGGGCATGGCGTTGATGAAGGTCCTGTTCATCGGGTCACCCTATCGTCTTTTGCCTTGGGTAAAACTGAAGTTACTCGAGGTCAATATGCAGCATTTGTGGGCGAGACAAAACATGATGCGGGAACATGTTGGGCAGTCAACGAAAGCGGTTGGGTTGAAGAACGTGTTGGCCGTAATTCGGGTGACTTTGGCTTTCGTAAAGACCTTATGGGCGACAGCGAGTTTGATAACCGACCGGTTTCCTGTGTCAATTGGTTTGATGCTCAACTCTACGCCCAATGGTTATCAAAGAAAACTGGAAAGAACTACCGTCTGCCGACTGAAGCGGAATGGGAATATGCCGCTCGCGCTGGCACGACAACCGCTTTTTACTGGGGCAATGATGTCGGGCGTAACAATGCTAACTGTAGTGATTGCGGCAACAAGTGGGATGGATCTGCCACGCCATGGGAAGGGGCACAGTCTGCCCCCGTAGGCAGCTTCCAGCCCAATGCTTTTGGTCTATACGACATGTTAGGCAATGTGTGGGAATGGACGGAGGATACTTATCATAATAATTATAAAGGGGCGCCAACGAATGGAAGTGCTTGGGTGCAAAAAACATCTGGAAATGATAGGTCTGTAGGACGTGTTATTCGTGGCGGCTCTTGGAAATTCAGTTCGAAGTTTATGCGCTCCGCATATCGTATGGGGAACGAGGAGATAAAACGTTATGAATACAAGGTTGGGTTTCGTCTTGCCAGAACGCTTCCATAAAGTGGGGGGTAATTTATATTTATTAAATTTTATCTAGTCTCATTTTTTTGTTTGCTTATATAAAGGGGGTAGTTGAATTATTTATCTCAAGCCAGCGTCTGGTTAGTTACCGAGTACCTTGAATAATATTCAGATTAGTAATGCCGTGTTTCTCTAATTCGGCCGTGATGTTTGAGCTTGTGCTTTGAAATTAATTTATTGTTATGGTTTAATTTCATCCATGGTTTCTATTTGATAAATTTATGCTCTAAATGAGAATTGAACTTTATCAATTCCAAATTCGAAGAGGATGCCGAAGGGGATATTGCAAAAAAAATTTAGAGAGCCACAATTTATGCTATGAAACTCCCTTTTAAAACTGTTGCTCTGATCGGAAAATACAAGACGCCGGAAATTACCGGGCCGTTGCTGCGGTTGGCTGCATTTCTTTCCGAGCAAGATGTTTCTGTAGTGGTGGATAGTCTCACGGCCGAGCACCTAAAACAGCACGACTATAGAGTTATGGCTCTGGACACGATGGGGGATGAGGTAGATCTGGCTATCGTGCTGGGCGGCGATGGAACCATGTTGAACATTGCGCGTACCTTGGCCCCCCTCGGTATTCCGTTAGTGGGAGTGAATCAGGGGCGATTAGGTTTTCTTACTGACATTTCGCTTGATACCATGCAGCAAACCATAGCCGCTATGCTGGGCGGTAATTTCGTCACTGAGCAGCGTATGTTGTTGGCTACCTGTATTTTGCGCGATGGTATTGAGGTATTTAGTTCGCTAGCGTTCAACGAAGTGGTGTTACACCGCGGCAATATCAGCAGCATGATTGAATTCGAAGTGCGCATCGATGATGAGTATCTATATCTTCAACGTGCAGATGGTTTGATTGTGGCGACCCCTACTGGCTCTACAGCATATGCGTTATCCGCTGGCGGCCCTATCTTGCATCCTTCACTCGACCTTATCGCTCTGGTTCCTGTCTGTCCGCATACCTTGAGCAATCGTCCCATCGTTGTTAAAAGCGAATCGCTGCTGGAAATTCTGCCGCACCGTATTTCTGATGCGCGCGTGCATTTTGATAGCCACGCCTATTTTGACTTGCAGGAAAATGACAAAGTGCTGGTGAGACGTCATCCAAAGCCGGCTTGTCTATTGCATCCAGTAGGACATAGCTATTACCGTACATTGCGTGAAAAATTGCTTTGGAATAAAACATTGTAATGTTGAAGTTTCTTAGTATCCGCGATTTTGTCATCGTTGATTTCCTTGAGCTCGATTTTTCCTCCGGCTTCACCGCGCTCACTGGCGAGACGGGTGCGGGTAAATCCATTTTGATTGACGCATTGTCGCTGGCGTTGGGCGAGCGTGGCGATGCGGGCATGGTGCGTAGCGGTTGTGAGCGCGCCGAGATCAGTACGGAATTCGATATAGCCGACTTGCCCGATTTGCAATCCTGGTTGCGCGAGCAAGAGTTGGTAGGTGATGCGAATGTATGCTTGCTGCGTAGGGTGCTGGATGTCAACGGACGGTCGCGTGGTTTCATTAATGGGCGTAGCGCCACGTTGCAACAGATGCGCGATGCGGGTGAGTATCTGCTCGATATCCACGGTCAGCATGCACATCAATCCTTGTTGCGTCCCGATGCTCAGCGCGACCTGTTGGATGGCTATGCCGGTTTGATAAGCGAGGTGGGAGAGTTGGCGGGATTATTCCGTGCGTGGCAAACGTTGCTTCGCCACCATACAAAACTGGAGCAAACAGCTGAAGAAGTGGCTAGCGAGCGTGAATTACTGTTGTTCCAGCGGCACGAGCTGGAAATGCTGAACTTCACAGTACAGGCGTGGATGGAATTACAGAGCGAATATGCGCGCCTGTCGCACGCCGCTGACTTGTTGGAAACCGCACAGTTTGGCGTGGAAATATTAAGTGAGGCCGATACTGCCTGTCTTGCGCAATTGAATGCGCTTACTGTCCGTTTACGCGTCGGCATTGAATTCGACGGATCTTTGCAGGACACGCTTAATATTGTGGAAAGTGCCCAAAACGATTTGCAGGAAGCCGTGTATGCGTTACGTCATTATCCACAGCAAGTGGACGTTGACCCGCAAAAATTACGCGAGCAGGAACAGCGCATGGCTGCGGTGGTGGATGCGTCGCGCAAATACCGGGTATTGCCGGAGCAATTGCCCGGAGCCTTGCAGTGTATTGTCGCGCGGTTAGATGATCTGGGCAGCGATGCTGACCTTGCCGCATTGGCGCAGCAAGAGGCTGCCGCGCGTGAGCAGTATCTGTTTGCTGCGAAAAAAGTGGGTGCGGTGCGCAAGAAAGCAGCTGAAAAATTATCGCGTGAAATTACTTCTGCAATGCAGACTTTGGCCATGCAGGGCGGCAACTTCGCTGTGGCACTGAAACCACTTGCCGAAGGAAATGCACAGGGGCTGGAAGCACTCGAATTTCAGGTGGCGATCAATCCCGGTTCGCCGTTGCGCAGCTTGGCAAAAGTTGCCTCTGGTGGCGAATTATCGCGGATTAGTCTGGCAATACAGGTGGCCGCCAGTCAGGCAGCCACCGTGCCCACGTTGATCTTTGACGAAGTGGATAGTGGCATAGGAGGGCGTGTGGCGGAGATCGTTGGTGCTTTGCTTAAGCGCGTAGGACAGCGACATCAAGTAATGTGCGTAACGCATTTGCCGCAGGTGGCAGCGATGGCGGATGCCCAATGGCAAGTGAGCAAGTCCAGCCGAAACGGTGCTACTGTGAGTACTATATCTATCCTCAATCGGGCGGAACGTATCGAGGAAATTGCGCGTATGTTGGGCGGAGTAAGAATTACTGATACCACGCGCAAACATGCGGCTGAAATGCTTGAGGCAGGACTCGATCTGTCGTTCTGATGCAGCTTTGATGTATCATGTTGAAGTTCCATTATCCATGGCTTTTACTATGCGCATTAAGTTGATTGTTGTTTCTGCGTTGCTCGTTTCGTGCAGTGGAATAACTATGCCTAAGCTACCCTCGTTCACTGCTCACAAGATGGAAATTAATCAAGGCAATATGGTTACTCCTGAGATGCGTCATAAGCTCAAGTTGGGTATGACGCGATTGCAGGTGCAGGCTATCCTGGGCACGCCATTGGTCAATGATGCCTTTCATGCTAGCCGTTGGGATTATGTCTATCGGCTCGAAAAAAAGGGTAAGTTGCTTGAAAAGCAACGTATGACGCTATATTTTGAGGGGGACTCCCTAACTCGTATTGACGATGGCAATATGCCCGCGCTACCGGCGATGGTCGTGCCTGTATCGGCTGAACCGGCCGGCGAGAATTAGCCCTGGAAAATATTCAAGGAGTAGCGATGAATAAAATAAAAATCGCAATTGCCGGTTGTAGCGGGCGAATGGGCAAGGCTTTGCTAGAAGGCATACTACAGTCGGATGATCTGACATTACATGCGGCTTTGGAACATACTTCCAGTCCGCAGTTGGGGAAGAATGCAGGCGAGTTGGCTGGTAGCGCATGCGGCGTGAGGATTACCGATGATGTGGAGGATGCTCTGCAAGGCGCGAATGTGCTGATTGATTTTACTCGCCCGGAAGGGACGATGCATCACCTTGGAGTATGTATAAAGCTCGGCGTGCCGATGGTTATCGGCACCACCGGTCTTTCTGCGCAGCAAAAGGCGCAGTTGGGTGCGGCAGCGCAGCATATCGGTATCGTGTTTGCTCCCAACATGAGCGTAGGCGTAAATCTTACCTTCAAGTTGCTGGAAATGGCGTCCAAAGTGTTAAGCCATGGCTATGATATTGAAATCATCGAAGCACATCACCGTCACAAAGTAGATGCACCCTCCGGAACCGCGCTGGGCATGGGAGAAGTAATTGCAAAAACGCTGGGGCGCGATCTTGCTAAATGCGCTGTATATGGTCGTGAAGGTGTTACAGGTGAACGCGATCCGTCCACCATTGGCTTCGCCACCGTGCGCGGTGGCGACATTGTGGGAGACCATACTGTACTATTTGCAGGCATCGGCGAACGTATCGAGATTACTCACAAGGCTAGTAGTCGCGCTACTTTTGCTCTTGGTGCGCTACGCGCCGCACGTTTTTTGCAAGTCAATGCGGCTGGGATGTATGACATGCAGGATGTGCTTGGGTTGAAGTAAGTGCTTAGGTAGTGCGCTTCTTCAACAGAGAATAATTAATATTTAGCACAATCATTTTGCTTAATATTGTGTTGAGATGCTAAAGATAGCAACATGATCGCTAATTTCCCCCGCTTTGAACAAGCGTTTGTCAAATTTGATGCCGCTAACGCTGCTGATCCTAATCAAGATGTTTTTGAGGGTTTGATTTATCCCAAAGAACTACTCTATTCTAAACGCATGACTGCCATGCTTAAGCATTTTGAGCCTGATGCATCTGAAATATTACAACTGGCAGCGCGTTGTCAGCATATCTGCCGCTGGAAAATCGCACGCGACAATTATCCGATGGATAAGGTAGGCTATAAATGTTGGCGCATGGAATTGTTTAAATTTCACGGTGAAATTACTGGTGGAATTATGCGCGAGGTAGGTTACAACGAGGAAATGATTGCTAATGTACAAGCGCTGTTGCGCAAAGAAAAGCTTAAAACCAACCCGGAAAGCCAGATATTGGAAGACGTCGTTGGCTTAGTGTTCCTTCAGTATTATCTGGTAGAGTTTGTTAATAAATATAGTTATTTTGAAGAAGAAAAACTGCTCAATATTCTCCGCAAAACTTGGAAAAAAATGTCCGAGAAAGGTCACATAACGGCATTGAAATGCAACTTTACTTCAGAACTGCGGGTAGTGATTAATAAAGCCCTGGCTGTGGCCTGATTATTTACCAGGTGACTGTGAATTCAGTTAAGCCGATAGATTAGGTTTCGCATTTGATACCCCCCTCGCTATGAGGTATAATTCAAAAAAATAATGGCGGGATGAACGATCGGTTCGTCCCGCTTCTTTATGTCATCTGAGCTGTTAGCCCGAATGTTTCATAAATTGGCGTGTACTCGCTTTGGTTTTTTGGTTGCCATGCAAGGTGTTGTTCTATCGGGTGTTTAGCCTGGTTCGTTCACAAAGCTGGCTAATCAAGTAAGTAAGGTTCGCTGGGATGGGGAAATTTCCCAACTCGTAAAATCTTGCGCGATCATCACGCGAATTTATGAAATGTTAAGACTAATAGCTACCTTGGAGAGATCTGGTGTCGCAAACGAACCCTGCCATTCTTGTGCTTGCCGATGGGACGGTGTTTCGTGGTACTGCCATTGGCGTTTCTGGCATGTGCGTGGGCGAGGTGGTGTTTAATACCTCGATGACCGGCTACCAGGAAATTCTTACTGACCCATCTTACTTTAAACAAATTGTCACTCTGACTTATCCTCACATCGGCAATGTGGGCATGAATGTTGAGGACGAAGAATCGCGCCAAGTGTTTGCCAGCGGACTGGTGATCCGTGATTTGTCCTTGACGGTGAGCAACTGGCGCAGCACCCAATCGCTGTCTGATTACCTTAAAGCCAATAAAATAGTGGCAATTTCCGATATTGACACCCGTAAGTTAACGCGCATTCTGCGCGAAAAGGGTGCTCAGAACGGCTGCATTGCCACCGGTATAGATGAGGGGGCGGCGCTACATGCGGCGCGCGACTTTGTGGGGCTAGGTGGAATGGATCTGGCGCAGCATGCCTCTTGTGAAAAGTATTACGATTGGACGCAACGAGAGTGGGATTTGAAGGACGGTTACCGCAATAATGAGCGCTCCGAGTTCCATGTGGTGGCATATGACTTTGGCACTAAGCACAATATTCTGCGCAAGCTGGCCGAACGCGGCTGCAAGATCACAGTTGTGCCCGCTAAGACCAGTGCCGAAGATGTATTGGCGCTCAAACCGGACGGAGTGTTACTGCCAAATGGCCCGGGGGATCCTGAGCCGTGCAATTATGCTATTGCGGCAACGCAGCAATTTTTACGTGTGGGTGTGCCGTTGTTCGGCATTTGTCTGGGACATCAGATTCTTAGCTTGGCAGTGGGAGCTAAGACGGTGAAAATGAAACTCGGTCATCGAGGCGCAAACCATCCGGTTCAGGACCTGCAGAGTAAACATGTGATGATTACCAGTCAGAACCACGGTTTTGCAGTGGATGCGACGACCTTGCCGGCGAATGCACGTGTGACACATGTGTCGCTGTTCGATGGCACGTTACAGGGCTTCGAGTTGACCGATAAGCCTGCGTTCTGTTTCCAAGGTCATCCTGAAGCCAGCCCCGGCCCACATGATGTGGATTATTTGTTTGATCGCTTCGTGGCGCTGATGCGCAAGAGTTCCTGATATGCCTAAACGTACTGACATAAAATCTATCCTGATCATCGGAGCGGGTCCCATCATCATCGGACAGGCGTGTGAATTTGATTATTCCGGTGTACAGGCGTGTAAGGCGTTACGTGAAGAAGGTTATCGCGTGATTTTGGTGAATTCGAATCCGGCCACCATCATGACCGATCCAAACATGGCGGATGCTACCTATATTGAGCCGATCACTTGGCGGATAGTGGAAAAAATCATTGCCAAGGAAAGGCCGGAAGCGATCTTGCCTACTATGGGTGGACAGACCGCGTTGAATTGCGCGCTAGATTTGGCTAAATACGGTGTGCTGGAAAAGTACGGTGTGGAAATGATAGGCGCATCGCGCGAGGCCATCGACATGGCGGAAGACCGCGAAAAATTTAAGCAGGCGATGACGCGTATTGGCTTGGCCTCGGCGCGCTCGGCGATTGCGCATAGTATGGAAGAGGCGTTGCAGGTGCAGCAGGTGATGGGCTTTCCTACAGTTATCCGTCCATCCTTTACCATGGGTGGCTCGGGCGGCGGTATTGCTTATAATCGTGAAGAGTTCGTAGAGATTTGTGAGCGCGGTCTGGAGGCTAGCCCCACTAAGGAATTATTGATTGAAGAGTCACTGCTTGGTTGGAAAGAGTTCGAAATGGAAGTGGTGCGTGACCGCGCCGATAACTGCATAATTGTCTGCTCGATTGAAAATTTAGATCCGATGGGTGTGCACACTGGCGACTCCATCACTGTGGCACCAGCGCAGACGCTGACCGACAAGGAATACCAGATCATGCGCAATGCGAGCATTGCGGTGTTACGTGAAATTGGCGTGGATACGGGCGGCTCTAACGTACAGTTTGCCATTAATCCTGAAAATGGGCATATGGTGGTCATTGAGATGAATCCGCGCGTATCGCGTTCTTCGGCGCTGGCATCCAAGGCCACTGGATTTCCAATTGCCAAAGTGGCGGCGAAGCTGGCGGTAGGATACACGCTGGATGAGTTGAAGAATGAAATTACGGGCGGGGCAACTCCAGCTTCATTTGAGCCGACAATAGATTACGTTGTGACCAAGATTCCACGTTTCGCTTTTGAGAAATTCACGCAGGCCAATGACCGTTTAACGACACAGATGAAATCAGTGGGCGAAGTGATGGCAATTGGTCGCACTTTTCAGGAATCGTTTCAGAAGGCGCTACGTGGGCTGGAAGTGGGGGTGGATGGACTAGACGGAAAAACAACCGATCATGAGTTGATTGCCGCTGAATTGGGCGCACCAGGGCCGGACCGCATCTGGTATGTGGGAGATGCTTTCCGCATGGGCATGACACTGGAAGAGGTGTTCGGCTTAAGCAAAATTGACCCTTGGTTCCTGGTGCAGATCGAAGACCTGATCAAGCGCGAAATTGCGCTGGTGGGCCGTACGCTGGGTAGTCTGGATATGGGGGAATTGCGTGGATTAAAACGCAAGGGGTTTTCGGATAAACGTTTGGCCAAGTTGCTGGGAAGTGATGCAGCTGCTGTGCGTGCTTGCCGCCGTGCGCTGGGCATCCGTCCGGTGTTCAAGCGGGTGGACACTTGTGCTGCTGAATTCGCTACCGATACTGCCTATATGTATTCTACCTATGAAGAGGAATGTGAAGCACAGCCTACAACCAGAAAAAAAATTATGGTGCTGGGTGGTGGGCCTAATCGTATTGGTCAAGGAATCGAGTTCGATTATTGCTGTGTGCATGCCGCGCTGGCGTTGCGTGAGGATGGCTATGAGACCATCATGGTTAATTGTAATCCAGAGACTGTGTCTACTGATTATGATACGTCCGATCGTCTGTATTTCGAACCGCTGACGTTGGAAGATGTGCTGGAAATTGTGGCTGTGGAAAAGCCGGCTGGTGTGATCGTGCAGTTTGGGGGCCAGACGCCGTTGAAGCTGGCGCGTGGCTTAGAGAAAAACGGTGTGCCCATTATAGGCACCACGCCAGACATGATCGACTGTGCGGAAGACCGTGCGCGTTTCCGTGTGATGTTGCAGCAATTGGACTTAAAACAACCGCCTAATCGGACGGTCAGCACGTCGGAACAGGCGGTGCTGGCAGCGCAAGAGATTGGCTACCCGCTGGTGATGCGGCCCAGCAATGTATTGGGTGGGCGTGCCATGGAGATTGTTCATTCTCAGCCTGATTTGGAACGTTATATGCGCGAGGCAGTGGAGAGCGCCAATATTTTTCCAGAACGCATGCCGATTTTGCTCGACCGCTTTCTTAATGATGCGATTGAGGTAGATGTGGATGCGGTAAGTGACGGTACAGATGTGCTGGTCGGCGGCATTATGGAGCACATTGAAGAGGCGGGGGTACATTCTGGTGACTCGGCCTGTTCCTTACCACCTTTTAGTTTGTCGCCACAGCTCCAGGATGAGTTGCGCCGCCAGACCAAGGCGATGGCCAGAGCGCTGAATGTAGTCGGCCTGATGAATGTACAGTATGCCATTCAGGGTGAATCTGTATTTGTACTTGAAGTAAATCCGCGCGCCTCACGTACCGTGCCCTTCGTGTCCAAAGCTACTGGAATTCCGCTGGCCAAGGTGGCTGCACGTTGTATGGTTGGTAAAACTTTGGCGCAGCAGGGCGTGACTAAAGAAGTTATTCCATCATATTATTCGGTCAAGGAGGCGGTGTTTCCATTTATTAAATTCCCCGGTGTGGATATCATTCTTGGCCCGGAAATGAAATCCACGGGGGAGGTAATGGGTGTGGGCGACACCTTTGCGGAAGCTTTTGTTAAATCGCAATTGGCGGCGGGAGTGAAATTACCCTCCACCGGCAAGGTGTTTATCAGTGTGCGTGGTGCGGATAAATTGGGTGCCGTGGAAATTGCCAAGAGCCTGCGCGATATGGGCTTTGCTGTGTTGGCCACGCGTGGTACCGCTACGGTATTAGCGGCCGCGGGTGTTGCTGTAGCTGTGGCGAACAAGGTGGCAGAAGGTCGTCCGCACATCGTGGATATGATCAAGAACGGCGAAATCAGCCTGATTATTAACACCGTGGATAGTAAGCGTAGCGCGATGCAAGATTCTTATTCTATCCGTCATGCCGCATTGCAAAAACGGGTGACTTATTACACAACTCTGGCAGGTGCGCGCGCAGCTTGTTTGGGCATGCAGCACATCGCTGAATTACATGTGTATGACTTGCAGACGCAGCATCAGCGTCTGATCCATTAAGAACATAAGAAGGAAGAATCAGTATGAGCAAGATTCCATTAACCGTGGTAGGTGCTGAACTATTGCGTAACGAACTGCATCATTTGAAAACCGTTGATCGCCCATGGGTGATAAATGCCATTTCCGAAGCGCGCGCGCAAGGGGATTTGTCTGAAAATGCTGAATATGAAGCGGCTAAAGAGCGTCAAAGTTTTGTTGAGGGGCGCATTCTAGAGTTGGGAAGCAAGCTGGGTAATGCTCAAGTAATAGATCCAAAGACCATCAATGCGGACGGCCGTTGTGTGTTTGGCGCGACCGTGAGGCTGGAAGATCTCGCAAGCGGCGATGTGGTGACTTATCAGATTGTCGGAGATGATGAAGCTGATATTAGGCAGGGTAAGATTTCCATCAGCTCTCCAATTGCACGGGCACTGATCGGTAAGTACAGTGGAGATGTAGCTGAAGTTCAAGCTCCAGGCGGTGTTCGCGAATATGAGATCGTGAATGTGCAATATATTTAAGTCTTCCAAGCACCTTTGGTAGGGATAAGAAAAACGCAGATAAGTGTTTTGCGCTGCTAGTGACCTTTCAAGCATCTGGGAAGAGCGGTATGGCTGCTCGCTCACCTCTACACAAGAGGTGGCAGGACGTAATTATAAGGCCGGGAAATTTAGCGGCTACCCAACTGTTTTTTGCTGAGCCGCTTGCCTTTGTGTTGTGCAGGTTTCCTCTCGGGTACATCTTCTTGTGGTTGATATATCACCAGGATTTTGCCAATATGTTGCACCGCTACTGCGTTCAATTGTGTGCAAATTTGTTCCAAGATAACTAAGCGTGCTTCTCGATCCTCATTCATAACCCTGATTTTGATTAATTCATGGCTTTTCAAGGCGCAGGAGATTTCTCCCAGTACGGTGGGGGTTAATCCTGCTGATCCAATCATGACGGTGGGTTTAAGCGGATGAGCGCGCGCTTTGAGGTTTTGGCGTTGTAATACAGTTAGTGTTAGCAATTTTATTGGCTCCTGATAAGGCTGACATTTTAAACGATGAAGCGATCTAAAAGTAGTAAACAATGGATGCATGAACATGTTAATGATTCATATGTGCAGCGTGCGCAGAAGGAAGGTTACCGTTCGCGTGCGGCATATAAATTATTAGAAATTGATGAGCGTGACCGGCTACTCAAACGTGGTATGGTGGTGGTTGACTTGGGTGCGGCCCCTGGCGGCTGGTCGCAAGTCGCTGCCATCAAGGTGGCTGAAGGGGGCAAGGTAATTGCAGTCGACCTGTTGCCATTGCACCCGATACATGGCGTAGAGTTTATTCAAGGTGATTTCCGCGACGACAGTGTGATGGCACAAATTGAGAGCAAGCTGGGTGGCAAGAAAATTGGACTTGTAATTTCTGATATGTCCCCCAATATTAGTGGCATCAACATAAGCGATCAGGCACGTGCTATGCATTTGGCGGAACTGGCGCTGGACTTTTCATTACGCCATTTGCAACCAAGCGGCACATTTCTGGTGAAAGTGTTTCAAGGCGTAGGTTTTGAGGACTATATTAAGTTGATGCGTAGTTACTTTGCTCGAGTGGTGACGCGTAAGCCAGACTCTTCGCGTGATCGAAGTAATGAACTGTATCTCTTGGGAACTTCAAAATTTGAGAGTACATTTGAAAATTCAACTTTCTAAATTGAGACAAGACGCGAGTTAAGTTTAACAGGCAGTATGTTTAACATGTAAGCGGTAAAATCTGTAGATCAACGCAGTATTGCAATATTGTTGGATTTATAGTGGTGCCCTTGAGTAATCGGGCCAGACGTAGTTTAATGGACGCATGGTAGCGACTATGCGCTGGGTTAAGGAGTAACTTTGAACAACTTGTTTAAGAGTATCGGAATTTGGATGGTCGTGGCGTTGGTGCTGATGACCGTATTCAATCAATTCAACACGCGCCAGCAGCAGACCTCGCAGACGCAGGTGGATTACTCGCGCTTTCTGGAAGAAGTCAGGCTGGGGAGTATTACCAAGGTAACTATCGAAGGACGCATGCTCAAGGCTGTTACTAACGATGGCAAGCGCATCAGCAGCTATGCGCCGCAAGATTTGTGGTTGGTATCTGACTTGATCAAGAACGGTGTTACGATTGAGGCCAAGCCGGAAGAAGAGCAATCTTTTCTGATGAGTATTTTTGTTTCGTGGTTCCCGATGCTGCTGCTCATTGGCGTGTGGGTTTTTTTCATGCGCCAGATGCAAGGCGGCGGTAAAGGGGGGGGGCTTTTCTCTTTTGGCAAGAGCAAGGCGCGCATGCTGGACGAGACTAAAGAACGTGTTACCTTTGCCGATGTGGCAGGTTGCGATGAGGCCAAGGAAGAAGTATCCGAGATTGTAGATTTCCTGCGCGACCCAACCAAATTTCAAAATTTGGGCGGCCGCATTCCGCGCGGGGTGTTGCTGCTGGGTAGCCCCGGCACCGGCAAAACGTTGCTGGCAAAGGCCATTGCGGGTGAGGCTAATGTACCGTTCTTTTCAATCTCTGGATCTGATTTTGTAGAAATGTTTGTCGGCGTGGGCGCGGCGCGCGTGCGCGACATGTTCGAGCAAGCTAAGAAACAGGCGCCGTGCATTGTCTTCATTGATGAAATTGATGCCGTCGGTCGCCAGCGCGGTGCTGGCTTGGGCGGCGGCAATGATGAGCGTGAACAAACCCTGAATGCGTTGCTAGTGGAAATGGATGGTTTTGAAGGAGCCAGCGGCGTGATTGTAATCGCTGCGACCAATCGTCCCGATGTACTCGACTCAGCACTGTTGCGTCCGGGCCGTTTTGATCGCCAAGTAGTAGTGCCGTTGCCGGATATTCGTGGCCGCGAACAGATTCTGATGGTGCACATGCGCAAAGTGCCTATTGCGCCTGACGTGAAAGCCGATATTTTGGCGCGTGGTACACCTGGTATGTCTGGGGCTGACCTGGCGAATCTGGTAAACGAGGCGGCGTTGTTTGCCGCACGACGCAGCAAGCGATTCGTCGAAATGGACGATTTCGAGGCAGCCAAGGATAAGATCATGATGGGTGCGGAACGCCGCTCAGTTGTCATGCCAGAGGAGGAACGTCGCAACACCGCTTACCATGAATCCGGCCACGCGGTGGTGGCAAAGTTGCTGCCAAAAACTGATCCGGTTCACAAGGTTACTATCATTCCGCGTGGACGTGCGTTGGGGTTGACCATGCAGTTGCCAGCGGAAGATCGTTACAGCATGGATAAGAATCGGATCCTTGATACGCTTGCGGTATTGTTCGGCGGTCGTATTGCGGAAGAGATTTTCATGCACCAAATGACTACCGGAGCTTCCAATGACTTTGAGCGTGCCACTGAAATGGCACGCCGCATGGTAACACAATGGGGTATGTCGGAAGCCTTGGGGACGATGGTATATGGCGAAAACGAAGGCGAGGTATTTCTTGGGCGCTCTGTGACTACCCACAAGAATGTTTCAGAAGCTACCATGCAGAAAGTGGATGAGGAAATTCGCCGCATTATAGACCAGCAGTATGCATTGGCTCGAGGGCTGATCGAAGCCAATCGGGACAAAGTCGAAGCGATGGCGAAAGCACTGCTTGAATTTGAAACTTTGGATTCCGACCAGCTCGACGATATTATGGCCGGTAAACCGCCACGTCCGCCCAAGGTCATTCAGTCGAGCAAAGATGCCCAGCCGCCCCAGGATGCAGCACCGACAGCATCGGGAACTCCATCTGCTCCTCAGCCAGCGCCGGGAGCTTGAAAAGCTGAGAAGGATGATTTAAGGGAAAGGGGTGGGGTGCATGTTTCCGCGCTTTTAGATGTTCCCATTTTCCCTTTTATCCTTTACTTCACCTATCACATGCTTCTCCATTGTGGCTCATTCAAGTTGGACTTGTCCCGCACTTTGGTTATGGGCATCGTCAATATCACCCCCGACTCATTCTATGATGGCGGGCGTCATTCGCAACATGATGCAGCGCTTATTCATGCACATCAACTGATTCAAGAAGGCGCTGACCTTCTCGACATAGGCGGTGAATCCACGCGTCCCGGCGCGCTATCGATCAGCGTGCAGGAAGAGTTGGATCGCATCATGCCGGTGATTGAAGGCTTGCACGGTGCCCCGGTTCCTCTTTCAGTTGATACCTATAAAGCAGAAGTGATGCGCTCGGCATTGGCGGCAGGAGCGAGCATGATCAATGATATCAACGCGCTGCAACAACCGGATGCGCTGGCCGCCGTGGCGGCCAGCGATGTAGCGGTGTGCCTGATGCATAAACAAGGCGCGCTCCAAGCTATGCAGCCGCCGCACTATCAGGATGTAGTGGCAGAGGTGCTTCAATTCTTGCGTTCACGTATAGTATCCGCGCAAAAGGCAGGCATCGCGCGGGAACGTATCATGGTCGATCCGGGTTTTGGTTTTGACAAAACCTTGGCGCATAATCTCGCTCTGCTAAGGCATCTGGATAAATTTTCTGTACTGGGTGTACCACTATTAGCCGGGTTATCGCGTAAATCCATGCTGGGGACAATTACTGGCCAAGACGTAGAACATCGAGTACATGCCAGCGTAGCGGCAGCGTTGTTGGCAGTGATGCGAGGAGCATGCATGGTGCGCGTGCACGATGTGCGTGCCACAGTAGATGCCTTGAAAATTTTGAACGCTGTGAGGGGGATCGACTTGTGAGCAAAAAATTTTTTGGTACGGATGGTGTGCGCGGACGGGTGGGTGAATATCCTATTACGCCGGAATTTGTTATGAACTTGGGCTATTCCGCAGGTAAAGTGCTGGCTTCCGCAGATTGGCATTTATCACGGGGTGAAAATCCCGGAGTACTGATTGGCAAGGATACGCGTATTTCTGGCTATCTGCTTGAATCGGCTTTGCAGGCGGGTTTGATTGCCGCTGGGGTAGATGTTTATCTGGCTGGACCGGTGCCAACGCCTGCAGTGGCTTATCTAACTCGTGCATTACGTTTGCAGGCGGGGATCGTGATTTCTGCTTCGCATAATCTGTTCGAGGATAATGGCATTAAGTTTTTTTCCAGCCAAGGCAGCAAGCTAGCAGATGAAACGGAATATGCCATCGAAGCCAGGCTGGAAACATCAATAGAAACCATGCCTTCGGCCAGGCTGGGCAAAGCCAAACGCTTACAAGATGCGGCAGGCCGTTATATTGAGTTTTGCAAGAGTAGCTTTCCTTACGATTTAGATTTGCGTGGCTTGAAATTGGTGGTGGATTGTGCGCACGGTGCTTGCTATCACATTGCCCGACATGTTTTCCACGAGCTGGGTGCGGATGTTATAACTATCGGTGTGCAGCCGGATGGAATAAACATCAACGACGGTTATGGTGCGACTGCCCCAGCCAATTTGCAGCAAGCCGTTAAAGACCATCATGCCGATCTGGGTATTGCCCTCGATGGTGACGGCGACCGATTGGTAATGGTGGACGCGGATGGATGTTTGTACGATGGCGATCAGCTTCTCTACATTATTGCCAAGCACCGCCATGTGCAGGGTACGCTTAAGGGCGGGGTGGTGGGAACACTAATGACCAATCTGGCTTTCGAGCATGCCATGCAACGCATGCACGTACCCTTCGCGCGCGCCAAGGTGGGTGATCGTCATGTAATGGAAACGATGTTGCAACAAGGCTGGCAACTTGGCGGAGAAAATTCCGGCCACATCATCTGTCTCGATCGGCACACAACGGGCGATGGCATCATCTCCGCCTTGCAAGTATTGCATGCACTTCGCGTTAACCAGCAGACCCTGGCTCAAGCTGTTTCAGATTTAACACTGTATCCACAAATATTACTGAATGTGCGTGTTGCCAGAGGGGCTGATTGTTCTTCGCATGCCAGCATACGTGAAGTGGTGATGGCTGCCGAAACGGCGCTTGATGGTTGTGGCAGAGTATTGCTGAGGCCTTCTGGAACCGAACCGTTGTTACGTGTGATGGTGGAAGGTGAGGATGGTGAAAAAGTTCGGCACTGGGCGGAAACCATCGCACAAACCGTTCGAGAAGTGGCGCAGATAACTTGATAGGAGCACCTGTTAAAAATCCTTGGGAAGCGTTTTGTCCTCACCATGATTGGACGGCGTTAGCTTGAAATTCCGCGACAGCGTTTGCGCTTTCAGTACTTCAGCTGCATTCATGAGATTTGCCACATTATCTCGTCCAGAAATGCCGGGTTCATAGCCTTGTGCGGACGCGAGGTTATACCAGACGTAAGCTTGTGTTAGATCACGTTGGATGCCTTCACCGGTTTTGTAAAATGTTCCAAGCTGATATTGAGCTTCCGGATAACCTTTGTGGGCTGCTTTCTCAATCCATTGAGCGGCAGCCGTGAAATCCTGCAATACACCACGGCCATTTCTATAAAGTAGACCCAAATTGAATTCTGCCCCTGCATGTCCCTGCTTGGCGGCCAAATCAAACCACTTCAGTGCCTCCTTGTAATTTATGGGGAACTCGCCTCCTGGCATGTACATGAGGCCCGCAGCGTATTGGTCATCGGCTTTACCCCGTTTTGCTTTCTCGAGGATAAGCGTTCTGCTTGGCTTTATTTCATGGGCGATGTGTGGAGAGGCGATGGTAAGGTCAGGTTTGGATAGTAGATAAATCGTGACAAGAAAACCTACGCCGGCAAGCAAACCCAAGGTGGCTGCGACAGGAAGCTTGAAGGGCCCACTGAATTTAAAGAATCGATGCTTGCAGTCACGGCAACGGTATGGCGCATAAAGTAAGTGGTTCATGTGATCTTCGTTTTTCTTCCACGAAGAACGACGCACGTTCATACTTTTGCAACGCGCGCATATCATTTGGTCAACGTCCAATGGGCGTAAGGCTTGCCGACACTAAAACAATAACCCGGTTTAAGGATAAATATTGAAGTTGCGGAACGCACTATCAAGAGCACCTTGTGAGAAAGTTGAACATCTTACACTAAATATCCCTTTCAATAATCGCTCCCGGCGGTAACCAACAGGTCGCGCTATTCAGTTGTTTCCACATCTCCGCAATAATTTTTCTGATGACGCATGATTCCTCTCATACAGCTTATATATAACAAAAAATATAGATAAGATAAAAACGCTGGGCAGCATTCGCATATATTTATACTCACTCTCGGTCTTGAAGTGAGTGGTAGGGAGTCGATGAGTTCGACGGCCTCCATGGTGGTACTTTAGAAACCAAATTTGAAGAGTTCACCCTCTCCTTTGCGTCGGTCAGAACGACAAGTAGGATATATTCGTGCAGATCAAATCCGTCCGTTTTCTCTTTGAAAGCATCGTCCTCGTTCATGGTTAATGTCTATTGAAATCCGAGTTCACGAGCCGTTGCTACCCCAATCTTCAACATACTACTAATTTGATGGCCATTAATTTCATCAAAAAGATGGCTGTCGTGTATTAGAAAATCTGGACCGATTTCGCGCTTCGCACATAGGCGTAGAAGTATCAGGCGAAAGCAGAATATCTGCATATTCTTGATACTCTGGCTGCGGGAACCTTGCATCGGGAACTGGAAGGCAGGCCACTTTTGGTCTTATCCACGATCATGTTACCTGCAGATTCATAAAATTGCCTGGAGGTTTCCTCAAAGGCAAGAATACCTCAGACAACCGCTGGTTTGGTTCAGATAAATCGCGCCGTAGCCGCAGAACTAGCTGTTTGCGCTCAATTTTCAATTTATTGTTTGTGCCTCTAACTGCTTGGTTGCCCCAAAACGTTGTCGCAGGGATTGAACCTCAGCCTCCAATCTTTTGTTTCTCATTCCCTGCACGTTTTGATTTCTGCCAATTTTGGTGAATTGCTTGAGCAAATTAACTTTACCCAAAAGGTCGGCAGGCTTTTGGTAGTGGGCCAGTAGTTGGCCGATTAATCAGAAGAGGGTGTTTTCCTTGCTTCGGCTTGGCTCACTCCTTTTAAAAGTCAGGAGTCTTTTGCCATATGATCATTTATACAAAATTATTCACACCCTTAACAAAATATAAATATAATAAATATAGCTCTAGCCGCACTTTGAGGATGACGCGGTTTATTTGAGGGTGCGAGTACATTACTTTTATTTTAACTAATAGATATCTAAATATGCCTTGTATTACATTGCCAGATGGCTCGCAACGCAGTTTTGCGCAGCCCGTTACCGTCGCCGAAGTTGCACAGAGTATAGGCGCGGGCTTGGCGCGTGCGGCGTTAGCCGGAAAAGTAGATGGGCATTTGGTTGATACCTCTCATCTTATTTTTTCTGACGCAGAATTATCTATCATCACCGATAAGGACGAGGACGGGCTAGAGATTATTCGCCATTCCACTGCACACCTTCTGGCCTACGCGGTTAAGGAGTTATTTCCCGAGGCTCAAGTGACTATTGGCCCGGTGATTGAAAACGGGTTCTACTATGACTTTTCTTATGCACGCCCGTTTACTCCAGATGATTTGGCGGCGCTTGAAAAACGCATGGCGGAATTAGCCAAGCGCGATGTTCCGGTAACGCGCAAAGAGCTACCGCGCGATGAAGCGGTGGCCTATTTCAAAAGCATAGGTGAGCATTACAAGGCGGAGATTATCGAATCTATTCCCGTAGAGCAGGGCGTGTCACTTTATACTCAGGGTGATTTCACCGATCTGTGCCGTGGCCCGCATGTGCCGTCCACTGGCAAGCTCAAGGTGTTCAAATTGATGAGTGTGGCTGGCGCTTACTGGCGGGGCGATCAACGCAATGCAATGTTGCAGCGTATTTATGGTACAGCCTGGGCTAAGAAGGAAGATCTTGATGCCTATCTACACCGCTTGGAAGAGGCGGAAAAACGTGATCATCGAAAACTTGCCAAGCAGCTTAATTTGTTCCACATGCAAGACGATGCACCTGGTATGGTATTTTGGCATCCGAATGGCTGGGCCATATGGCAGGTAGTTGAGCACTACATGCGCGTCAAGTTCCGCGAGTATGGTTATCAGGAAGTGCGCACTCCAACTATGATGGATCGCACGCTCTGGGAGAAGTCTGGACATTGGGAAAATTATCACGACAATATGTTCACTACCCATTCAGAGGCGCGGGATTTTGCGGTGAAGCCGATGAATTGTCCAGGGCACGTACAGATTTTCAATTATGGCCTGCGCAGTTATCGCGAGTTACCCTTGCGACTGGCCGAATTTGGATCCTGTCATCGTAACGAGCCGTCTGGTTCTCTGCATGGCTTGATGCGTGTGCGCGGTTTTACCCAGGATGATGCACATGTTTTCTGTACTGAACGTCAGATCGAAAGTGAAGTAGCGGATTTCATCGTGATGTTGCAAAAAGTGTACGCAGATTTTGGTTTCAATGATGTTTTGGTAAAGCTTTCGACTCGCCCAGAGAAACGTGTGGGTTCCGATGAAACTTGGGATAAGGCGGAGGCGGCACTGGCTGCGGCATTACGTCAAAATAATCTGGAATATGAATTGCAAGCCGGTGAAGGGGCATTCTATGGGCCGAAAATAGAATTCTCTTTGAAAGACACACTGGGGCGTGTGTGGCAATGCGGCACCATTCAGTTGGATTTTAATCTGCCGGTACGCTTGGGCGCGGAATATGTGGATGAGGATAACACGCGCAAAGCGCCGGTGATGCTGCACCGTGCTATTCTTGGCTCCTTAGAGCGTTTTATGGGGATTCTTATCGAACACCATGCTGGGGCCTTCCCACTGTGGTTGTCACCGGTGCAGATGGCAGTGGTGAATATCTCACAGGCACAAAATGGTTATGCTACTCAAGTTGCGGAAACTTTGAGAGCAGCCGGGTTTCGTGTGCACTTGGATTTGCGCAATGAGAAAATTACCTATAAAATACGAGAATATAGCTTACAAAAATTACCTTATCAATTGATAGTGGGCGATAAGGAAATGGCTGCTGACTTAGTTTCTGTACGAACCCGAAAAGGTGAGGATCTTGGGCAGATGTCAATGGAGGTGTTATTACAACACCTCCAATTGGAACTGCAAGCGGGTAGTACGGTTTAATTTTTTGATGGAGAAACTGCAATAGCTCAGGATAAAGAACAACGCCTTAACGAGCAAATAACAGCACCTCAGGTGCGGCTGGTTGGTGTAGAAGGGGAGCCACTCGGTGTTGTGGCAGTCGCGGAAGCGCTACGCTTAGCTGAAGAGGCTGATTTGGATTTGGTGGAAGTTGCGCCGATGGCGGAGCCGCCGGTTTGTCGTATCATGGATATTGGCAAGTTCAAGTATGCCGAGAGCAAGAAGCAGCACGAGGCTAAGCTTAAACAAAAGCAGATTCAGATAAAGGAAGTCAAGTTCAGGCCTGGCACGGATGATGGTGATTACAATATCAAATTACGTAACCTGACTCGATTTCTAGGAGAAGGTGATAAGACCAAAATCACGTTACGTTTTCGTGGGCGTGAAATTGCGCATCAGGGTATTGGCATGCAAATGATGGAACGGGTCATGGCTGATCTCGGGGAACACGGTACCGTGGAACAGTACCCTAAAATGGAGGGTCGTCAGATGGTGATGGTACTGGCGCCGAAGAAAAAATAATTTAATGTGGTAATTTTTGATTTTGCTCGGGTTAAGGGATTGGTCAGAGCAGACTAGCAGTAAACAGTCCCAGATAAGTGATCCCAGGTTTTTAAGTGTTCCTGCCAGGAGCCTCCTGGTGTCATCAAATAAAGGAGTTGTTATGCCTAAAATGAAAACAAAAAGTGGTGCTGCAAAGCGTTTTAAAGTGCGTGCAGGCGGCAGCATTAAGCGCGCACAAGCATTCAAGCGCCACATCCTGACCAAAAAGACCACCAAGAGCAAGCGTCAATTGCGTGGTACTACCGAAGTTCACGCAAGCAACACGGCGTCTATTCGCGCCATGATGCCCTACGCATAAGGAGTAAACATGCCAAGAGTTAAACGTGGTGTAACGGCGCGAGCGCGCCATAAGAAAGTTTTAGATCTGGCCAAGGGTTATCGTGGCCGCCGTAAAAATGTCTATCGTATTGCCAAAGAAGCAGTAATGAAGGCTGGCCAATACGCCTATCGTGATCGTCGACAACGCAAGCGCCAGTTCCGTACATTGTGGATTGCACGTATTAATGCAGCGGCACGTGAGCAAGGACTGAGCTACAGTGTGTTCATGAACGGCTTGAAGAAAGCTGCAATTAGCATCGACCGCAAGGTGTTGGCGGATATTGCCGTATTTGATAAGCTTGCCTTCATACAGATTGTTGGACAGGCCAAAGCCAGCCTCGGCGTTTAAGCGTAAGCTAAACCACATTTAAGAGGCGTTTGGCGCCTCTTTTTTGTTTGTATAAAGTAGTTCAAGTTATATGCTTGATTAGGAATTAACTTTTCTGAGCGACTTTCTTGCAGTTTGCGATCTCGACCAGATTACGCCACTAACCTTTCTGTCTCCCCTGTCAGGGTAGATACATAAAAAATAATTGTCATGCAAGAACTTGAGAAAATTCTCGACGAAGCGCTGCAACAGTTTGCTGCGATTGAACAGGCAGCGGAATTGGAGCAAGCCAAGGCGCGCTATCTAGGCAAGGAAGGCCGTTTGACTGTGTTGTTGAAAGGTCTCGGCAAACTGTCCGCCGAAGAGCGGCCAGCAGCAGGAGTGCGGATCAACCATGTCAAGCAGGGTATCGAAAGTGCCTTGCAGCAAAGACGCGAGGCATTGCAGTATAGCCAGTTACAGCTGAAACTTAAGGCGGAGGCACTGGATGTCACCCTGCCGGGCAGAGGGCTGGGTTGTGGTGGGTTGCATCCGGTTACGCGCACGCTTGAGCGTATTGAGAGCCTGTTCCATTCACTCGGTTTTATTGTGGCATCGGGTCCGGAAATCGAGAGCGATTTTTACAACTTTACAGCGCTCAATATTCCGGAGAACCACCCAGCACGTGCCATGCATGATACGTTTTACGTCGACCAGAAGCATGTATTGCGCACCCACACTTCGCCGGTGCAAATCCGCTATATGGAAAATAATGCACCTCCACTGAAAATTATTGCGCCGGGGCGGGTGTACCGCTGCGATTCAGATGTGACCCATTCGCCCATGTTTCATCAGGTGGAAGGCCTGTGGATCGATGAGGATGTGAATTTCTCTATGCTAAAGGGCGTGCTGTCGAATTTTATGCAATGTTTCTTCGAGCGCGATGATTTGCAGGTTCGTTTTCGTCCCTCATTCTTTCCATTTACCGAGCCGTCGGCAGAGATGGACATCCAGTGTGTGCAGTGCAATGGCAAGGGTTGTCGCGTGTGCAGCCATACTGGCTGGCTCGAGGTGTTAGGCAGTGGTATGGTACATCCGAATGTGCTGCAGCACGTCAATATTGATAGCGAAAAGTATTTGGGTTTTGCCTTCGGCCTTGGGGTCGAGCGCTTGGCGATGTTACGCTATAGCGTGGCTGATCTGCGCATGTTCTATGAAGGTGATTTACAATTTTTGAAACAATTCAACTAGCATGAAATTTTCTGAGAATTGGTTAAGGTACTGGATCAATCCCGAGCTTTCCAGCCTCGAGCTGGCTCATGCGTTGACCATGGCTGGGCTGGAAGTGGAAGCGCTGGAATCAGTTGCGCCTGTATTCAGCAATGTAATAGTGGCGGAAGTGCTGGAGGTGATCAAACATCCTAATGCGGATCGGCTAAGTCTGTGCCAGGTCAATGTAGGTGAGGCTGCGCCATTGACTATCGTTTGCGGCGCACCCAATGTTGCCGTTGGTATGAAAGTGCCTTGCGCGCGCATCGGGGCGGTATTGCCAGGCGACTTTGTTATAAAGCAAGCCAAGGTGCGCAATGTCGATTCCTCCGGCATGTTGTGCTCTGCCAGTGAATTGGGATTGGCCGAAGACAGCCAAGGTCTATGGTTGTTGCCTGAGGATGCGCCGGTGGGGGGAGGGCTACGCGAATATCTAGAATTAGACGATATGCTGTTCACTTTGAAGCTCACACCTAACCGTAGTGATTGCTTAAGCATGGTGGGCGTGGCGCGGGAAGTGGCGGCGATTACCGGCGGCACATTGAATGCGCTGAAGATTGATCCCGTTCTGTCGAGTTTGACTGAAACTTTAGCGGTAAATATTGATGCTCCCGAAGCTTGCCGATTATATTGCGGCCGCATCGTGCGCAGTGTGAATTCCGCTGCTGCGACGCCGTTATGGATGATGCGCCGTTTGGAGCGTGGCGGGCTGCGCAGTATCAACGCGGTGGTAGATATTACCAATTACGTCATGCTTGAACTAGGTCAGCCCCTCCATGCCTACGACCTGGCAAAACTTGCCGGTGGCATTATAGTGCGCTATGCGCGAGCGGATGAGGAATTGGCTTTGCTTAATGGACAAAACGTCATGCTGCAGGATGACATGCTGGTGGTTGCAGATGATACGCGATTGCTGGCATTGGCTGGAATTATGGGTGGCGCGGCCAGCAGCGTGGAAACAGCCACTCGTGATGTCTTTCTGGAGAGTGCCTTCTTCGTACCCGATGTAATTGTTGGAAAGGCGCGTAGATTGACCATTTCCACTGATTCTTCATATCGTTTTGAGCGTGGTGTAGATTTCACCGCGACACGCATGGCGCTGGAGCGTGCAACACAATTGTTGCTGGAAATTTGTGGTGGGCAAGCTGGGGTGATCAGCGAGGTGCATGGAAAATTGCCAGCACGCGATACGATAATGTTACGCACCAGCCGAGTAAAACGCGTTTTGGGTATTATGCTGGATACTGCCCAAATCACCGCTTTGCTGCAACGCTTGCAGTTTAAATTTGAACAGCAGGGTGATGATTTCCATGTAACACCGCCTAGCTATCGCTTTGACCTGTCACTGGAAGTGGACTTGATCGAGGAAATCGCACGGATAGCCGGTTACGATAACATTCCGGCACAGCCGCCACAAACTGCAGTTATGATGGTGCCGCAAACAGAAACACTGCGTTCAGTATCTTGCATGCGTCAACTGATGGTGGCACGCGACTATCAAGAAACGATCAGTTATGCTTTTCTTGATGCAGAGGTCGAGCGTGATTTGTGTGCTAATACCACGCCCGTTACTCTGAAAAACCCCATCTCTAGTCAATTGGCGGTAATGCGTAGCAGTCTTTTAGGTGGTTTGATCGGTGCCTTGCGTATAAACTTTGCACGTAAACAATCGCGTGTGCGATTGTTTGAAACAGGAGTGTGTTTTACAGGTGGAAGTCATGCCCAACGTGAGCGGTTCGCGGGATTGTGTTATGGCACGCAGCTTCCTGAACAATGGGGTGTAGCGGTGCGCAGCGTGGATTTTTACGATGTAAAGGCAGATGTAGAAGCGCTGTTTGCCCCCGTGCTATTAAGTTTTTTAGCGTCACCGCATCCTGCCTCACACCCTGGACGTTCGGCACAAATATTGCTGCATGGACAGGTAGTGGGTTGGATAGGAGAGTTGCATCCGAAGTGGTTGCAGCAGTATGGAATTTCGCAGGCAGTGGTGTGGTTTGAGGTTGAGCTTGATGCCTTGATATCAGCCGATGTACCACATGCCATCGATATTTCTAAGTTTCCGCCAGTGCGTCGCGATATTGCCGTAGTCGTGGATGAAAGTGTAACGGTCCAATCTTTATTGGATGCTATGCTAGGAAGTAATACTTCTTATGTGGCAGAGTTTGCGTTGTTTGATCTATATCGTGGCAAAGGTGTGGGGGATGGAAAAAAAAGCCTTGCTTTCCGTGTGTTATTGCAAGATACTCAAAAAACATTAATTGATAGTGAAATTGAACTAAGTATCGCGCGGTTGACCGCGGTTTTGCAACAGCATGGTGCGCAGGTGCGTATATAAGGGGTGATCAATGACATTGACCAAAGCAGAGCTCGCTGATTTACTGTTTGACAAAGTTGGCTTGAATAAGCGTGAAGCCAAAGATATGGTTGAGTCCTATTTCGAGGAAATTCGTGCTCAACTTGAACATGGTGAAAGTGTCAAGCTGTCCGGTTTTGGCAATTTTCAGCTACGTGATAAGCCTCAGCGCCCCGGGCGCAATCCAAAGACAGGCGAAGATATCCCTATAACGGCACGTCGTGTAGTCACTTTTCATCCCAGCCAGAAACTCAAGAGTATGGTAGAGATGAACTATCATGGAAAACCACAAGCTTAATTCCGCCCTGCCATTGATTCCGGCGAAGCGGTATTTTACTATTGGCGAAGTTAGTGACTTGTGCGGGGTCAAGGCGCATGTATTGCGTTATTGGGAGCAGGAGTTTACCCAACTTAAACCAGTAAAACGGGGTGGTAATCGGCGCTACTACCAGCATCATGAAGTTTTACTCATACGTCGTATCAGGCAATTGCTATATGAAGAGGGTTTCACTATCAGTGGAGCTCGTGGTCGCCTCAATAGTTTTATCGAACAACGGGTAGAAGATTCACAGCTAAAACTGCTTCAGCCATCCGCTAATTCGTCTGAATTACGCCGAGAAATCCGCGAAATACTCGCTCTGCTAATGTAGTTTTTGTTCGTCGGATTGTTAGTTCAATAATTCTGCGTTTCTCATGATGATCTCCATTGAAATTTTCTGTAGGTCATTCGACGCAAAGATTTAAGATAAAAATTACATCATTATTTAATGATGACATAGCCAAATAATTGACCGCACAAATCCTGTAGAATAATAATGAGGTGAGGTCAATTTCCACTAACAGATTATTTTTGCTATAATCCGTGCAGTTTTCCAGATGGGCCTAGGCCCATTTTTTATTTGTGGGCATGATTATGGATGTGGCGAGATTGGTGGAAACGACGGTGACTGGCTTGGGGTATGAGTTAGTTGACTTTGAATTATCTGGCAGGGGCTTGATGCGAGTACTTCTCGATCAGGTAATGGGAATTACGGTGAAAGATTGTGAATTAGTCAGTCACCAGCTGACCCGCTTGCTTGCAGTAGAGGGGGTGAGTTACGGGCGCCTTGAAGTTTCATCTCCGGGGTTGGATCGGCCGATCAAGAAAGAAGCAGATTTTATACGCTTTCGCGGCCAGAAGGCGCAGTTAAAATTGCGCATCCCGTTGGCAGGTCGTAAGAATTTCATCGGCATTCTCGGTAGCCTTGAGAATGGTGTATTACAGTTAGATGTGGATGACAAGCAGGTGTTGATCGAGCTATCGAATTTGGATAAGGCGCATTTAGTGCCTACATTTTAATATTATGACCGTTTGCTTGCGGTAAACGATTTGCTTAAAACGAATGCTTTTAAAATTCGCTTTACGCGTTATGCATAAAAAAGTTGTGTTTGTCTGGCCCCGCAATGTGGAAGAGCAGGATGGTTACTTATGCATCTGGCTGAAATAAAATTTAACATAACAAATATTAAGTATAAAAAATAAGCGAGTGAGCGTGTTAGTTTGAAAAACATTCCGGTTGGTTGGAGGCAGTGATGAGTCGTGAAGTTTTATTGTTAGTTGATGCCTTGGCGCGTGAAAAAAACGTGGACAAGGGAATCGTGTTTGGTGCGCTGGAGTCTGCTTTGGCGTCCGCAACCAAGAAGCGTTTTATCGAGGAGTCTGATGTACGTGTCAGTATTGACCGTAACACGGGTGAATATGTGTCATTTCGTTGCTGGCAGGTAATGGATGATGAAACTTTCGAAACGCCTGATCTGCATGTCAAGCTTAGCGAGGCTCGGAAACGTAATCCGGATATTCAGTTGGAAGAATTTATTGAAGAGCCTTTAGAGTCCATTGACTTTGGACGTATAGGTGCACAAGCAGCCAAACAGGTGATCTTTCAGAAAATCCGTGACGCTGAGCGCGAACAGATTCTAAGTGACTTCATGGAGCGAAAGGAGCATTTGATATCCGGCACGGTAAAGCGCATCGAGCGTGGCAATGCCATCGTCGAGTTTGGTAAGATTGAAGCGCTGCTGCCACGTGATCAGATGATTCCAAAAGAGAATATGCGTGTTGGAGATCGTGTGCGCGCCTATTTATTGCGTGTGGATCGTTCAATACGTGGACCGCAAATTACCCTGTCGCGCATCACACCTGAATTCTTGATTAAATTGTTTGAACTTGAAGTTCCGGAAGTTGAGGAGGGGCTGCTGGAGATAGTTAGTGCTGCGCGCGATCCAGGAGTTCGCGCAAAGATATCGGTACGCTCCCACGATAAGCGGATAGATCCGATTGGCACTTGTGTGGGCATGCGTGGCTCACGTGTGCAGGCTGTAACCAATGAGTTGGCGGGCGAGCGTGTTGACATTGTATTGTGGTCGGAAGACCCTGCTACCAGTGTAATCAATGCCCTGGCCCCCGCTGACGTGACCAGCATTATGGTAGATGAAGACAATCACAGCATGGATGTGGTAGTTGAGGAAGAAAATCTTGCGCAGGCTATTGGTCGAAATGGGCAGAATGTACGCTTGGCCAGTGAGTTGACCGGATGGGAGCTTAATATTATGACTATGGAGGAATCCAGCCAGAAGAATGAGCAGGAATTTTCCAAGGTGCGTGATTTATTCATGGGCAAGCTCGATGTGGATGCAGAGGTGGCGGATATTCTAGTCCAGGAAGGTTTTAATACACTAGAGGAAGTGGCTTATGTGCCACTGAATGAAATGCTGGAAATCGAATCACTGGACGAGGCAACAGTGAATGAGTTGCGTAGCCGTGCGCGTAATGCTCTGCTGACTGCAGCAATTGTCAATGAAGAGCTGGTGGAGCATAACATTGAGGATTTGGTTAAACTTGATGGTATGGACGAGCAAACCGCGCGCGTTCTAGCAAGCAAGGGCATCGGCACACAGGAACAGCTTGCTGATTTGGCCGTGGACGAACTGGTTGAACAGGCGGGCATAGATGAAGAACGCGCAAATCGGTTAATTATGGCTGCCCGCGCTCCTTGGTTTGTTTAATGGAGTTGACTTAGGATAATTATGTTAACCCGAACGATTCATAAATTTGTATGATAGATATTCCAAATATTATTAAATATACAAATTTTGTATAAGGGTCAATGCGGTCATATATGCATATTCGATGAACAAAATCTTGCTTGGTAAAGACTAGCGAGGGCATAAATTATTTAAAGCGGTTCTGGTTACTGTTTCTGTTGAGTATTGAGAGCTATAAGTCTCAAATTTTGGGGGTTAAGGGGTAGTGATGGGAAAAATGAATGTAGCGCAGTTTGCTGGCGAGCTCAGCTTGCCAGTTGGATTGCTGCTTGAACAACTACAGGCGGCCGGGATTGCCAAACAGCAGGAATCAGACAGCATATCGGAGCAGGACAAGGCACAATTGCTGGAGCATTTGCACAGCACGCATGGTAGTGGCAGTGCCAAAAGTAAAAAAATTACATTGACTCGCCGTGAAACCACGGAGATCAAGAAGGCGGATAGCACAGGCAGAGCCCGCACCATTCAAGTCGAAGTGCGCAAGAAGCGCGTGGTTGCACCAATCACAGCTGTCGAGATAGAACAACCAGTTGTTGTTGTAGTAAAAGTCATCCCAGCGCATGCTGTAGTAAAGACCTCAAAAGCGGAAATATTAGGCGAGCAGGAGATTGCTCTGCGTACTGAAGAAGCACGTAATCAGGCAGAATTAGCCTCGCGCCAGGCCGCCGAAGTCCAAGCCAAGAAAGAACACGCCAAACGCAAAGCGGCGCCAGTTGTCGAACCTGTGGTGCCGCCCATTAAAGTGCCAGAAATCAATGTGGTTTCAATTACCGAAGTAGCGGCAATCGCTGTTGCTAAACCTGATTTGGCCGAAGGTACGCTGCACAAGCCTATGCCCAAGCCTGGTGATAAGGTTGTTCGGCCTGCGGCCAAAAAAGGTGTTAAAACCGCCGCCCCAGATAAAGCCAGTCCATGGACCGAGGCTGGTCACAAAAAACGCACCCCGGCAGTCATTGATGCGCGACCTGGCGGTTGGACGGCTGGCCGTGGAAATGTTAGCCCACGCCATCATGCCAAGCATGTCAAGCAGGAAGAAACTGCCCAGCATGCTTTCTCTTTGCCGACTGAACCCGTCGTGCATGAGGTCATGGTGCCAGAGACAATAAGTGTCGCTGAATTGGCACAGAAAATGTCAATCAAAGCCATCGAAATTATCAAGGCACTAATGAAACTGGGCTCCATGGTGACCATTAATCAGGTGCTGGATCAAGAAACCGCGATGATTGTGGTGGAAGAATTGGGGCATATTGCCAAGCCAGCCAAAGCGGATGATCCTAGTGCTTACCTGACAGAATCTGAAGAGCACAAGAATGCTCCTCTCGAGCCGCGCGCTCCAGTAGTTACCGTGATGGGTCACGTTGATCATGGTAAGACCTCATTGCTAGATTACATCCGTCGAACCCGCGTGGCCAGCGGCGAAGCAGGCGGCATCACGCAGCACATCGGCGCTTATCATGTAAATACCCCGCGCGGCATGGTTACTTTTCTTGATACGCCGGGCCATGAGGCATTTACGGCAATGAGGGCACGCGGTTCGAAAGTGACTGACATTGTGATTTTAGTAGTTGCAGCCGACGATGGTGTAATGCCGCAGACCAAAGAGGCAATCCACCATGCCAAAGCAGCCAACGTACCCATCGTGGTAGCGGTGACTAAGATTGATAAGCCTGATGCTAATTCCGAGCGCGTAAAACAAGAATTGGTTGCCGAGGGTGTGGTACCGGAAGACTGGGGCGGTGACACCATGTTTGTTGAAGTGTCTGCAAAGAACGGACTAGGTATCGACTCCTTGTTGGAAAGTGTGTTATTGCAAGCTGAATTGCTGCAACTCACCGCACCTAAATTGAGCTTGGCCAAGGGCATTGTGATTGAAGCTAGGTTGGATAAGGGCAAGGGGCCAGTGGCGACCATATTGGTGCAGTCTGGTACCTTGAAGCGGGGTGATGCAGTGCTAGTCGGCGTAGTATCCGGACGCGTGCGTGCCATGCTGGATGAGAATGGTAAGGCAATAAATGAGGCAGGGCCGTCAATTCCAGTGGAGATTCAGGGGTTATCCGAAGTGCCTATAGCGGGTGAAAGCGTGCTAGTACTTTCGGATGAGAAGAAAGCACGTGAAATTGCTTTGTTCCGTCAAGGCAAGTTCCGTGCTGTGAAACTAGCCAAGCAGCAGGCCGCCACGCTGGAAAATATGTTCGAACAGATGGCAGAAGGTGAAGTGCGTATGCTGCCATTGATTATCAAGACCGATGTGCAGGGTTCTTGTGAAGCTATTGCACATGCCCTGCAAAAACTATCAACCGATGAAGTCAAAGTTAACCTGATTCACAGTGCCGTGGGCGCGATCAGCGAATCCGACATTAACCTGGCACTGGCTTCTAAGGCAATCGCGATTGGTTTTAATACCCGTGCCGATGTTGCTGCGCGCAAGTTGGCGGAATCTGCTGGCGTAGATGTGCGGTACTACAATGTTATCTACGAAATGGTAGATGATATTAAAGCGGCTCTGTCAGGTATGCGGGCGCCGGAAAAAAAGGAAGTTATCCTTGGTATGGTGGAAGTACGTCAGGTATTCGTCATCTCCAAGATTGGCACTGTGGTCGGTTGCTACGTAACCAGTGGCATAATCAAGCGTAATGCACAGATACGAGTGCTGCACAACAATGTGGTTATTCATACTGGCGAACTGGATTCGTTGAAACGCTTTAAGGATGACGTTAAAGAAGTGCGATCAAATTTCGAATGTGGTTTATCGTTGCGTAATTTTAATGACCTTGAAGTGGGCGATCAGCTTGAAGTATTTGAAATAATCGAAGTGGCCCGCCCTCTAAATGCCTAAAGGCTATGCCAGGACAGACCGGATAGCCGAGCAGATTCAGCGCGAGGTGGCTCAACTGTTGCGCCTCGAAGTGAAAGATCCGCGCGTGCGCATGATCACTCTCACGGGAGTTGAGGTTACCAAAGATTATTCCCACGCCAAGGTGTTCTACACGACCCTGGACGGGGTAAGCGATGCAGTGCAGCAAGGCTTAGAGCATGCAAGCGGTTATTTGCGTAGCCAACTCGCACATTCAATGAAATTGCGCATCATGCCGCAACTGCATTTTATTTACGATCCGTCGATTGAACGTGGCGCGCATTTATCGCAGCTTATTGATCAAGCGGTTGCCAGCGACAAAACATTAAACAGCTCTTCCGAAGCTCCTTTGGGCCGCTTGTCAAAGGAGGGCGAAGTCGAACACTCGCTTCTTCCTGACAAGGAGGGAGCGAAGGACGTTTCGAGAAGATAATTATGACCCGCATAATGCGTCCATTAGATGGCGTTTTGTTGTTCGACAAGCCTCTAGGACTCAGTTCCAATATCGCCTTACAAAAGGTACGTCGCTTGTTTCAGGCGGAGAAGGCGGGGCATACTGGTACGCTTGATCCCTTGGCGACTGGTCTGTTACCTGTTTGTTTTGGCGAGGCTACCAAGTTCACCAGCTCATTGCTGGAGGCGGACAAAACTTATTGTGCCTTGATTCGGCTTGGTCAAACCACTACTACGGGCGATGCCGAGGGCGAAATTACCAGCACCTATGCTGTAGAGTTGGATCAAGCACAGGTATGCGCGGTGTTACGCAATTTTATCGGTGAAATTCAGCAAATGCCGCCTATGCATAGCGCCATCAAACATCAGGGAAAACCACTGTATGAGTACATTCGTAAGGGCGAAACTGTAATACGTGCAAGCCGTAGCGTGATCATACACGAGCTGATATTGGAGCGCTTCGCTGGTGACGAGATGGAGATTACAGTGCGTTGCAGTAAGGGCACGTATGTGCGCACGCTGGCCGAAGATATTGGATTGGCTTTGGGGTGTGGTGCGCACCTACAAGGATTACGCCGTACAGCGATTGGCCGATTTGGCCTTGAAGGTGCATATAATTTGGCGCAGATGGAGTCGGTAACCATGCTAGAACGAGAGGCATACATTTTACCGTTAGATAGTTTGCTGCAGGATCTACCTGTGTTTGATCTGGATGTGGTGCAAGTGACCCGCATTGCTCAAGGGCAGCGGCTTGCCATTGAAGCAGCATTGCCGGACGGCAAAGTTCGATTATATGGCGCAGGTTGCTTCATTGGAGTAGCCGATCTTATGGAACAGCGACTGACTCCAGTAAGATTGTTGTCCAGCGTGGCTAAAAGCGCCGCTTGCATAGAATAGGTTGCGGCTTTATTAAAGGTATTTCTGATAGAGGCGCTCGAGAAAATGAATCGTTCTTGTCCGAATAGACTTGAGTAACCGCCGCATTCGAGAGTAAAATGCGGCACTTTTTTATTTAGTGGAGTGTGAATATTATGTCTATTACGGCAGCGCAAAAAGCGCAAATTGTGACTGATTACCAACGAATTAAAGGTGATACTGGCTCACCAGAAGTACAGGTTGCACTGATGACGGCTCGTATTAACTACTTGACTGGTCATTTTAAGGAACACATAAAGGATCACCATTCTCGTCGCGGTCTGTTGCGATTGGTGAGCCGTCGCCGCAAGCTCCTGGATTACCTTAAGGGCAAGAATGAGGGCAGCTACCGTGCATTGATTCAGCGTTTGGAATTGCGCAAGTAATAATATATTAAGTGGGTCGCAGATGCGACCCACGTTGTTTTGGGCGAATTTATCCCAGTTATGGTTTTATTCCATGGCGCATTAGCGCCACGTCATGCACAGAGAGGCGTACTTTGAGTCACTACAAGAAAACATTAGCGTATGGCAATCATCAGCTCACCTTGGAAACTGGGGAAATCGCACGTCAGGCTAGTGGAGCAGTTGTTGTCAGCCTGGATGATACGGTTGTGCTGGTTACCGTGGTAGGCAGGAAAAATGCCAAACCGGACCAAGATTTCTTCCCATTGACTGTGGATTATCAGGAACGTACCTATGCTGCAGGCAAGATTCCAGGCGGTTTCTTTCGACGTGAAGGACGTCCTAGCGAAAAGGAAGTCTTGACGTCTCGTTTGATCGATCGTCCGTTGCGCCCGTTGTTCCCGGAAGGTTTTTATAATGAAGTGCAAATCGTTGCTACGGTGATATCTTCCGATAATCAGATTGATTCTGATATTCCTGCCATGATTGGTGCCTCTGCTGCCTTGGCGCTGTCCGGAATTCCCTTTGATGGTCCCATAGGCGCGGCGCGCGTCGGTTATCTTAACGGTGAATATGTACTCAACCCGACTGCAGATGAACTTACTCTATCCAAGATGGATCTAGTTGTTGCTGGTACGGAACAGGCAGTCTTGATGGTGGAGTCAGAAGCACAAGAACTACCTGAAGACATCATGCTGGGCGCAGTCATGTTTGGCCACCAGCAAATGCAAGCAGTGATTCAGGCAATCATCGAAATGGCGGATGCAGTTGGTGCACCGGATTGGGATTGGAATCCACCTGTTCATGACATTTTGTTGAGTTCAAAAATTGCCGAACTGGCCGAAAATAGCTTACAGCAAGCTTATGCCGTTCGCGAGAAACAGGCGCGTACCAATCAGGTGGACGCGATTCGTACGCGCGTTTTGGAAGCTGTGTTTGCATCGGAAAATGGTTCGGTACCAAAAAATCATCTTAATGATCTGTTCCAAGCACTGGAATCTAAAATTGTGCGCGGCCAGATACTAAGCGGTGAACCGCGGATCGACGGGCGTGACACACGTACCGTGCGTCCAATTACCATACGCACTGGCGTATTACCACGCACGCATGGTTCGGCCCTGTTTACCCGTGGTGAAACTCAGGCACTGGTAGTGGCCACTCTAGGCACTGCACGCGATGCGCAGAAAATCGATGCGTTGCAAGGCGAATATTTGGATCGCTTTATGCTTCATTATAATTTCCCCCCATATTCCACCGGCGAAACTGGTCGCGTCGGTACACCAAAGCGACGTGAAATTGGCCATGGTCGTTTGGCAAAGCGTGCCCTAGTTGCAACGTTGCCGAGTGAGGATGAATTCGGATATTCCATTCGCGTGGTTTCTGAAATCACTGAGTCGAATGGATCCAGTTCAATGGCTTCAGTATGTGGCGGTTGCTTGGCGATGATGGATGCCGGAGTGCCAGTCAAGACTCATGTGGCAGGTATCGCCATGGGTTTGATTAAAGAAGGCAATCGTTTTGCTGTACTGACCGACATTCTTGGCGACGAAGATTATCTGGGTGACATGGATTTTAAGGTGGCGGGGTCAGAACAGGGTATTACTGCACTACAAATGGACATCAAGATCAACGGGATAACAAGTGAAATTATGCAAGTTGCCTTGAGCCAAGCGCGCGAAGGACGCTTGCATATTCTTGGTATCATGAAGCAGGCCATGCCTGCGGTACGTGAAGAGGTGTCGGCACATGCCCCACGCATGATTAAAATTAAGATCAACCCGGAGAAAATTCGTGATGTGATTGGCAAGGGCGGTGCTGTGATACGCGCGTTAACTGAGGAAACGGGTACTACTATCGATATCGACGATGAAGGTAACGTAACTATTGCCAGTATTAGCGGTGAAGGGGGAATGTTAGCAAAAAGACGTATTGAGGATATTGTAGCGGAAGTTGAGGTAGGCAAAATTTATGAAGGCCCGGTTGTCAAACTGTTGGATTTTGGTGCGATTGTGAATATCATGCCTGGGAAAGATGGTTTGCTTCACATCTCGCAAATTTCAAATGAGCGCATTAATGTTGTGTCGGATGTCCTGAAAGAAGGTCAGATTGTAAAAGTCAAAGTGCTGGAGGCTGATGAGAAAGGACGCTTACGCTTGAGTATGAAGGCTCTTATTGTGCCAGAGCCTGGAGTTCCTGTTTCAGAGTAAAGGTTGAAAACATAGTGTGATAAAAAAGCCCCTTGGTATGGGGCTTTTTTATTTAGAAAATAAAAATGATTTTAAATGCACATTACGAATGGAATGAATAAACCGATTACCTGCGATATCTTTTGTGCCGTGATAGACAATTTCGGTGACATTGGTGTGTGCTGGAGGTTGGCTAAACAACTGGTGCACGAGCATGATATGACAGTGCGACTATGGGTGGACGATTTGTTGAGTTTTCGCAGGTTACACCCGGCAATCAGCCCAGATATGCAAATACAGCATTGTCTTGGCGTGGAAATCAGACACTGGAATTCAACTTTTTTGGAGCTTCCATTTCCAAAGATAGAGCCGGCGCAACTGGTGATCGAGGCGTTCGCATGTGAACTGCCCGAGTGCTACGTGGCAGCGATAGTGGGACAAGAGTACAAACCGATTTGGGTTAACTTGGAATACCTCAGTGCGGAAGAATGGGTGGCTGGGTGTCATTGTCTACCCTCACCAAATCCTTCTTTGCCCATCACCAAATATTTCTTTTTCCCGGGATTCACCTTACAAACTGGAGGTCTGCTGCTGGAGCGAGATCTCATCGCACGACGTGATGCATTTCAGAGTGAGCTGCACACGCAGGCTGCATTTTGGCGAGCACTGGACGTGCCATTGCCTAAACCTGATGAAGTGCGTGTGTCATTATTCTGTTATGAAAACATTGCGCTGCCAGAATTATTTTCTATTTGGGCGAAGGCCAATATCCCAATGCTGTGTTTAGTGCCGGAAGACTGTGTGTTGCCTCAGGTAGCAGCCTTTTTTGGGAGGGAACTTGTTGTAGCGGGTGACACATTGCAGCACGGTAATTTGGAAGTCCGCGTATTACCGTTTATCGCGCAGGAGCGTTACGACGAGCTGTTGTGGGCTTGTGATCTTAACTTTGTGCGAGGGGAAGATTCTTGCGTACGCGCGCAATGGGCGGGCAAGCCATTTGTTTGGCACATCTATCCTCAACAGGACAAGGTGCATATAAAAAAATTGAGCGCTTTCATGGATTTGTATTGTTCTGGACTGCAGCCAGACGCAACACAAGCATTGTATAGCTTGTGGCAAGGATGGAACATTGAACACAATGGAGGCCAAGCGGCCTCGACAAGCTTAAAGACTGCTTGGGACGATTATTGGGAGCACATAGCGCTATTGCAGAGGCATGCGCGCGAATGGTCGCAACATTTATCCGGCAATAGCCTTGTTTTGAATTTGCTGAATTTTGTTCAAAAAATTGATAGAATAGGCAGTTTAGAATGTAAATTAGATTTAAGGTAAGCAGACATGAAAATAGCACAAGAACTGCGCGCAGGTAACGTTGTGATGGTCGGTAGCGACCCCATGGTGGTGTTAAAAGCAGAATATACCCGCTCGGGCCGTAATGGTTCGGTCGTTAAAATGAAATTCAAGAATTTGTTAACAGACTCGCCGAGCGAGGCAATATACAGGGCAGACGACAAATTTGAAATGGTTTTGCTTGATCGAAAGGATGCTACTTATTCTTACTTTGCTGATCCTATGTATGTGTTTATGGATGCTGATTACAATCAGTATGAGGTAGAAAAAGAAAACTTAGGTGAATCGCTCAATTACCTCGAAGACGGTATGGCCTGCGAGATGGTCTTTTATAACGATAAAGCCATTTCGGTGGACCTGCCCAATACTGTCGTACGCGAAATTATCTACACCGAACCGGCAGCGCGTGGTGATACCTCCGGCAAAGTAATGAAGCCTGCCAAAATTGGTTCCGGTATAGAGTTGCAGGTGGCTGCATTTTGCGAAATTGGTGATCATATTGAAATTGATACACGTACTGGCGAATTTAAGCGTCGTGTTAATGCTTGATGACCCTAAGAGAAGGCTATGTTCACACTAACATATTGGCTATAACGTACGTTGAACTAAATTGCTTTCGCGGTGGTACTCCGACCCCACCGTTTCATCTTCTCCATATTCCCATGTTACATAGCTGCAACTGACTCGGCAGTCAACCGGACGGTGCGCGATAAAGCCGCGTAGCGTCCGGTTACTGCTACGTTCAATTGCTGCGGCTTAGGAACTAGTTTTGCCTCCCCTTTTGTTGTGCCCAATTGTTTTCGTTGGATGTTAAACTTAAAGTCTAGACCCATCAGTCAGATGAGTTTGGAGGCTTGTTTAGGGGCAGCTAGATCCAAGAAACGGAGGTATCCATGGCAATACTGATGGGAATTGAGTTTTAAGTCACAATGATAATATATTCAATCACCTTAATATGAAGGAGAAATATCATGGGCATGATGAAAGAATTCAAGGAGTTTGCTGTCAAGGGTAATGTTATTGACATGGCCGTAGGCATTATTATTGGAGCTGCATTTGGTAAAATTGTCTCGTCTTTTGTTGGCGATATAATTATGCCTCCAATTGGAGTTCTCTTAGGCGGAGTTGATTTTTCCAGTTTGGCGTTCACCGTTCAGGAGGCCAGAGGCGGAGCACCAGCTGTTGTGATCAGCTACGGGAAGTTCATCCAGTCAATGATTGATTTTGCGATTATTGCTTTTGCAATATTTGTGGCAATAAAAGGTATAAATTCATTAAAGAGGGAATCGGAAGAGAAACCGGCAGAGCTGCCAAAAATTTCAAATGAAGAGGTGCTCCTTACGGAAATTCGTGACTTACTTAAAGAACGAAAATAAGCTGAGTATTGAACTGGATCTTTAAGAGCAGTGAACTTGATACTTACAGTATCCGTAATTATGGCGCGTGGTGATGGCATAGCCAAGATCAGCAGGCTCACCAGATGAGCCTGCTGAGTTTTGTGGCTAATCAGGAATGGGTATGACTCGAGAGAATGAACAGGTTTAATATGACAATATTGAAAAAATATTGGCCCCTGACTTAACGCATTTCGCGACGGAAGAGCATAAGATTCAGGTTAAGGTAAAATACGCCGCAACTTTAGCAAATGGAATGTACATACATGGTAGTAAAATCCCAAAAAACACCCAGCTTTGAGGTAGCACTGGCCGAACTGGAGCAGGTAGTCGCTGATATGGAGGTGGGCAAGCTGTCGTTGGAAGACTCGCTGTCAGCTTACCGGCGCGGTGCTGAGCTGTTACAGATTTGCCGAGGCCGTTTGGAGGATGCGCAGCAGCAGGTGCGTATTCTGGAAGAAGGCACGCTACAAAATTTTTCTACCAATCCTACTAGTGTGAGTGATTTTGCCAAGCGAGAAGATGACTAGACCTAAGATGCTTGGCATTGATTTTCAAATTTGGGCGAGTTCCCACCAGAGTCGTTTCGAGGATCAGTTACAACAGCTGTTGCCACAACCGGATATTGCTCCGCAGCGTCTGCACGCAGCCATGCGCTACAGTGTATTGGATGGGGGTAAGCGTGTGCGCCCGCTGTTGGCTTTTGCTGCCGGTGATTTGGTCGGGGCGGACAGCATGCGTGTCAGCATAGTCGCTGCTGCCGTCGAACTGATTCACGCTTATTCATTGGTACACGACGACATGCCATGCATGGATAACGATGTGCTTCGACGAGGCAAACCTACCTGTCATGTGGAGTACGATGATGCCACTGCGCTGCTGGTCGGCGACAGTTTGCAAAGTTTGGCGTTTCAGTTGCTGACCGAGCATCAACTCAGTAATGATGCCGTGCAACAATTGGCTATGATCAAGCTATTGGCTACAGCATCCGGGTCGCGTGGCATGGCGGGCGGACAAGCGATTGATTTAACGAGTGTGGGCAATCAGCTGAGCGTGCCGGAACTTGAATTCATGCATATTCATAAAACGGGTGCGTTGATTCGTGCTGCTGTTTTGCTCGGTGCCCAGTGTGGGTCTGCGCTAGGGGAAGTGGAATTGGCTAGGCTTGATCGCTACGGGAAATGCGTTGGATTGGCTTTTCAGGTGGTGGACGATGTACTCGATAGTGAGGCGGACACTGTCACTTTAGGCAAAACCGCAGGTAAGGATGCCAAACAGGACAAGCCTACTTATGTCACGCTGCTTGGCGTGCAGGCAGCTAAACAGATGGCGGCGGAATTGCATAGCGAAGCATTGGAAGCTCTGGCGGAGTTTGGTGAGCCAGCACGTCGCCTATGTGAGATGGCTAATTTTATTTTATTAAGAAAGTTTTGATGGTTTCGCTGCTTAATACCATCAATACCCCGGAAGTCTTGCGTCAGTTGGATCGCAAGCAATTGCCGCAACTGGCGGACGAGTTGCGTCAGTTCTTGGTGGAGTCTGTGAGTAAAACGGGTGGTCACCTATCTTCCAATCTCGGTACGATAGAGTTAACCATTGCATTGCACTACGTTTTTAATACACCCTATGATAGGTTGGTGTGGGATGTGGGTCATCAAACCTATGCACACAAGATACTTACGGAACGCCGCGAAGCAATGAAAACCCTGCGCATGGCAGGTGGTATTTCAGGTTTCCCTAATCGCGCTGAAAGTGTCTACGATGCCTTCGGTACCGCGCATTCCAGCACATCGATCAGCGCAGCTCTGGGAATGTCGGTGGCGGCGAAAATTGATGGAAGCGATCGCTGTGCGGTGGCTATTATTGGTGATGGTGCGATGAGCGGTGGCATGGCATTTGAGGCACTTAACAATGCTGGTGCGATGAATACTAACCTGTTGGTGATCCTTAATGACAATGACATGTCCATCTCGAGGCCAGTCGGTGCGCTCAATAATTATTTTGCCAAGTTGATGTCAGGACGTTTTTATTCTGCCGTGCGACGCGGTAGTGAAAAAATGCTGAAAGGCATGCCGCCAGTACTTGAATTTGCTAAGCGTGCCGAGGAGCATGTCAAGGGCATGGTTACACCGGGTACGTTGTTTGAAGAATTTGGTTTCAATTACATTGGCCCTATTGATGGGCACGATCTTGATACCTTAATCACAACTCTTGGAAACATACGTCAGCTAAAAGGGCCGCAATTTCTGCATGTTGTCACGCAAAAAGGCAAAGGCTACACTCACGCAGAGGAAGATTGCCTGCTCTATCATGGCGTGGGCAAGTTTGATCCAGAGCAAGGCATCGTTACCAAACCTGTTCAGAGAAATATTGAAGGGCAACCCAGCAAGCCTACTTACACCCAGGTTTTTGGCGAATGGTTGTGCGATATGGCAGAACAGGATAAGCGTTTAGTAGGCATTACCCCTGCCATGTGTGAGGGTTCCGGCCTGGTTGAATTTTCAAAAAAATTTCCACAACGTTATTTCGACGTAGGTATTGCCGAACAGCATGCACTGACCTTCGCCGCCGGGCTTGCGTGTGAAGGTTACAAGCCGGTCGTGGCGATTTATTCTACTTTTTTGCAACGAGCTTACGACCAACTGATACACGATATCGCGATTCAAAACCTGCCGGTGCTGCTGGCGATAGATCGTGCCGGGCTGGTCGGTGCTGATGGCGCTACGCATGCGGGTAGTTTTGATCTGAGTTTTTTGCGCTGCATCCCCAACATGACAGTAATGGTTCCTTCTGACGAAAACGAGTGCCGTCAGCTCTTATACACTGCGTTTCAGCTGGATAGCCCGACGGCTGTGCGTTATCCGCGGGGCTATGGACCGGGTATTGCATCACGTAAGGAAATGCATGCGCTGCCGGTGGGCAAGGGGGAAGTGCGTCGTGCGGGCTCAGGGGTAGCAATTTTGTCTTTTGGTTCTATGCTTGGCCCAGCTCTTGACGCTGCGGAATCACTTAATGCCACGGTTGCTAACATGCGCTTTGTTAAGCCTCTGGATACAGAGCTGGTGCTGCATTTGGGACGCGAGCATGCTTTGCTTGTAACTATAGAAGAAAATGCTATCCAAGGCGGTGCGGGTAGCGCGGTGGCGGAGTGTTTGCAACAATACGGTATGACAAATGCGCTACTCCAACTCGGATTACCAGATAGTTTTTTGGAGCAAGGAGAGACAGAAAAAATGTTGGCTATGTGCGGTTTGGACGAAACAGGTATCGTTGCCTCAATTCGTCAAAAAATGTCTTTATAAATTAAAGTACTGTATTGCTACAGAATTTATAATTGATAAAGATGTTCTTAAGTTAACTTGGGTCTCGCTAAATATATAAATCAGATCAACGGATTATTAGATTTATTTTGAAGTATACTTTTGACGAGTGAAAATTCACAAAAAATATATTTGATTGCAAAAAATAAGTGTGTAATCAATATGTAGTAGTAAAAGGTGTTACGACATAATTTCAATATAAACGGAGGATTGACCATGTCACTACGGATTAATGATGAAGCACCAAATTTTACTGCCCCCACAACTCAAGGTACTATTAATTTTCATGAGTGGATTGGCAACGGTTGGGCAATATTATTTTCTCATCCAAAAGATTTTACGCCAGTATGTACAACTGAATTAGGGTACATGGCAAAACTAGAGCCGGAATTTAAAAAACGAAACTGCAAAATAATTGGATTAAGCGTCGATCCAGTGGAAAACCATACAAAATGGGCAAAAGATATTCAAGAAACACAAGGTTATGCTGTTAATTACCCTATGATCGGTGATGAAAATTTAACTATAGCAAAGCTTTATAACATGTTACCCGCTGAAGAAACGGGTACATCCGAGGGTCGTACTGCGGCTACTAATGCAACTGTTCGCTCAGTTTTTATTATTGGTCCAGATAAAAAGATTAAATTGACACTTACCTACCCGATGTCCACAGGTCGAAATTTTGATGAGATCTTACGTGTTCTGGATTCCATGCAGTTAACCGCCAGATATAAAGTCGCGACGCCTGTCAATTGGAAAGATGGTGATGACGTGATTATCGTACCGTCGGTATCTGATGATGATGCAAAGACAATGTTCCCAGAAGGTTGGAAAACAGTTAAACCTTATTTACGTGTAGTCAAGCAACCGAGTTAAAAGGTAATTTTATGATGTAATCCCCTGGTCTTCCAGGGGACTCCACAAGGTTTTACCTTATGTCTGTCGTATTGAACTTTTGTCCATGATCTTAATGCTTTGACTTACGTACGTTTAGCTTAATGCGGTTAGACGACTTTTTGTCTACATTCAAGCTGCGTTAATCCACCTATTTTTGGTAGTTGATAGCCTCAGTAAGGTATCGGTTGATAACGCTACAGACTATATTAATGTCATTAAATTTATCCGAATTCTTGTATTTCTAGCTATTACATTGCGCAAACATGAACTCTCCCCAGGCTACACTTATTCCTGATGTACAAAGCATGGCTGATACGCGCCATCTGGCGATCAACAAAGTCGGCATCAAGAGTATTCGTCATCCAGTGCAAGTTAAAGACAAAAACACGGGGGTGCAGCATACCGTTGCCACTTTTAATATGTATGTGCACCTGCCGCACAATTTCAAAGGCACGCACATGTCGCGTTTTGTTGAGATACTCAACCATCATGGGCGGGAGATTTCCGTAGAGTCATTTGAAAGCATTCTACGCGAGATGGTTAAGAAGTTAGAGGCTCAGTCTGGCCACATCGAAATGAGCTTCCCATATTTTATCAATAAGACTGCCCCGATCTCTGGTGTGCAGAGCTTGTTGGACTACGACGTTACCTTTATTGGCGAAATTAACAACGGGCAATACCGCTTCACTATGAAGGTAGTAGTGCCGGTAACCAGCCTGTGCCCATGCTCCAAAAAAATATCTGAGCGAGGTGCACACAATCAACGTTCACATGTGACTATTACCGTGCGTACCGGCCGTTCTGTATGGATAGAGGAGGTGGTGCGTTATGCCGAGGAGCAGGCATCTTGTGAACTGTATGGTTTACTTAAGCGTCCAGATGAGAAATTTGTCACTGAACGAGCTTATGATAACCCCAAGTTCGTTGAAGATATGGTGCGCGATGTCGCAGCAGCGCTCAATCGTGACGAGCGTATTGAGGCGTATGTGGTTGAGTCGGAGAATTTTGAATCAATACATAATCATTCTGCTTATGCATTGATAGAGTGGGACAAAAGCGATAACCATTAAATGATTACGAAATGTATTGGTCAGACTCAAGATAAATTGGGAGATTAAATCGAGTCTGCCCCCCAGTTTCTTTTTTTCCAATGGCGCTGTGGGCAATGCGCCCCTTAACTTAAAAACGTTAGGCAGATGAACGCGACATGAGACCGCTAGAAGAAATCATTGTAGAGATTCAAGACTTCCTTGCCCCCACGCTGGATCCGTTTGAGCAAATGCTCTACCACTACCTTTTTCGGCACACATATTTTTCCGGAATCCGGAAAATTGTGGTGCCGGCGCGATCAATTGGGCCCAAACTTGGCAAAGGCCGGAAGGATGCATCCGAACTCGCGCGCAACAATGTCCCAAGAAAGCTTCGGTCGCTTGAAGAAAAGCGGGTCATCAAGATTGTTCGCAAGACCCATGAAGGCACCGAGGTTGAAGTGTTCTTGCCACATGAGATACCTGGCTTGATCGTCGATCACACGCACGAGCACGAGGTCGACGTAGAGATCATCGATTTTTTTTCGACGCCTGAGAATCGAGCGAGAATCGTTGCCCGCGACGAAGACAAATGCCGCTATTGCCTACGACCCATCGATTCGCAGAACGCGTCGATCGACCATATTTCCCCGCAGACTGACGGAGTCAGCCATTCTTTCAGGAATCTCGTCGCGGCGTGTTTTGAGTGCAACTCACGAAAACACGCGCAGAACGCTGACGAATTTCTGCGCGAAAATTACCGGCGCGGGTTGCTTGCTGACGGCGAACTTGAGGATTGTATTACCTACATTAAGATGGTAAAGGCTGGTAAGGTAGTTCCAAATTGACTCCATTCTCAAATCTGCCTAACAACAGCATGCAGCGGGACGGTGAGAAATTGGATTCAGACTCGCTTTACTCTGAATAATTAGGTCGCTATAGCTGACACTGACCTGTATTTTGTTTAAAATGGCAAACATATTTCAATAGGAGTTTGAATCCATGACCTACGTAGTTACCGAAGCTTGTATCAAATGCAAATATACTGACTGTGTTGAAGTTTGCCCTGTGGATTGTTTTTACGAAGGGCCGAATAGCTTGGTGATTGACCCGGATGAATGCATAGACTGCACTCTGTGTGTTGCCGAATGCCCAGTCAATGCAATTTATGCCGAGGATGATTTACCCGAAGACCAACGGCAATTCAGTGCGCTGAATGCAGAGCTCTGTAAGGTATGGAAGTGTATTGTAGAGAAAAAGGATCCACCTGCTGATGCAGATGAGTGGAAAGAAGTGAAGAACAAGTTGCATCTGTTGGAGAAGGAATATGCTCCTGGTGAGGAAGAGCGGAACTATCCTGGTGGGTCAAAGGATGGGAAGGACGAGGATGGCTTGACAGGAATGGATAAGCTGCTGATGCGCTGAAATATTTCTTTCACATTACGAGAATATGTTTTTTGAGTGTTGAATCTGTTGATAGAGATATGCAAATGTTAGCGCATCCCTCGTTATTTATTGCTTCAGTGGTATCGCTAAAGGCTCATAGTTCTTTGTTCCCGCGCAAGCAGTAATGAAGAACATGAGTATGCAAAGTACATCAGTGGGTGCGTAATTTATTTATCTTTCAATCGATAAGTATTAATGATGCTCGCCTGCGCGGGAATGACGATAGAGGTAATAAGCGTTGAACCCGATACCGCAAAGTAATGCATCAACCGCCACTGTTTTTTTTGATTCTGTTGCACGCGTCATTCTGACGCAGCATTCTCACGAAATACCTGATCTGCGCCGTGCCAGGGTATTGTTGCCCAATTACCATGTGTCACAACCATTGGCGCAAAGTTTGGCACGTGTAGCCAACCTGCCTGTGATTTTATTGCCGCAGATGGTTACGCTAAATGATTGGGTTCAGTCCGTTCCCCTCGCACTATCTGTTATTCCCGACACTTGCCGTATCACCACTTTGTATCAGGCACTGCGCGCGCGACGTTGGTTTGCCGATGCTGATCTATGGAGTATCACGCGTGAACTGTTGATTTTGCTGGATGAACTGACACAAAATCATGTCACGCTGCCACAAAGTGCCGAAGATTTTCTATTGCAATTGGAACAAGCCTATCAGTCCAAACGTGGCATCGCCATGCAGTTCGAGGCACGCGTAGTGTATGAACTATGGTATGCGATGAATAATAGTGGCGAACTCGATACCGCACGCGCTTATCAGCAGAGCTTGGCACAACTCGCGCAGCAAGCTGAGTTACCGCTGTATGTGTTATTGACCTCAGATCTTGCCGCGGCTGAAGTACGCTTCCTGGAGGCATATCATAAACGCGCGTCTGTGATGATTATTGATTTGCGCGAGTTGACATCACGACAGCCAGAATGTGCGGCGATGCGCATCATCGCCTCCAGCCGGCCTCGCTTTCCTGACCATATTCCAACGGAAAATGAGAGAGGGGTGCACGATAACTTGAAGGAAGTGGTAGGCAACTCTCGCTCGCAGGAGAGGGTGGAGGAGATGGATGCCCTGTCATTGCGTGAGCAAGCCAATCACCTGCAAAAACATTTCCCTCACGCTGCATTGGGGCACCGTTTGCGCTTTTTTGGCGCTCATGGTTTGGAACAAGAAGCGCGTGCCGCCGAGGTACAGATACGGCGCTGGTTGCTGGCAGGTAAGAAAAACATTGCCATCGTCGCACAAGATCGCATAGTAGCAAGGCGTATGCGTGCATTGCTGGAGCGTGCTGGCGTACTGGTATGCGACGAAACAGGCTGGAAACTCTCAACGTTATCCGTGAGTACGGTGTTAATGCGCTGGCTGGATGCGCTGCAAAGTGATTTCTACTATCAGGATTTACTCGACTTGCTCAAATCGCCATTCATCTTTGCCGATCAAGCCGTGTGCGAGCGTAAGCAGACGGTCTATCAGCTTGAACAACTGGTGCGCAGGCATGGCGTGGTGGCGCATCTTGATACATTTTTCGATTTGACGCAGGGTAATGTTGAGATGCGGATGGCATTGATACGGTTGCGTCAGGCGGCAGAGGTTTTGCATAAAAAAAACGATACGCTGTCCGGCTGGCTATGCGCGCTTTACTCCAGCCTGGAAATTCTCGGCATAGTGCAGGGGCTGAAGATGGATGATGCCGGCATACAGTTGCTGCAGGCGCTGCAAAACTGGCAGCGTGAACTGCATGTCGATACCACGCGCGTTAGCCTGACCGAGTGGCGTCATTGGCTGGCGCAACAACTCGATGAGCACACCTTCCTTGATATAACTATCGACAGCCCGGTGTTACTCACCCATCTTGCCGCAACGCGCTGGCGCAGCTTCGATGCAGTGCTGATGCTTGGTTGTGATGCCGCACATCTGCCGGGCACTGACAACAGCGGACGGTGGTTCAATGATGCGGTGCGCATTACACTTGGCTTGCCGACGCGCGAAGTGTATTTGGCTCAGCAGCGCGATGAGTTACTGGCATTGCTCGCTATGAATGACACCGTGTTGGTTACCTGGCAAGCCAGCAAAAGTGGCGAAGCAAATCTGTTGAGTCCCTGTTTCGAAATGCTGCGTGCCCTGCACGAGTTGGCTTATGGCGACGATCTAACAATAAAGCCGGGGGAATGGGATAAATTGCTTGAAAGCACGCAGGTGCGCAGTGCAGAATTTCCACTGCCCCCTGCGGCTGCAATGCCTGCGCCAGTCGCGCGGCAAGGACTTATTCCGAAACGTATTTCAGCTAGCGGCTATAACAGTCTGGTGGCTTGTCCCTATCAATTTTATGCCCGCCATATTTTGCACCTCAATGAAATGGATGAGGTGCGTGAAGACGTGGAGAAACGCGATTATGGTGAATGGGTACATGACATTCTGCGGCGCTTCCATGAGCAATATCAGGTGCTGGGCAATCATCTGCGCGCCGATCTGGATTCGGCCCTGCTGCGCATCAGTGTCGAGATTTTTGCGCCTGCTGTGCAACGCGATTATTTAGCGCGTGCTTGGCTATTGCGTTGGCAGCAAGCAATCCCCTCATATCTGGACGAACAGTTAAAAAATGAAGCGGAAGGTTGGCGATATCAAAGTGGAGAAGTGCCGTTTGAATTGCCATTGACTGCTGATTTGCTTATGCACGGACGGTTAGACCGTGTAGATGTGCAGGCCAAGGGAGGTAGCGCAGTGCGCGTGCTGGATTACAAGATGATGGATGCGGCCAGATTACGCAATAAGCTCAAAGAAGCAGGCGAGGACGTTCAACTGGCTTGCTATGCCTACGTATATGAGGCTGAAGAAGCCGCATTTATCAGTATCGAAAAAGACAAGGTGATTGCAGTTGCGCCACCACAGGACGTGGCTGATCTGGCGCAGGCAAATATCGCGCGCCTGTTGGAAGTGTTCGAACAGATGCGCAGTGGTGCAGCATTGCCCGCGCATGGGACGGCAGAGGCATGCCAGTATTGCGAGATGCGCGGGCTATGCCGGAAATCGGAATGGAATGAACGCTAATGGAAGAGATGTAAGGAATGTGGAGCATGCAATGAACAATTTCATTGCTCTCAACCCTCAGCACAGCGTTGTCGTGGAAGCCTGCGCGGGCAGCGGCAAAACTTGGCTGCTGGTGTCACGAATTCTGCGTTTGCTGTTGGCTGGTGTTAAGCCTGGAGAAATTTTAGCCATCACTTTCACACGAAAAGCCGCGCAGGAAATGCAGGCGCGCTTGCACGAATGGTTACATTTTCTTGCCACGCAAGATGATATCGCTGTGCGTGCTTTTCTTGTGGAGCGTGAATTGCACGATGTAAGCGATAAACTGCTGGCGCGCGCGCGAAGTCTGTATCGCGACTGTCTAATGGCGCAACCTGCTATTACCATCAATACTTTTCACGGCTGGTTCATACAGATCATTCAGCGCGCACCCTTGAATGCTGGTCTGCTTATAGGTATGCAATTGCTGGAGCGCACTTCGGTTCTGTATGAGGAAGCATGGCAAATGTTTGCCAATAGCCTGCGTGCCGCACCTGACGATGTCACTGCGCAAGAGATGCAATGGTTGTTTGCGGAATATGGTTTACACAGTACGCGCACGCTGCTGAAGAATTTTGTACAGAAGCGAGCCGAATGGTGGGCTTATACCAGCGGTCAGGAAGACGCGGTGGGCTACGCGATGGAGCAACTTCGTATCAAACTGGATGTTGATCCCGAGGATGCCTCGCTTGTGATGCTGCTGGATAAAGATTTCGAATTAATCGTACAGACATTTGCAAACTTGTTACAAAGTGGCTCAGCAGCACAACAGAAAGACGCGTGCATGCTGGCTGAAGCTTTACGTTTACAAGATGCACGTGCACGTTTCGAAGCACTAAGTGACGGGCTTTATACCGATAAGGGTGAGCCGCGCAAACTCAAGGCCAATAAAGGACAGGACGCAGAACTTTATGCCAACCTTTGTTGTGCACTATTTAAATCTCTGCAGTCGGTGCGTGACGCGTTGGCAGAGCGCGAAGTGCTGCGTATGAACCAGGCCGCGTTGCATTGCGGGGCAGCAGTGCTGCAACATTATCAGGATTTGAAACTGCGTCAGCAGTTAATGGATTTTACTGATGTGGAATGGCAGGTGTGCCGCCTGCTCAATCAGAGCGATTGTGCCGAGTATATGCAGTACAAATTGGATAGCCGCTACAAACACGTTTTGCTGGACGAATTTCAGGATACCAATCCGGTGCAATGGCAGATTCTGCAAGCCTGGTTTGCTGCTTCTGCTGCAGTGGAATCGCGGCCAAACGTTTTTGTGGTGGGTGATCCCAAGCAATCCATTTACCGCTTTCGTCGTGCCGATGCGCGCCTATTCGGAGAAGTGAGTGCATGGCTGCAACAAGAATTTGGCGCGTATCCTCTTAACCAGAATATCACGCGGCGCAATGCTCCAGCAGTGCTGCAAGCGGTAAATAATGTGTTTGATTCGCAGCCGGAAGGCTTCGTGGATTTTGAAACACACATCGCGCATCACACGAATTTACCAGGTTTCGTCACTGCCTTGCCGCTAGCGATAATTGAAAATTCGGCAGAGATTGACGTGCTGAGTAGACCGGGTTGGTTGCGTAACCCTTTGCGGGAAGCGCGTATCGAACAAGCGACCGGCGAGCGTGAAGCTGAGGCGCAGCAGTTTGCCGCTGGCATTGCCGATATCATGGCGCACTGGAGTGTGCACGATGCTGACGGCACAGTGCGGCGCGCAGAATATTGTGACATTATGGTTCTGGTACGCAAGCGCACCCATTTACGAGTGTATGAGAACGCCTTGCGTACGTACCGCATTCCCTTTTTAACTTCGCGACGTGGCGGGCTGCTGGACACGTTGGAAGCGGAAGATATACAGGCATTACTAACCTTTCTGATCACCCCGTTCGCCAATTTAGAATTAGCGCAAGTGCTGCGTTCCCCTATTTTCGCCTGCTCCGATGGCGATTTAATGCAATTGGCTCAAGACGAAATCGCTGGTAGCTGGTGGTCACGGCTGCAACGCTGTGTACAGAGCGGCGCAGCATCTGCCGAGTTGTCGCGTGCATATCGCCTGCTGAATAATTGGCTGGATCGCGCCGACAAATTGCCAGTTCATGATCTGCTTGATCGCATCTATTTTGAGGGCGATGTGTTGCATCGGTATGCAGCTACGCTGCCTGTCGAACTGTATGAAACGATTCGCGCCAATCTGCAAGCCTTTATTGAGATTGCGCTGAATGTGGATGCAGGACGCTATCCCAGCTTGCCCCGCTTTCTTGCTGAGTTGAGAGAACTTCGCGCAGCTGACAACAATGAATCTCCGGACGAGGGCAAGGTAGGTGAAGTTGGTAATGCCGTGCGTATTTACACCGTGCATGAGGCCAAGGGGCTGGAGGCACCCATCGTGTGGCTGCTTGATGCCAACGATACGCAACGTAAACCAGATAATTATGACGTGCTGCTCGATTGGCCTCCCAACGCACTGCGACCCGTACATTTCTCGCTATTTACGGATAAGCGTAGACGCGGAGCCAAGCGAGTGGCTTATTTTGATGCCGAGGAAGATTATATTCGGCGTGAAGAAATGAATTTGCTGTATGTCGCCATGACGCGTGCGAAACAAGCGCTGCTGGTTAGTGGAAATGGCGGATTTAAAGAAACTTCCTGGTATGGCCGCATTTCGGCGGCTGTGGAGGAGGGCGACAATCCCTTGCTGATTGCGGCCAATAATCTCGCTCCTGTTTTACCTGTAATCACTACTGAAATTGATGCGGGATTATTGCGTCCATTACCCACTGGTCAGCGCGCGATGCGTTCCACCGCTGCGCAGCGGCAAGGTATTGGGTTACACACGTTGCTGCAACATTTAAGCGCATCTTCGCCAGCTGTGCTAGGCACCTCTGCCTTATTTGCAAATGATGATATGAAAAAAAGAGCGATAACTGACAAAATGGCGCTGCAGCTACAGTGTGACATTTCGCCCAGCGACATGGAATCGCTCTGGCAACAGGCACAACACCTGTTGGCATTACCGGCATTGCAACGTTTCTTCGATCCGCAGCAATACCGTGGGGCTTGCAATGAAATGTCTTATGTCAATGCGCGCGGCGAACTGCGCCGCATCGACCGATTGGTGGAGTTTGACGACGAAGTATGGATACTCGATTACAAGACCGGCGCACCGTCAGATTTTATGTCTCATAGTGTGCAGATGCAGGAATATCGTGTCGCGATGCAGACCGTTTATGCTGGAAAAATAGTTCGCTGCGCATTGCTGTTTTCGGATGGAACGTTATGCGAGATCAGTACCCAAACGACAAAATCGTAATGGTATTCAATGGTGTCGGTTGATACCCCAGTCGGTTACTCAAGTAGCCACAGAACATGAGACTGTAAATGGAATTAGAAATTGAATACGCTATTGCGAGGTCTTCTGAGCCGCTATTACTTTTGTTACGCTTGTCTTGACATCGACCGAAGCGCATAATTGGAAAGGAAAATTCAATATTTTGGGGGATTATAGTGACTAATGATGGCTGTATATGCGACCGTTCCGTTACCAAGGTACTTATCGATTTGTCTGTTGGGAGCTGGCGTTTCAGTCGCTTGTTTGTTCACTTATTGTCCAAGCTGGATGTTGAAAATACGCGCTATTTTAATCAGTACCGTTACTATATTAAGCGCAAGGGAGAGAACCTTAAGGTGGTTGGGCTCTTATTTGATAATCGAAAAAAACGATTCACTGTTGAATTCATATGGACCTCTTTTTTGGCCCTGTGTTGCCATTTTGGTAACGCATCTGGGGGTGAGCTCTCCCAGACCATAGAAATAGTCAGGCCTTCTATTGTAGCTATCGGAACCATATTACAAACTCGCGCACCACCAGCCAATTTTCTTGGAACGGGATTTGCTGTAGGTGATGGTCTCCATATCATTACCAATGCCCATGTCGTTCCGCAAAATCTAAACACGGAAAAAAAGGAATCGTTGGCTGTTTTCGTTGGTCGCGGTGCATCAGCCAAGGCTCGGTCTGCGACTATAGTCGAGGTTGATGTTGAGCATGATTTGGCGTTGTTGAAAATAAGTGGCGAAGCCTTGCCTGCCTTGGTAATCGGAGATTCAGATACTGTAAAAGAGGGAGAAACAGTCGCCTTTACCGGATTTCCCATTGGCATGGTGCTGGGACTCTATCCGGTGACGCACCAAGCCATTATTTCGGCTATTACCCCTATTGTTATCCCAGCACTATCCACGAAACAGCTTGACATCAATATAATCAAGCGACTTCGAGCACCCTATTTGGTATTTCAACTGGATGGAACTGCTTATCCCGGAAATAGCGGCAGTCCGCTGTTTGACCCTAAAACAGGAAAAGTTTTTGGCATCCTCAATATGGTATTTGTAAAAGGCACTAAAGAAAACGTGTTAACCCACCCGAGCGGTATTTCATATGCTATCCCCAGCAATTACATCCACGCAATCATGAAACAATAAACGCCGTGGCCTGGTTCTGCTGTGTTATTAAGTTCTCAATGCCAAAAATTACTTAGCACTCGAATGGATGACGCAACACGATGGTTTCATCGCGATCTGATCCAGTGGAAACCATGTCAACCGGCACTTCACAAATTTCTGCAATGCGTTGAAGATAGTTGCGCGCTTCCAGCGGCAGGTTTTCATAACGCTTCACCCCTACTGTGCTGCCACTCCAGCCTGGCATGTCTTCATATATCGGCTCACAGCCAACCAGGGATTCCGCACCGACTGGCAGGATGTCGCTGTACTGTCCTTCGCTACGATAGCCCACGCCTAAGCGTAGCGTTTGAACCCCATCCAGCACATCCAACTTAGTTACGCATAAGCCTGACACGCCGTTAATTTGAATGGAACGCTTGAGCGCAGCCGCATCAAACCAGCCACAACGGCGTGCGCGTCCGGTGGTTGAGCCAAATTCATGCCCTTTCTCTGCCAGATGCTTACCCACTTCGTCGTCTAATTCGGTTGGAAAGGGGCCGGATCCAACGCGTGTGGTATATGCTTTGGTGATTCCAAGTACGTAATGCAACATCTGCGGGCCGACACCGCTACCCGTGCAAGCCGCTCCTGCGATGCAGTTGCTGGAAGTAACGAAAGGATAAGTGCCATGATCTATATCCAGCAAAGTGCCCTGCGCGCCTTCAAATAGTAGATTCAACCCGGCTTTGTTCGCCTCATACAAAGCGCGCGGCACGTCCAGCACCAATGGTTTGATGCGCTCAGCCAGCGCTAGCGTGTTGTCTAATGTCTTCTGGAAATCAACTGTTTCGGTGTTGAAATAATTCTTCAATACGAAGTTGTGATAATCCAGCACCTCTCCCAGCTTGGCGGCGAAGCGCTTACGGTGGAACAGGTCTTGAAGACGGATGGCACGACGCGCTACCTTGTCTTCATAAGCGGGGCCGATACCGCGTCCGGTAGTCCCAATTTTAGCTGCGCCCTTAGCCAACTCACGAGCTTTATCCAAGGCCTCGTGATAAGGTAAAATCAATGGGCACGCTTCGGAAATACGCAGGCGGCTATAGACATCCACACCGGCAGCAGCCAAACCATCCATCTCTTTAAGCAGCGCCTGTGGCGATACCACCACACCGTTGCCGATGTAACACATCACATGCTCGCGCAGGATGCCAGAGGGAATGAGGTGCAGTACGGTTTTTTTGCCACCAATTACGAGTGTATGTCCGGCATTGTGGCCGCCTTGGAAGCGCACCACGCCTTGCGAGTGATCAGTGAGCCAATCGACTATCTTACCCTTGCCTTCATCGCCCCACTGCGTCCCGATAACTACAACATTTTTCGACATTACTGATTCCTGATTTACTATTGATCGTTGGCATTCAAAACTGTCCCCACCTCTTCGGTAAGTGGGGATAAATTTAAAATTTCATTTTTTCCACGTGCCATGCACCATCGCGCATGATTAGTTCGCTGTCACAATTGAGTTCAGTGCGCAGTTCCAAAGCGTCCAAAAAATCAACTACCACTGCGTGCCCCTGTGCGCGCAACTGCGCGATTTTTTCATGGAGTGCTGAATCATCACGATGTGGTGCCAATATGCCCATAGGTTGCGAGTGTTGCGCCAGCAAGCCATGCAACTGGCGTAAATCCATGCTAAAGCCGGTGGCGGGGCGGGCGCGGCCGAAGCTTTTACCTACGTCGTCATAGCGTCCGCCCACAGCGATGGCATCATGGCTGCCTGCATGATAAGCGGCAAATACCATGCCACTGTGGTAGTGATAGCCTCGCAGCTCGGCAAGATCGATGCCAATGCTATGTGCCAGAGGTTGCAGATGACCCGCAGCTTGTTCCAGCTCATTCAGCGCTGCCGCCACTTCAGGATAGTTTGGCAACGTCGCACGGGCGTGTTCTATCACCTCTATCCCACCGTACAATTTAGGTAATGCCAACAGCGCATTTTTCACTTCAGGCATCAAATCAGCTACTAATGGGCGCAATGCAGGCACATTCTTGCCTTGCAATGCGTTGGACAATTCTATTTCCAGTTTTTTCGGGATTCCCGCGCGATTGATTAGCGCGCGAAAAAGCGCAACATGGCCAAGATCAAGATGAACTCCTTCGACACCGAGTAAAGTCAAAGCCTGGAGCATTAAACGCTGCACCTCCAAATCACTTTCCAAACCGCTGTGACCATATAGCTCTGCACCAATCTGTAATAATTCGCGCGTGCGCATTAATCCCGCAGGCTGGGTGTGGAGTACGCTGCCGGCATAGCACAGCCGGGTTATGCCTTGACGATTGAGCAAATGTGCGTCAATGCGCGCTACCTGTGGCGTAATGTCGGCGCGCAGGGCCAAGGTACGTCCACTCAATTGGTCAACCAGCTTAAAAGTGCGCAAGTCCATATCATGGTTGCCAATGATCTGTAGAGACTCGGCATATTCCAACAGCGGTGGTGCTACTAATTGATAACCGGACAGGCGCAGCAGTTCAAGTACATTGGCGCGCATGCTTTCAATGCGCCATGCCTCGTCCGGCAAGATATCTTGAATGTATTCTGGCAATAGCCAATTTGAATTCGGCATTATTTTACCCAATACAGTAACAGCAGCCCTGATAGCATGGCAGTGAGGCCTAAAAAACGGATTTGTCCATCAGAAAACAGTACCAGTTTGCGAAGCGCCTCGCGCCACAAGGCAGGAAATAGAAACGGCATGATACCTTCAATAACCAGCATCAATGCCAACCCGATAAACCAATAAGTCAGCATATTGAAAACCTCTACTTATTTGCCCGGTTTACTGGAACCCTTGAGATATTTAAAGAATGCGGAGCTGGGATCCATCACCATGACATCGCTCTTGTTCTTGAAGCTTTGTTTATAGGCATCCATGCTGCGATAAAATGCATAAAACTCTGCATTACGGCCAAATGCAGCAGCATAAATTGCAGATGATTTTGCATCACCATCCCCCTTTATTTTTTGTGCGTCACGGTATGCATCGGCGAGCGTCACTTCTCGTTGCCGGTCAGCATCGGCGCGAATCTTCTCACTTTCGGCATTACCGGTTGCACGTAGCTCATTGGCAACGCGTTTACGCTCGGCATCCATCCGGCGATATACTGATTCACTGATCTCAGTTGGGAAATCCACCCGTTTCAGGCGTACATCCAGTACTTGTACGCCGATTTTTCGTGCGTCTAAATCGGCTTTTTGACGCAGAGTATTCATGATTTTTTCACGTTCGCCGGACACCACTTCGTTAATAGTTCGTTTGCCGAACTCCTCACGCATGCTTGAGTTTACTGTTTGCATCAAACGTGTTTTTGCACGGATCTCGTCTCCGCTCACACTGAGGTAATACTGCTTTACATCGGCGATGCGCCACTTTACGAAGGAATCCACCATCACGTTTTTCTTTTCAGCTGTGATAAAACGTTCTGGTTCCACGCTATCAAAGGTCAAAATGCGCGAGTCGAAATAACGTACATTCTGTATCAGCGGGATTTTGAAATAGAGACCGGGTGCGGTCTTCACTCCTACCATTTCGCCAAGTTGTAATACGATGACCGTCTGGCGTTGATCTACCACGAACATACTGAGACTGAGCAAGATTAATACTGCGGCTGCACCCATCAAAATATTGACAAAATTAGGTTTCATTGACGTGCCTCCCTGTTGCGGCCGCGTAATTCCTCGCGTGCGCGCGGCATGAGTGCCGCACTTTCATTTATCGGTGCAGACGAAGCCGCTTGTTGATCAATATGGCCCGCTGCTTGTGTTTCCGGTAAAGGTAGGCCACCCTGCGCTGTGCTTTGAATCAACTTGTCCAACGGCAGGTACAGCAGGTTGTTACCATTCTTCTGATCCACCATCACTTTACTTGTGCTGGTCAAAATTTGTTGCATCATGTCGATATACATGCGTTCACGAGTAACAACAGGTGCTTTCTCATATTCCAGCAGCACTTGTTGGAAGCGGCTGGCATCACCCTCGGCACTCGCGATCACGCGCTGGCGATAACCTTCGGCCTCCTGCATCAGACGTGCCGCGGCACCCTTTGCTCTCGGTATTACATCATTGGCGTAAGCCTGGCCTTCGTTCTTCTGGCGCTCCCTGTCCTGTCCCGCTTTAACCGCATCGTCGAATGCGGCCTGCACTTGTTCAGGCGGTTGCGCATTTTGCATGGTAACTTTGCTCAACAGGATCCCGGATTTATAGCGATCCAAAATGTCTTGGGCGAGTTTGGTAGTGGCCGCAGCTACCTGTTCGCGTCCTTCGTACAGCACGAAGTCCATCTTGTTTTTGCCAACGATTTCACGTATTGAGGTTTCTGCCGCTTGACGTACATTCTCATCCGGTGCGCGGTTATTAAACAAGTATTCGCCTGGGTCTTTCAAGAAGTATTGAACAGCGAATTGAATATCGATAATATTTTCATCATCGGTCAACATCAGCGACTCTTTTAAAATCTTGTTTTTGACGTTGTCACGGTAACCGATTTCCACTGTCCTGACTTGACTAATGTTCACGACTTCGACGGACTCAATAGGGAATGGCATATGCCAGCGTGGGCCGGGCTGAGTGGTCTCGACAAAACTACCGAAACGTAACACCACGCCGCGCTGACTAGCGTCCACGATGTAAAACCCGCTAGCGATCCAGATCAGTGCAACTACCACTGCAATCAAGCCGATGCTGGCATTGAATTTATTAGAGTTGTTTCCACCGCCAGTGTTTCCGGTGCCACCGCCCTTGTTGCCGAACAGTGCGGAGATTTTTTTATTGATATCGCGCAACACTGCTTCTATGTCTGGTGGGCCGCCACCGTTTTTGTTGCCCCATTGGGGGTCATTCAATCCCATAACTCATCCTATTTAATCAATTATTTAGTTGCAGGGACATCCCATTGTGTTCGGGTATTACATACTTCCGCCAACGCCGTACGCAATTCATCTATACCTGCGCCAGTTTTAGCGCTCAAATAAATGCGCGCAATTCTAGCATAATCGTCACGTTGCACACCCGCCGGTAAATCCTGTAAATCAATCTTATTGAATATCAAAATCTGCGGGATATGCTGTGCGCCAATTTCCAGCAATACTTTATTAACTTCAGCTATCTGATCAAACCGTTCCGAGCTGTTTGCATCCACTACATGCAGTAGCAAATCGGCCTGCGCCGTTTCGTCTAATGTGCTGCGAAAGGCTGCAATTAAACTATGCGGCAGATGACGAATGAAGCCTACCGTATCTGACAATACCACCTGACCCGATCCCTCGATATATACGCGCCGAGCAGTTGTATCGAGCGTGGCAAACAACTGATCTGCAACATATGCATTCGAGTGGGTCAATTTATTAAATAAAGTAGACTTGCCCGCGTTAGTGTAGCCAACGATAGATACCGATAACACATCTGATCGTGTACGTGACCGGCGTAGCACTTGGCGATGGCGATGAAGCTTCTCTAGGCGCTCTTTCAATAAAACTACACGTTTATCCAGTTTGCGTCTATCCAGTTCCAACTGTGTTTCGCCTGGACCGCGAGCACCTACTGCGTATTTCTGTTGGCCCATGTCGGTATTCATCCCGACCAAACGTGTGGAAAGATATTTAAGCTGGGCCAGTTCCACCTGTACCTTACCTTCATGGCTTTGAGCGCGCAAGGCAAAGATATCCAGGATCAGCATGGTGCGGTCAATCACACGAGCCTTAATTCTAGCGGTCAGATTGCGCATTTGCGCAGGGGACAAGTCGTGGTTAAAAATAACCAGCGGAACGTCGTTCTGTTCGACAATGGCGGAGATTTCATCCACCTTACCGCTCCCCGCAAATAATGACGCATCAGGACGATGCCGCCGCCCTTCCACTAATGCGATGCAACGCACACCTGCACTTTCTGCCAGCAGTCGCAATTCCTCAAGGCTTTCTGCATAATCCGGCGCACCAAAATCCAGGCTGACTAATACTGCCGTGTTAATTACCGCAGTGCTTTTGTGCATTACTCAGCATCAAATGGAATGGTTATGGCGCGTGCGGGAACAATGGTGGAAATGGCGTGCTTGTAAACCATTTGTGTGATTGTGTTCTTCAGGAGTACTACATACTGGTCGAATGATTCGACCTGACCTTGCAATTTGATGCCATTTACCAGATAAATGGCGACCTGCACATGTTCCTTACGTAGTGCATTCAGGAACGGGTCTTGTAATTGTTGCCCTTTTGTACTCATCGGTTTTGCTCTTATTGGTTATGGCGGGCAACTACTTTACTGGATTTCTCGACTATTCGGAAGAGTGCATGGCTTGTATTTGCGTGCAAATTTTAAAAGATCCAGAATTATTTAACACGTTACCGCATTCAGATCAGAGGTTTCCACCCTTCATCGAGAATTCGTCCGATTTGAGATTTTTAATGTATTGCGAAGAGAATGAACGAAAATCTTAAATTGCTGATTCGTCCGTCTCACCTGTACGGATTCGGATGATTTGTTCTACTGAAGTAACAAAAATTTTGCCGTCACCAATCTTACCGGTATGTGCTGCCTTAATGATGGCGTTCACTGCCGCGTCCAGCAGAGAAGCAACAATCACTACCTCTATTTTGATCTTGGGCAAAAAATCCACTACATATTCTGCGCCGCGATACAGCTCGGTATGCCCCTTCTGTCGTCCGAATCCTTTCACATCGGTCACAGTTAATCCGCTGACCCCCAGTTCTGAAAGTGCTTCACGCACTTCATCGAGTTTGAACGGTTTGATGATCGCTTCGATTTTTTTCATGGATGTTCTCGAATGTATAGATGTTGTTAAGTATAGCTTATCTAAAAGCCGTCCTGATAACGCACGGTGATCGGATAGCGCCAGTCCTTGCCAAAGCCGCGGTCGGTAATACGCACTCCAACGGGTGCTTGGCGGCGTTTGTATTCGTTGACGCGGATCATATTCACCACCCGATATACATCCGTCTCGGTATAGCCATGTGCCACTATCTCAGCGATGGTTAAATTCTGCTCCACATAATGAAACATTATGCCATCAAGCACATCATAAGGTGGCAAGCTATCTTGGTCGGTCTGATCGGGCTTTAATTCCGCGCTGGGCGGTCGTGTGATGATGCGCTCCGGGATCACCCTGCTCAAACTGTTACGGTAGGTAGCCAGACGATATACCCAGGTTTTGCTGACGTCTTTGAGCACTGCAAAACCGCCCGCCATATCGCCGTATAGGGTGCAATAGCCGACGGTCATTTCCGATTTGTTGCCCGTTGTCAGCACTAAAGAGCCGAACTTGTTGGACAAGGCCATCAACAAATTGCCTCGTATGCGAGCCTGTAAATTTTCTTCGGTGGTGTTCGGTGTTAGTCCCTTGAACATACCCTCTAATGTAGTGAGATAAGCATCAAACGTCGGCTTGATGTCCAATTCATCGTAGCGCACACCCAGCGTTACGGCCATTTCGCGCGCATCATCCAGGCTAATTTGCGCGGTATAAGGCGATGGCATCATTACCGCATGTACCTTGTCTGCGCCCAGCGCATCTACCGCTACCGCCAATGTCAGCGCCGAATCGATCCCTCCGGATAAACCCAATAACACACCCGGAAAACGGTTCTTGCCGATATAGTCCCGGACTCCCAGGCACAGCGCGCGATAGATACTGTCCTCATGTTTGTGAGCAGGGATTCTCTCGCCAGTCATTAGCTTGCCGTCATGGATTTCAATCAGTCCAAGCGTTTCTTCAAAAGAAACGAAGTGATGCGTTAACGTGCCGTGTGCATCCATCGCAAACGAAGCGCCATCGAACACTAATTCATCCTGTCCGCCCACCATGTTGGCATATATTACCGCCAGACCGGTTTCACCGATACGATTACGAATGATTTTATAGCGCAATGACTGTTTGTCGATGTGATATGGTGAGGCATTCAGCACCAACAATACCTGCGCTCCTGCTTCGTATGCACGTTGCGCTGTATGATCCTCCCAGATGTCAGCACAAATGTTAAGTGCAAATTTGACGCCCTGCATTTCAAATATGCAGGGGGAGTTACCGGGCGTGAAATAGCGTCTTTCGTCGAACACACTGTAGTTCGGCAATTCATGCTTGTGATAGGTGGCGATGATCTGGCCGTCGCGCAACACAGAGACAGCGTTGTAGCGCTTGTCGTCTACTTCATGCGGGTGCCCAACTACCACGGTGAGCCCCCAAATTTGTTGCGCAAGTTCTTGCAATGCCAGATCACAGGTGCGGTAAAACCCACTTCGTAACAGCAGGTCTTCTGGTGGATAACCGCATAAGCTTAACTCAGGCGTAAGTAGCAAAGTGGCTCCCTGTTGCTTGGCCTGTTCTGCATAAGCAAGGATCTTGGCAGAATTGCCCGCCAAGTCACCCAGCATGCAATTGATTTGTGCAACCGCAAGTTTCATATTGAGTTCAGAGTTCAAGTAGGTAATGGATGGCTATCATACCAACGTTTGCTAAAGGCAATAGCGTGGGCTAGCATTCATTGCCTTGAATAAAATTGTACTTCCTGTTTCAATCCGCTTGTAAACATAAAACGATTACGGACAAGTATGATTCATGTACCAGAAAGAATCGGCATAATCGGCGGCAGCGGGATTTACGACATTAATAAAGGGGTCAAGCCTTGACATCACGCATCCGGCCTAACGTTGTGTCAAGACTTGATCTCTTTGATTTTTATGACTGACCCATTCAACAGCTCAAAGCGCCGCATCTCTCGCGCTAAGGTACACATCCACGACCTCAATGGAAGGATCAATAAATTCCTTGTGGATTACCCATGCTCCCATGCTGTTGAGACCGACACTAATGGCATTGACCAACTTCATAAGATCAAATTCAGCACCACAATCCCCGACAGCTTCGGGGAAATCGCCGCAGACGCGCTCGAAAATCTCAGAGCCGCGCTTGATCAAGCCGGATACGCAGTCGCTGTCGCGGCTGGCGTGGGTGATCCTAGAAAGGCATACTTTCCCATCGGCGACGATGCAATGAATCTCGAAAGCATTATTACGATGAATTGCAAAAATATCCCTAGTGAGATTGTTGCGATCTTTCGCGGGTTCCAGCCTTATCAGGGAGGGAATGACCTGATCTGGGCACTCAACAAAGCTAATAACATTAACAAACATAGGCTTCTTGTTCCGGCCTGCCAGTTTCTCAGTAACATGAACTTGAAAATTCGTGGGTCTGGCGGTGACTGCCGCATCCCGCCACCAATCTGGGATCGCAGAAAAAATGAGGTCGTATTTGCTGTCACTTCTAATGATGCGAAAATTGAGTACAACGTTAATGGTGCCTACTGTGTATCTTTTGACGAAATCGAGGTTATTCGCGGATATCCAGCGGCACACATTCTCGGCGCGATGGCGTGCGAAGTGGAGTGCATCGTTATGGCTACCGAAACTGAGGTGCGACGAATCGGACTCGTCCAGTAAACGTATGACCATCAACTCCACGTTCAACCAGACCGTCAAAAGCGCGGCTGGTTAACTCTACGTTCGAAATCATCAACCACCACTCAATAATAAAGGGGTCAAGTCTCAATACTGTTCGGATAGCGCGTTTGACGGAGTGTTTTTTCTGTTCAGTAAGTTGATTTTATTTAACTTATTTTTATTAACCAAACAGTATTGGGTCAAGTCTTGACATCACGCATTCGGCCTAACGTTGTGTCAAGTCTGGCCCACTTGATTTCGTGTTGGGCTTCGCAAGCTCAGCGCCAACCTACGCTTGCAGAGTTCAAGTAGGAAATGGATGGGTATCATACCAACGTTTGTTAAAGGCAATCGCGTGGGCAAGCATTCATTGTCTTGAATAAAACTGTACTTCCTGTTTCAATCTGCCTGTAAATATAAAATAATTACGGACAACCATGATCCATGTACCAGAAAGAATCGGCATCATCGGCGGCAGCGGGATTTACGACATTGCCGGGTTGACCAACAAGCGCTGGGAAAAGGTCACTTCGCCGTTCGGCGAACCGTCCAGCGAGTTATTGTTCGGTGAACTGGACGGTCACAATATTGTGTTTTTGCCCCGTCATGGTCGCGGACACAGAATTCCTCCGACCGAAATTAATTTTCACGCCAATATCGACGTGCTGAAGCGGGTAGGGGTGACCGATGTCATTTCAGTTAGCGCCGTTGGTTCCTTGCGCGAAGACTTGCCGCCGGGCACGTTCGTGATTGTTGATCAATTTATCGATCGTACTTTTGCGCGCAATAAGTCTTTTTTTGGCACGGGATTGGTGGCGCATGTTTCTATGGCCTACCCTGTTTGCAAAAGGCTGGGTGATCATATTGAGATGGCCGCGAAAGAGGCAAATATCCCTATCGTTCGTGGCGGTACTTATCTGGTTATGGAAGGGCCGCAGTTTTCGAGTCTGGCTGAATCGAATCTCTATCGTACTTGGGGGTGCGATGTAATTGGCATGACCAACATGCCAGAGGCTAAGCTCGCCCGTGAGGCAGAGTTGTGTTACGCCACCGTGGCGATGGTCACTGACTATGATTGTTGGCATCCCGATCATGAGCATGTAACGGTAGGGCAGATCATCAAGATACTCGCCGAAAATGCCGACAAGGCGAAAACGCTGGTAAAGCATGTCATTCCGAAAGTGCGCACTGATGCTCTGGCCGATGCCTGTAGTTGTCGCTCGGCGTTGGAATTCGCGCTCATTACTGCGCCGGAAGTGCGCGATGCAGCCATGATTGAAAAGCTGGATGCTATTGCGGGCCGGGTGTTGAAAGGTAAGCCCTGATGTCATCCGGGGAAGATGGCCTGCGCCTAGAGTTACTGGATGCGTCCCAGCGTTTGCTCGATCAAGGTTTGAATCGCGGTACTTCCGGCAATGCGGCCGTGCGTTGTGGTGATGGCATATTGATTACGCCGTCTGCGATGTCGGTGGCGAAAATGACCCCCGCCGACATGGTCCGTATGGATTTGAATGGCAATGTTTTGTGTGGTGGTAAGCCCACCAGCGAGTGGCGCTTCCATCGTGACATTCTAGCCAACCGTCCTGACGTGGGCGCTGTCATCCACACGCATTCAGCGTTTGCCACCACGTTGGCCTGTTTGCGCAAGGATGTTCCACCCGTGCATTACATGATCGCCGCGGCGGGCGGCAATACGATCCGTTGCACACCCTATGCGTTGTTTGGCGAACAGACGCTTTCAGACTATGCATTGTCCGCGCTGGAGGGTCGTAAAGCCTGCTTGCTGGCTAACCACGGCATGATTGCGCTGGGCTCTGATTTAACGGATGCGTTGACGGTAACCATCGAGGTCGAATTTTTGTGCGAATTGTACTGGCGCGCTTTGCAGGCAGGTGAACCGCACATTCTTACGTCGCAACAAATGCACGACGTGCAAGAAAAATTTGTCGATTACAAAAAATGCACCTAACAACCTGAAGATATATGCCTATCAAATCTCTTATTCGCACCATTCCGCACTATCCCAAGCCGAATATCATGTTTCGCGATATCACTTCCCTCCTTAAGGATCCGATAGGTTTCAGGATCACCATAAACGAGTTGGTACGTCGTTATGCTGATATGGAAATCGACAAGGTGATGGGTATTGAAGCGCGAGGTTTTATCGTAGGAGCGCCGCTGGCTTATGCTTTGGGTAAAGGTTTTGTGCCGATTCGTAAACAAGGCAAGTTGCCGGCAGAAACTATAGGGCATGACTACGAACTGGAATATGGTACTGACCGTATTGAAGTTCATACCGATGCGATTACTTCAGGCGAAAGGGTATTGCTTGTGGATGATCTAATTGCTACTGGCGGTACGGCGGAGGCGGCAACCAGGCTGATTGAGAAGATTGGTGGCCAAATTGTTGAATGCTGTTTTGTCATTGATCTACCCGATGTTGGTGGACGTAAGCGCTTAGAGAAACTTGGCTACAGTGTGTTTGCGCTGTGTGAATTTGAGGGTGACTGAACACCTGCACAATTGTGATTGCTGTCATTCAATAAGGGTAGTAGTCCAGAGAAATTACAAACTGGATAATTACGATAATGGGAATGGCAATTTTTGAGGCACCCTATGAAAGTTGAAACTCTGCGTTGGTCGGATGGTGTGCTGGAGATGATAGATCAGCGCGTTTTGCCTGCGACGTTTATTTACTTGTCATATGACTCTGCCGCTGCTGTGGCCGAAGGTATCCGCAGTATGGTGGTGCGTGGCGCTCCAGCCATCGGCGTGGCAGCAGCCTACGGCGTGGCGCTGGAGGCACTGCGTTTGCTTTCTGTTACGGATGAATCCTTCCAGCGTGGGATGAATGAAGGTTTTAATACGCTGGCTCAAAGCAGGCCGACTGCGGTCAATTTGTTTTGGGCGTTAGCCCGCATGAAGCAGGTATGGCAAAGCGTATCGAATGAATCCAACAGGCAAGTAGCTATGTGCCTGTTGGCCGAGGCGCATGAGATTTTTGCCGAAGATATTCGCATCAATCGCGCTCTGGGGTCGCACGGTGCCGAATTGTTGCGGGACGGTGCACATGTATTGACTCATTGCAATGCCGGAGCGCTGGCTACAGCTGGCCATGGCACTGCGTTGGGTGTCATTCGGTCCGCTGTGGAGGCAGGGAAAAAAATTTCCGTTATTGCTGACGAAACACGTCCTTTCCTACAAGGTGCGCGCCTGACCGCATGGGAGATGGTGCAGGAAAAAATTCCGGTGACCCTCATCACTGATAATATGGCTGGCTACATGATGAGTCGCGGCGAAGTGGATGCCGTAGTGGTCGGTACGGATCGCGTAGCCGCGAATGGCGATGTCGCTAACAAGATTGGCACCTATATGGTCGCCGTGCTGGCACAACGCCACCACATTCCTTTCTATGTAGCCTGTCCGCTTTCCACGATAGACATGTCTATCACAAGCGGTGTGGATATTCCCATCGAAGAACGTCATGCAGATGAGGTAAAAGGCTTTCGAGATTTCCACTGGGCTGCGCAGGGTGTGCAGATACGTAACCCTTCGTTTGATATTACACCTGCAGAATTGGTTACAGCGCTGATTACCGAAAAGGGAGTGATTCACCAACCTGATGCCGGGAAACTGCGCACGCTATTCAGTTGATGGAAATACCAAGTTTTTTTAGTGCACCTGTGCTACGTCATTTACATTAACTACGTAGTAATGGTCAGTGTGAATTTAGATTGTTTATCTTAAAATAAAACTTGCTTTTTATTTCACACTTGAACATTTTTTTTGCTTGCTACAGGCATGTAAATTAGCTCTTGACAATTATTGCCTGCGAACTATATTGAAGTAACTTACTCAAAGCAAGTTGGGAAGGTAGTGCATGCGGCAGCATTTTCTATAACGTAATAACGATGGGGCCAATATGAGAATAATTGTACAGTTTGTGACCTTGCTTTTGACATTGAATGGCTATGTTTTAGCAGAAGAAGTATCGACCGTAACAAATAGTTTGGAGCAAGTTCAAAAGCAAGCAGAGGCCGGAGATGTCAGCGCTCAGACCCGCCTAGGATGGGTATATGCCAACGGCATCGGTGTAACTGTAGATGCCGACAAGGCCGTGGAGTGGTATCAAAAAGCAGCAGCTCAAGGGTACCCCAAGGCTCAGTTTGAACTCGGGGCAATGTATGGCAGTGGGGAAACTGTGACTAGCGTCGCTAAAGACCCGATCAAGGCCGCAGAGTGGTATCAGAAAGCAGCAGCCCAAGGGTACTCCAAGGCCCAGTTTGAACTCGGGTCGATTTACCTCACAGGCGAAGGCGTAAAGAAAGATGCCACTAAGGCTGTGGAATGGTATCAAAAAGCGGCAGCGCAGGGTCTTGCCCAAGCGCAGACCAGTCTTGGATGGATGTACCAGAATGGTAAGGGCGTGGCAAAGGATGGTGTGTTGGCTTATGCATGGCACAATTTGGCTGTTGCACATGGTAATGACAATGCGAAAAAATTACGCGACTTAACTAATTTGAATTCTGTCCAACGCGCCGAAGCAGAACGATTGTCTGCAAACTGGAAGCCGGGACAGATATTGAGCCGGTAGGGGAATTGATTGGTAAAATAATGACAACGTTGGTTAGCTATCCAACTTCATATTCCATCCGAGCTACACGAAAGTCACATCACCGGTTAACTCTATGCCCTGTGCGAAAGTTAAGTCAGGCGTGAAATACTATGGAGATACGGGTGGATAATGTGCGTTAACGTTTACAACGTAAAATAATAGTTATTAGTTTGATAATCGTTTTCCATTAACACTTCGCTAGTCGGCGGACATGATGAATTTGAATGAGGTCTAAAAATGTCATTGGTACATATTTATATGCGCATTACAGGAAAAGTGCTCCTTACATTGTTGTTTGCTGTTGCGGTGAGTGCGTATGGTCAGTCAATGTCACAATCATCAGTAAATCAGGAGGCAGAAGAGAATCTTGCGCAATTGAGAGTGTATGCGGAATCTGGTGATGCAAACGCACAGTATGATTTAGCCTGGATGTACGATACCGGTGGGGATAATAAAATCTTGGCCAAGGATACACGCAAGGCCGCAGAGTGGTATGAGAAAGCTGCAGTACAGGGCCATGTCAAGGCACAAGCTGGCCTTGGGCTGTTGTATGTCAACGGCGACGGTGTTCCCAGGGATTATGTCAAGGCTGTAGATTGGCTGCAGAAGGCATCGGCGCAAGGGAATGCCGATGCGCAGCTAAACCTTGGTTGGCTATACCGCGACAGCAAGGGTATACCGAAGGACCCCGCCAAGGCCTTTGAATGGTGGCAGAATGCGGCAGAGCGGGGGTTTGCCCATGCACAGTTCGCCCTGGGGGTGATATACAACAAAGGCGAAGTTGTGCCGAGGAATGTTACCAAAGCACTTGAGCTATGGCAGAAGGCAGTAATGCAGGGATATCCAGATGCACAGTTAAATCTCGGGTCAATGTACTATTTTGGCGAAGGTGTGCCAAAGGATGTCGTTAAGGCTGCTGAGTTATGGCAGAAAGCGGCTGCTCACGGAAATACCGATGCACAGTACAACCTCGCTTTGGCGTACTACCTAGGTAGTGGGGTGCAGAAGGACGAGCTGCTGTCCTATGTGTGGTCCAATCTGGCTGTCGAATATGGCGGTAATGTCAACGCAAAAAAATTACGTGATTCAATCACCTTGACTCCAGAACAACGCGAAGCAGCGGAGAAAATGTTTTCGAATTGGCAGATAGGAAAAGTTTATCGTTAGGGGCTTGTATCGGTCGTGAGCGCTGAAAACCACTGTGCTTATTGGCAATCAAGTCTTCTTTAGGAATATGCGGCTTGTTGAAGCGTTCGATAGATACGCTATACGCATCGGTCAGTTCTATGCGCGTATTTTTCTGCTTCTTGCTATGGAGTGCAAAATTTCCCTCTGATTATTTTTAACCTGAGGTTCCTCTGACACCATGAAATAGAGGACTTCATGTTTAACAGCCCTTTCCGCTCGCTTCCATTGAGTTGAGAGCGAGCGGATTTATTTATTGCCAGGAATTGGCGATACCATGAATCCCCTATGCGATATACCCTTGTTCAGGCAGCCACGCCCGATATAAATACAATCCCCTATATGTCAGCTGCCTTGCATACCAAGGTAAATCTAACAATTAGAATGACCTCATTCTCAATTTTAATTGGATTTCAGTATCTAAAAAATATTGATTGTCATAGTCATGTAATGTTAAGAGGCTAAAGTTAATCTAGAAATCAATTTAAACCTCCCTTCGCCGCTCCCTCCCCCCAGGATTAGAGCGGTTTTTTTTAGTTTTATATTTTCCCAACAACCATTAGTTCATTCCAATCCGTGGTGTAATTTTGAGAATATCGCCCCCTGTGCATCGTTTATCCACTAATTCGAACTTAGGAAGGGGAAAGAATTTTTAAACCGATGATCCCAGCAAGAATCAGTCCAACGCAAATCAACCGGCCTACTGCGGCAGAGTCGCCGAACAAAAAAATCCCCAAGAAGACGGTTCCGACAGCTCCAACCCCGGTCCAGACCGCGTAGGCTGTTCCAACTGGCAAATCTTTCATGGCAATACCAAGAAGTGTCAAGCTGATGAGCATGGCCGCTACCGTTCCTACGGTCGGCCATAGCTTGGTAAAGCCATTTGTATATTTGAGACCGATAGCCCATCCTACTTCAAAAAGTCCAGCGATGGTGAGAATGACCCAAGCCATAATTCCTCCCGAAAAAATAAGGTCGTCCTCAATTTATGATTTAAAAGGCAGGGTCGTCCCTGCTATTTACTGAGTAAAGCACGGGTCACCCGGCTTAATATTTAATCTGATCTATCAATAGCGGACCGTTTTTTTGATTCAAGCAGTAGCAATTTGTCTGTAATTAATAACGGTGCAAGCTTCAATGAGGTTTTCTTTTCCATATCTTGGATTGCCATTTGATAGTCTTTTTTATTATTTGCAGTTATTGCGGCGGCCACACGTTCCATTTTTGTTAATTGCTCTTTGGCATTTAAAATTAACCTCGTTTGGTCGTAATCCACGCCAGTCTCCATTCCTTGCGTTACCAAAATATTCATTACAGCAGAAAAAATGTTCAAATGAACTATCAGCGCATGCATATTGGGATGAGGTACTTCTTGGCAGCAATAAAAACCGTAAATTTTTGATTGTCTTAATACGGAATTACAATTTAAAAAGACCCGCTCCCAAACTTTATCTACACGTTTTTTTACTTCGTCAGAGTCAAATAAATTCATAAAATTTTAGTCGATTTTTATAAAAAATACCTTGTTATTCATGAGAAGGAGAGTTAACCGCTACCCCGCATACTTTTTAGATTTCATTCAGGCTTAATAAGCCCCCTTTGCTTTCATGCAAAGGTTTATCAGCTCACCTTCACGCAGAGAAATATTGAACCCGTTCATAGCGCTGCTCTCCATGCCATATCCAGTTGGATTCTTGGACATTTCTTTTGCTACTTTGTCCATACAAGTAGACCGATCCTTTTTTTCTTGCTCGCTCAATTGAAGCGGGTTATGGTCAGATTTAGCAGCGCAACCGGTGAGGCTGATCAAGGCGATTAATGTTATGAGTTTCATAATTTGCCCTCTTTATCTTATCCAGTGATGGCCAATCCATACTTTTGCTCATCTGCACATTTATAGCAACGATCTCTTGGGTTTCTAGGGCCTGATTTGATGAGCAATGGATCGTTGATCATTGCATATGTTTTCCAGTTGCTTGTCCTTTATGATTCTCTATCAGAATTTCTTCTATCTGAAATAAATTAATTTATGCAGTATGCCCCGGTTCGAACCCGTCTACAAGGCTTGATAGGTGGGGCACGCAGCATCTTAGCCCCTTCTACCCCTGTCGTGAGTCAGTTGTATAGGCTAGGTAAGCGGCCCGGCCCAATACCTGATAACGCCCGGGCGACTCCAGCGGGAACAGATAATCGAGCATGGCTGAGGCAGCGCAAGCGCAAGACGAAAGTAGTGAATAACATCCAGTAAGACATTGTTGATTTGCTGACTTGGGTTGCCAAACAAAACGTTTCCCCAGAAGAATTGCATATCGTCATGGAAGCCACCGGCATCTATCACGAACAAGCTGTCATGGCGCTCGTGGATGCTGGCGTGATGGTTTCCATCGTCAATCCGGTGCAGGTTAAAGATTTTGGCCGTGAGCTGGCGCAGGTCAGGAAACATTCAAGCCGCAAATAACCGGATTGATCAGCCTGGAGTCGGTAGCGTACCTCAAGGCGAGGCAGATTGAGAGTCGCGGGCCGCTTAGTTCGGCATGTGGGGCGATCATCGGAAAGATTGTTGTGGGTCGTTTGTTCCCTTGAAATACGGCATTTTCGAGAACCTCAGGTTGGACAGCTTTTATGATTGCAGTGAAACAGAAAATACTTATTGCTCCCCGTTACATTTATATTTTTAATGTTTGCAAATAAAGATCGTCATGTCGCCCATATTTTTTGCGGAGCAGAGCTTGCTACTTGACAGTAAAAATATCGCTGTAATTTGTTGATACTTTTCTTAAAATTTGGTGGGTTGTGTGTGACTCGAACACACGACCAACGGATTAAGAGTCCGATGCTCTACCAACTGAGCTAACAACCCAAAAGATAAATCTGAGGAGCGAATTGTAGGGAGAATGGGGAAATTGTCAATTTTTTCTGTTCAAAAAATTGGGCCTTGGTGAATTGTTGTGCCGGGTTATTGTGCTATGTTATAGTTTTTATTAAGTAACTATTTCTTTCAGTTTGGGGGTCATGAGATTTTGAGGTGAGTATAAAAATACTACATAATCAATTTATTATATTAATGAAAGGTTGGCTAAAATCGCAGCCAAAAAATCCAAAGGGCGGAAACACTGTCCTGGCTTTCTATACTTCACAACTTATAATTTATGAATACCCTTGACGAAAAAAATGATGACGTCAAATTTCGCATAGACAGATGGCTATGCGCTGCACGTTTCTTCAAAACACGATCTTTATCTGTAGACGCTTTAGAGTGCGGCAAGGTTTTATGCAACGGCGTGCGTGTCAAGCCTGCAAAATCGGTAGCAGTAGGCGATATGCTTTCTATCCGTATTGGGCCATATCAATTCCTGGTAGAGGTATTAGCTCTTTCCAGTAAACGAGGGCCAGCTCCCCAAGCACAGATGCTTTACAGAGAGACGGAAGAAAGTCTCCGGCGCAGGAAAGAACTATCGGATGAGTTAAAAGCACAGCCGATGCCCACTTTTCTCAGAGGAAGGCCAACCAAACGCGATCGAAGAGAAATTGAGAAACTGAAGGATAGTGTTTGGTAATATCCACATTGAGTACTTGGTAAAGATACTGCTTGCTCAAGTTCTTGTTCTAAATTGAAATTACATCGTATCTGTTACATTTCCAGCGTTTGATCAGCCAGCTGATGTACAGGTTGCTGAATTGGGTATTTGAAGTATGGCACGAAATGCCCAGTTGTATTCAATAGCGTCGATAATTAGCAGCGCTAATATGCATGTCGGCGTATCGCCCCATTCGCTGTATGCATAATAAGGGGACTGGTGAGTGGAATGTATTGGGCGCTGTTTGACAATCAATATGCTGCCGCAGCCTGTTCCGCTTGTTCCGCTACCTCAACCCCAATTTCCTCAGCCTTACTTGGATCGATGCCCAAAACTTCCCAATCCTCGTCGCTGATGTTGGCATCGACGTGCTCATTAATGCCAAAGGAAGCCAGCAATTTTTCTGCCAAGCTGATCATGTGCACCATTGGTTGTCCCGCTGCCGCTTCGACTACATCTGGTGTATGGTGGTAGCGCAGCACGGCAATAATTTCATCCGGCAAATTCCAGTGGCGCGCTAGCTCTGCACCTAATTCGTCGTGGCATATTTCCAGCATTTCCCGTTCTATACTTAGCACAGGACGATCAGATTCTGCTGACAAGAGGGCATGCAGATCATCGCTCCGTTTTGGATCCAGGAAAGCGAGCGCAAGATAGCCTATGTCGTGCAGTATGCCAGCCAAAAAAACTTGATCATCGTTAGGGCGGATCTTTGCGGGCATGGCACGGGCGATGCCGAGCATGGCAAACGCAATGCCAAAGCTATGCAACCAAAGATCCTGTGCCTTAAATTTACCCGTGGATACTTTGGTCGAAAAGGACATGATGGCGATGCCAGTTGCAATCGATTTGACACGGCTCATGCCTAGTAAGATCGCAGCCTCTTTTACTGACGTTGACTTTCGTGTGGAGCCAAGCTTTGCTGAATTGGATAGTCCGATAATTTTTGCTGAGATCTGCGAGTCTTGCTCGATCAGCATTAACATTTCCCGTTCGTTTTCGTCGCTATTGATCTGTAGCGCCAGTAGTTTTTGTGCAATGACCGGCATGGCGGGTAGCGCATCAATATTCTTGACAGTCTGTCTAATATCAATATGTTGGCTGCTGGAGGGGGAAGATGTGCTGCTGGTTTGTATATTTATTCCAACTGCTTTCTCTACTTCAATAGCTGCTTTCGATGGTTGTTTCAAATCCTGGCTCGTAACGGGGGTTTTTGCTGCCCGGTTTTCACGAATGATTTGCTGGGCTTTGGGAGACACAGCCGGAATAATCGTTGCTCGATTACAGATTGGGCATACCTCATGCCGAGAACGAAAACGCCAAATTGAATAAATTAAGCCCGGAATCAAGAAGAAAAACCAGAGGATGATCCCGGTGTTGACGTTACCTTTGATTATACTTTTCGTTTTACCTACATAGGCGCATGACGTACACAAACCTTGAGATATAGAACTCTCCTTAAACTGCAAAGGCGTAGGTTTTTTTATACGGTGACAAACTTTCAATGCACGCTGTGTCAGTGTCTCGGAGGTTCGGCGGTTAGGTAGCGTGGTTGAATCCTTGGTTACCGTCTGGACCTTTGCAATTTCTTGCTCAACCATGCAGGCAAGTTCTTGTAGGAGTTTGCGCTCCTCGTTATTCAACATGCGTGGCCTGTTATCGATCAGGCAAAGGGTGCCCAGTTTGCTTCCATTCGGAACTGCCAAAGGACATCCTGCGTAAAAACGAATGCTTGGGCCACTAGTAACAAGTGGATTGTTGTAAAAACGTTTGTCGAGAAGCGTGTCGGGCACTATGAAGATGTCATCGCCCAGAATTGCATGTCCGCTAAAGGAAATGTTGCGAGGCGTTTCACTAACAGAAAGGCCCATGCATGATTTAAACCACTGACGGTCCGTGTCCACTAAACTGACTAGAGCAATGGGCACGTTGAAGAGATGTTTGGCTAAGCGAGTAATGCGATCAAAACGTTCTTCCGGAGAAGTATCCAAAATATTGAATGACCGCAAGGTGTCGATCCGCGTTCTTTCATTGACCGCAATACTTGGAGCTATCATATTGATGTTACTGTATAATTAATGGATTAAAGTTCTAAGTGTAATGATTAATGTGTTGGCCTGGGGTATTATTTAACCAGAATATTACTTCATGCTGCGACCTAACATCCAGCAAATGTGAGGGGCTGGTGGTTAAGTGGCTCTATCGTTTGTTGCATTTGCTCCTTTATTACGTCAATGCTCGTAATACTCTGCAATTAGCGCAATCGTTTAATATAATGGAATAATTTTCGGGAAGTAAAGATGCGCTAAACTATATTGTAATTATTCATTTTGCTTTAAATTGAATTAAGGAGAAAAATTATGTGGTTATCAATGGGAAGGACGATTTCATGGCAGTACTGACACCTCAAGATGTTGCAAAAAACTTTGAGGATGGGATGAAGTTTGTTGACCGCAAGGACTATATAAAAGCTGCTGAATCATTAAAAAAAGCTGCGGAGCATGGACATGTGGAAGCGCAATTTTATCTGGCAGGTATGTATGCCGATGGTCAAGGGATTAAAAAGGACTACCAACAGGCTATGCATTGGTATCATAAGGTCGCAGATCAGGGTTTTGCGGAGGCTCAATTCAATTTGGGAGTTATGTATTACAAAGGTCAGGGCGTTACACAAGATTACGAGCAGGCTGTGCACTGGTATAACAAGGCGGTAGAGAAAGGAGATGCATTGGCGCAATACACACTAGGTCTCATGTACGAAAAAGGCCAAGGCGTTACGCAGGACTACACGCAAGCTGTGTCTTGGTATGGCAAGGCTGCAGAGCAGGGGATTGCGCAGGCCCAATACAAATTGGGCTTTATGTATGAAGAGGGCAACGGCGTTGTTCAGGATGACGACCAGGCTGTGTCTTGGTATGGCAAGGCTGCAGAGCAGGGAGTCGTACATGCGCAATTTAAACTGGGATTCATGTATGACAACGGTATAGGCGTTCCTCAGGATACCCAGCAAGCTGTGTTTTGGTGGAACAAGGCTGCAGAGCAGGGCGATGTAGAGGCTCAAAATAATCTGGGAGTCATGTACGACATGGGCTTGGGCGTTCCCCGGGACTACATTGAAGCGCATAAGTGGTTCAATATTGCTGGTGCAGGGGGTAAATGGTTTAAAGTTGCTGGTGAATGGGTTAATAACATCGCAGGCATGGGCGATGATGAAGATATAGGAAGCGGGCTGGGAATTGTGGAATCGTTCATGACGCCAGCAGAAATTGCCGAAGCCCAGCGACGGGCCAGTGAATGGATGAAGAAGTATAAAAAATAATACGTTATTCGAAGGCTTTCGGTATCTGGGCTTTAAGGACTACTTGAAAGCCATTAATACAGATGATGAATTGGTCGTGAACTCTCGTTTCCATGCAGTCCCTGCATACACCCCGTACTTAAACCCCTTGCAATCATCATTTTTAAATAAGCTTCCGCGTCGGAGTACGTTTTTCTGCGGTAATGGTTTCTTGATGCGCCTTATCGTTCATTGATTTTGGCGATCTCTCCAACCACCAATTTCTGCGGGCTCGGCGTTCGGCTTTTTGTTTGTCGAAATACTTTACAGTCCAGACAAAAAGATTGCACCAAAGTCATAGTATAAACAGATACACACTGTAGATACATCATGTTAAGGAATAGATTAAATTGTGGCACAAATATTGCTTGTCAGTAAGAAATATATGTCTTTTTTAAATTTCTCAAGGAAGAATCATGAATAAACTTTTAAAATACGGTATTGTCACCACTGCATTGATGATGTTTGCGGGCGGCGCATCAGCTGCAGCACTTTGTAGCGTTAGCAACCCAAATCCTGGTGGAATGCAGAAAAGCAACGTGACCTATAATGGTGCTGCTTCCAATGATTGTTACGGCGTCATAATGGGCAATGATAATGTAAAAGGCACTATAAATACCGAGCTAGCGTCGTTATGGGGCGGGAGTACTGACCTATGGAAACTTCTAGCAAAAGACGATACGCCCGGCGCTACCGGCACTGGCACTGGCACTTTTTTGGGCATCAATTTTAGCTTGACCACAACTGCTGGTAAAAGCGGCGACTGGGCACTAACTGGTACTGATACAAATTTTCCTACCATCCTACCAACATTCTTGGATTTTATTGTAGTGCTGAAAGCAAGTGATCGTTTTGGTGCGTGGTTACTGGATGATGTAAAATTTGACGGTAATGATGGCGGCACATGGTCAATTAACTTTCTAAATAATGGTGGAAAAATACCTGACTTATCACACCTATCATTGTATGTTCGTGAAGGTACCAACCCTCCCTGCACAGACTGTGATTTTGTAACCGTCCCAGAACCAACTACTTTACTATTGATGAGTGCGGGACTGTTTGGTTTTGGTTTGGCGCGTCGTCGTAAATCGGCCTAAGCCCCTTAAGTAAAAAATCAAGCACTGGGCGACTGGTGCTTTTTTTAGCTGTAAGGACAGTTATTGGCACGCCAAGAAGATTTTTGGTTCATATAAATCCTTGTAGCGGGGATTTATATTTCACAGATTCAATCCGGCTTGGCATGTTGCTTCATGTATTCGCGTAACGCCTCATTCATTTTCCTGATTACGTCAATCATTAGTCAATTTAAGAAGACGATTAGGCATGGGCGTTGTGCTCGGTGCAACATACGCAATCCTTACTATCATGGTATGAAGATCGAATCGCCTGTTGAAGCGCGATATTAGAATTCTGCAAAGTAACGACAAGCATGCTTGAGCAAGAGTGCATGGCAGGCACCGTTAAGGTAATTTTCAAATTACCGGTAATGGAAAATGAAAAAATGGGCGTGCAATGCATTGCGCGGGCGCGGCATAATTACGTTCCAGCATGTCAGGGTAGAAACAAGTCAGTATGGATTAAGCTGTCGGAAAAATTAAGCCGATAATTTATAATTGCGCAATCCGCTCAAGCGCTGGACGATCCCAGCCGCTCAGGTTGGCGGCTGCCTCGTAGCTGCTCTGCAGGAAATCAAGCAGCATCGTGTCAGGTGACTCTGCGAGTCGCACATCATCATATGGCAAGACAAACTCGCGCAATATAGAGTGATATGTGGTCCCATCGGGGCGCAATTGAGCCATATTGTATCCCTGCGGCTCGGGGTAAGCATACGCATAGAAGACCGGATAGGGTACCGGTCCGCCTCCCGGCCAGAATCCGCAGCTACTCACTTCGTGCGAGTATGCTTCGCGTGCGACCCAATTGGGCAGATTGGGTACGCCGCCAGGGTGACTGGGGGCTGGGCGTCCGGAAAAGCGGGTGAGGGCAAGATCGAAGCTTCCCCAAAAAAAGTGCACTGGACTGGACTTGCCGATGAAACGAGCACGGAATTCTTTGAATACACGATCTACTTGCACCAGAACGCGCCAGAATTGGTTGGCATACTTTGCGTCATAGGATGCGTGGATATGATCTTTCTCGAAGGGGATGGCATCGGCTATTTCGTTAGGCGTTGTGTGAATTTTGACGTTAATGCCAAGGTCGGACAGATTCGCAAGTAGTTCTTTGTAAAAATCAGCAACTGAGCGAGGCTGAAGTGCCAGCGTTTTAACAGCCCCCTCACTCGTTTGGATCACGAGCCGGTGGTCGATGAAGTCAAAATCAATCTGGAATGTGCGCGTACCGTAGGTGATGGGCGATGTGGTCAGACCGCGCGTCGTTACATAGAGGGTTACGTGCCAGGAGTGATTGACCCACGGCGTCTGAACGAGCCGGATTTTGCCGACAATCTGTGTCCACAGGTGTAGCGTCGCGTAGGTATCTTTCCATGCTTGAAAGGCTAAGCTTGGCCACTGTTCGGAGTGGGGTGGATTGTTCGATAAATTTGAATTAATCATTAGCGTTCTCCAATGTAAATGCATCAATAATTTGGCTTGATAGGTAGAATCAATTGGGTCTTCGTGTAATCGGTAAGTAAATTTAACATTAAAGTCCCGACAAGGTTTGTGATATCGGGAAAATGCGCCTTGCACCTGTTCCCGCAAAGGGGAGGGTTTTCAATGATCATTCACGCAAACCCAAAAATATTCTCGATGGAGATCAATCCCCATTTTTCGACCTCGGAAAAGATGCCAGCCATCTTGGGTGATTTCAAAATACGGATCATCAGGCTCGTTCGTCCCGTAAGGAGCGATGCTCTGAGTGGCGTGATGATGAAACCCTCGCTAGCTCATTCCTTCATAGGGCTTAGTCCAAAGTTCTGCTTCAAGTCCTGAATCCCGATTGATTCGCCTGTGCACCATGGTGACGAGCACATCGGTTTATCCAGTGGCGTTGTTTGGCTCGGAATTGGTGCAGTCCGCGGTGTCCTACCGGGGGTAACCGAGGGAATGCCGACCGGTAGCAGATGACCATTTCAGTGAAGCCCCTGAAAGACAGTTTGATTACCTTAATTAGCTGCTGCCAACACCGCGCCCACGGCTACCCGCTGAGATGTCTCAGCGTATCCGTTCCAATGCAATCTCGGGATTCATCGTGAATATTGTTTGGACAAGACACTACCTTACGACGCTCCGTATCGCCAGCTCAGTAATTGGGAAGGTAATATAAAAAAATAAGACTTCGGCAAAACTGACAAAAATGTTGGTTTACCTGCCAATTTGATGTTGGCAAAATAATTCTGCATATCGACTTTTAGCATAGTACATTCGTTCTTCCCTATCTTAGTGCTATGAATAAATTGAATTATTACCATATTTATTAGTATCCGGTGCGAATAAAAATAATCAAAAATTGATGCTTCGCCATATATCAAGCTTCCGTTTGACAAGATTTTTACCTAAACATACATTAACCATGTCATTTTAATATTTAAAATAATTTACTAAATATTTTTAATGATAGAACGCACGTTAAAAAATTTTAGTCCCTTAACACAATACTTTGCTCCCTTGCAATGTAAAGGCCATAAAAATGATCACTAAATCATCCGTAGTTCTAGGCTTAATCGCCACCCTATTATTGAGTGGATGTCATCTTAAGGCAGAAACCGAGACACATGAAGAAATGCCAAAATATGGGGCGACTACACCGTTTCGTGAAGACACTTTCGTCATGAAAGACTATGTCTGTCAGATTCAGGCCATTAGGCATATTGATGTACGCTCTTTGGAAAAGGGCTACTTACAGGATATTTTTGTGGATGAAGGGCAATTGATAAAAAAGGGACAGCCTATGTTCAAGATCATGCCCAATATCTATCAGGCAGAACTTCTTAAAGCGCAAGCCGAAGCGCAGAATATGAACATCGAATACCTTAATACCAAAGGCTTGGCTGATAAGAATATCGTATCGACCAATGAATTGGCTTTGGCAAAAGCAAAATTAGATAAGGCCAAGGCGGAAGTGAAAATGGCGGAAACCCGTTTAGGTTTCACCGATATCAAAGCACCTTTTGAAGGGATTATGGATCATTTAGTTGTTAGGGTCGGCAGCCTTCTCGATGAAGGTGCGGTGTTGACGACACTGTCTGACGTCAGTCAATTATGGGTCTATTTCAATGTCCCAGAAGCCCAATACCTAAACTTTAAGACGCAAAAAAAAGACAAAATCGGTGAAGAAGTACAGCTAAGAATGGCAGATGGCGAGATTTTCAATCAAAAGGGTGTTATTGAAGCAATTGTAGGTGATTTTAATAATACCTCCGGTAATATCCAATTCCGTGCCTTGTTCGCTAACCCGGACAAAATTCTCAGGCATGGTGAGACAGGAACAATTCTAATGGCCAAGCCTTACCCAAACGCCATGCTCATCCCCCAAAAAGCGACGTTCGAAATCATGGATAAAACCTATGTCTACGTCATCAATAAAGAAGAAAAAGTGGAGCAAAGGCTGATCCATATAGAGGCCGAATTGCCACAGCTATTTATTGTTAAAGATGGCCTGAATGACACTGACAGGATTCTGCTCGAAGGTATACGCAAAGTTCGTCCTGGAGAAAAGGTGAAGATCGATTTAAGGCCACCCCAAAAGGTTCGCTCAGAGTTGAAGAAATTGTATACAGAGTAACCCTTCAGGTCAGGATTAAACCATGTTTAATATTTTTCTCAAGAGACCTGTAATGGCGATCGTGTTATCGCTGATGTTCCTGTTTATGGGGTTTGTGGCAATGAAATCATTGCCCATTTCCCAGTTTCCAGATATTGCGCCGCCGCGGGTCACGGTTTCGATATCGTTTCCCGGTTCCAGTGCCGATGTACTGGTGAAATCGTCCCTGATTATGTTAGAACGCGCTATCAATGGCGTGCCCGGCATGAAATACATTACTTCGGATGCGACCAGCGCTGGCGAAGCGACCATTCAAGTGTATTTCAATCTAGGTGTCGATCCCAATATCGCGATGGTTAATGTGAAGACGCGCGTGGATCAGATGATGAGCAGACTGCCCACACTGGTGCAGTTGGAAGGCGTGATTGTGAACTTCGTCCAGCCCAGCATGCTCATGTATGTCAACCTCTTCAGCAAAGATAAAAACGCCGATCAGAAGCTTCTATTTAATTATGCCTACGTCAATGTTATTCCGGAAATTCAGCGCATTACTGGAATCGCCCAAGCAACCATATTGGGCGCCCGCCAATATGCGATGCGGATTTGGCTGAATCCGGAACGGATGCGGGCCTATAGCGTCTCGTCAGAGGAGGTGATGGAGGCCATCGGGAATCAAAGCATTATCGGACGTCCTGGTCGACTGGGACAAAGCACAGGCATAGCCGCCCAATCCAAAGAGTATGTGCTGGTCTATAAAGGACGTTTCAACAAGCCGGAAGAATATGGAGACATTATTATCCGGTCTACCCCGACCGGCGAAATTCTGCGCATTAAAGACGTTGCCAGGGTCGATCTAAACAGCGAGTTCTATAATATTTTCTCTGATAAAGACGGGTACCCTTCGGCGTCTATCGTGCTGAAGCAAAACTACGGCACTAATGCCCAAAAGGTCATAGAGAATGTGAAGGAAAAACTGGAAGAAATGAAAAAGTCCTTCCCGGAAGGCATGGAATACGAAATCAATTACGATGTGTCGCGTTTCGTTGATGCGTCCATCGAAAAAGTGCTACACACCTTGGTTGAAGCCTTCATATTGGTCTCCTTGGTGGTCTTTATTTTCCTCGGCGACTGGCGCTCTACCTTGATCCCCATTCTTGCGGTACCGGTTTCGCTGGTCGGAGCATTCGCCGTTATGTCTGCGTTCGGGCTTTCCATTAACCTCATCACCTTGTTTGCCTTGGTCTTGGCTATCGGTATTGTGGTCGATGATGCCATTGTGGTGGTAGAGGCTGTGCATGCAAAAATGGCAGCCGAAAATTGCAGCCCATATGAGGCCTCCCGAAAAGTATTGGGGGAAATTGGCGGCGCCATTGTGGCGATTACACTGGTCATGGTGTCGGTGTTCATCCCAATTGCGTTTATGCCAGGGCCGGTCGGGGTGTTTTATCGACAGTTCTCTATCGCTATGGCGTCGTCGATCATTATTTCAGCAGTTGTGGCTTTATCGCTTGCCCCGGTACTGTGTGCCATGATCCTTAAAAACACCCACGGCCAGCCGAAACGGAAAAATCCAATCAGCCTTTTCATCGATGGTTTTAACTCTGTTTTCGAAAAGGTCACCGGGCGCTACATCAAATTGTTGAATGTCACGGTCACCCGGCGCATTGTCACGCTTTTGGTGTTGGCCGGGTTTGGCTTCGGCGTTTTCATGATCGATAAAACCTTGCCTGAGGGCTTTATTCCTGGCGAAGACCAAGGCATGATTTATGCGATTATTCAAACACCGCCCGGCTCAACCATCGAAGTGACCAACAGAGTGGCACGGCAACTGGAAGTGATAGCAGCAAAAATCGAAGGCGTACAATCGGTTTCTTCCTTAGCCGGCTACGAAATACTCACCGAAGGCCGCGGATCGAATGCAGGCACCAGTATTATCAACCTGAAAGATTGGTCGCAACGTAAACATTCGGTACTAGATGTTATCCACGAGTTGGAGGAAAAAACCCATAACTTGGGCGCAGTCATCGAGTTTTTTCAACCTCCGGCAGTGCCGGGATACGGAGCGGCATCGGGCTTGGCGTTTCGCTTATTAGACAAGACATTAGACACGGATTATTTCGAGTTCGATAAAATTAACCAAACGTTTATGGATGCGATGCGTAAACGTAAGGAACTGACCGGCTTGTTTACCTTTTATGCGGCCAATTATCCGCAATACGAACTGGTCATCGACAATAAACTGGCCATGCAAAAAGGGGTTACCATCGAAAAAGCGATGAATCACCTGGACATCATGATCGGCAGTACCTATGAACAGGGCTTTATTCGCTTCAATAACTTTTTTAAAGTCTACGCCCAGGCCTTGCCGGAATTCCGGCGTTCCCCTGAGGATGTGTTGAAATATTTTGTAAAAAATGATAAAGGCGAAATGGTGCCGTACTCCGCCTTTATGACTATGGTGAAAAAGCAGGGACCCAACGAGATCACACGTTACAACCTCTATAACTCGGCGGCGATCCGCGCCGAGCCCGCAACGGGTTATACCACTGGTGCGGCCATCAACGCAGTTGAAGAGGTTGCGAAAGCCACTTTGCCGCATGGTTTTGAGGTTGCCTGGGAAGGCTTGTCATTTGATGAAGCCCTCCGGGGCAATGAAGCCCTGCTGATCTTCGCGATCGTTATCATGTTTGTTTACCTGGTGTTAGCCGCACAATACGAAAGCTTTGTTTTGCCTTTGGTCGTGCTATGTTCGCTGCCCCCCGGTATTTTCGGTGCTTTCTTATTATTAAAAGGATTAGGGCTTGCCAATGATGTCTATTCTCAATTGGGAATGATTATGTTAATTGGTTTGCTCGGCAAAAATGCGGTATTGATTGTCGAATTTGCAACCCAGAAGCAAACCCAAGGCATGACTGTTTTAGAAGCGGCGATTGCGGGTGCAAAAGAGCGCTTTCGACCGATTTTGATGACTTCCTTTGCCTTTATAGCCGGGCTGGTACCCTTAGCGATGGCTACGGGGGCGGGCGCAGTAGGCAACAGAACAATTGGTACCTCAGCGCTGGGTGGGATGCTTTTCGGTACCGTGTTTGGTGTCATCATTATTCCAGGGCTTTATTATATGTTTGCCAAAATGATAGAAGGCAAAAAATTAATTCAACATGAAGACCTTGATCCTTTAACCGAAACTTATCACTACGGCCCAAATGACAACGAAAACTAAAACATTTCAGTTTATGGCTTTAGGCGTTTTGGGGCTGGTGTTGCAAGCCTGTGGTACTCCTGAGGTAATAATCAAAAAAGAAGACACGCGTCTTCCTGCTGGTTATAAAGCGGGCATTTCGGAACAGACCAATACGGCGAGTATTAAATGGAAAGATTTTTTCGATGATCCTAATTTATTAAGTTTGATAGATATAGCTGTTGTTAACAATAAAGAAATTAATATCATGATGCAGCGCATCAGTGTTGCACAGAATGAAATTCAAGCGCGTAGAGGCCAATATTTACCATTTGTAAATATTGGTGCTGGTGCAGGCGGGGACAGAACCGGCCAGTTTACGCGCAATGGCGCTGTTGACGAAAATCTCCCAAGAGCCAATGGCCAAGCCTTCCCTACGTACTTGGGCGATTTTCACTTTGGGCTCTTTTCAACCTGGGAGATCGACGTATGGAAAAAGTTGCGGAATGCGAAACAGGTGGCTGTTCTCGAGTATATGGCATCAAAAGAAGGTAAAAATTTTTTAGTGACCAATCTGGTCGCTGAAGTAGCCCATTCGTACTATGAACTGCTTACCTTGGACAACCAGCTTAAGAATTTAGAGGAAAATATTAGTATCCAGCAAAATGGTTTGGAGATGGTCAAGCAACTACAGCTGTATGCAAGGACAACCGCACTTGCCGTCAGACGTTATGAAGCAGAAGTGGCAAAAAACAAAAGTAAAATATACGAATTAAATCAACATGTTAATGTTGTTGTAAACCGGATAAATTTCTTGTTAGGGAGAACGCCGCAGCCTATCCAGCGTGCTTCTAGTGGTTTTATGGAGTTAAAACCTAAAGTGCTTAAGACAGGTATTCCGTCACAATTGCTACAAAATAGGCCTGATATTAGGCAAGCGGAGCTTGAATTATCGGCAGCGGCATTAAACATAAAGGTGGCTAGGGCAAATTTCTATCCCTCCTTTAGCATAAACGCCGGAATAGGGTATGATGCTTTCGCACTTAAATACCTGATCAATACGCCAGAGTCCTTGGCGGCCACTATCGTCGGAGGGTTAGTGGCTCCGCTGATCAATAAAAATGCCATCATAGCGGAATATAAAAACGCCAATGCCAAGCAGATTCAGGCGGCTTATGAGTATGAGCAAAGTATTATAAAAGCTTATACGGAAGTAGCGAATCAAATTTCAAATATCGATAACCTCGACAAAAACTATCAGCTTAAGACAAGCCAAGTGGAAGCGCTTGCCCAATCAATTGAGGTTGCTAACCAGCTATTCAAATCTGCCCGTGTGGACTATCTGGATGTGCTATTGGCACAAAGGGATACCTTGGATGCCAAAAAAGATTTAATTGAAACGAAACAAAAACAAATTGACGCAATGGTGGATCTTTATAAATCACTTGGTGGAGGTTGGCAGTAGTTGGATGAGCGGAAGGAGTGGTTCAAAATAGGGTACATGGTTTTGAACTATAACTGAGTTAGAGTGGCAATAATGCTGCCTTGGCACTGAATAACGCGAAAAAAATTGTTTAAAGACATCTCTGCGGCGGGTGAGAGCAAGGTCGAAGCTTTCCAAAAGAAGTGCACGGACTGGGCTTACCGATGAAACGAGCACGAAATTCCCTGAATACACGATCTACTTGTGAGTTTCTGGTTTCAGTTCTTCGTATATCCGATAACCTGTTTCCATCATGCCAAGAGCTTCATATGTGTTTTTGGCAAGAATATTTTCATTTTCCACATAAAGACGAAACCCGCAAATACTGGGGTTATTTTTCGCAGACTCTTTAACAAAATTATATAGCTGGGTATAAATCTTTTTTCGACGCTCATCTGGCTTGATGTAAACGCTTTGAATCCACCAAAACATACCATTTCGCCAATCGCTCCATTCGGTAGTTACCATTAGTGATCCAATGACTTCCTTGTTACGTTCAGCGATCACATAAAATCCAAAATTAGAATTTTTTAAAATTTTTGTGACACCTTTTGATACTACTTTCGGTATTAATTCTTTTTTTTCTGTTTCGAAAGCCATCGCTTGATTAAATTGAGTGATAACTAAAACATCACGAATTTCAGCAAGGCGAATCACTATTTTTTTATGTATCGTTTTGGTTATTATCATATTTAAAAATAAAGAAAAGTAAAGTCAGTAACGTATAAATGAGTAAAAATCATCAAATTTTGATGATCGACATATATCAAGCTTCAGTTTGACAAGATTTTTTCATAAACATACATTACCCATACCATTTTAAAAATTAAGAATAATTTACCAAATATTTAGAAGTAGTGCGTCACGTTAATTAAAAAAAATTTTAATTGCCACAATCGGTTTAAAGAAAAAGAACACTACATAGAGCTTATAACAATGAATTCAAATAATTCTATTTTTAATGAACAAGAAGTACTTCATGAATTGAAGCACTATTTGCCTAGTCAAGCCCCACTAAAAGATTTTATTCATCACAACACGTTACATGCATTTCAGCATCTTAAGTTCTATGATGGCATTCGTCATGCATCAAAAATATTTGGTTATTTTGTCTCCCTTCAGTTAGAAGATTATAGATCGCTCTATATATCTACACGTATCCGGGAAGATATTCTAAAAAGAACGATTGCTGAAAGAAAGGGTTTAGAGCATGTAAATGAATGGATGAAAAATGTGCTTAGCAAGAAATATGACACTTCTATTTCATCAAGAATTGGTTTGCTGCGATTAAATTGGAAAGAGCAATACCGCATAGACCTGGATTTATTTGTACATCCACTGCTTTTCAGAATTCTTTGTAGCTATCTTGATCAGGGAATTTCAATATGGGGTTTTCCTGTTGGGCATAAAGGCTTTCTTTCTTCAATGAGAGAAATAGAAGCAAACAGTTTTACAAGTTTCTTTAAAAGAAAAAGAGCTAAAGAACTCCTTCTTAAGGGCAATTGTAAAATTGAAGATTTACTAAAAATTCTTGTTGGTGCCGAATCGCTTTACAAGCAATATTTATATGATCAGCAATTTGCACATCAAGGTTGGTCGGGTATGGTGTCCACTGTTGAGGATCAACCGCAATCTCTGTTGAACCCAAAAAAAATATCAATTCATGACTTAATTGTTTTTGAACTCTTATTAGAGATTGATGCACTTGACTTCCAATTGGAAGAGGATTGGTTGCCAATGGGCAGCAATTTAAAAAACAGACCTGTAGAGCTTTTTGATGAAGTTCCCAACACAGAATTGGATGAAGTCCTTTCAATTTGGCAAGATGCTTTTGAATGGTCTTATTATGATCAAGTGCTTGCCGCTATTCAATTGCAAAAAAAGAAGGAGGAAACAGTACCATTCCACAAAAGTTTTCAAGTGTTTACATGTATCGATGATAGGGAGCTTTCCTTCCGTCGTTACCTTGAAAGAATTGATTCTGAATGTGAAACTTTTGCTACACCTGGATTCTTTGGCGTTGAATTCTATTTTCAACCTGAGCATGGAAAATTCTATACAAAATGTTGTCCTGCACCTGTTACACCAAAATATTTAATTAAGGAAACAGAAACCAAAAAAAAGAGGAAGAAAGAAGCCTATTTTTCTAAAGTATCACATTCTCTTTTTCGAGGCTGGCTAGTTACTCAAACATTGGGATTGTTGTCAGGATTTAAACTGGCACTGAATATTTTTCGACCTTCCGCGATGCCTGCCATGGCCTCACCGATTGCACATATGGATAAGGCTTCGAACCTTACTGTTGAGAACAAATTTACGAACCATCGGGAAAACGATTTACAAGTGGGATTTACAATCGAGGAGATGACTCAAAGAGTAGAAACAATTTTAACCAGCATTGGACTTGTCAAAGATTTCGCATCAATTGTCTATGTTGTTGGACATGGTGCAACCAGTATTAATAATCCTCATTATTGTGCTTATGACTGCGGAGCTTGTGGAGGTAGGCCTGGTTCAGTTAATGCAAGAGTATTTTGCGTGATGGCTAATCACTCTGAAGTTAGAGCATTGTTGAGTTCAAGAGGGCTAGTCATTCCCATAGAAACACAATTTCTAGGCGCCCTTCATGATACTACGCGTGACGAAATCACTTATTTCGATGAGAACTTACTTTCTCCTGTGAATTCGACAAACCATAAAAAAAACACCCCCGTTTTTGTCAAGGCTTTGGATTTAAATTCAAAAGAAAGATCGAGAAGATTAGTGTCAATTGATACTAACTTGAGCGCTAAAAAAATTCATGGAGAAATTCTTAGGAGATCAGTTTCATTATTCGAACCTCGACAAGAACTTAACCATTCAACCAACGCAGTTTGTTTTGTCGGCAGGCGAACTTTATCAAAGGACATCTATCTAGATAGGCGGTCGTCTATGAGCTCTTACGATTATAGGCTGGATCCTGAAGGAAAGTATCTATGTAATGTTATGAAACCTATTGCACCGGTTATGGGGGGTATCAGTCTCGAATATTTTTTTTCACGTGTTGACAATTACAAACTGGGTGCAGGAACCAAGCTTCCCCATAATGTTATGGGACTTATTGGCGTGGCTAATGGCAGTGATGGCGACTTAAGATCAGGTCTCCCAAGTCAGATGATTGAAGTTCATGATCCTATCCGTCTCCTGGTTATTGTTGAACACTTTCCTGAAATTGTATTGGGAGCAATTAATCAGCTACCAGCAAATTATGAATTTTATTTGAATGAGTGGGTTCTGCTAGTTGCAGTAAATCCAGAGACGCGCGAGATTTTCTTATTTAAAGACGGGAGCTTCTCTCTTTACCGTCCATTAACACGAGCTCTTGGCTCTATTTCGGATGCGATTACTTTAATTGAATCAGTTAAAGCAGCAGAATCAACACATATAGTTGAAGCCACTAAAGAGAATTTGCCAGTCTACTTAATTAATTAAGGTTTTAATATGACTTTGCTACTTACAGCACTGCTTCAATTTTTTATACTCATACCATTTGTGGGATTTATTTTTAGTCTGTTTATCCCAGATAAAATGGAAAATGCTGTCTCACGGACTGTTCTTTTCACCGTGGGTTTGCATTTAATTATTTCTTGGGTATTCCTGATTATATGGCTACTCTATAATCATCCAACACTTGAGAAAAGTGAGATTATTCTTTTTAAAACAAAAGAGTATCAATTTCTAGTCTCTTTTTATTTTGATAAAATCAGTGCTGTTTATCTATTTGTTGGTTCGGCACTGACATTTCTGGTGACACAATATTGCCGTTGGTATCTTCATAGAGAAAGTGGTTACAAACGATTTTTTAACATCATTCTTTTCTTTTATATTGGCTATAACATAATAATATTTTCAGGAAATTTTGAGACCTTGTTTGTGGGCTGGGAGATACTTGGTTTTTCTTCGTTTTTGTTGATTGGATTTTATAGAGATAGATATTTGCCTATAAAAAATGCACTCAAGGTCTTTACAGTATTTCGTATTGCCGATATGAGTTTACTCATTGTTATGTGGATGAATCATTATTTATGGCGTAAAAATATTAATTTTTCAGAATTAACCGATAAACAATTTATTAGCGAGCATCTTCAAAACCATCCTCTCCTGGGTGTTCTTATTTCGTTAATGATATTACTTGCCGCCGCAGTAAAATCAGGTCAACTTCCTTTCTCTTCCTGGGTTCCAAGAGCAATGGAAGGTCCAACTCCATCCAGTGCAATTTTTTATGGATCGCTCTCAGTTCATTTAGGTGCATTCCTTTTATTAAGAACATTTCCTTTTTGGGAACACCTTACTTCCATAGTAATAACGGTCATATGTTTAGGTTTATTGACTAGTATTGTTGCGACAGGAATTGCACGAGTCCAGTCATCCGTTAAAACGCAAATTGCCTATTCCTCGATTGCACAAATTGGGCTGATTTTTATTGAAATTGCTTTAGGTTTTCACGGCCTTGCTTTAATACATTTTGCCGGAAACGCCTTTTTAAGAACCTATCAACTATTGGTGTCGCCCTCGGTCGTAAGCTATATGATTCGCGAGCAATTTTATAATTTTATTCCACGTCATTATATTGATAGAAATTCAGTTCTCAAAAAAGTAGAGTACTCAATTTATTTGTTATGTCTTAAAGAGTTTAATCTGGATAGCTTCGTATATCGTTTCTTTTGGAACCCATTAAAATGGTGTGGTAGAAAATTAAATTTTTTCTCAGGAAAAGAAGTTTTTATTTTCTTTATTGTGACCTATCTTATTGGTCTAATCTGCTTATTCAATGAAGAGTTAATACCAAAAGAAGTATACAAATACTTACCTGAATTTTTTGCATTTATTGGTTTGGTGATGCTGCTCAAATCATTTGCAGAAAGAAAAAATGCTCTGCTAAGTTGGGTCTTAGTAATTGTCATGCATCTATATAGACCTCTCGCTATTTCGTTAAATGGCGATATAAGTACCAATGAAATCATTCTGTATTTAAGTGGCGTAATTATTTCAGGTGTCTTAGGCTACGCTTGCCTGAATGAACTCAAATCTCACGAACACAAAATCACCTTAGATCAATTTCAAGGTCACTCTTACGAGCATCCTAGATTAGCTTTTATTTTTCTATTAGCTTGTTTAGGCCTTATGTCATTCCCAATGACTCCAACATTTATTGGGGTAGAACTAATATTTACTCACATTCATGAAGATCAGGCTAGCCTGGTATTTCTCGCTGCCTTAAGTTACGTAATTTCGGGACTTTCACTGATTAGAATGTATGCGCGTATCTTTCTTGGGCCTCATATTAAAACTTATCATGCACATCCGAACAGGTCTTCTTAATTAGAATTGAATGGGGAATTCTCAATACAAACCATGGTGAACATGATAATTAATAGAGGAGTGAAAATTGATTATGCTAATTAAGGAACCAAGATTTTTGCGGCATTGGCCGAATAGTTTGGTGTTCTCTCGGAAGAAGCAAGATTTGATTAGTCTGATGGTGATGCTGGAAGTGAGCTACTCGATGCTGTCACGTAGCGTCGGTCTCTATAAGCAAAAAGACAGCCCCCCATGCTAGACAATAAACCGCCGGATAAATCGTATATTGACAATCAGTCAGTACGGTTAAAAGCGCCGTAAAAAAAGACCCTAACCCTACGACTGTCAAGCCGGAAGTTTTTGCCCAACAATTAGGAGCAACATATCATGAGTTCCATTCAATCATCTTTTCCCAAAGAGGGTATAGCCGGATTAAAGGAAAATTTTCGATTTGATTTCATCTCGGGATTTCTGGTCTTCCTGCTGGCGTTACCGCTCAGTTTAGGCATCGCGAAAGCCAGCGAATTTCCCCCTGCGATGGGCGTGCTTACCGCCATGATTGGAGGTCTATTTGTCAGCTTCTTTGCCGGCTCACGTCTGACCATCAAAGGCCCTGCTGCGGGCTTAATCACCATCTGTGCAGGATGTGTCACCGAACTGGGCGGCGGTCCGGAAGGCTGGCATCTTGCTCTTGGCGTCATTGTCGTTGCTTCATGGATTCAAATCATTCTAGGCTTCTTGAAAGCCGGTTCACTCAGTGATTTTATACCGCATTCGGCCGTGCACGGCATGCTGGCGGCCATCGGAATAATCATCTTTTCCAAACAAATCCATATCTTGCTGGGAATTGACCCGTCCACATTAAAAGGACTGGATCCCATTGGACTTTTGGAACGCATTCCCGACTCTGTCATGCACGCCAATCAACCGATTGCCATCATTGGCATGATCAGTTTGATCATCTTATTCGGTATGCCGAAAATAAAAATCAACTTCTTGAAAAAAATTCCGGCCCCCATGATCGTGCTGTTAATCGCCATTCCCGCGGCTTTCATGTTGGACTTCAACACCACACAACCCGCTCATGCCCTGGTTCATATCGGCAACTTCTGGGCTTCAGTCGGATACAACCCCGATTTCTCTGCCATCACCACTTTTGTGTTCTGGAAATATGTCTTCATGCTCCTGGCCGTAGGCAGCCTGGAATCATTGCTGACCGTCAAAGCGGTGGATGGACTGGACCCCTGGAAGCGGCAGTCGGATTTCAACAAAGACCTGGCTGCCGTCGGAGCTGGTAATGTCGTCTCGGGATTATTGGGCGGACTCCCGATGATATCTGAAGTCGCACGTAGCTCAGCCAATGTACGCTTTGGTGGTCGTACCGTCTGGGCCAATTTCTTTCATGGCTTCTTCTTGCTGGTGGCCATGCTCCTGATGATCCCCGTGATTGAAATGATCCCCAATGCCGCACTGGCAGCCATGTTGATATTTGTGGGTTACGTACTCGCTTCCCCGTCGCTGTTCTACAAAACCTACAAAATTGGGAGTGAGCAATTAGTGGTCTTTTTAATCACCATTGCCGCAACCATCGCGACGGATCTACTGATAGGAATCGCCTCAGGCATCGTAGCCAAATTTATCATCCATATTGTCAATGGAGCTCCCCTACGCAGCATGTTCAAGGCGCGTTACACCCTGAAAGAAAAAGAAGATGAATATAACTTAACCATTCAGGGCGCTGCCATATTCTCCAACCTGATGGGCTTTAAAAATGCGTTCAACCAATTAAAAACCGGAAAAAAAGTAGAACTGGACTTCTCCAAGGCCAAACTGGTTGACCATAGTTTCATGGAATTTCTCAAACACTTTGAAGAAGACTATACGCACACGGGCGGTACCGTCATCGTGAAAGGCTTCGACCGGTTCCAGCCTTTCTCCAATCACCCCCTCGCGGGCAGAAAAGTCAGCAAAGGATATGAACCCCTTGAAGAAGAATTGACCCATATTAGAGGCCCACTCATTGTTAATGGTTTCGGACGGGTTCAGCTGGCGCTGCTGTTTGGAATGCTCTGTGCTCTACCGCTATTGATTGTCGGCATGAGCAAGACCGAGCAAGGTCTGAAAGTTGCCCAGCAGGACCGCACGATTCCGCTCGAACAGGTGGCGCATATTGAAGTATTACTATTGGAAAACCGACTTGCAGTCGCGTCTACCCTGGTAACACCGACGCCCGAAGTGATTAGCCACAATACGGCACAGGTCGAAGAAAATATTGCGGAAATAGAACAAACATGGAAGGCCTACATGGCTAACCACCTCACACCCGCTGAACGAACACTGGCCGAGAAATTTGCCGCTAACCGAAATAGATTCATTAATGAGGGTTTGAAACCCGTATTAATTGCTTTACGTACAGACGATGTTAAAGAAGCGAACAATATCGTTGTGCGTAAGATCCGCCCTCTTTATCAGCCTGTCGAGAAAGATATCCACGCACTCGTTAAACTGCAACAGGCAGATTTTTTAGCACATCGCAATGCTAAATAAATTGAGTCTTAACTGTGACATAAAAAACATGAGAAACTTGTCCAATAAGTTCAATCGTTACTTGAGGTCGGTTTTTAGCAGTGGAGTCTAACGGGTTAAGCAGCAAGTTGTTTTTCATAAAACCCGCTCTTCGAAACCTCAAAAACTCGGTTCATCAACGTCATCGGAATAATGTTGTCGTAATTTCTCCATTCGATCCTACTTTACCGCGATTACCCTCGTAAAGTAGGTCGCCATTTTTTAGCAGATCGTGCTCCATCCTGATTTCGGTCAGTTCACGTCCCAGTATTTTACAGAAGCATCAGACTCTATTTTTCCAGCTTATCTCATAACTAGTTGAACACCATTCTTGAAGAGTGAAAGGTTCGACAGCATGTGGGCATACAACGACAATTCATTGCTAACAATAGGGTATGCTTGCTCCTTATTTCAGGTATCCATTGGTCGTTTATATTTCTGATTTATAATTAATTACTCATCATGTGTAAAATTACAAACGTTGGTTTATAACTCCACTTCGTGTGCGCCAATGAATAAAAATCGCCCTATACATCTTGACTTGCGCTTGATCAAATTGCCCTTGCCAGGCTTTGTATCTATTTTGCATCGTGTTAGCGGATTGTTACTGTTTTTAACCTTGCCGCTGTTTTTGAAGATGCTGCAGTACAGCTTGTTTTCTATCGAGACATATACTCAATTGGCCGCTACGCTACGATATCCCTTAAGCAAATTAATTTTGATTAGTCTGTTGTGGGCATTTTTACATCATCTGTGCGCTGGAATACGCTATCTCGCGATTGACATGCATATTGGCGTTGGGCTGGCGCAGGCACGTGCCAGTAGCAAGTGGGTGTTGTTTGTGAGTTGGGGTTTAACCTTGCTAATAGGAGCGTGGCTATGGTAGATCGCATCGTAACCGGCGCGCATTATGGATTGCGGGATTGGCTGGTGCAGCGTGTTACCGCTGTTCTGATGGTGGCCTATACGCTTTTCATTGCGGGCTATGTGGTGCTGCATTCCCGTTTTGAAAGCAATATCTGGATCGGACTTGATTACAATACCTGGACAGGGTTATTTTCGAACTTGGTGATGCGTTCGTTCTCGTTGCTGTTTCTATTTGCCGTTTTTTTTCATGCATGGATTGGTGTTCGTGACATTGTCATGGATTACGTCAAGTCGGCAAGAACACGCCTTGTGATATATGTACTGGTGATAATGGCGCTGTTGCTGTATTCGATTTGGGCAGTACAAATTTTGTGGGGAATGTGATGGCAGTGGCTAAACGTACATTTGACGTTGTAATCGTGGGGGCGGGTGGCGCCGGGATGCGCGCGGCTTTGGCACTGTCCGAGGCGGGCTTGAAGGTGGCGGTATTATCCAAGGTTTTTCCCACTCGCTCGCACACGGTAGCGGCGCAAGGTGGTATTGCGGCATCGTTGGGTAATATCAGCGAGGACAATTGGCATTGGCACATGTACGACACGGTGAAAGGTTCGGATTATCTGGGCGATCAAGATGCCATTGAATTCATGTGTCGCGCGGCACCGGAAGTTGTGTATGAATTGGAACACTTTGGCATGCCATTCGATCGTTTGGAAAATGGCAAAATTTATCAGCGCTCATTCGGCGGCCACATGCAAGACTATGGCAAGAACCCAGTGCAGCGCGCCTGTGCTGCTGCTGATCGTACTGGCCATGCTTTGTTGCATACGTTGTATCAAAAAAATATGCAGAGCAATACCATCTTTTTCGTGGAGTGGATGGCTCTGGATTTAATCCGCGACGAAGACGGTGATGTTCTCGGCGTGGTGGCAATGGAAATTGAAACCAGTGAAGTGATGATTTTGCAGGCGCGCGCCACGCTGTTTGCTACCGGAGGCGCGGCGCGCATTTTTCAGGCTAGTACCAATGCTTATATTAATACCGGTGACGGCCTAGGCATGGCAGCTCGTGCTGGTATTCCGCTGGAGGACATGGAATTTTTCCAGTTTCATCCCACTGGCGTGTACGGCGCGGGCGTGCTGATTTCAGAAGGTGTACGCGGGGAGGGTGGCTATCTCATCAACAAAGACGGTGAGCGTTTTATGTTGCGCTATGCGCCAAACGCCCAAGACCTCGCCAGCCGCGATGTGGTGTCACGCGCCATCGCTACTGAGATCAAGGAAGGGCGCGGTTGCGGCAAACATGGCGATCATGTTTTGTTGAAAGTGGACCACATTGGTGATGCTGTCATTCGTCAGCGCTTACCCGGTATCCGGGAGATTTCCCTAAAGTTCGCGCATGTTGATCCGGCTCTGGACCCCATTCCGGTGGTGCCCACTGCGCATTATATGATGGGGGGCATTCCCACTAATTATCATGGCCAAGTGGTCGCCCCTTATAAAACAGGGCCAGAAGAAGTGGTGCAGGGGTTTTATGCGGTGGGTGAATGCGCTTGCGTGTCAGTGCATGGCGCTAACCGGCTGGGCTGCAATTCATTGCTTGATCTGTTGGTGTTCGGGCGTGAGGTGGCGCGGCAGATTATCGAGGACTTGCAGCGTAACCCGCATCCAAAACCATTGCCACACGATGCTGCTGAGCGTCCGCTGGCACGTCTTGCAAGACTGAAATCACAAAAAAATGGTGAGAGTGTGGCCGAAGTGGGGGCAGAGATGCGGCGCGTGATGCAAAATCATTGCGGTGTATTTCGGTTTCCGGACCTGCTGACTCAAGGGGTGGAAAAAATTCGCACAGTGGCCGAGCGTGTCAAAAATACCATGATTAATGATCAAAGTAAGGTATTCAATACTGCATGCGTGGAGGCATTGGAACTCGATAATCTAATCGAAGTGGCGCAAGCCACCATGGTTTCCGCTGCGGCGAGACAAGAAAGTCGTGGCGGCCACGCGCGCGATGACTTCCCGGAACGCGACGACGATCACTGGCTGAAGCATTCACTATATTTCAGCGAAGGGCAAAAACTGGATTACAAGCCGGTTCGGCTGAAGCCATTGAGTGTGGAATCATTTCCACTTAAGGCGCGGGTGTACTGATCAGGAGATTGAAACGTGTCTGTAACTGATTTTAAAACGGAAAATAATACTTATCGTAAGTTGATCAGTAGTGGTTTGAGTTACCGCATACCTCATTTTCAGCCGGACTATAGCTGGACGGAACATGAATGGGGAGATTTGTGGGCAGATATTATGAGGGTTATTCAGGCCGACGGCGAACCCGCGCACTATATGGGTCACCTTGTATTGCAATCGAAAGATAACAGAACATTCGATGTGATTGAAGGGCAGCAGCGTTTGACGACCCTCATGCTGATTACTCTAGCGGCGCTCAAGAATTTAGCGCGATTGATCGCAGAGAAAAACAATCCGGAAAATAATCAGCAACGAATGGATCAAATTCGTCAAACCTACATTACCTATCTTGATCCTGTAACGTTGGTGTCACGAACCAAGCTCACGCTCAATCGTAATAACGATGTTTATTTTCAAAATTACTTGATTCCGCTAGATCATTTTTTTCAGAGTGGTTGTAAGGAATCTGAACGCAGACTGTGCAAAGCATTTGAATGGTTTGCGATGAAAATGAGTGAATATACAAAAATTGCTGGCGGGGATGAGGGAGTAACGTTGGCCAGTCTAGTAGAATCAATCAGTGACAGGCTATTCTTTACTGTTATTAGTGTGACTGATGGGCTTAATGCCTATAAAGTATTTGAAACACTCAATGCGCGCGGTATAAGTCTATCTTCAACGGATTTGCTGAAAAACCATCTCTTCTCTGTGCTGTATGGTGATAAGGATCATCTTCATGAAATGAAAGCGTTGGAAGATCGTTGGGAAGCAATGGTAGTTTGCTTGGGTAGCGAGAGTTTTCCTGATTTTTTGCTGGTGCACTGGATTAGTCGCCATACCTTTGTCAGGCAGTCCGAACTTTTCAGAACCATACGTTCCCGTGTTGCAAGCCGTGAGGAAGTTTTCAAACTATTACAGGGTATGGAAGAGGATATTAATAGCTATCTGGCACTTACCCAGGTGGAATTATCACAATGGTCTGTAAATCACAAGGAGTATATTCGAGACTTGCACTTGCTTAGAGTGCGTCAGCCTTTTCCATTGCTTGTAGCAGCACATCGAATGCTATCTGCTAATGACTTTGAGCGTGTGTTACGCAATTGTATAGCGATTTCGTTTCGTTACATTGTAATTGGCGGCCAGCCGACGAATAAACAAGAGAGTATTTATTATTCAGTGGCCCAAAAAATTTCACGTGGCGATATCAGCACTGCAGCAGCTGTATTGGAGGCTATGCAATTTGTTTACCCTAGTGATGATGAATTTCGTAGTGCTTTTTCTGATAAAAAAATCAGCGCAACAACTTCCCGCTGTATAAGTTGGAAAAATAGGTACCAGGAAATGGTTACGATTTTGAAAGTGCTAGCCTTAACATAAATAATTTTTTCATAAAATCAAATAATTGTAAGTTGGTAACTCTGTCGGGCTGCCACAGCACTGGAACTTGATCAATCTTATCGAAGTGGCGTAAGCCGTCGTGATTGCCGCTCTTGTGTGAAAAGCTTTGCAGTCATATGCAAAACAACTATCTGGTGTGCGGCCAGTGACTGAAGCATTCAATATAATTTAGCAAAAAATAAAGCGTACTAGCGTAGCTATACACGAGGACGCGTTCAAAAATAGGCGGTGAACTTGTAATTATTTTGAGGTGAGCGGTTTGGCAAGTGCGAATGATGACGTAGGCAGATTACTCGAAGCGATGAGCAGAGGAATAAAACCATGAAGTTCAAAATTTATCGGTATAACCCAGAAACCGATGAGCAGCCTTATATGCGCAATTATGAGCTGGACATAGAAGCGGGCGATATGATGTTGCTGGATGCGCTGCTTCTTCTCAGGGAGCAAGACGACAGCCTGAGTTTGCGCAAATCTTGTCGTGAAGGAGTCTGCGGTTCGGATGCCATGAATATAAATGGGCGCAATGGCTTGGCTTGCATCACGCAGTTGTCCAGTTTGAAACAACCAATTGAATTGCGTCCATTGCCCGGCCTGCCAGTGATACGTGACTTGATCGTGGACATGACGCAGTTTTTCAAGCAGTACCATTCGATCAAGCCTTATTTGGTGAATAACGATCCGCCGCCGGAAACCGAGCGCTTACAGTCGCCGGCGCAGCGCGCCGAGTTGGATGGTTTGTATGAATGTATTCTGTGCGCGTGTTGCACGACTGCTTGCCCATCATTTTGGTGGAACCCGGATAAGTTTGTAGGTCCTGCCGGTTTACTGCAAGCCTATCGTTTTATCGTCGATAGCCGCGATCAGGCAACGAGTGAGCGACTGGATAATCTGGAAGATCCGTACCGACTGTTTCGATGCCACACGATTATGAATTGTGTGGATGTATGTCCCAAAGGTTTGAATCCCACGGCAGCCATAGGAAAAATAAAAGCTCTGATGGTGAAGCGTACGGTATGAAAGAACTGGAACGTGTGCGCTGGCGTTGTCGACGCGGTCTATTGGAACTTGACATCGTGCTGGGTCGATTTATCGAGCAGCATTATGCAAATTTGAATAAGGCGCAGCAGGCTGCATTTGATACGTTGCTGGATATGCCCGACCCGACACTGTGGGATATGATTACCAACACGCGGCCTTCGCCGCTGCAAAGTGAACGGTGTGCGGTGCTAGTATTACTTCAGGCAGTTTGAACTTTAGCAGCGTGATCTGCTCTACATTAAGATGTGAAAACAGGAGGCGTAATGAAAGAAAAACGCGTTGCAACACTGATGCTGGATGATGGCCGTAGTATCGAATTGCCAATACTGTCCGGGACTCTGGGTCCTGATGTGATCGACATCCGCGGATTAGGTAAGCTCGGCATGTTTACTTACGATCCGGCTTTCGTTTCCACCGCTAGTTGCTCTTCCAGTATCACTTTCATTGATGGCGATGCCGGGTTGCTGTATTACCGTGGTTATCCTATCGAACAATTGGCGGAAAAGTCGGACTTTCTAGAAGTGTGCTACTTGCTGCTGCATGGGGAATTACCGAATGCAGTGCAGAAAAGCGAGTTCAAGGGAAAGGTTATGCAGCACACCATGGTGCATGATCAGCTTGCCCGTTTTTTTAACGGCTTCCGCCGCGATGCTCATCCGATGGCGGTAATGGTGGGGGTGGTGGGTGCGTTGTCGGCTTTTTATCATGATTCGCTTGATATTAATAACCCGGAACATCGCGAAATCTCGGCATTACGCCTGCTGGCCAAAGTGCCGACCATCGCCGCAATGACCTACAAGTACTACACCGGCTTTCCATTCATGTTCCCTAAGAATGAATTCAGCTACGTGGAAAACTTCATGTACATGATGTTCGCCACTCCGGCAGAAGACTATGTGCCGAACTCGAAGCTGGTGCGTGCACTGGAGCGGATTTTGATACTGCACGCTGATCACGAACAGAACGCTTCGACTTCGACCGTACGGCTAGCGGGTTCCAGTGGAGCAAATCCATTTGCTTGTGTTTCTTCCGGCATTGCAGCACTGTGGGGGCCGGCGCACGGTGGCGCGAATGAGGCAGTGCTGAAAATGTTGGAAGAGATCGGTGATGTGTCGCGCGTGGCTGATTTTATAAAGGGTGTGAAGGACAAAAAATACCGTCTGATGGGCTTTGGCCATCGGGTATACAAAAACATGGATCCGCGCGCAAAAGTGATGCGCGCTACTTGTTATGAGGTGCTTAAAGAGCTGAAGTTGGAGAAGGATCCTCTATTTTTAATGGCGCTGGAATTAGAGCAGATTGCGTTGAGGGATGAATACTTTATAGAGCGTAAGCTGTATCCCAATGTGGATTTTTATTCCGGAATTGTGCTACGCGCGTTGGGTATCCCCAGCAATATGTTCACAGTTATCTTTGCCGTGGCACGCACCATAGGCTGGGTGTCGCAATGGAATGAAATGATCGCCGACAGCGAGCGTAAGATTGGTCGTCCACGTCAGTTGTATCAGGGTGCGACGCAGCGGAATTTTATACCGCTTGCCAAGCGCTAAAGTAAGATCGAAAAACTCACACAGGGAAAACTTAGAGGCCGGAGGTATTTATGCGCTGTGGGTGCATATCATATTGAAGCTATCTGAGACCCAAGTGCGGAAGTTTGATAAAGCAATGAAGCGCAAAGATATGGCGGCATAAACAGATGGGTAATCATACATGACGTCGGTAATGCAAACCATGCTGGGCAACTCTATGTTGTTTGGTGCTAATGCGCCGTACATTGAAGGTCTATATGAGGCGTATTTGACCGACCCTGCTTTGGTTTCGGATGGTTGGCGAGCTTATTTTGATGTCCTACAAAAGATGCCGAGCGCGGTGCTGCAAGATTTGGCACATAGCCCAGTGGTGCGTGCTTTTGCTGCGTTGCCGTTAACTGGCGCGCAAGGCGCAACCCAAGATGCTGAAATGGCGCGCAAGCAGGTGGCTGTACTGCGACTTATCAATGCCCATCGCTTCCTCGGGGTGTACTGTGCCAGCCTCGATCCACTTAACCGGCATCTCAAGCCTGAAGTGCCCGAATTAGATCCAGCTTTTTATGGTCTTACGGAGGCGGATAGGGATATTACATTCGAGACAGGCTCTCTGGTGGGATCGCCACGCATGATGCTGCGAGAAATTCTGCAGCTGGTGCGCCAGACCTATTGTGGCAGCATAGGTTCAGAGTATATGTACATCAATGATGTTGTGCAGAAGCGCTGGATTCAAAATCGCTTGGAGAGTGTGCGCGGTCAGTCCCATTACAGCGCCGATATGCAGCATCGTATCCTGGAGCGGCTGACTGCTGCCGAAACGCTGGAGCGCTATCTGCATACCAAGTATGTCGGCCAGAAGCGTTTTTCTCTGGAGGGCGGTGAATCGCTTATTCCTATGCTTGAACATTTACTGCAACGTGCAGGCACGCAGGGCGTACGCGAGACAGTTATCGGCATGGCGCATCGCGGACGCTTGAATGTGGTAGTGAATACGCTAGGCAAGCTGCCGCGTGATTTGTTTGCTGAATTTGAAGGTAAACACAGTGAACAGTTGACTTCTGGCGATGTGAAATATCACCAAGGTTTTTCCTCGGACATTTCTACGCCGGGCGGAGCAATGCACTTGGCTTTAGCGTTTAATCCCTCGCACTTGGAAATCGTGAATCCGGTGGTAGAAGGCTCGGTACGGGCGCGTCAGCACCGTCGTGGTGACAAGGAAGGGCGCGAGGTAATGCCGGTATTGCTACATGGCGATGCAGCTTTCGCCGGTCAAGGCGTGATCATGGAAACGTTCAGCTTGTCCCAAACGCGCGGCTACCACACGGGCGGTACAGTGCATATCATTATTAACAACCAGATCGGTTTTACGACTTCGGACAAGCGTGACGCCCGATCTTCTGCGCACTGTACCGATGTGGCGAAGATGATAGAGGCCCCGATTTTTCATGTGAATGGGGATGATCCTGAAGCGGTATTGTTAATTGCCGAAATTGCACTGGATTACCGCATGACCTTTAAAAGGGATGTCGTAATTGATATGGTTTGTTTCCGCAAGCTGGGTCATAACGAGCAGGATGAGCCAATGGTCACACAGCCGTTCATGTACCGTTATATTAATCAGCATCCGGGCACACGTGCTTTGTATGCTAAACGCCTGCTAGAACAAAACGTGATGGCGGAAGGAGAGCCGGAGGCAATGATCGCGGCCTATCGTCGGGCGATGGATGAGGGCATCAATCCGATCCAGCCAGTACTGAATGATTTCAATAAGGAACATGCAGTAAACTGGTCTAAATTCAGGAGTGGTGTGCCTTGGAACGTGGCGGTGACTACTGCCGTACCGCGCGAACAGTTGCAAAAATTGGCTGAGCGGCTGACAGACGTGCCGACGGATTTCAAGCTTCAGTCGCGAGTGGAAAAAATTATTGCCGACCGCCGTGCCATGGGTAATGGCGAACTCGCTTTGGATTGGGGCATGGCGGAAAACATGGCATATGCCAGCTTGGTAGCTGAGGGTATTCCGGTTCGTTTATCTGGGGAGGACAGCGCGCGCGGTACCTTTTTCCATCGTCATGCCGTGCTGCACGACCAAAATCGAGTGCAGTGGGACAAGGGCTATCACATTCCCTTGCAAAATATTGCGCCGGATCAGGCCGATTTTATCGTGATTGATTCCATTCTTTCGGAAGAAGCGGTGCTGGCATTTGAGTATGGTTATGCTAGCGCTGAACCCAATTCGCTGGTTATATGGGAGGGGCAGTTCGGCGATTTCGCTAATGGTGCGCAGGTGGTAATTGATCAATTCATTTCGTCGGGAGAGGCCAAGTGGGGACGCATGTGCGGGCTGGTGATGTTTTTGCCCCATGGCTACGAAGGGCAGGGGCCGGAACATTCGTCTGGGCGTATTGAGCGCTATCTACAGCTATGTGCAGATTACAATATTCAAGTGTGTATCCCTTCCACGCCAGCTCAGCTGTTCCATTTGCTGCGCCGTCAGATGCTACGCCCGATACGCAAGCCGCTTATTGTGTTTACGCCCAAAAGCATGTTGCGCAGCAAGGATGCATCTTCGCCGCTGAATGAGTTGGCTCAAGGTTCATTTCAGCCAGTGATTGGAGAAGTGGATGCGTTGGAAGCTGCCAAGGTGCGGCGTATTATTGTGTGTAGTGGAAAAATTTATTATGAGCTTAAGGCCGCGCGACACGAACGCGGCATTCAAAATACCTTGCTGAAGTCCTTGTCTCCGGAAGAGGTTGCGATTATCCGACTGGAGCAACTTTATCCTTTTCCGCATAGTGCTTTCGAGGCACAAATTGCCAGTTATCCAAATGCAACGGAATTGCTGTGGTGTCAAGAAGAGCCGGGCAATCAGGGCGCGTGGCATCGCATTCAGCATTATCTGCTGCGCCATCTGCGTGACGGCATGAGGCTTGCTTACGCGTTGCGATCTTCCTCGGCATCGCCCGCAGCCGGCTATTTGGCAGTGCATAATGAACAACAGAAGGCGGTGATAGACGCTGCATTCCGCTGCGATCTCGACATCAAATCAGGAGCAAGACAGCATGCAAATTGAAGTGAAAGTGCCGCAGCTTTCCGAATCGGTTTCCGAAGCCACCCTGGTATCTTGGCACAAGCAGCCGGGTGAAGCTGTGGCTGAAGGTGAGAATCTGATCGACATTGAGACCGACAAGGTGGTTTTAGAGTTGCCCGCTATCAAGTCTGGAGTGCTGACCAAAATTCTAAAGCAGAATGGTGACAAGGTGACCAGCAATGAGGTGATTGCCCTACTGGATACCGATGCCAAACCTGATTTGAGCCGCGCCGCGCAAGCAGATGTGATGGCCAAGGAGCAAGCTGCCGTGATGCCTGCGGCGCAGAAGATCGCAGCAGAAAATAAAATTGATACTGCTGCGATTAGCGGTAGTGGGCGTGATGGGCGTGTTATCAAGGAAGATGTGTTGATTGCGGTTCAGGAAAAAGCGGCTGTGCCAGCCACTGCGGTTCCGCAACCTACAGCGGGTGGGCGTGTGGAACAGCGCGTGCCGATGACGCGCATCCGTCAGCGCATCGCCGAACGCTTGCTGCAATCGCAACAGAATGCCGCAATTCTCACTACTTTTAATGAAGTGAATATGCTGCCAGTAATTGAGTTGCGCAATCATTACAAGGATGCTTTTGAAAAGAAGCATGGCGTAAAGCTCGGTTTCATGTCATTTTTTATCAAGGCCACGCTGCTTGCGTTGCATAAATTCCCGGTGGTGAATGCATCGGTAGATGGGACGGATATCATCTATCACGGTTATTACGATATCGGCGTGGCAATCGGCAGCGAGCGCGGTTTGGTGGTGCCTATCATCCGTGATGCTGACAAACTTTCGCTAGCCGATATCGAAAGACAAATCATTGATTTCGGTGCGCGTGCCAAGGACGGTAAGATTACGTTGGAAGAATTGACTGGCGGGACCTTCTCCATTTCCAACGGGGGCGTGTTCGGCTCCATGCTCTCTACCCCGATTATCAACCCGCCGCAGAGCGCCATCCTCGGTATTCATGCCACCAAAGACAGACCCGTGGCCGAAAATGGTCAAGTCGTCATTCGACCAATGAATTACCTCGCACTGTCTTATGATCACCGCATCGTTGATGGGCGTGATGCCGTATTATTTCTCGCCACTATCAAAGAGGTGTTGGAATATCCGGGACGAGTACTGCTGGATTTGTAAGTGTGCTTTTGCCAATCACGGCTGGAATGAAAATTTAAAATTTCTTACGGCTAGAGCTTAATAAAAAAATTTCATTATGTCGAAATCATTTGATGTTGTAGTTATCGGTGCTGGCCCTGGTGGTTATGTGGCGGCGATACGTTGTACTCAATTAGGGCTGCATACAGTCTGTATTGACGATTGGAAAGGCGCACAAGGCAAGCCCAGTTTGGGTGGAACTTGTCTTAATGTGGGCTGTATACCTTCCAAAGCCTTGCTGGAATCCTCAGAAAACTTTGAGCGTCTGACACATGATTTTGCTGCGCACGGCATATGTGCCGATAACGCGAGTGTGGATGTGTTAAAAATGGTGGCGCGCAAGAATAAGATCGTGTCCGATTTCACACTGGGCATTAGTCAGTTATTCAAGAAAAATAAGGTGGACTCGCTACACGGCAGGGCTCAAATTCTCGGTCGGGATGGCGATGTTTGGCGTGTCGGAATTACGGATGGGGAGGAAGTGAGGGCGAAGCACATTATCGTTGCCACTGGTTCGACGTCGCGCATTTTGCAGCAAGCCCCATTGGATGGAGTGCAGATTGTGGATAATGTAGGGGCTTTGAGTTTTAGCGAGACGCCCAAGCGCCTCGCTATCATCGGTGCGGGAGTTATTGGGCTGGAACTTGGCAGTGTGTGGCGTAGATTGGGGGCTGAGGTGACGTTACTGGAAGCCTCGCCCGCATTTCTTCCTGCCGCCGATGAGCAAGTGGCGAAAGAAGCGTTGCGTGCTTTTACCAAGCAGAAATTGGCTATCCACTTGGGAGTACAGATTGATGGTGTCATTCAGTCTGCTGAGGCTGTAAAAATTAATTGGCGTGATATACATGGGGCCGCGCAGGAATTGGTCGCAGACAAGCTGATCGTTGCCGTTGGGCGTGTGCCAAATACGCAAGGTCTGAGCGTAGAAGCGGTTGGACTCAAATTGGACGCTGCCGGGCGCATTGAAGTGGATGAGCAGTGCCGTACCAGCCTGCCACATGTGTATGCGGTGGGTGATGTGGTGCGGGGCCCGATGCTGGCGCACAAGGCGTCGGAGGAGGGCGTGATGGTGGCGGAATTGATCGCCGGACAGGTGGGGGGCAGCGACTTGAATTTGGTGCCGAATGTGATGTATACCGCCCCGGAAATCGCTTGGGTGGGTAAGACTGAACAGCAGCTTAAGGCAGTGGGTGTTGCTTATAAGGCTGGGCAATTCCCCTTTCTTGCTAATGGACGTGCTCGCGCCTTGGGTGATACAACGGGATTTATTAAAATCATCGCCGATGCTAATACAGATCGTATTCTCGGCGTGCATATTATAGGTCCGATGGCATCTGAGCTCATTCAGCAGGCAGTGCTGGCGATGGCATTTTCGGCCAGTAGTGACGATTTGGCGCGTACTATTCATGCACATCCATCATTGTCTGAAGCGATGCATGAAGCGGCTCTGGCGGTGGATAAACGCACGATCCATATATGACCTGAATGTTTCGCGCTTATCGAATTTCCAATGAGGCTTCGTAATTATCTGAAGTATTTCAGAAGGTGCTGCATGGCACATCGTATAGGCGCACCATCTTAAAAATAGGCTGACATTTCCCTTCTAGGCCTACCGACTATCTACTTATCATATGCTACAATAACCGTGTAATTGGAATGGCGAAAGTGGCGGAATTGGTAGACGCACTGGATTTAGGTTCCAGCGCCGCAAGGCGTGAGAGTTCGAGTCTCTCCTTTCGCACCAACTGAAGAATTCACTTATTAACCTAAGGAAAGTTAGCATGTCGAGTATAGAAATCATGAGCGGGTTGGAGCGCCGCCTTAATGCATCCATCCCTCTGCAACTGGTGAGCAGTGAAATGGAAGCGCGCCTGAAGAATCTGGCACGTACCGCTGAGGTGCCTGGTTTCAGGCCGGGCAAGGTGCCGTTCAAGATTTTGGAGCAAAAACACGGTGCGCAAATACAGCAGGAAGTGTTACAAGATGCTTTGCGGCAGTCCTTTGCCAAAGAAGCGCAGGATAACCAGTTGAAAGTGGTTGGTTATCCTGCTTTTGAGGTTAAGACCACCGATCCAGATGCTTTGTGGATCGAATATAGTGCGACTTTTGAGGTTTATCCTGAAGTCGTATTGGGTGATATTAGCGCTGAAAGCATTGAGCAAGCGGTTTATACCCTGAGTGATGCCGATGTTGATACTACGATTGCTACTTTGCGTAAGCAGCACGCGACATTTGAAGTGGCTGATCGCGCGGCGCAAAATGGAGACAGGGTGCATATTGATTTTAGTGGTTTACTGGAAGGCAAAATATTTGAAGGCGGTGAGGCCAGGAACTTAGCTGTGTTGCTGGGTGTGGGGCGCCTATTACCAGATTTTGAAAATGCTATCATTGGCATGAAGGCTGGGGAAACTAAATCGTTCGACATGACTTTTCCGGCAGACTATCAGGCAGAGAAAGTGGCTGGTAAATCAGCGACTTTTACCATTATCTTGCACAAGGTAGAAGAGCAGCATTTGCCAGAGATTGATGCTAACTTTGCCAAGTTACTCGGCATAGAAGATGGCGATGTGAATAAGCTCAAAGTTGAAATTCGCGATAATTTAGAGAGAGAAATCAAGCGTCGCTTAATGGTGCGTAACAAAGATAGTGCAATGGCTACCTTGCTGAAAGTTACTCAATTGGAGATACCTAAGGCGCTATTGGATGCTGAAGCGCAAAGCTTGATGCAGCAAGCTCTGCGCGATATGAAAAAGCGCAGAATAGAAATGCCGAAGGGGGAAGAATCGTTACCACTTGAACTGTTTACTGAACGTGCGCAAAAGCGTGTCAAGTTGAGTCTGATCTTGACGGAGCTGGTAGAGAAATATGATTTGCACGCTAAACCTGAACAGATTAAAGCGCTGGTTCAGGATTATGCACAAAGTTATGACAACCCAGAAGAAGTGGTGCAGTGGCACTATAATGATCCGGTACGCTTGCAAGACGCAGAAAACTTGGTGCTTGAGGACAACGTAGTGGTTTGGGTGACGGGTGCTGTCAAGGTGACAGAGAAGGCGATGGAATTTAACGAATTGATGGAGAATGCCGCGTGATGTATAGCGAAATACCTCAAAATAATGAGGACCCGCAAAACATCGGAATGATTCCGATGGTGATAGAAACCAGCGGGCGGGGGGAACGTGCATACGACATTTATTCACGTCTGCTTAAGGAGCGGGTAATATTTTTAGTTGGCAACATCAATGATATGACCGCTAATTTGGTGGTGGCACAATTCTTGTTTCTTGAGTCGGAAAATCCAGATAAGGAGATTCATCTCTATATTAATTCGCCCGGCGGTTCTATTTCTGCAGGCATGGCGATTTATGACACTATGCAATTCATAAAGCCGGAAGTTTCTACGCTGTGTATCGGCATGGCGGCATCGATGGGTGCTTTTTTATTGCAGGCCGGTGCAAAGGGAAAGCGCTTTGTTTTGCCTAATTCTTCGGTGATGATTCATCAGCCGTTGGGAGGATTTCAGGGGCAGGCGACGGATATCGAGATTCATGCCAGATATATTCTGAGCCTGCGCGAGCGACTTTATGCCCTGATGGCCCAGCACACTGGTCGCAATGTCGAGGAAATTGCCCGCGACAGTGAACGCGATAAATTCTTAAATGCGACTGAAGCAGTCGAGTATGGCTTGGTAGATAAAGTGCTGGATAAGCGCGCTTAAACAACTGCATGCTTAGTCGATAGGTAAATAAATGTAGGTGATAACAAAACAGGAGGATATGAATGGTGCTGGATAAAAGCAAGGGCGACAAACTATTGTACTGCTCATTTTGCGGCAAGAGCCAGCATGAAGTTCGCAAACTGATTGCGGGGCCTTCTGTATTCGTGTGCGACGAATGTGTCGAGCTTTGCAATGACATCATACGTGAGGAAGTTAATAGTGTTGTGTCTGGCAAGACAGACAAGGCTGATCTGCTTGTGCCCCATGAAATTCGTGCGCGTCTCGACGAATATGTAATTGGTCAGGAACATGCCAAGAAAATTTTGTCTGTGGCGGTTTATAACCATTATAAGCGCTTGAAAAGTACTAACAAGGATGGAGTAGAACTGGCCAAGAGCAATATTTTACTGCTCGGTCCGACTGGTTCGGGAAAAACCTTGTTGGCGCAAACCTTGGCGCGTCTGCTTGATGTACCTTTTGTGATGGCCGATGCTACTACGCTGACTGAAGCGGGGTATGTTGGGGAAGATGTCGAGAATATTATTCTGAAGCTATTGCAAGCGTGCGATTATGACGTGGAGCGTGCTCAGCGCGGTATCATTTATATCGACGAAATTGATAAGATTTCCCGCAAATCAGACAACCCTTCTATCACTCGTGATGTTTCCGGCGAAGGGGTGCAACAGGCGCTCCTCAAGCTGATCGAGGGCACCAAGGCGTCTGTGCCGCCACAGGGTGGTCGTAAACATCCCAATACCGAATTTTTGCAGGTGGATACGACCAATATTCTTTTTATATGCGGCGGAGCGTTCGATGGCATGGAGAAGGTCATACTCAATCGCTCAGAGAAAGCCGGTATTGGTTTTGGCGCAAGCCTCGCCAAGCGTGGTAACGAGAAGAGTGTAGGTGCGGTGCTACGTAATGTGGAGCCGGAAGATTTGATCAAGTTTGGTTTGATCCCAGAATTTGTTGGGCGCCTGCCAGTGGTTGCTACACTGGAGGAGCTGGATGAGGCGGCATTAATTCAAATTTTGACCGAACCAAGAAATGCCTTGACCAAACAATATCATAAATTGTTCGCGATGGAAGGCGTGGATATGGAGTTCCATGAGGGTGTATTGGAGGCTATTGCCAAGAAAGCGCTGGAACGTAAGACGGGTGCGCGTGGCTTGCGCTCCATTCTGGAGCATTCCTTGCTTGATATTATGTACGATCTGCCTTCGATGGACAATGTGAGCAAGGTAGTGCTGGATGTAAGCAGCACAAATGGCGAAATTAAACCGATTGTGATATACGCGGATACATCCAGGGCAGCTTAGGTATCTATAGTGGCATCCTAAATTAAATTGATGCGTGGCGATTTTGTATCTTGACTTGAATTATTTCGCTACGCCCTCATCTAACTATCAAGTTAATCCACAGAGGAGTTTCCTGCCATGACTGAGCATGATACTAATGTACTTGTTTCCAGTTTTTTTCCATTACTTCCGTTACGCGATGTAGTTGTGTTTCCACACATGGTCATTCCATTGTTTGTTGGACGTGCGAAATCAATCAAGGCGCTGGAATCCGCTATGGAAGCGGGTAAGAGCATCGTATTGGTGGCGCAGAAAACTGCCGCTAAAGATGAGCCTGCCGCGGATGATTTGTATCGCGTTGGTAGTATTGCTAATATTTTGCAGATGCTCAAGTTGCCTGACGGTACCGTAAAGGTTCTTGTGGAGGGCACGCAACGTGCAAAAATATTGCGCGTGCTGGATGAAAAAAGTCATTTTGATGCGGACATTGACCCAGTTCCTGTAGATGACAGTTTGGATAATGAAGCAGAAGCTATGCGTCGTGCTTTAATTAATCAATTTGACCAATATGTTAAGCTCAACAAGAGGATCCCGCCAGAAACGCTAACGTCTTTGGCTGGCATAGATGATTCCGGACGATTAGCGGATACTATAGCAGCGCATTTGCCACTTAAACTGGAGCAAAAGCAGGAGATATTGGAAATCTTTGACGTTCGAAAGCGTCTTGATCATTTGCTGGGCTTACTGGAAGCCGAGCTCGACATCCTGCAAGTAGAAAAACGCATTCGCGGACGTGTCAAACGGCAGATGGAAAAGAGCCAACGCGAGTATTACTTGAATGAGCAAGTAAAAGCGATACAGAAGGAGTTGGGCGAAGGTGAGGATGGTGCAGATTTCGAAGAATTGGCAAAGAAAATCAAGGCTGCGCACTTGCCTAAGGAAGCGCGTGCCAAGGCTGAAGCCGAAATGAAAAAATTGCGCTTAATGTCTCCTATGTCTGCTGAGGCGACTGTAGTGCGTAACTACATTGATGTGTTGGTTGGTTTGCCTTGGAAAAAGAAAACAAAGATTAACAATGACTTGAAATCTGCCGAAGAAATTTTGGAAGCGGATCACTATGGATTGGAGAAGGTAAAGGAACGTATCGTGGAGTATCTTGCGGTGCAGCAACGCGTCGACAAGATGAAAGCGCCTATCTTATGTTTGGTTGGGCCACCGGGTGTTGGTAAGACTTCGCTTGGTCAGTCTATTGCACGGGCGACAGGCCGTAAATTTATTCGCATGTCGCTAGGCGGGGTGCGTGATGAGTCAGAAATTCGTGGCCATCGCCGCACTTATATTGGTTCTATGCCTGGTAAAATTTTGCAGAACATGACTAAAGTTGGCGTGAAAAATCCGTTGTTCCTACTTGACGAAGTAGATAAGATGGGTATGGATTTTCGTGGCGACCCTTCATCGGCCCTGCTTGAGGTGCTTGATCCAGAGCAGAACCATACTTTTGTCGATCATTATGTCGAAGTCGAATATGACTTGTCTGATGTAATGTTTGTTGCGACCGCAAATACCATGAATATCCCCGCTCCGCTTTTGGATCGCATGGAAATTATTCACGTGTCAAGTTATACCGAAGACGAAAAAGTAAATATTGCGATGCATTATTTAATTCCAAAAGCACTTAAAAACAATGGATTGAAGCTTGAAGAAATTGGTATTTCAGAAAGCGCAATTCGTGACATATTGCGTTATTACACCCGTGAAGCGGGAGTGCGGGGGTTGGATCGAGAGCTTTCCAAGATTTGCCGTAAAGTGGTGAAAGCGCTGTTGCTTAAAGGGCGTGATAGCAAGGTAACGGTGAATGCTCGTAACCTGGAAAAATATCTTGGGGTGCGGCGTTATAGCTATGGAATCGCAGAGAAACATAACCAAGTTGGACAAGTAACCGGGTTGGCGTGGACAGAAGTTGGCGGTGAGTTGCTAACTATTGAAACTGCGGTATTGCCGGGTAAAGGTAATATTACTCCTACTGGTAAGTTGGGCGAGGTTATGAAAGAATCGATTCAAGCTGCACTTAGCGTAGTGCGTAGCCGCGCTCGCAGTTTGGGTATTTCTGATGATTTTTATCAAAAGACTGATTTACATATCCATTTACCTGAAGGTGCTACTCCAAAAGACGGGCCGAGTGCGGGTGTAGGTATTTGTACGTCGATAGTCTCGGCATTGACTGGCATTCCGGTGCGTGCTGATGTGGCAATGACCGGGGAAATTACGCTGCGGGGTGAGGTGCTACCGATTGGTGGATTAAAAGAGAAGTTGCTGGCGGCTCAACGTGGTGGCATTAAAGTTGTTTTGATTCCGGAAGAAAATACCAAGGATCTTGTTGAGATCCCCGATAACGTAAAAAATAAACTTGATATTCATCCGGTTAAATGGATTGAACAGGTGTTGGAAATGGCCTTGGAGCGTAAGCCAGAACCGCTACCGGAGGCTGTGCCAGTAGTCAATCCAATTTTGGTGGCGGACGAGAATCGTGCTACTGTGATTAAGCATTGACGCACGCTAGTACTAGCGAGTTGATCAAGTTCCAGGCAGTGAAGTACCGAAATTCTGTGCTGGTAAAGGTCTAAAGAATGCTGTAAAATGCTATTTTTATTGGGTGCTTAGCTCAGCTGGTAGAGCGTCGCCCTTACAAGGCGAATGTCGGGGGTTCGAACCCCTCAGCACCCACCAGCTGTTTAGTTATTGGAGTGGTAGTTCAGTTGGTTAGAATACCGGCCTGTCACGCCGGGGGTCGCGGGTTCGAGTCCCGTCCACTCCGCCATATTAAGGCGAACGAAAGTTCGCCTTTTTTTCATTTATTGTAAATAAACTATATCGGGCGGCTATTATGTTTGATTTCGTGCATGGGAACAGACGGTTCGTACAAATCGTGTTGTTGCTCATCATTTTGACGTTTGCATTTTGGGGTGTGGATTCTTACAACAAATCATCTCATAGCGAGGCTTTAGCTACGGTAAACGGTGAGAAAATCAATCAAGCGGAGTTCGATCAAGCTGCGCGCCAGCAGCAGGATAGAATGCGTAAAATGATGGGTAGTAACTATGATCAAGCTATGTTTGATAAGCCCGAAATAAAACGCTCGATTCTGGAAAGTTTGGTTAGCCAACGTTTGTTGATGTCGCAGGCGCGTTCCATTGGGTTAACTGTAAGCGAGAAATATTTGGCTCAGAGTATCGCTGGCATTGAGGTGTTTCAGAAAGATGGGAAATTCGACAAGCAGCTTTACGAATCAGTATTGCGCCGTGAGAAAATGTCGCCGCTGACATTTGAGGCAAGCGTAGCACGAGAACTATATATGCGTCAGTTGATTGATGCGTATATGCGGAATGGTTATGCATCAAGTATAACTGCGAATAATTTAATACGCTTGAATGAACAGCAGCGCGTTGTTGCTGTGGCAAAAATTTCTTTTGAATCATACCTAAAACGGGCGAAAGTGGATGAAGCTGCGGTTCAAAGTTATTATGATATGAATCTGAAAGAGTTTCAGACGGATGAGCAAGTGCGGGTGGAGTACGTGACATTCTCAGCCGATGCATTGCAATCACAAGTGACAGTGGATGATGATGAAATTAAGAAATATTATGAAGAGCATCAGAATGAATTTGGTTCACCTGAACAGCGCCAGGCGGCGCATATCCTGATTGCGACGGCCGCGCAGGCATCCGATGCAGATAAGTTGGCTGCCAAAGCTAAGGCAGAGCAGGTGTTACAGCAGGTTAAGCAGTCACCGGATAAATTCGCCGAGCTAGCTAAACAACATTCTCAGGATCCTGGCTCCGCTGCGAGCGGAGGGGGTCTTGGCCAGTTTGGACCTGGTATGATGGTCAAGCCTTTTGAGGAGGCCGTATTCAAGCTTAAGATAGGGGAAATTAGCGGTTTGGTACAAACGGATTTTGGCTTTCACATTATCAAGCTGTTGGCGGTGAATCCTGCTAAAACTTCCTCGTTGATTGAAGTAAAGAGTGCTATTGCGCAGAGATTAAAACTGCAAAAAGCAAATGATAAGTTTGCAGAGTTGGCAGAGAAATTTAGTAATATTGTGTATGAGCAGAGTGATACTCTAAAACCAGCTGCAGAACTGGTAAAAATGCCGCTACAGCAAAGCGGTTGGTTGAACAAAAAACAGGTTGGAGCATTGCCTTGGACGGACAAAGCATTGCAAGCTGTGTTCGCTGAAGATGTAACGAAGAAAAAGCGCAATAGCGCAGCCATCGAGATCGCACCCAATACCTTGTTCGCGGCACGGTTGCTGGAATATAAGCCAGTTAGCACTCGCTCGTTGAGGGAAGTGAGTGAGGGTATTCGTCAGAAACTACTGCGTAAGCAAGCGTTAGAGTTTGCGGTCAAAGAGGGCCAACTGGTGTTGGCGCAGTTGCAACGTGGTGAGAAGGTTAATGTGGAATGGACAGTGCCGACTACCATTACGCGCGAACAACATGCTGAGCTTGATAATAGTCTGGCTCGTCAAGTATTCCAAGCAAACGTGGCTATTCTTCCGGCATATGTGGGCATCGAAAATGCACAGAATGGCTATGAACTGGTTCGTATCGATGCAATCAAAGAAGTTACTTCCATCAACGAGACCAAGCATGCCGGTTATATGCAACAACTGCGTCAAATAACTAGTGATGAAATGTTCCAAGCATATCTTGCGGATGCTAAAAAACACGCTGACATTACCATGAAATCTTTTTCTGCAGACGAAAATAAATAATCTGTTTCCTTAGCGTACCAAGAGAGTTCTAGCGGCAAGAATGATGGCTAGTAGCCTGTCGGGCTTCGGGTTTTGTTTCCGCAAAATATGTTGATTATTATGTATGAATGCATTATTCCTGAATAATAGGCACATCAATATAATCAATTGTTACGGTTGAAGTTTGATGGACGCCTAGTTTTACTGTAGTGGTGAAGGTATTAGTTCTGGCATTGCCGAAAAAAGCTTGGCATATCGTTTGGTGGGGGCCATAGTGAGCCTTTATCCATTTTTTTCGTGGTCACTGCCCCGCTCATTATTTTGACCCGAGATGCGTACTGAGGAGTGGTTGCTGATCGAATGGCCCGAAACTCAACCAGAGCCATCAAAATAATTTTTCTTTTCCGCCCCCCGATAAAGCTACATAGGAACTCAAGCAGAAATTTAGCCTCTCGCATTCAGAGGACGGGGCTGGTAGGGCTTTCAATCATCATGTCACTCTGTGCGTTGTGCGGCCTACAGCTTTCTCGTTACACAACGCTTCAACCATAATGGCTTCAAAACAACCGTGCTTGACCAGAAACATCTTCTTTACCCGAAGATTACATTCCTCGCGGTAGCCAAACGAACACCGTGGCATGTGCCGAACTCTATTTCATTGCTGCGATTTTTCATCGCGCTAGCTACCACCAGTACGCTTCAGTTATGTCTTTGCTGCGGTGGGTAGAGGGGTGACATGTTGAATGACCAATAGTGCTAGACACTTAATTTGATTTATGTTAAACAATTTATGCATTATCTGAAGCGCTGTGCAACTTGGCTAGTAGGTGTCAATACTATTAAAGAATTTATAAAACTTAAGGAGGCTTCCATGAATCGCTGGATTTTTCTTTTTCTGCTACCAATTGCAGTTGCTGGTTGTGTTACCGTTCCAAAGCCGCTGGCAGTTGGCTCATTTGTTGAAGTTACGCCAAGCACCGCCCAAAACGATAATTTTGTAGGTCAGCGTGTACGTTGGGGGGGCAGTATTGCAAATACGGAACCAGGCAAGAATGAGACGTGTTTTGAGATAGTGAGTCATCCATTGGACAGTAATGCAAGACCTCTGGAAACTGATATGACTTGGGGGCGCTTCATTGCCTGTGCCCCCGACTTTTACGATCCCGAAGTGTATGCAAAAGGCCGTGAGGTGACAATAATTGGTAATATTCAAGGTGTCACAGTGCGCAAGCTTGGCGAATACGAATATCACTATCCTCAGATCATCGCCGAAACAGTCTACTTATGGCCGAAGCTCATTCCCTATTCATATTATGGGTCACAGTATCCTTACTATAATAGTTATGGGCCGTACTGGTATAACCCTTGGGGTCCATGGCGAGGTCGGTTTGGAAGTCCTTACTGGTAGTAAAAAACAGGATGCTAAGAACGAATGCATATGTGTTTCGGAGATCAATATTTCAGTCAGATAAGGAAGCCTTTCTAGCAGGGATATTGCATAGCGATAACATGCAAAAAATTGCCTATCCCTGCTTGGATTTGATTTTGCTATAGCTTTCTCTTTACCCAAGCCGATACAGATGCAAGCGCTGTGGCCAGGTATTCGGGTTGCGTACCCCCTGCTTGAGCCATATCCGCGCGGCCACCGCCTTTTCCGCCCACCTGCTGCGCCACCACATTAACCAATTCTCCCGCTTTTACTTTTTCGGTAATATCAGCGGTCACACCAGCAATAAGCATAACTTTTCCATCAGCCACGGCAGCTAATACGATGGCCGCCGATTTAAGCTTATCTTTCAATTTGTCCAGTGTCTCACGTAATATCTTAATATCCGCACCTTCCAAAAGTGCAGCTACTATCTTGACGCCGTTAATTTCTATAGCCTGACTTGCCAAATCTTCACTTTGCGAAGAAGCTAATTTAGATTTCAAGGTAGCAAGTTCTTTTTCAACCGCCTTTATCGTCTCTTGCATTAGCGCAACACGTTGGGTTAGTTCGTGTGGCTGTACCTTAAGTGTGGCGGCGACCTCATGTACTTTTGCATCCAGCTGTTGCACCCAGTTCAGCGCGCCCTCCCCGGTGATCGCCTCAACACGGCGGATGCCAGCAGCTACACCGCTTTCCATTACAATCTTGAATAAACCGATGTCGCCGGTGCGCTGAACATGTGTACCACCGCATAGTTCTGTGGAAAATTCGCCCATGCCTAACACGCGCACTTCATCACCATATTTTTCACCGAACAATGCCATGGCACCAGATTTTAGTGCATCGTCATAAGTCATCACTTGCGCGTTCACCGCAGCATTCGCCTGAATGGCATGGTTCACACGATTTTCCACTTCGCGGATTTGCATATCGGTCATCGGTGCGTTGTGGCTAAAGTCAAAGCGTGTTTTTGTCTGATCTACCAGCGAACCCTTCTGTTGCACATGCGCACCCAATACATCACGTAGCACCCGGTGCATCAGGTGCGTGACTGAGTGGTTACGGATGGTGCGCGCGCGCGCAGCTTTATCGACAATAGCTTCGACTGAGTCGCCCACCTTGATCAAACCACTCTTTACTTGTCCGTGGTGACCAAACACATCGGGTTGGATTTTCTGTGTATCTTCTACAACAAAAAGCGTTGGATTATTGGAGGAGATTTGCAGCACGCCTACGTCACCCACTTGCCCGCCAGATTCCGCGTAGAACGGCGTATTGTCTAGCACCACAATACCGGTATCAGAAGCGGAAAGCTCTTGCACAGCCACGCCATCCTTGTACAACGCCACTACCTTGCCCTGCGTAACCAGTTTTTCGTACCCGTGGAATTGCGTTTTCACGCCCTCATATTCCAGCCCCGCACCTATCTTGAACTTTCCCGCCGCGCGCGCCTGTTCGCGCTGACGTGTCATGGCATCATTAAAACCAACTTCATCAACAATGACACCATGCTCACGACATACATCCTGTGTCAGGTCGAGTGGAAAGCCATAAGTGTCGTGCAAAGTAAAAGCAATATGTCCCACAAGGATTTTTGGTTGAAGCAACTTGCCTTCCTCTCGACCTTTTCCATTACTCGAGCTAACATCAAAACCAAGGCCATCCGTTACGATTTTATCGAGTGCTACTTCAAGCATTTTCATACCATGCTCAATAGTCTCAAAAAAACGCTCTTCCTCGATACGCAGTACCTCAGTCACCCCCGCTTGCGCTGCGACTAACTCGGGATATGCCCCGCCCATTTCTCTGGCAAGATCAACTACTATCTTATGGAAAAATGCTGCGCGACAACCCAGTTTATAACCATGCCGGATGGCACGGCGGATAATACGGCGCAGCACATAACCGCGCCCTTCATTGCCGGGAATCACCCCATCCACAATTAAAAAGGAACAAGCACGAATATGGTCAGCGATCACCTTGAGCGAGTTATTGGTAAGGTCGTTAGTGTTCGTTTCGCGCGCCGCCGCACAGATAAGGTTCTGGAACAAGTCAATATCGTAATTGGAATGCACGTGTTGCAATACTGCCGCGATGCGCTCCAATCCCATGCCAGTATCCACCGATGGCTTAGGCAACGGGTGCAGCACACCGTTGTCATCGCGGTTGTATTGCATGAATACCAAGTTCCAGATTTCAATATAGCGATCACCATCGGCCTCCGCACTGCCCGGAGGGCCGCCCCAAACATCAGGCCCATGGTCGTAGAAAATTTCCGAACATGGACCGCATGGCCCGGTGTCTGCCATCTGCCAGAAATTATCGGAGACATAGCGCTTGCCATGATTGTCACCGATACGCACAATGCGCTCGACGGGTACGCCTATTTCATTAGACCAGATGTCATAAGCCTCATCATCCTCGGCGTAAACTGTTACCCACAGCTTGTCAGCTGGCAACTTATAAATCACAGTGAGCAATTCCCATGCATATTTGATGGCACTGAGTTTAAAATAGTCACCAAAGCTGAAATTACCCAACATCTCGAAGAATGTATGATGCCGTGCGGTATAACCCACGTTTTCCAGGTCATTGTGCTTACCACCCGCACGCACACAGCGCTGCGAAGACGTAGCGCGTACATACGGACGCTTGTCGTGGCCGAGGAAGCAATCTTTGAACTGCACCATACCGGAGTTGGTGAACAACAACGTAGGGTCATTGCTTGGCACCAATGGGCTGGAAGGCACAATAATGTGCTCTTGGGAGGCAAAATAATCTAAAAATTTCAGACGGATTTCGCTGCTGTTCATCTGTTCACCAATCTTAAAAAAAGTACTTATTCTTCTGTTTCATTAAGGTGTGAATAATACCATCCGACCCTACCAGGCTGCACCCCCCATTTCTTATAGCAAGCAGCTGGAGTAAACGACGAAATATTTCAGAGGAATTTAAATAATGGAGCTGGTCTATGCATCGAGTATTTCTTAAGGACAGAGTCTGAAATTTGCGAACAGCACCATACGTTTTTTCTTGCCAAGCTCTGATGGTCCTCAGTAACGAGAAAGAATAATTGATATTGAAGGGTTAGCGTAGTAATCGGCCCCGTGCCGCAAATCGCGCCGAAGAAACACGTCGCTCTCCGAATGTGGCAAAGTGGAATGAGGTGCCACGGAAGACCGGAATAGCAATGGTGCATATTGCCCGAGGGTTAGCGTGGTCATGGGTGACGTCATCGACATTGATGAATTGGCTTGGCGTTGTTGGGACGCTTGGCCGATATCCCGTTTAAGAGAGTGAGCTTGACGACGTACCCGATGTGGCACCACATTCCAAAACGAATGATGGAGATAATCATGGTGCAACGCAAGCAAAAAATCAGTATCAAACCCGGCAAATCCAGAGAGCCTTTAACGATCACCCATCCCCATGCGGCTGGAGTCGATATCGGTAGTTCGTCCCATTACGTATCTGTGCCGCCGGACAGGGACGACGAGCCTGTCCGGGAGTTTTCGAGCTTTACGGTTGACCTCAACGCCTTGGCCGACTGGCTCGACGCTTGCGGGGTGGACACGGTCGCGATGGAATCCACGGGCGTGTACTGGATCCCTTTGTTCGAGCTTCTGGAATCGCGCGGCTTCAAAGTGTTTCTGGTCAATGCGCGCCACGTCAAAAATGTCTCGGGCCGCAAGTCTGACGTGCTGGACTGCCAATGGTTGCAGCAACTCATGACCTACGGTTTGCTTCGCGGCGCATTTCGTCCTACCGAAGCCGTGTGCGTATTGCGCTCTCTATGGCGCCAGCGCGGGATGCTTTTGAGAAGCCAGGGCACGCATGTGCAGCGCATGCAAAAGGCGCTCACGCAGATGAACATCCAGCTCACCAACGTCATCTCGGACGTGGTCGGCGAGACGGGGCAAAAGATTCTGCGCGCCATTGTCGCTGGCGAGCGCGACGGTCAAGTGCTGGCCGCAATGAAGAATGTGCGCATTCGCGCTACCGCTGACGAAATCGCAAAAAGCCTGCAAGGCAACTGGCGCGCAGAGCATCTGTTTGCGCTCAAGCAAGCGCTGGATATGTTCGATTTCATCGGCACACAGCTAGCCGAGTGCGACCGTGAGATCGAGGGGCAATTGCAAAGCCTGCAAGTTCATGACGGCGAACCAGCGAAGGGAAAGAAGCGTGGTCGCGCCCGCAACGCGCCGAAGTTTGATCTGCGCACGCAATTGTTCAGGATGTGCGGAGTTGATCTTACGCGCATCGACGGCATCGACGTCACCACCGCGCTTGCGGTGATCTCCGAGACCGGGGCGGACATGTCGCGCTTCCCCACGGCAGGGCACTTCGCGAGTTGGCTGGGGCTATGCCCCGGCACCAAGATTACCGGAGGCAAAGTGATGAGCGGCAAGACCAAGCGCGTAGCCAACCGGGCGGCCCAAGCCTTGAGATTGGCCGCAGCAGCATTGCGCAGCAGCCAGTCGGCGCTGGGCGCATATTTCCGCAGGATGTGCGGGCGCATGGACAAACCTAAAGCCGTAACCGCCGCCGCGCACAAGTTGGCACGCCTGATTTACACCATGCTTACCAAGGGAGAAGAATATACCGACCAAGGGCAGGACTACTACGAAGAACGCTATCGCGAAAGAGTGTTGCGGCAACTAGCCCAGCGCGCTGAAAAAATGGGGATGAAACTCGTCGTCAATGAACAGCCCGCTTAACTCTACTTTTTAAAATCAGTTGGTTGGGAGGTGTTTCTTAAGAGAGTTTATGACAGCTGGGGAAAGATTTACTTTCAGGAAAACGACTACATCTAAAGTTCAAATAATCCCCTACCTGAAGAAAGAAGCTTGGTGAACTCCTCAGCGCTTACGGGTTGACTGAAGTAATAACCCTGTATCTCATCACATCCCTGCTGTTTCAGAAAAGCCAATTGTTCGGCGGTTTCCACCCCTTCGGCGATAACTTTTAGCTTGAGGCTATGAGCCATTGAAATAATGGTGCTTACAATTACCGCATCATCCGTATCTGTCGTCAAATCGCGTACAAACGATTGATCAATCTTAAACTTATCAATTGGAAAGCGCTTGAGGTAGCTTAAACTGGAATAGCCCGTACCAAAATCATCCACCGACAGTTTCAGCCCCATCGCCTTCATGTCCTCCAGCAATAAAATTGCGGCTTCCGCATCCTGCATGACGACACCTTCGGTAATTTCAAGCTCCAGGCCAGACGGAGCCAGGCCGCTTTCACTAAGAATCGCCTTAATTGTTTCGCCGAGATTCTTCTGGCGGAACTGCACGGACGAAAGGTTTACCGCCATGGTAATTTTCATTAACCCCAGCTTGCGCCACTCCTGGTTCTGGCGACAGGCCTCGCGCAACACCCATTCACCAATTGGAGGGATCAGACCATTTTCTTCCGCGATGGGGATGAATTGCGCTGGCAAAACTTTTCCATGCAGGGGATTATCCCAGCGAACCAGCGCTTCCGCACCGATGATGTGACCGCTTTGCAAATCCACTTGTGGTTGGTAAAGTAGAAATAATTCGTTCCGTTCCAAAGCGTGACTCAACTTATTCTTGATCAATATTCGTTCAAGTGTCCGTCGGTTCATCTCACGGGTGAAAAACTGGTAATTATTACGCCCATTCCCCTTAGCTTGGTACATCGCGGCGTCAGCATGCGCTATCAGAGATTCACTGTCGGTCCCATCTTCCGGGAACACGCTGATGCCGATGCTGGTGGTCACTTCAATTTCGTTGCCATCGACTACATAAGGGCCGGCAATGGATGCCAGGAGCTTTAGGGCAATCATGGCAATATCATCCGTATTTTCAATATACGGCAACATGATGGCAAATTCGTCGCCGCCTAGCCGACTGACCGTATCACTCGTGCGTGCAACACTGTTGATGCGACCGGCGACAAGCTGTAATAGCTTGTCGCCGGTGAGGTGACCCAATGTGTCGTTAATAGCCTTGAAGCGATCCAAATCAAGGAACATAACGGCCACCTTACGCTGTTCGCGTTCAGCATGAGCAATCGCCTGTGTTAGACGATCATGCAGCATCATGCGATTAGGCAGACCGGTGAGAAAATCGTGCTGCGCAATGTGGACCATGCGTTCTTCTGCCGCCTTGCGCTCGCTGATATCGGAAACCACCGCAATATGGTGACTAAATTCGCCCCGTTCGTCCTTCATCGTGCTAATGCTCAACCACTCAACGTAACTCTCTCCGTTCTTGCGGCGGTCAGTTATTTCGCCCTGCCAACGGCCAGTCTTTTTGATACTCTGCCACATTTTGTCGTAAAACATCTTGTCCATCAATCCGGAATGAAGAATCCGCGGGTTCTTGCCAATTGCCTCAGTAGCGCTGTAACCGGTAATGGTGGAAAAAGCCGGATTGACTAACATAATATTGTTACTGGCATCTGTCACTGCTACGCCTTCATTGATGGTATCGAATATGCGCGCGAATAGTCGGAGCCGTTCCGTGGCCTCTTTTCGTTCGGTAATATCCTCGATCACCTCAATAAAATAATCCGGCTCACCAGTGGAAGTGCGAGTAAGCGACCATGTAAGATTGACCCACACTGGCGAACCGTCCTTGCGTGTATAGCGTATTTCCTTGGTCGAGCTAGGAACATCGCCAGCCAGTAACTGCTGCATACTATTCAGTTCGTCCGGCATATCGTCGGGATAAGTGATGCTCGGACGATCGTGTGTCAGGAGTTCTTCTTCAGAGTAGCCAGTGATGACGCACAGTTTGTGGTTGACGCGCAGCCAGCGCCCATCCAGCCCGACATGTGCGATGCCAACCGCGGCTTGTTCGAACGTCGCGCGGAAGCGCTGCTCGGACTGAAAATGGGTGCGTCGCGCTTGCGCCGCCTGTAACTCGCGCTCGATAGCGGGAATCAGACGCTTCAAATTGCTCTTTAGCAGGTAGTCATGCGCCCCTGCCTTGATCGCCGCCACGGCCAAGTCTTCACCGATGGCACCGGAAACAATAATAAACGGCAGATCACGTCCACTTTGCTGCACAATTTGTAACGCAGCGAATGAGTCAAAGCCTGGCATAGAGTGGTCTGAAAGCACCAAGTCCCATTCACCCTGTTTCAGGGCCTGACTCAAGCCTTCTGCGCTATCTACTCGCACATGAATGAGTTCATGGGTTTGCTGTAAATATCGCGTCAATAGTAGTGCATCATCTTCCGAGTCCTCAATGATCAGCGTACGCAATGTTGGCTTGTTCATTTTGCGCGTCTACCTCTTGGAGGCGTTTCGTTGATTGCCAGCCAATATATCCCCAGGTTGCGCACCGCCTCAGTAAACTGGTCAAAATCCACTGGCTTAAGGATATAGCTATTAAGACCGAGTTTATAGCCCGCTATCAGATCATGCTCCTCGCTCGAGGAGGTGAGAATAGCCACCGGTAACAGTGCGGTTAGAGGGTCTGCACGCAATTGCTTCAATACTTCAAGGCCATCCACTTTAGGCAATTTTAAATCAAGCAAGATTAGCGCCGGCATTGCATTCAGGTCACGCTCCGCATATTTCCCTTTTCCAAACAGATAATCGAGTGCTTCTGCCCCATCGCGCGCCACCACTACTCCGTTGTCGATACGGTTTTGCTTGAGCGCACGCAGGGTAAGCGCTTCGTCATCGGGATTGTCCTCGACCAGCAAAATAAATTTATTACCCATGCGGTTTCCTTATTTGTTGATAATTGCCTAATTAGAGTTCATGGTGAGTGGAACACACGCTTATTTATGGCAAAGTGAAATAAAATGTCGAACCCTTATCAGGTTCCCCTTCCGCCCATACTCGACCACCGTGGCGGTGGATTATGCGCTGCACCGTAGCTAATCCAATCCCGGTACCGGGAAATTCGGTCATGGCGTGCAGCCGCTGAAATGCAGCAAAAAGTTTGCCGACGTATGCCATGTCAAATCCTGCTCCATTGTCACGAACGAAGTACACAGATGCTTCGACTTGGTGAGTTACACCGATTTCGATATGTGCTTGTTCGCGTTTAGAAGTAAATTTCCACGCATTGCCCAATAGATTCTCCAGCGCTACTCTCAGTAAGTGGGCATCGCCCCGTACCGTCATTCCTGGCGTACAAACGAATTCCACGTGACGTTCGGGCTGTGCTTGTTGCAATTCGTCGGCCACCGTCTGTGCCAACATGCTCAAGTTCACCGTCTCAAAACTCATTTCACTACGTGTGACGCGCGATAGCTTAAGCATATCGTCAATCAACTGCCCCATGCGCTGGGTAGCCGCGCGTACCCGTTGCAAATAATCTTTACCCGTTTCGTCCAGGTGCGCACTATAGTCGTCGAGTAAGGCTCGGCTGAAGCCATCTATGCTGCGTAGCGGCGCACGCAAATCATGCGACACCGAATAGCTGAATGCCTCCAACTCTTGGTTGGCCGCAGCCAGTTGGGTGGTACGCTGCACTACTTGATCTTCTAATTCCACTGACACACGACGTAAGCGTGTGATTACCAGTGCGAGCGCCCCCAACCCCAGTGCCAGCAGCGCGCCAAAGAGAATAAAGACGTCGCGCAGATCAGCGTGACTTTGCGCCACTACACTGTCCAATGGCCGAATAATCTCTAGCACACCGCGCACATCACCGACTTTCCAGTCATGCTTAGGGCTGTCTGGACGTGCATTGTGGCAGCTTATACATTCCGCGTGCATGACATCCGCCGTCGCGTAACGTAGCGATGCGCGTCCCTGAAAATTTTCAAAACGGTAGTACGGCTGTTGCGGATGCGCTTGCAACGCTGCCAAAGCTTGCTGTTCAAAATCATCATGTGCACCGCCGTCCTTGCGCCAGGGAAAGGGGTAATTGCTATATAAACGCACCACCATGCCAGAACCGAGCAAGCTAATCCTTCTGCCGAGTTCCATACTAAAGGTGGCAGGTAACGGGATAGCGCCCGGTTTATCCAGGTAATCGTGGGTCACTTCAATGTTGTGGTCGCTCAAGCGATCCACAACTTCAGATGTGTATAAGTTGCGTAACTCCATTAGAGATTCTGCATGCATAGTAATGCCCTGCAGTGCTGCGGACTGCATCAGGGTGGTCGTGGCGTGAGATAGATACCACAAAGCCAGCAACGTACCGCTACAAAAGATAATGCTTAACACCAGAATAGTGTGCTTATAGAGTGGGAGCAGGCATGCTGCCCAAAGTCTTTTTAATCGTTGACGCAACTCGGTTGAAATTACTGATAAGTTTGCTGATCGCATGGCGTATTCCCTTTCAAACATACAGCCAGTATTAATTATATAAATTAAAGATAGTATTGTGGAGTTGAGTCCTATTAACTTCACGCTTGCGCCAAATGCACGGCGATGCATTTATATTGTATACGGCCGTGAAATCTTTAATGGCTTGCGCAAGCTTGTCAATACTCTTGAAACTTGCTTCCCGCAATACTTCACGCTGCAAAATTCCAAATCATATTTTAATCTGATTGAGCCAATTCGCCGACGCGGGCGTAAAGTGAAGTGTCCCGTTGGGGTGAGCGGCGAGCCAGTCGGCATTCCCTTTATGGGTTGATAGATTATCCAAAATAATGTAAATCCCGCGTTCCGTTGCTTCTTCTGTAATAGCATCGTCAAGAAATACCTGAAAGTCTATGTGTTTCTTTTGCCCACTGCTGTTGCCCTGAATTTGTCCAGCGACCTGCAATCTTGCCGATACTGGTGTGGATAGAACCGCAGGTTGGCAGAAGTGTACGGCAATTTTGCCAAGACAAATAATATATTGATTTTGAATGGGGAATAGTATGTTTAGGGGTATCACCCATTTGAACGTGAATTTTTGGGAACTGCAATTTTCTCCCCGAGATTTTGCATCATGTTCTTAAGTAAATTGGTGTTCGCGCAATTTATGGAACATCTACCCCTTTATACGTTTCGCCGCTGTGTGCAGCGTTACCCTTCAAAATCCGGGGAAAACTCTTTCGCATTTCGATCAGTTTCTTTGCGTGGTGTTTTGCGAATACTTGCTTTCATGTCAACTCTACGTATCTTTTGACAATTTTTACTTTGTGTAAAAATGTTGTCGTTTCGTTTGCTTTTATTAATGTTAGTCATGTCTACCGCCTCCTGATTTTTTCTTTAGTACAACGTTAGTTCGCCTTGCCTCGGCATAAACGGTAATCAAAGTGGTGCTTGACTTCCATATCGTTATATTTTAAATTATATAACGATATGGAAGTGGTGTTTTTTACATATCAATTATTCAGAACTTTTAACTCAGGGAAAATATGCATAAGACAGGATTAAAAAGGCGGGCATTGACCCCGGTTAATCGGAACCTCAAAAAACCCTTACTTACAGTTGTTCTCATGGCTCTTGGAGGCACATCGCCGGGATGGGCCGAGCAAGCGAGCATTAAAGCAATGCCATTTGAACTGGGCACCATCACTGTTTCTGCAACTCCCTTGCATGTCGGCGAAATCGGCGAAGATCAGGTTGCATCGGTTGTCACTCAGAAAGAAATGCGGCAATTCAACCGCGACAACGTCGGTGACGCGCTAAATCTGCTCTCCGGTGTCACGTTGTCGAACAACTCCCGCAATGAAAAAATGATCTCGGTCCGAGGTTTCGATTCGCGCCAAGTTCCACTTTTCATTGACGGTATTCCGGTTTATGTCCCGTATGACGGTTATGTAGATTTTAATCGCTTCACCACCGCTGATCTTGCCGCCATCCAGCTTGCTAAAGGGTTCAGTTCGGTCGCGTATGGCCCCAATGCCATCGGGGGTGCTATTAATTTGATCTCCCGTAAGCCAAAAGCCACATTTGAGGGCGATGCCTCGGTTGGCTTCGGTTCTGGCAATGAGCGGTTAGGGCAGGCCAATGTGGGTACCAACCAAGGAAAATGGTATCTGCAGGCTGGCGTATCGCATTTGGAGAGCGATTACTTTCCGCTGTCGTCCGATTTTAGGCCAACAGCCACAGAAAATGGCGGTAAAAGAAATAACTCTTACCGCAAGGATGACAAGCTTTCTCTCAAGGTCGGCCTGACGCCAAACGCCAGTGACGAATATACGATCAGTTACTACAAACAGGATGGTGAAAAGGGACAACCGGAGTCTACCGACCCTGCCGCTGCTCGATACTGGAAGTGGCCCTACTGGAATAAGGAAAGCCTTTATTTTATTTCAAAAACCACACTGGGGAGCTCCGAAGCTGTGAAATTTCGCCTTTATCACGATAAATTTGACAATGAGGTCGACAGCTATACCGACGGCACCTACTCTACGTTGAAGACTTCTGGTTTGGGAAGTGTCGCAACCGGGCGCAGTATATACAACGACCGTACCAGTGGCGGCTCGATTGAGCTGGAGTCAGTGCGCTTTCGTGCACATACCGTGCGCTTAGTCACGCACTACAAGACCAATGAACATACGGAATTGGATGCCTTTGCAAGCACTACCACCATTTACAAGGACACGCTCGTTTCCTATGCGGCGGAAGACAATATCAAGATTAATTCCGTGCTGAATCTTTCCCTTGGCCTCGCTCACCATCAACTTCGGCCTGATACGGTATTCAACCTGGGCAATCCGTATTCATTACCCAGCGCCAAATCAGCCAATAATGCGCAGGCCGGGTTGTTCTACGATTGGTCGGAGAGGGTTCGGTTCTACACTACGGTAGCGCAAAAAACGCGTTTGCCTACTCTCAAGGATCGTTATTCCCAACGCTTAGGCTCCTTCATTGAAAATCCGGATTTGCAACCAGAACAATCCATTAATTATGAGATCGGCTACCAAGGCCGACCATGGCAAGGTGCCAAAGCTGAGGCGGCAATCTATTACAGCGATATCAGCGACAAGATTCAATCGCAATTCGTCGGAACTGTCGCTTCCAGTTGCATATCTACCGCCAAATGTCAGATGCAAAATATTGGCAGGGTACACGCATCGGGAATTGAGCTTGGATTGCGCAGCCCGGTTCTTTCCTGGATGGAATTAGGTGGCAACTACACTTATACCGACCTCAAAAATGTCAGTGACCCGACAAATAAAGTAATTGATGTGCCGCGGCAGAAGCTGACTGCCAATGCGATTGCTCATCTGAATGGCTATATCGACCTCGTGGGCTTCGTCGAACACAACAGTAGTAGATGGGTATCGAACACGATGGAGCTCGCGGGATTCACCACCATGAATCTGAAAGGAGTCTACCGTCCTACTAAAAGCCTCTTTGCTGAGGTGGGCGTCAACAACCTGGCAGACAAGAATTACTCGCTCGCCAACGGGTTTCCGAATCCTGGGCGTATGTGGTTTGCCAAAGCCAGCTATCAATTTTAATTAAAAGGAAAACCCCATGATTCACTTCATCCGCAGCAGTTTCTGCCTCGCCGCTGTCCTCCTGGCCGGAAGCACTTTTGCTGCCGCTATCGTAACCGACCCATCCAAGTTTGAGACAACGAGCATTTCCGTTTCTGGCGTTGTGGAACACAAACTCATCCTGAACGTAGACGACTTGAAGCAGTTTCCCGCTCATCAAATCAGCGAAACTCAGGTTGTCGGTCAGTTTGGAGGCAAGCCTGTAAAAATGAAAGGCGTTCTGCTCCGTGACATTCTAGAAAAGGCAGTAGTCGTTTCGCACCATCACAATGATGTCAAAAAGATGGCCATCATCGCCATCGCTAGTGATGACTATAAGGTCATATTCTCATTGAATGAAATATTCAATTCCCCGGTCGGAGAGGGAGTGATGGTGTTCTTCGAAAAAGACGGGCAACCTTTAGCGAAAGAAGAAGGACGTATCGCACTTATTTCTACCAAAGATATCCGCACCGGTCCGCGCCATGTCAAGTGGCTGAAAGAGATCGAGGTGCGCAGGATTGTCGAATAATCATTCCGGCAAGATGCGAGGAGGTATCAGGGTCATCGACTTAGATGATGGCCCTGCGTGTCGAAGATATAGCTATCCCCTTCGCATATCGTGGCTGCCGTCAGTTATCGAAGACATAAGCTTGTTCGTTACCAGCCACGAGTTGGAACATGGACTGTTGATCGGCATTCGCGCCATTAGCATCTGGTGGCGCCCTGCGGCGCGCATACATGGGGAAACCGTACGGCTGAGCAACCGCTCACTATCCTGTGGGCAGCCAAGCAGTTTCATTTAAAGCTATTCGCAGACCTCGATCTGGTGGCCGAAACGCGGCGTTTTTACCACGAACTTTTCGGAATCACCATTACACAATCTCAGGCAACTGAGATTCTCGCGGGCGGACCACGCACCATGCAAATAGCAAAATGATTTGATTCACATCATTAACGTTAGGAGATAGAACATGAAGATGAATGCGAATAGGAAGATGGATATGGATATCAATCTGACAAGTGGCAAGGTCGATCTCAACACCCTCGAACCGCCACCGTCTGTTGCTGTCATTCGCCGCATCGGCGATGGGTTTAAAGTCTTCCAGGTGCTGCGCGCAGGCTATAAGAGTGGCCAGTTCGACTGGCTGGAGCACCACGGACCAGCATAAAAATCTGCAATCGCTGCCTCGCTGAGGCTGCGTGGCAGCCATCTCGGCGGTTTTCTGCAGGCACTTGAAGACGCTGGCTTGCTAGTCAGGCAGAACGGCACCTATGCCTTGGCGCAAGAAATGAGCGATGTTTTGTGCTCGACAAGTCCATGGTGCCAGGCGAAAGTGATCGATAATATGTACGATTCATCCTGCGGCTGGTCTGATCTTACCGGATTCATGTCGGAGGGATGGACACCAAAGACACCTGCGAAGGCCTTACCCTTGACGTTACATCCATTTCTAGGGGAGGCGCGCCGTCTTGTTGCCTACCTGGTAACACGCCGTGATCTCGCGCGCGTGCGTAACTTGCTTTGCTTCGATGGAGACAACGGCTTGCTCGCCGCTGCGCTCTGCCAACAGTTTACGAATGCACGCGTTACCGTAGTCGTTATGCCGGATGCTTTGGCGCACACCGAAGAAATTATCGCTACAAGCGGACTAGCCGGGCGCTGCCGCGTCGTAGCGGGTACACCGCTCGATCCACCGACCGCAGAGTTATTCGATTACGCGGTACGCTTTCACAACCTCTATTCTGTGCGCAAATTCACTGCCAATTCGCTGGCCGCTATCGCCTCCCGTCTGTTACCGGGAGGTGAACTGTGTTGCGCCCACTGGTTCTGCCTCGAAGCTTGCGAAACCGTCCCGGGTGGCATGCGCGATCTGGACAAGGGGATGCTAACCAACAGCCACCAGCTATGCCACGTCGAACAGTTCTGCAAATGTCTGGATGAGGCCGGGCTAATCAATGCCGAACGCGATGACCTGGCTGGCGAGTACGGCAATACCAAACTACATTTTGCCCATCGTCCAGCGAGCGCGTGAGGGGCGTATGATGGAAACGAGAACCAAGACCTGCTCTCTCATTGCTGAACTGCGCGCAGCCGCGCTCGACCGTCTCGGGGTCGAGGCTGGCTCATTACATTTGGAATACGCAACACTCGGCATATTTTTCACCGACAGCAAGCTTGATATCCTTGTCGGCGACTTGCGCGTGATACCGATATTTATATTGTCACTTTTACTTTCGGCAGTTCCAATTTTATTTTTTGAGTCCAACTAAATATCGCTTAACAGGCGTGGTGTAATGTAGGCCAGTAGCATATGGGTTACTCAAAAATAAACGCAAAACTCCTCCGCGCAGAATAGACATTCTGTCCGTCTAAGTTTCAACACATCTGATTTATCTTTACTCCGCCAACGCAACCGTCTTGATCATGGCATACACGACAAGTCCTTTGCGTAAGTCGAGTCGATCACGTGACCATGCAGTGATTTCAGCGAACAGATTTTGCCCTTCACTTAACCGTAAACCCAGCAGCACGTGCCCCTCACGAGCGGGGTCTATACGCTGCACGGTCACGGGCAATACGTTCAACAGACTCGTGTTCTCCGGTTTAGTGAGCGCGATTCCTATATCCTTGGCAAGAATACGCAAACGTTGCGACTTGCCAACGCTATCTGAATAAATAGGGGTGCTCAACCAAAAACAATCTTGGCCAACATAAAAAGACGTTAACCCATGCTCTTTCTGCCCCAGCTGACCTTTGATGACCGACACCACGCCGTCATCGTGAAACAGCGGGGAATCCGACCGAGATAAGGTGTGTTTGAGCGTTTCAACGCGGTCGATGCGTCCATCCCGCAAAAACACCACTCGGTCTGCAAGACGCTCTACTTCGGCGGGCGCATGGGTAACATAGACAATCGGCACATCCGCTTCTTCGACCAAGCGCTCGAAATAGGGAAGAATCTCCCGCTTGGTTTGAGTATCGAGCGCCGAAAGGGGCTCATCCATCAAGAGCAGGCGCGGACTGGTCAACAGCGCACGCCCCAAGGCAACACGCTGACGCTCCCCACCGGAAAGTTTATTAATATTACGTCCAATCAGGTTTTCGATGCCCAACATACGAACCACTTCATCCAGATGGAGTTTACGCTCCGCAATCGGGGTGCGCTTGTAACCGTAGAGGAGATTTTCACGTACAGATAGATGGGGTAATAAACTGGCTTCTTGAAAAACCATGGCGATCCGACGCCGATGGAGGGGTACCCAGCTGCGTCCATTCAGCCAAACTTCATGGCGAAAGCTCACGCGCGCGTCGCTCGGGCGCTCCAGACCGGCAATCAGTCGCAGCAATGTCGTCTTACCCGAGCCGGAACGTCCGAACAGAACGGTGACACCCTCCGCGGGCCAATCAACATCGACATCAAAAACAAAATTTGAACGGGTAATCCGGGCACGTACTGACACGGTCATGGTTTTACCATCTCAAAACCTCGATTAAACCGGTACACCACAAACAGTACGATAAACGCGAGGATCAATAGCATCAGACTCAGTCTTCCCGCAGCGGCATACTGCATCCCTTCAGTATAGCCATAGATGGTGGTTGATAATACGTGGGTCACGCCCGGAATATTGCCGCCCACCATCAGGACGACCCCGAACTCGCCCATGGTGTGAGCGAAAGTGAGGGTCAGGGCAACGATGAAGCCACTTTTAGTCATCGGTAAAATGACGCTAAAGAAACAATCTATCGGACCTGCGCCGAGTGAGGCAGCCTCCTCAATCGGGCGTCGCCCCAGATTAGTGAAGGCTTGCTGCAAGGGTTGTACGGCAAAGGGCATGGAATACAACACTGAGCCGATCAATATGCCCTCAAAAGTAAAGGCAAGATGATGGAGTCCCATGTTCTCTAACGTTCCGCCGATAAAACCGCGCGGGCCCAGCGTGATCAAGAGATAAAATCCCAGCACGGTGGGCGGTAACACCAGCGGCAAGGCAACCACCGCCTGCACGGCGGTTCGACTGGCAGAGCATCCGCTAGTTAACCACCACGCAATCGGCGTGGCAATCACCATCAAAATTAGGGTCGTATATAGACAAAGCCGTAGCGTAAGCCAGATTGCCGTCCAATCCTCTGCACTCAAACTCAAGCTTTGTCTTAAGTACTCCAACATCAGTACTCCAACATCCATTTTTCAACCTGTTATTTTTTAGGCACCACAAAGCCATAGCTTTCCATGATTTTGCGCGCTTCGGGCGTCTGGAAGTAAGCCGCAAATCGCCGTGCAAGTGAGCTGTCTTTGGCTCGCTTCGTGATAACGAAGGATTGTGCCAACGGTTCATGAAGACCGTCATCAATTAAGCTATAGCCACCTTGTTTAACCATTGCAGGATTAAGCGCCAGCGAAAGGGGAATAAGCCCGGCATCGGCTGCCCCGGTACTTACCATCTGTGCGGTATGTTCAACATTTTCGCCAAAGACGAGCTTGTCCTTGATTTTTTCCCACACTCCGGCTGATTTCATCGCTTCCTTGGCACGCATACCGTAGGGTGCCAGTTCGGGGTTGGCGATGGCCAGTTTACGAATGGTCGATTCAGAAAGTTTTTGCAGGGTCAGCTTAGTGGCATCCGTCGTTGAAGACCAAATTACCAGTCGGCCAACCGCATAAACTACTGGATCAGTGCTCGTTAGCCCTTCTTTCTTCAGCATCTGCGGAAAATTAGTGTCCGCCGCGAAAAATATATCAAAAGGCGCGCCATTCTGGATTTGTGCAGCAAATTTTCCTGATGCGCCATAAATAGTCTTTACTTCATCATTGCGGTGTTCGGCATTAAATTTATTCACGATATCGGTCATAGCAAATTTAACACTGGAAGCGACGACGATCGTGATGTTTTCTGCCATTGCGATGCTGGATCCAATCGCGAATGCTACTGCGATAGCAAGAGTGTGAAAAACTTTAATCATGGTAAAACTCCTTTTTATTGGTTGGAATTAAAATGCGACTACAGTAGCGTCTATCCATACTAGGTGGGAGTTTTCACCCCTTCCAGGCGTCGCTTTCTGGGATGTCGCAATGGCAAAATCCCCCGCCATGAAGTAGGAATAGCCGATGACCATCCCTAAGTACTTATTGATTGGAAATTGCGCACGCATGTCAAATTCATTGCCTATATCCTTGCCGCTTTTTCCCGTTGTGTCGCGCAAGTTGTTTCCCCCAGCCCAGCGATCGGTGGCACTGGCTAGTTTGTACCAGCTATAGCCAAAATCAAGTTTTAAGGTAGCGGTAGGGTTGAACTCTCCGCGAATCTTAGTGGCATGGATATTTTCCATCTGGATATAATCAGTATGGGACCACGGTCTGGCAAAGCCGAATAAACGCTCAAAACGTTGACTTTTATTGTCATTTGGATTTTTATCGCCGCTGGCATAGCCTAAATTGGCCATGACACGGGGTTTCCAAGCATGGTTGAAGGTATAACCTGCTTCCGCGTTATAACCATAGGCATCGTGATTCTGCCCGTTATCGGTACCCCATTGTTTGACATAGTTCAAGTCCCAATCGATACCGGTATTGCTTACTATCCCATAGGCACGCAAGCCCCCGGTGTTAATTTCACGATTGGTTTTGTCGGCTGCGATGGCAAGTGCGCCCGTCGAAGCATATTTTACCTTACTGCCATTTTGTTGCAGCAAGTAGTAATAAGGTTGCAGCGTGGCTATGTTTGACCATTTGCGCACATCAAACATAGCCCCGTAGAACCACTGACCTTCATTGGCTTTGTCCGCTTGCTCCATAAAACGAACTATTGGATTAAAGGCAAAGACAGTTCCTTGCCAGTCGCTATTTTTTTGGCCTAAAACTGCACGGTAACCTTGGAAATTATTCGTGGTATTACGATATTCATTTCGTGCAACCAAGCGTTTGTCTGTTAATTCAAAAGCCATACGTCCCGCTCGCAGACTGAGCGGCCTATCGTTACCCAGATCATCCACACCCAGTGCATCCTTAAAATATAATTCTCCATAACCTTGAATAAATTCTGTTTTATTGACCTCCAAATTGGTATACGGGTATCCCTGGTTAAAACGTCTAGAATCTTGGAATTCAAAGGTAGCGCGTAATGGGTCAAATTTGTTTTTTACAGCAGCATAAAGGCGTGTCCGTAATGAGATGGGTTCATCCACTGTATCTGTTCTTCGGCGAAAGTCATTTTCACGAGATTCATAACGAAGTCGAGCTTCTACACCCAGGTCCAACCAATTAACATCTTGCCAACCGTCAATATCTTTAAGCCATGTTTTATTAGCTTGCTTGACATAGCGAGGGGGTTCAGTTTGAAGGGCTAACCCAGAGCTACGGTATTGAACATAATAACTAGGCGTCTGAGCCGGAGCCTTAGCCGGGGTCTTAACTTCTGATGTTTCAGTTTTAGTTGTTTTTTGTACTTGCAAGGAAGTATCCGCTTGGGCGATTACTTGCGATTGCTCCATTGCGGGTATTTCCTGACCCAATTCTCCTATTTGCGGTTTTAACTGTGTATTTTCCAGTGCTGCGGAATAGGGGGATGCCACTAACAAACTACTCGCCAAAATACCGGCTCTTAGACTTGATTCTGACATTTTAATTTTAAAAAGATCTGAATCGCGAAATTCTATTAATTTTGTAACTTTCTTGAAACTGACTGCCTTATTTATCATTTTGCCTAGTGGGCAATAAAAAGTTTTGATCATGATCTCCCCTGAGTAAACTATCTAAATTCGAAATATAAAAATATATACAGCGCTAATTAAAAAAAACCGCATTAACTGCGGTATTACTACTTATTGGTTACAGTTATTCATTAACGGCAATAAGAACGTGAGAAGCCTTGATTAATGCACAAGCTGGACTACCAATCGAGAATTTGAGGAAATTTTGCGATTCATTGGTGATGATTGAAACCAGACTATTGTCATTGCCAAGATCAATTGCCACTTCAGTGTTTACAGCACCCTTTTCGATTCGGCTGACCACCCCACACAGTCGATTACGTGCCGAGGTTGTGATCTTTTCGTCCGCCAGTGCCAATATCACCCACGATGATTTGATTAGCGCATAGGCAACTTTTCCTGGCACAAGGCCGAGTAACCGTGCACTTTCGATTGTTACAATAGCGTATACAGCAGTACCACTTTCTAACCTAAGTGTGACCTCTGAATTAACTACTCCATCAATAACTGTTTCAATAATCCCTTTCAACGTATTACGCGCACTTGTTCTCATTTAAATTACCTTGGCAGTTATGAAAATTATCCAGCGTTTGTTATTAATCGAATTCATCCAATACTGCAACTGACTGAAATAACTGTGTTTGTAATGCACTGAGGCGACTCAATTCAACTACTAGTTGCTTCCCTATTTCAGTTAGTTCGGCTCCGCCTCCTCCGTGTCCTCCTTGCCATGACTTGACCAGAGGTACTCCAGCTAGACTGTTCATTTCTTCAACTGCTACCCAAGCCCCTCTGTAAGTCATGCCGACCGCTTTTGCGCCATTGCTAATTGAATTTGTTCGACCAATCGCGGCGAGTAATTCGAGTCTTCGCGGGGAAATCCATCCGCCACTGTTTAAGCAAAGTGACAGTGATGCCCTAAAGTTTCCAATTTTATTTTGGGATGGCATGAGCGAAATGTAGCACACTAAATAACGCATGGCAAAAAATCATAATCTCGCTAAGGTTGCCTGATAATTGCATGAACATAATGGATGGCAAGCGAGAAGGATTTGCTTCTTCTTCCTGGATTCATGCATAAAACATGCCGTTTGAAACTATTTAGACCGAATTGATAATGAAAATAGAAATTGGATCGTGTTATTAGTAGTGTTTACAGAGACGAGAATCAAAGCGCACTAAAATTTCAAGGCTCAAGCGTTGTATCTGCAAGATGCCATGCCTTGGACAGGAGAAGGAAAGTGGTATATTTAATGTGTCAAAAAACGACCAGTTTATCGGCATAAACGAAACACCGCCTGCTCGACTACAAAAGCAGGCGACGTTTGAATTTTGAATTCACCCTAATTTAACGACATATTTAGTTTGGAATAACTCGAAAGTTACGTTTGAGTCCCGATGATCACGCTTGATGCTTTGAAGATTGCGGTAGCTGGCATACCAACAGCGAGTCCGAGTGACTTGCAACTTTCGTTAGTGACAATAGCCGCAACAGAAGCGCCACCTTCAAGCCCGATTATCACTTCAGAATTGACTGCACCGGATTTCACTTGTGAAATGGTACCATTCAGAGAATTACGGGCAGAAAACTTTGCTCCCTTATTGTCAGTCGCAATAATGATTGATGAGGATTTAATGAGTGCGAATGCCTTTGCCCCAACTTGTAATCCAAGTCCATCTGCGCTCTCATGAGTGACTATAGCGACGATTTTCCCTCCAGCCACTTCCAGCTCAACCTCGTCGTTGACAGAACCTTGTTTGACATTCGTTACCTTGCCTTGAAACTGGTTACGGGCACTGGTTTTCATATTTATTCTCCTAAGTTAGAAAAAACAATTGATAACAGGTGATACAAAGCGCAGTATATATTAATATATAACCATTGGCACTTCTATGCTCTATCGCACAGATCGGCGGGCTTGTGGCCTTACTCCGCAGGACGCTTGGATCGCATAAGTTTGGTCAACGTTGTTTTTTTCTAGTCAGAATAATTCAGAACAATTTCAGGAACGACTCGAATACGGATCTTTCAGTGTTAACAACACAAAAGTATATTGATATTTTGCAGCTTTCATAAGTTCAATCAAGTGCCCTCGTTACACCAGCTTATGCTGTAATACCCAAAATCACACTGGATGCTTTAAAAATTCCCATGGCTTTCGCCCCAACAACGAGTCCGAGCGAACTAGCGCTTCCGTTTGTGATGATGGCAGCAATCGAGCCTCCGCCAGCCAAATCAATGATCACTTCCGTATTGACTGCCCCGGAGTTCACGCGAGAAATGGTGCCGCGTAAACGATTGCGGGCGGAAAAATTAGTGCTTTTATCATCTATCACGACAATTACCGATGATGACTTGATGAGGGCGAACATTTCTGCGCCGAGACACAACCCAAGTCCCTCTGTGCTCTCGTGAGTAATGATAGCGACAATTTTTTCCCCTCCGACTATTTTCAGTTCGATTTCGTCGTTGGCGGCCCCGCGTTTGATTGCTGAGACTTTGCCTAGAAACTGGTTGCGGGCACTGGTTTTCATGTTCATTCGTTTAATCAATAAAAAATCGCTCGCGACTCCCTCAGCCTGCCGACTGAGTCGATCAACAAATTCACGATGTTCCCGTTCTATGATTCTGAAGCTCTCTACTAATTGCTCGCCGCGCCGAGTCAATCGGGTACCGCCGCCGCCCTTGCCCCCCGTTACCCGTTCCACCAATGGTTCGCCTGACAAATTGTTCATGTTGTCAATGGCATCCCAAGCGGCCTTGTAACTCATCTTGATGGACTTGGCTGCTTGGGAAATGGAGCCGCATTCGGCGATTTTAGAGAGCAAGCCAATGCGGCCCGGACCACCAAAATTTTCACCTCCCACCGTCATCCATACTGAACCATGTAATTCAATCGAACTTTCTTTTGGCTCCATTCTTAATGTCCATTCCATTTCGTAATTAAAGTATATCGGAACTAGCCGTTTTGACTGTGCACATCATGGTAACAGGTTATTTTTACCTTGTAATTTACCCAATTCAATGAGGAGGAATAAGTTCTATTTTGTGTTTTTCCGGTATGCAGAAAAAATGATTCAAAAGAGTGCTATATGCGTTCATTATGGAATTTTGAATGGTACCGAAAGAGCGAATTTCCGTTCTAGACCAGTCTGCAACAACACGATAACGACATGTTATGTCACTGCAAAATAAATTAAGGCTTATCCCAAATAAAATCCATTAGTCGATTTTAACGGAACGGACAGACGTCCGACGATAGGACGTAATTAATTGATTACAAATCATATTATCAATGAGCAGCTGAGTCGTTCAGTATTATTACGGAAACGGCTTGAATTATCGTTATATTTAAGTGTATATTACGATTTCACGGACTGCTTGCTTCGTAAAGATTAAATTTAGTTTTCATATTAACCATGACATTTCGCCTTGGTTAAGAAGCAGCAAATGCAGCCCGTTGTATACCGATAATTATTTAGGTGATTGTTATGAATGCAATTTTAATAGGTGCGGATCGCTTGGGAAATATTCCTGAATTACTTTCTGATTGGAACATAAACATTACCCGTCATATCACTGGACGGCATGTATCACATCAGCGCAAACAACATGGCTTGCCAAGGAATACAGAACTTTTGATATTATTCACGGATTTTTTGGGCCATAACGTGATGCGCCATTTTCGTAACGTGGCGCAAGTTCAAGGCATACCCTTTATAGCTTGCCGTCGATCCACAAGCTATCTGGCGCAGTCGCTGGAATGCTGTTTTAGCAAAAAAATTGAACGATCAAAATGCCCGAACTGCCCATTACGTCCTTGATATTTTTTCGTTTGCTGATTCAGTAGTAATGCTATAAGTATTAATGCCGGCAACACAATGAAAACACATCATTTACGGATTAACGGGCTGGACTGAAAGAGTTACTTTCGACGCATTCTGAAATTTGCATGGGTTTTAAGTACTATCCTGAGCTTTATGATTTTGCGCTGGTTAGCTATTTAGTCTCAATCAAGTCGGCATCGCTCGCCCCAATCGCTGCCATCAACACAAAGCGCTCGCTCTAGAGCGCGGCTTCGCACCATTTTCGATAGCTTTTAGCATGGCGATTTTCTATTGTCGGATAGATGAATCGGATGGTCCAGGCTCATGGATACTGTGAGCATAACCTCGGAATATTTTAAGGATATGACTATTATTGAATACTAGGTAACGAGCGAGACGATTATTGTCTGGGTGGCTAAGCTACAAATCTTAACCGTTGCAGTTTGGCTAGGCTACTATAGACAACAAATCGTCCCTATAAAAATCCCTCCAAAATGAAACGCTTCATCCTCGTTCCGCTCACTTGGCTTGTTGCCATGTTCTTCTTGATTGAAGAGTTTATCTGGGATCAAACGGAACGGCTGATGGCTCGGCTTGGAACGCTATCCTTGATCCATGCGATAGAACGTCATATCGCGGCACTGCCACCCCGCTGGGCTATGTTTGTTTTTTTACTACCCAGCTTAATATTAATTCCGGCCAAATTCATTGGATTGCATGCTATTGCATCTGGGCATTGGCTTTTGGGTACCGCAATTTTTGTGGTGGCCAAGCTGCTTGGTATGGCGCTATTTTCCCGTATTTTCAACTTGACTCGACCGGCACTCATGCAAGTTCGTTGGTTTGCTGGGCTATATAACAAAGTGATGTTTCACCTCAATCTGATTCACTCTTACCTGGATCAATGGCCAGCTTATCAACTGGTCAAGCAAACTATCAAATCGTTGATTTCCAGAATCAAGACGATAATGCGGCCTGTATAGCAATTGCAACAGGGCTATTGATGGTAGCTGCTTTGCAGACTGGTAATCAATTTAATGGGTCAGGGAAGTCGATCTGCTTCAGATGTGAAGTTACCTGAGGCGAATTCAAAACTGAACAGGGAGAGGACGAGAATCAGCTAAGTTCATTTAGTATTAACCGAATAATACAGAAATTTTCTATTGGAAGCTGCTCGATTAGATGGGTAATTTATGCGTGTTATCGCGTATTCATCTATAGCAAACAAGGTGATATACTTTAAGAAGTTGTGGGTCATCATCATTCTCCTGATCTAATGACCTAACCCGTTTTTTCCGTGCTTTCACGCGATTTTTTCTGCGTGATCTGTATTCGGAACCATTCCATGTTTCGACAGGAGACTATATATGTCTGCTAGCAATTCCCGCGCTTTCGTTCTCGACTACGACGCTGGAGGTACCCAACTCTTGTGTCTATCGGATTCGAGTCTTGGTCTAAGGTTATTAGCCTACCCCTCCAAGGCAATGCCTGGTAAACGTCAGGTCTCGTTCTTTCATGTTGGGCATCCGCAACAAATGGTCGAGCGAATTGCAACCAAAGCATCAGATGCTTATTATCAACCGCCATCGCGGTGGCCGAGTTCATTATTCTTCCTACAGGAGTAAAGATGAAATCTGTCCGATCTCCCATTTTAAAGGTGGCAAGCAAAGCACCGACTGGCATCGCCGGTTTTGATGAAATCACTGGCGGAGGTTTGCCACACGGCCGCACGACGTTGCTGGTAGGTGGGCCAGGTTCCGGCAAGACCGTACTTTCGCTGCAATTTTTGGTGTATGGCGCGGAAGAGTGCAAAGAATCGGGTATTTTTGTCGCTTTTGAGGAAAACTCAAAGCGCATCGTGGCCAATGCCGAAAGCTTTGGGTGGAAACTCGCGGAGTTGCAGCGGAAAAAACTATTTTTCATGGATATCAACCCAATGCCCGACATGGTCCAGTCGGGGGATTTCGATCTCAGAGGGATGCTCGCGGTGCTGGAGGCTAAGTCCAATGAAACAAGGACGCGGCGTATTGTGTTCGATGCCATGGATGTCATATTGGCACTGCTTCCTGATGAGGCGGCGAGAAGGCGGGAGGTCTGTAGATTGCATGAGTGGTTATTGGCGCGTGAACTGACAGGCATCATTACCCTTAAGGCTGGTGGGGAATATATAAGCACCAGGAGCGAACCGCCTTTCAGCTTCATACACTTCTTGGTGGATTGCACCGTGATCCTCAATCACAGCGTGATTTTAGGCGTGTCGCAACGCAACATGCGCGTTCAGAAGTATCGTGGCTCCAGCTTCGATGAAGATGAATTACCGTTTGTGATCGGCAAAAATGGACTGGAGGTCGCCGTCGCGCATACGCCGAGCCGTGTAGACGCCAAGATAACCAACGAGCGCATTTCCAGCGGAGTGGAGCGGCTCGATACTATGTTGGGCGGCGGCTATTACCGCGGCGCCAGTGTGCTGATCACGGGATTCTCAGGCACGGCCAAAACCACTTTGAGTGGTGCGTTCGCGGATGCAGCCTGTCAGCGCGGCGAGCGCACGCTGTTCGTGAGTTTTGATTCCGACGGGGCCGAGGTGATTCGTAACCTGGCTTCGGTAGGTATCCAGCTTGGTCGTTACGTAAAAAGCGGGAGTCTGCGCATGATCTCAGCTCGCACCATCACCGGTAGTGCAGAAACATTTCTTGCGCGCATCAAGACGCTTGCTAAGGAGCACAAAGCTCGTTGTCTGGTGATCGATCCAGTCTCCACATGGTCCAAATCCGGCAATGCATTGACCGCGCGCAGTGTGGCAGAACGGTTAATTGACTGGTCTAAGGCTAACGGCACGACCCTGGTCTGCACTAGCTTGCTTGACGAGATGTCCAGTCAGTCGGAAGGCAATTCGTCCTTACAGATATCGAAGATCGCGGACACCTGGATCCACCTCAACTATTTACTTCAGGCCGGGGAGCGCAACCGGGGCTTGTCCATCATCAAGTCCCGTGGCACGGCGCATTCGAACCAAGTGCGCGAGCTGATCCTCAGCGATTCGGGTGTGACACTGACCGACACCTATACTGCAGGCGGTGAGGTTTTGATGGGTGCGTTGCGCTGGCAAAAGGAACGCGCCGACCGGGTCGCGAACGAGGTCAACGAAGTCGCTATGAAGCTTAAGCGCGTCAGGCTCGATGCCGAAGAGGCCGAGCTCGAGGTGCGAGTGAAATCGCTGCAGACGGAACTCTTGGCAAAGCAAGTCGAAAAAGAATTGTTGGTACGTACTACGGAAAGCCGCAAGGGGGAGATATCGCAAGGCCTCACTCGCATGGAAGAGTTGCGTGGGGCAGATGCAACAAAGCCCGATCGGAAATGAGCTTACTATGAGCCCACAAACCATGTTCAAATTCCGGCTGTATGTCGCAGGTGATGCGCCGAACTCCGCGCAGGCGATTGCCAACCTTACCGCACTTTGTCGGGCGCACCTTACGAATCGGCACGAGATTGAAATCGTAGATGTGTTTCGGGAACCGAAGCGTGCACTGATAGACGGTGTATTCCTGACCCCGACTCTGATCAAACTGGCGCCGTCCCCCGTCCAAATAATCGTAGGTTCACTCAATCACACCCAGATCGTATTGCGTGCTTTGAATCTGGAAGTCGTCGCGCCATGAACCCCAAAGACCCGCCATCTCTGGAAGACTCGAGTGAGAAAATTTCTGCGTTAATTGAGACTCTACGTCACACCGAGCAACGCTTGGAGGAACTAACGGCAGGCCAGGTGGATACGGTGGCGGGTCATGATGGCCGGCCATTCTTGCTGCGGCGCGCCCAGGATCACATGCGCCACAGCGAGGCCGCCATTCTCAACGCATTGCCCGCGCATATCGCTTTGCTTGATACCCAAGGACTCATCGTATCGGTGAACGAGGCATGGCGGCGATTTGCCAGCACGAATGCGATCCAGGGCCAAGGGCATGGGGTCGGCGTTAATTACTTAGAGATTTGCGATAGCGCACGGGGAGAGGGCGCATCTGAGGCGCACCAGGCCGCCGCAGGGATTCGATCGGTGCTGGGTGGCGGAGTTAAAAGCTTTTCGCTTGAATATTCCTGTCATTCGTCGACAGAACAGTGCTGGTTCCTGTTGATGGTAACTCCCTTGGCTGATGATCATCCGAATGGCGTCGTGGTTATGCACTTGAACATAACGGAGCGAAAAAAGGTCGCGCAGGAACTGCGCGAAAGCGAGCGTCGCTTTTGCGACCTACTGGGAAATGTAGAGCTGGTTTCAGTGATGCTCGATTGCGAAGGTAGGATTACGTACTGCAACGAGTATTTACTGCACCTGACCGATTGGCAACTCGGGGAGGTTATTGGGCAAAACTGGTTTGAGCTTTTCATACCACCAGAAATTAACGATTTAAAAAATTCTTTTTTCGCGGCGCTCCTCGCCAACCAGTCCGAAGAAAGGCATCACGAGAACGAGATCCTCACACGTTCCGGCGAGCGTCGGTTCATTCGCTGGAACAATTCGGTGTTACGGTCGGGAGCCGGCGACGTGATCGGAACGGCCAGCATCGGCGAAGACATCACTGAACGCAAGAAAGCGCAAGCCAGTATCATATATCTCAACCGCGTATATGCCATGCTTAGCGGTATTAACACACTCATCATGCGCGTGCGTGAACGCGACGAGCTATTCAGGGAGGCTTGCCGGATAGCGGTCGAGGTAGGCGGGTTCCGCATGGCCATGATAGCCCTCGTGGATCGGAGCACAATGAAAATTGTTCCTATTGCCTCTGCGGGCAAGGACGAGGCTCTCCTGACCGCTATCAAAGACGTATTATCATCCAGTGAGACTGCATCCAATACCATGCTCGCGCTGACGATAAGGGAGAAAAAGTCCGTCGTGTCCAACGATTCGAAAAACGACTCCAGGGTTTTGTTCAATAAGAAATACACCGAATCAGAAGTTCGCTCGATGGCTGTTTTGCCGCTCATTGTTTCGGATAAAGTAGTAGGCGTGTTCGCGCTATACGCCAGCGAGAGCGAATTCTTCCATGAGGAAGAAATGAAGCTGTTAACCGAATTGACTGGCGACATCGCGTTCGCGATTGATCACATCAAAAAAGAGCAGCAGCTAAATTATCTGGCTTACTACGACGTTGTCACCGGACTGCCCAACCGCACCCTGATTCACGACCGCCTGGATCAAGGGGTGATGGCGGCACGGCGCAACAAGTGGCTATTGGCGGTATTGTCAGTCAGTCTAGATAATTTCAAGATGGTCATTGACACGCTAGGGCACAGTATCGGCGACGGTCTGCTGCAGGAAGTTGCACGCCGCCTCACGGCATGTTTGGATGACACTGGCACAGTTGGATGTCTGGGCGTGGATGAGTTCTGCATCATCCTGCCGGAGATTGCCCGTAGCGAGGACGCGACGATGGTAGCGCGTAAAGTGATCGATAGTTGCGCTGGGCCGTACCTGATTGACGGCAAGGAGCTGTTCGTCTGGGCTAGTGTTGGCATTACCTTGTTCCCGGATGATGCCGACGATAGTGCGTCTCTGATTCACAACGCCCACACAGCGATGTATCGGGCCAAGAATCAGGGGCGCAACACTTATCAGTTTTTTACGATGGAGATGAACCGGAACGCGCAAGACAAGATGCGGCTGGAAACAGACCTGCGCTACGCGCTGAGCAATGGCGAATTCCTGCTCTATTACCAGCCCAAAGTGAGTTGCACCACCGGAAAAATTACAGGCTTTGAGGCGTTGTTGCGTTGGCAGCATTCTGTGCGTGGGCTGGTGGGACCCGACGAGTTCATTCCGTTGTTGGAGGAAACCGGTTTGATCGTTCCTGTCGGCGAATGGGTGCTAACCACTGCCTGCGCACAGTTGCGATGTTGGCACGATGAGGGATTGGGTACCCCGAGCATGGCGGTTAATGTCTCCGAGAGACAGATTCATGTTGCCGATCTGTGCGAGACGGTGCGACAGGCGCTAGCGACGAGCGGGCTGGCGCCCATTCACTTGGAGCTGGAGCTGACCGAGAGTCAGTTGATGCAAGATGTCGATGGTGTCATCGGTGTTCTGGAACGGATCAAGGAGATCGGCGTGAAGATTACGGTGGACGATTTCGGTACCGGTTATTCCAGCCTAGCCTATCTTAAGCGCTTTCCCATCGACAGTTTGAAGGTGGATAAGGCCTTTGTTCAGGACATCATCGCCGACCCGAATGACGTTTCGATAACTCGCGCCATCATCACTCTGGCGCATAACCTGAAGCTTAATGTGGTGGCCGAGGGAGTCGAGACCGAGGGGCAGCTGGGTCTTCTGATCGCCAACCATTGCGACGAGATTCAGGGCTATTATTTTAGCCGTCCACTGCCGGTCGAGGAAGCGACCGCTTTGTTGCGCGAGGGTCGATCGCTGGACAGCCGGATGATGGCTGGCCTGAAGCCGAGTCGGACACTGCTCTTGGTCGACGACGAAGCAAATATTCTTTCTGCGTTGAAGCGGCTGTTGCGCCGCGACGGTTACGATATTCTTACTGCCATGAGCGCAGAGCAGGGGCTGGAAATGCTCGCCAGCCATCGAGTCGACGTGATCATTTCCGACCAGCTCATGCCCGGCATGAGCGGGGTCGAATTTCTGCGCCGGGTCAAAACGCTACACCCAGATACAGTACGTTTGGTACTTTCCGGCTACACCGATCTACAGGCGGTGACGGATGCGATCAATGAGGGGGCGATCTACAAATTCCTGTCCAAACCCTGGGATGACGACATCCTTCGTGCCAACATCGAGGAAGCTTTCCGTCATAAGGAAATGGCCGACGAGAACCGTCGTTTGCATACAGGGTTGGCGTTGGCCAACAGCCAAATGACAGTGGTCAACGAGCAGCTGCAGAAGATGTTGGCGAACAAGGATCTGCAGGTGATGCGCGACGAGTCTTTGCTCAACATCGTGCAAGAAGTGCTGCAGCAACTACCCTGGCCGATCATCGGTATCGACGATGAGTTCATTGTCGTCTTGGCTAACACCGCTGCCGATGTGATCTGCGGCGATGGTAAGCTGCTTCTGGGGCGGGATATGTACGCCTCGCTACCGGCGCCGCTCCTCGCGGCGTTGGGTTCGTCCATGATGGCAGAAACGGATATTGATATTAATGGTATCCGCTATCGTTTGCGCGGCAGTAGCATGGGTGAGCACTCACGCTCGCGCGGTGCTCTGCTCGTGCTCCTGCCGCTTGTTGTCTGACCAAGCCAGTAATGATCCAAATAATTCCGCTCGAGCAGACTTTACCCGGCATGGTGCTGGGCGAAGAAGTGATGAGCGGCAGCAACATACTGCTGCCGCTCGGTACGGTAATCGACACTGCCCATATCGATAGTTTGCGTCGTTGTGGAGTGAGCGAGATAGTTGTGCTGGTGTCGAGCGAGCGTTCTGCTGCGGAGCTTAATGAGCAACGTGAAGTGCTAAGCGAGCGGGTAGAACATTTGTTCAGGCGAGCCGGTTCGCATGTAACCATGCAGGCCCTGCGACGCGCAGTGCTTGACTACCGGCTGGAGAAATTCAAATGAGCGAGATCACACTGCAAATGGCGGTGGCCGATCTAGATCGACTGCCGGCCTTGCCTGAAGTGGTACTGGATCTAATGGACTACCTGCAGCGCCCTGAAGTGGATGTTGGGCAAGTTGCCTTCAGGATCGCGCGGGATCCGGCCCTGGCGGCTAAATTATTGCGTGTCGCCAATTCTTCTTTTTACGGCCTGCAGAGACAGGTAGCAACGATACCGGATGCCTTGACAGTGTTAGGGTTACGCGCTGCCCGCACCCTGATCACCGGAGCCGCCGTAGTGACCCACTTTCAGACTTTGGTAGTGGCGGGCTACGATCAACGTGCCTTCTGGCTGCACAGCGCCGGGACGGCACTTTGCGCGCGTGCGTTGGCCCGCGAGCTTGGTACCAATATGGAAAATTCCTTCACCGCTGGCCTGCTTCATGATGTAGGCCGGCTTATCCTTGCGGCACGTTTTCCAGAGAAGTATCGTAGCGTGATGGCATACCGTGCCGAGCACGATTGCTACCCCATTGAAGCAGAGCAAGCAGTTTTGGGTTTCGACCATGCTCAGATCGGTGCGGCACTCGCTGTGCGCTGGAAATTTCCCGCCGAGATAGCGGTGGCGATCGCCAACCATCACAACCCGATGGATATGCCCGCAAATTCCCTTGTCGATCTGGTACATCTGGCCGACGTCATGGCGCATGTGCTGGAATTTCCGGGGGGCAATGAAGATCTGGTACCGTGCTTATCCGACGTCGCCTGGAACAGGTTAGGCATCGGCTGGGTTGAATTCAAGCGTCTGTTGGGCGAGGTAGATGCTCAGCGCGATGAGACGGAGTGGATGCTAAGCTAAAGCAGAAAGGGATGGCGACAGCATGGAAACAGAGCCGGATAGGTTGGATGCCGTTGTGCCGAGTAGTCAGCAGCGTGAACTGGAGAATTACAAGTTTGTCTTTGACCAGCATGCCATCATCAGCGTCACCGATGCCGCCGGGTCCATCCTCGATGCTAATGAATTGTTTTCCAAGATCAGTGGCTTTTCCCGTGAGGAACTCATCGGCCGTGATCACCGCATGCTCAATTCTGGTTACCATCTCAAGGATTTTTTCGAGGGCATGTGGCTCACTATCGGTGCCGGAAAGGTATGGCAAAGCAATATCCGTAACCGACGCAAGAATGGTGAATTTTACTGGGTATCGACCACAATCGTGCCTTTGTTGGGTGAAAATGGGCAACCCCATAAGTACGTTGCGATCTGCACTGACATTACTGCGCAAGTAAAGACGGAGGAGGAACTGCAATGCAGCCAGCAAGTGTCCCGCGGGTTGTCCGAGACCGTTGCCGTAATACCGCATCGTGGCAGTAAGCTGATCCATGCAAATCCAGTAACCGAATTCACCAATTTTACGCATGATGAATTGTTAAGCATGGATTACTGGGAACTCGCCCACTCTGACTCGCGCGAACTGGCGCACCAGCGTGGCGAAGCGATGGATGCCCATTCAGAATATTCTATTACTCCCAAGAGTGACACCGAGATCGGGGTTGAGCGCAGTGCCGCCAACACCGAACACTCAGGGGAACTGGCGGTGCTCGTTACGGGTATCACCGACAGTAAGCGCGCCGAAGTGGCGCAGCTGCATGCGCAGCAGGTATTGGCCCAGATCGTCAATGCTAATCCGATGCCGAAGTTCGTTATCGACGCCAATTGTGTTGTGACGCACTGGAATAAGGCCTGCGAGATGATCACTGGCATCAGTGCGGCCGAGATGGTCGGCACGAACAATCACTGGCGTGCCTTCTACACAGAGCGGCGGCTGGTGCTGTCTGATCTGGTGGTGAAGGGTGTCAGCGAGGCTGAGATCGTTGAGTCACATTACAGCAATCCGCGCTGTTTTCCGCTATCCGATGGCGCTTACAATGTCGATATATTCCATCCTTCTTTGGGTGAGCATGGTCTCTGGTTGAGTTGCACCGCAGCCCCTCTGATAAACGAACAAAAGCAAATCGTTGGCGCTCTTACGACGTTTAGGGATATCACCAAGCAAAAATTTTTTGAAGAGGAGCTGAATCATGCACACCGAGACCTGGAGCAGTTGGTTCAAAGCCGTACCGCTGAACTTGAGCAGGCGAACCTTCGGTTGGCAGCGGACGTGCGGAATCGAGAACGGGCCGAAGCAGTTTTGTTGCGGCGCAACATGCAGCTGAGTGAACTCAATGCCCGTCTTAACGTGGTGCAGGAGCATCTGCTGCAAAACGAGAAAATGGCCTCGATTGGCCAGCTAGCTGCCGGCGTCGCACATGAGATCAATAACCCGATTGGCTATGTGCATTCCAATATTGGGGCGCTGGAGACCTATCTGAACGACTTGTTTTTAATTCTCGACGCTTATGCCAGTACAGAGAATGTGCTGATGATCGACGCAGCGGCCCACGCCGAACTACAGAGACTCAAGGCGGAACTTAATTTGGATTTTCTGCGTATGGATATTCCGCTGCTTATGGCAGAGTCTAAGGAAGGTATCTCGCGCGTAAGTAAGATCGTCCAGGATCTGAAAGATTTTTCTCACGTCAATAGCAGCCAGGAGTGGAAGTGGGTCAACCTGCACCAAGGACTAAACTCGACCCTCAACGTAGTCAACAACGAGATTAAATACAAAGCCAAAGTGGTCAAGGAATATGGCATATTACCCGAGATCGAGTGCCTGCCATCGGAGATCAACCAGGTGTTCCTCAATCTCCTGGTTAATGCCGCCCATGCAATCGCCGATGCGGAGCGCGGCATCATCACATTGCGCAGCGGCTGCGACGATCTACACGTCTGGATTGAGGTCGCTGACACTGGCAGCGGTATCGTGCCGGAAAATCTGAAGCGCATCTTCGACCCTTTCTTCACCACCAAGCCAATCGGCAAGGGCACTGGCTTAGGCCTCTCTCTCTCCTACGGGATCGTAACAAAGCATGGCGGCAGCATAGAGGTGGAAAGCAAGGTGGGCACAGGCACGACTTTTCGTGTCATTCTACCGCAGCGGCAGAGCCATGAATCGACCCAAGAGGAAACACCGTGAGCGATACAAGCATCTTGCTGCCGCCTGCCGCGAGCAGAGCGAGCGCGACCCTGTTGTGCGTCGACGACGAGCAGAACATTCTTTCCGCCCTGCGCCGGTTATTCCGCCACGATGGTTACCGTGTACTGACAGCCATCAGCGGTGATGCGGGAATAAAGCTTTTGGAGAGCGAGCAGGTCGACCTAGTGATTTCCGATATGCGCATGCCGGAAATGGATGGAGCTCGTTTTCTTGAGGTGGTAAGTAGCCGTTGGCCGGACACCTCACGCATTCTGCTCACAGGCCATGCCGATATCACCTCGACCATTGAGGCCATCAACCAGGGTCAGATTTTTCGCTACATCTCCAAGCCTTGGGACGACCAGGATGTGCGCCTGATCGTGCGCCATGCGCTCGAACACAAGCAGCTGGAGCGTGACAAGCGACGTCTCGAGGCCTTGACCCAACGGCAGAACGAGGAGCTGCGCGAGCTGAATGCCAGCCTCGAAGCTCGCGTCGAAGAGCGCACCGCTGAACTGCGCTTGACCCATGATGCGCTTGCTGCTGCCAACGAGAAACTGAAGACCAGTTTTCTGACCTCGATCAAGGTTTTCTCGAATCTGATTGAGGTGACTGAGGGACCCCGTTCGGGACATTCGCGTCGTGTCGCCGACCTGGCCCGACGCATCGCCGTCAAAATAGGGCTGGATCGGACTGCGACGCAGGACGTGATGCTCGCCGGTCTCCTCCACGACATCGGCAAGATTGGCATGCCCGACGCCCTGCTCGCAAAGTCGGTAAGCCAAATGAACACAGAAGAGTTCATTCTGTTTAAGAAACACCCGATCAAGGGAGAGTTAGCCCTAATGGCGCTCGACAGCCTGCGCAGCGCCGCCCGCTTGTTGCGCTCGCATCATGAGCGCTACGACGGCCAAGGTTATCCCGATGGTCTGAGCGCAACGGATATTCCGCTGGGTGCTCGCATCCTCGCCGTTGCCAACGACTATGACGGCTTGCAGATCGGAAGCTTCAGTGCCAAACGTCTGACTTCAGTAGAGGCGCTCGCTTTCCTCCAGCAGTCACGGGGCAAACGCTACGATCCGCAGGTGCTCGATGCCTTTGCCAGCCTGAATGACAGTGAAATCGTCGATAAAGCGCAGAAGGAGTGGGCGTTAGGTCCAAATTCTCTCAAGCCGGGCATGGTACTGAGCCGTGATCTGGTCAGCCGCGAAGGCGCTTTACTGCTCGCAGCCGATTTCCTCCTCGACGACAGCCTGATAAAGCAGATCAGGGGTTACACCCGCTACGAGGAACAAAGTGTCGTGATTCACGTGCGTGCCGATTGGATCGAAACCAACACCAATCAAAAATCGGCCATCAATATTGATGATTAATATCTATATGTCGGTTTTTACGGGAATGAAGAATTGCACTTTATGGATGGACAATTCTCTGATTTGTTCGAACAGACTGCGGAAGGAGAAATGTAGCGTCGAATCGGACAGTGCTTCATTCCGACAATGGCAGCCTGATCGCAGAGTTAATATGCTTGAACTGACAGTATTAAAACCTGTGTGGTCATCAATGTGTGGCGAATGAACTGTAATACCAGTCTACGATGAGACATCTTATCAGGCTCTTTTCCTAAGATGCTCAAAATTATAATGACGGATGTCCCACCTCGCAGCTTCTATGGCGACAGCGGCGGAATAGGCACTCGATACTTCGATATTGTATATTTGCCATGATTTTATTTCTTGCGGGCAATCGTGATGCTCAAGGAGCGCAGAGCTGCTTTCATCCAAGGATACGCTGAAGCGATTCAATGAATAAGAAAGCCCTATTCCCCGTGCCTTGATATAGGCCTCTTTGCGTGTCCAGGCACGGAAAAATGCGGCAATGCGCTGCTCTTCCGGCAGATCCTGGAGTGCGTTGTTCTCTTGCACCGAGAACCAGCGCTGGCAGATATCCACGTAGTCGATATTTTGTTGGATTGCTTCGATGTCAATGCCAACTTCGCTGTTCAGCACGAAAGCCGCTAGCATGGTCTCTCCACTGTGTGAAACATTGAAGCACAACCCGTTATCAATGTTCTGCAAGGAAGGTTTGCCGTAATCGTTGTAGTCGAAGATTAGTGCTTCTGGCTCACGGCCCATGTAGCCGCCGAGCAGTTTGCGCAGAGCGGCGCGACCGGCAATATATCGGAGCCGAAGTTTATCAAACCGGTAACGATCAGCCTTGATCTGTTCGTCGTCTGAGAGCAGGGCCATAAGCGGCTGCCAATGGCCATTGTCGTAATCGAGTTCTATTTTCCAAATGTGCAATTCGCCTGCCTGGAGTTGAGGTGGCACAGCAGCTTTTTTCCAGTGAATTATTTTTTATGATGGGAAGTCCTGTCTAGAATATCTTGTAGTTTTTCGGCCAGCACGTCAACGCAAGGGGGGGTGACCATCAAGCCATGAGTGCCTGGCAGAGAGTGAACTACCAGGTCGCCCTTTGCCACTTTGCTCCACCCCAGCAATGGGTCAGTGGCATGTTTTTCTGATTCTGCTGCAAGAAATAAATCTATCCGGCCAGGATAAGGCGAATGCTTGTAACTCCAGTGTGCCCAGCGGTGAGTCTCTCCAATCGTTTTCATCTTACGCAAGCGGCGAAGTCCGAGCGTATGCAAAAAAAGATAGTAAATCCGCTCTTGATACCCCCGCAAGTCTTGAAAAGTAAGGATTTTATAAAGCCCTTTCCAAAAATTTCTCTTAAGCCTCACACCCGGTGCGAAACTGTCCAGCAACGCAAGGCAAGAGACCTCTTCGCCAGCGGCACGCAGTTGTTGCGCCATCTCAAAGGCAACAATGCCACCGCTTGAAAATCCAGCGATGCGGTAGGGCCCGTGAACTTGGAGCTGGCGCATGGCCTTAATACAATCGCTGGCGATGTCGGGGATATTGTCCCGTGGCGACCTGATTGCAGTAAACGCCACGCGCCTGGAGCCCATAGACCGGTAACTGTGGTGGCAGAACACGAGCCATTTCATAATAATGAAAGAGGTGGCCGCCCAAGGTGTGAATGCAAAACAGCGGCGTCAAACCACCACCTGTCTTGATCTGTACCAGTTCGGGCCACAGAACGGTTTTCTGTTCTTGTGTCAAGATACGTGCCAGTACCTCAATGGTGGCGCCGTCAAACCAGAGAGTATCTAGCGGCAACTTTTGGCCGAAATGTATCTCGATCAGGTTGAATAGCTGTGCAGCCAGCAGCGAGTGCCCGCCAAGATCAAAAAAATTATCTTGGATGCCAATTGGTTTGCGTTTCAGTAAATCTTCCCATATCTTAATTAGATGAAGTTCCAGTGTGCTGCGCGATTTAAGTCTGGCACTATCCGTCAATGTGGCGCTAGGCGCAGGCAGGGCTTTTCGATCTATTTTTCCATTAATTGTCAACGGCAGTTCTTGCATGAGGATAATGTCGGCCGGCACCATGTATTCGGGCAATTTAGCCTTGAGCATGCTCTTCAACTCACAAGTGTTAACTGCATTGTTCGAGGGGACGACGTAGGTGGCAAGGCGTTGGTCACCCGGTGTGTCTTCACGGACGATGGCCACTGCATTCTTCACCAAAGGATGTAGCCTCAGCACGGATTCAATTTCGCCCAGTTCGATGCGGAAGCCGCGAAGTTTGACCTGGAAGTCGATGCGGCCCAGATACTCAATGTTTCCATTGGGCAGGTAGCGGGCCAGATCTCCCGTGCGATACATTCGCGAGCCCGGTACCGCCGAGAACGGATCAGGCAGAAATTTCTCTGAGGTCAACTCCGGTCGGTTTAAATAGCCGCGCGCCAGCCCCGCGCCCGCAACATAAAGCTCCCCATGAACTCCCTCAGGCACCGGTTCGCCATGCCTATCCAGGATATATGTCTGGCTGTTGGCAATTGGCCGTCCGATGGTCGGCGCACCATCATCGCCTCGAGCGATAAGGGCGAAGGTCGAATAGGTCGTGTCCTCAGTAGGGCCGTAAAGATTGAAGAGCTTATCGACATGCTGCAATTCGTAGATATCTCGCGCGAGTGATCTGGGCAACGGCTCGCCGGCAAGATTGATCGTCCGTACCGTCGCCGGCACCGCGCACATCCGCAACAGCTCGGTTATCGCCGAGGGCACGGTGTTAATCAACGTGATTTGCTGCGCGCCAGGTAGCGTAGGCAATTGAAGCGCATTTTCAGCCACGATGACCGTCCCGCCCTGGTTCAGGGGGGCGAACAGCTCGAAGACCGATAGATCGAAACAGACCGATGTCGAGAACAGAGTCCCGGCCAGTTCCTTGTCCGAGAACACCTCTGCGGTCCAGCGCAGGAACGTCACGACGCTTCTATGTTCGATCGCCACGCCCTTTGGCGTGCCGGTGGATCCCGAGGTGTAAATGACGTAGGCAAGGTTTTCGACCGTGGCATGGGCGGGTAGATTGGTATGCGGTTGTGCCGCGATCGTCTGCTGTTCCTGATCCAAACAAGTGATAACCCCGTCGAATGACAGCAATTTTCCGAGCAATCCCTGCTGCGTGAGTAGCACCGGAGCTTGCGCATCCTCGATCATGAAGGCTAGACGTTCCTGCGGATAGCCCGGATCCAGCGGCACGTAGGCGCCGCCCGCCTTTAGGATACCGAGTAAGCCGATCACCAATTCCAGCGACCGCTCCAGGCAGATACCCACCAACACGTCGGGCCCGACGCCCTTGCTGCGCAGGTAGTAAGCCAATTGATTGGCCCGCTTGTTCAACTCACAGTAAGTAAGTTTATGCTCGTTGAAGACCAGAGCAATCGCATCTGGAGTTTTATCAACCTGTTGTTCGATTAGCTGCTGAATGGTGGCGTCGATTTGGTAGTCGACGTTAGTGTTATTCCCATGCTTCAGAATTTGTTGCTTCTCATCTTCAGTCATCAGGGGTAATTCAGCGACTGACCGTTGCGGATTGGCGACCACTTCCTGCAGCAGATTTTGCAAGTGTCCTGCCATTCGTTCAATGGTGGTTTTATCAAAGAGATCGGTGTTGTAGTTGAAGGTGCACTCCAGTCCCTGATTGGATTCCGTGACCGCCAGCGAGAGGTCGAATTTCCCTGTTTCTATGGGAATTTCAATTGGTTCTACCTCGGCGCCATTCAAGGCAAGTTGCGACGCGGGTGTGTTCTGCAATGTGAACATCACTTGGAAAAGTGGGTTGCGGCTCATGTCTCGAGTCGACAGCAGTTCTTCGACCAGTTTTTCGAAGGGTACATCTTGATGGTTGAATGCTGCTAAAGAGGTTTCTTGCACACGGGCCAGCAGCTGGAGAAAGGTGGGTGAACCACTTAAATCGGCGCGGAACACAATGGTGTTGACGAAAAGGCCGATCATCTTCTCCAGTTCGGAGTGATTGCGGCCAGCGACGGGACTGCCTACGGTAAAATCTTCCTGGCCGCTGTAACGGTAGATCAAGGTTTGGAATGCCGCCATCAATAGCATGAACAGGGTTGCATGTTCCTGTTGTGCCAATTGTTTCAGCCTTGTAGTGATTGGTGCGGCGACATGCCAGTTCAAGATTCCGCCCCGATAGCGCTGCACAGGTGGCCGGTGGCGGTCGGTAGGTAATTCCAACAAGGGCGTCGCGACCAATTTTTGTTTCCAGTAGTCAAGCTGCTTTACCAGCGCTTCACCCCACTGACGCTGCCAGACGGCGTAATCGGCGTATTGCAAGCTGGGTTCGGCAAGCGGCGAAGGTTCACCCTTGGTGAAAGCGGCGTAGAACTGATTCAGTTCTCGCACAAAGATATCTATAGACCACCCATCGGAGATGATGGGGTGTTGATTAATGAGCAGGGCGTGATCTTCAGGGGCTAGACGGATGATCTGGGCGTTGAGAAGTGGCCCTTGTTGCAGGTCGAAGGTTGGGTTGGCTGCAGCCATGATCAGGTTGCAGCATTGATTCATCATTTGCTTCGAGCAAGGGGATCGCAAGTTTCAAGTCAGGAACAATTACTTGTACAGGTACATCGCCCTGCATGGCAAAGGTCGTCCGCAGGCTTTCATGGCGGCGAACGACCTCGTTAAGAGCATGGCGCAAAGCCCCGATGTTCAGAGAACCACGAATGCGATAGGCGCACGGGATGTTGTAGTTCGCGCTGCCGTGTTCGAATTGATCCAGAAACCAAAGCCGCTGTTGCGCAAAGGAGAGCGGTAGAGACGAACGGTCAGTTAGTGCCTTCAAGGTGTTTTTATTGCGCAGATAGTACTTCGCAATACCTTGACCGTTGTAATGATTGGATTGCGCGTACGCATTTTCCTGCGCTGCTGCAAGTCGATACCACTTGACCGCTTCTGTGTAGTCGCCCCGCCCATGAGCAGCAACGTCATTTTCAAATGAATCCGTCCACGCTGTTCAAGAGTCAGCAGCCCAGTAAATACAGAAAGTGGCAATCGTTTCATTGGTTATCGCTATTGTGTAAATTTAAATAAGTAGCGCAATATAACACGCTATTAGTATGTCAATATGCTACATATAGCACGCTATTAGTATGTAAACATGCTATTTTCAGTAGACAAATATCAATGTGCTGCATTAATTTTACTGTTGAAACGAGCGGTGGTTTTTCGGGGTGTTCTGTGTCAGTTGAAAATTGGCTTTGCGTTAGCCCATACAGTTATCTTTCGGAGTGTTGTCCCACAACACTTAATGAAAGGAAAAGATATGAGCAGGTTTGCAAGAGCATCGCACGTTAGCAAGCCGAAGGGGCCGCAAACTTTACGGTCAATCGTATTCAGGAAGTCGTCCGGGCAATTCTTCGGAAAGCCTGCAATGAATGGGAATGGTTGGTGCTTGTCCCGGTGGTGCGTATGTTGTCGGAACCGATCAAGCGAGTGCGCTAGCGGCGGGATGAAGCTGACAGGCTGATTGCCGAATTGCCCTTGCATCTTGCTGACATGGTGCGCTTCAGTCTCGAAACGGGTTTGCGGCGTTCTAATGTCACTGGCCTGCAATGATCGCAGGTGGATTTAGTGCGCAAAACTCCGACAAGCCAAGGCCAGAAAAGCGATTCCCGTTCCCTGTCCAGCGCAGCGATTTCTGTGCTGCACAAACAGATCGGCAAGCATCAGGCTCATGTGTTTACTTTTAACGGCAAAGCCGTAAATCAGGTGAGCACCAAGGCATGGTACAAGGCATTAAAGCGGACGGGCATCGAGATTTTCCGCTGGTATGATCTCAGGTACTTGGGCAAGCTGGCATATTCAAGAAGGCACCCCGCTGCATGTATTGCAAGCAGTTGGGCGGATGATCAACACCGGAAATGGTGCAGAAGTATGCGCACCTGTCCAGGGAGCATCTCGCCCAATGGTAGATCGCAGGCCTACTGTTTTGTTTGACCGAAAATCTGCTAAAAAGTGGTACGTTTTTGATTACAGGAAAAGATCAAGGAGCTAGGCTTTTGGCCTAGCTCCTTGATTTACTGGTGCGCCCGGAGCGATTCGAACGCCCGACCCCTTGGTTCGTAGCCAAGTACTCTATCCATCTGAGCTACGGGCGCAAAACTGTTTTTTAAAATTATTGCCATGGCGGAGAGAGAGGGATTCGAACCCTCGGTAAGGCTATAAACCCTACGCTCCCTTAGCAGGGGAGTACCTTCGACCACTCGGCCATCTCTCCTAAAGGCCGAGCAGATTACCCCAATACACACAAAAGGTCAAACTACAGCTTTTTTCAAATTGATATGAGCCTGAACGTAGAGCTATATTTTCTTACAGAGGAATGAGCTTGAGGCAACCAAACTGAGGTCGAATTGAAGAAGTTGGTTGATCATCGAAAAAATGGTGATCAGCCTAAATAAAATCAGGCTTTGTACGATTGAGCATATCGAGCAATTTTTTAGTACCTGTACCCAGATTGAGTTCTCAAAATCTGGAGGCCAGACCACGAGCACTATGAGCACATCAACCCATGCCGATCGTTTGGCCGTCGTACCGTTGGTCAAACGCTACTGTACACCTGCGGCCCCGGCCACAAAAACTTGTAGATGAATTTCGCTCCGATAATTTTCACCGTATGCTGGATCGACACGTTAAACATGCTGTCTGATAATGAACACGTTTTTGCAGAAATATTATTGGTGCATTATACAAATTGAATATTCGACTGACTTGGTAGTTCGCAACGGTTCCAAACTCAAGAAATAGAATCAACAAGGTAAAATGCAAAAGCACCTATCAATTAGATCGAATCAGAATAAAGCTCAGTAACTCAGATTAAAATTTCTTTGTTCAGACTTAATTCCTGGATTGGAAAATACTGAGCTGATGACATGACTAATTCGAACACTTTGTGTTTTATAATGATAAAGGTGCGTTAGCCGATTAATAATCGGACACTAAACGACGTGAGGCGAGGGCAAGCGAAGGTTCGGCAAGATAGGTAAATTTAGTAAGAATGGGGCAGCGTCATGCAGCTGCGTGCGGGTGGATAATACAGTTTAAAACAAGATAAGTGTTTGTTTTTAAAAATTTGTACGCTACTGTAGAGGAGAAGAATTATGCAGCTGTTAATAGTGATAGGCGTAATATGGTAGCGCTAATACATCCAGATTTAGCTGAAAACTTTGAAGAGGGAATGAAGTTTGTCGCTAAGAAGGATTACACCAGAGCGGCAGAATTATTTAAGAAAATTGCAGAGCAAGGACACGCTGAGGCGCAATTCTATCTAGGACTCATGTGCGAGGGGGGGCAAGGTATTACAAAAGATGAGCAACAGGCTGTGTCTTGGTGGACCAAGGCCGCAGAACAAGGGCACGTACTAGCACAAAATAATTTAGGACTTATGTATGAGCAAGGCCGAGGTGTTACACAGGACTACCAGAAGGCCGCAACTTGGTTCCAAATAGCCGCAGAGCAAGGAGATGCGGAGGCACAATATACTTTGGGATTTATGTACGCAAATGGCGAAGGTGTCCCCCGGGACTACCAGCAAGCTATGTTTTGGTTGAGTAAAGCAGCAGAACAGGGAGATGTGGCGGCACAATTCAAGGTGGCTAAATTGAATTTAGGATCCATATATTCACCAGACAACGATGTTAAACAGGATTTTATTGAAGCATATAAATGGTTCCGCATTGCTGGCGTAGATGGGGACGAGAATGCAAAAGATGGGCTAGAGATTGCGGAATCGTACTTGACGCCATCCGCAATTGAAGAGGCGCAACGTCGAGCAGATGAGTGGATAGCTATCAAGTCAAACACGTGTTTATAAACACGCTTAACAAGTAGGTCCGTTTTTTGTCTATCATTTTTGCAATGACCTGGATGAGCGTCCGGTGATTCAAAGCACGCTATGGAGTAGGGTGGTTATAGATTTGAAATAGGAGAGCCAGAGTTATCTCCGGCTCTGTCGCTGAGGCGAGCGGGTTTGCCTGATCAGGCCGCTGATCCGCCCGTTGAAGAGTTCTAGCTATGGTTTAATGATGGCGGGTGACGATAGGCGAGCTCTATATACCTCTCGGCAGCTGACATGTAACACATGCTTGTCCGTGGCGCATTTATCCTTGCCAGTGAATCGATTTGTGAATTGACTCCGGTTATCCGTTTGAATCTTTTGTATCTTTATCGGTGCGGCCGCTATAACGTTCTAACCTAAAAATAAATTATGTTCTCGCTGCCTTCCATATGGAATCTGATAATCTCCACTATCGTGTTTTTCATTGTTGCTTGGTATGTTCGCCGTTTTTTGGATGAGCAGGGCATACACAATGGTACAAAACGCGGCGTACTGGTATTTGCAATTGCCTCCTTGGTATCATTGGGTGCGGGAGAGGCGGTGGACTGGAGCCAAGAGAAAATAGAGGGGAAGAAACTGACAGCGAAAAGCTCGGCCGGTCTGCCACAACTAATGAAGGTGATCAACCAGATACCACAGTAATCAATGTCTCAAATAGGCGTTTAAAAAAGTGGTGCTTCTATAGATCCAAAACTGTCTCATGGGATACCCCATAGACAGCCTAGTAATTCACAGGTTACTAAAACCATGTAATTAAACCAACGGGAATAACCATGCGGAATCAACTCGCTGTCATCGAACAAGCGCAAAATACACTTATCGACTTAGGCATCAAGTTTGGACCGAAGGTCGTTGTTGCTATCCTCATTTTGGTAGTAGGCTTTTATGCAGGGCGCTGGGTCGGTGCAGTCTTCAATCGCTGGCTTGGTAAGCTTCAACTCGAACCACCGGTGCAATTACTTCTGGTGCGTCTTGTACGTCTGATGGTGGTAGGTCTTTTCCTGATCATGGCGCTGCAAAATCTTGGCATTGAATTGCTGCCTCTGATCGCTGGATTGGGTGTGGCGGGGGCTGGAGTTGCTCTCGCGATGCAAGGGGTGTTGGGCAATCTCGCGGCGGGACTCACGATTATCTTTACCCAACCGTTTCGAGTGGGAGAGTATGTCGCTATAGTTGGCGTCGAGGGTCAAGTCGAGGAAATCGACCTTTTTTCCACCAAGCTGCGCCAAGGGGATTGCTCAATGGTTATAGTGCCCAACCGCAAAATTGTCGGAGAGATCCTGCACAACTATGGTCATATCCGGCAACTGGATTTAAGTGTAGCCATCGCCCGAGCCGATGATCTTGAGCGAGCTCTCACGGCAATCGCCGAAGTGGTTAAGGCTAATTCACGTGTGTTGGGACAGCCTGCGGCATTCATTGGGGTGAGGAACCTTACCGACGCATCCATCGGTATCGCTGTCAAACCTTGGGTTAAGGCAACTGATTACGGCTCGGTGGGAGCGGAGATCAACCGGGCGATAATCGATAAAATTCGCGCTGCTGGCGTGGACTATCCCCCATCCGAGCGCAAGATTCGCATTGTCAGCGTACAAGAGCCGCACTGATTGTTATTGATTTGGTTAGGATATGTGTGAACTTATCTGCCAGTCTGCCCGCTCAACAATATAATGATGGCTAATTTCACTTAGCCGTATTGGTTTACGGCGGCATCTAAATCTTGATCATCTACTTACAAACAGTTCAACTTACTTACAAACAGTTCAACCCCACTTCGTGTCGAAAATTGTCCGTTAAGCGTGCAGAATAATATTTAAACAACAGCTTGAACTTGTTGTAAATACAACTGTTCCACCTTCTTGCGAGCCCACGGCGTTCTGCGTAAAAATTTCAAGCTGGATTTTATGCTGGGATCGTGAGTGAAACACCGCACTGGCACAGCGGTGCCCATAGCTTCCCAACCCATGTTTTCAGATAGTTTTGTAATAATAGTTTCCAGGGTGATACCGTCCAAACTGGGAGTTTTTTCTGATTTTTTATTTGCATCCATGTTCGTATTTTACATGTGATAGCTAGACTTGAGCATTTACAATGGTATTCCTTTTTTCAGTGTGCACTTGTCATGGCAGACCTCGTTCGTCTCTCAAAACGCCTTGTTGAATTAATCTCGTGTTCACGCCGGGACGCCGAACTTTATATTGCAGGTGGTTGGGTGATGGTCGATGGACAAGGGGTGGACAAACCGCAGTTCATGGTATCGCAGCAGGAGAAAATTGAGCTCCACCCTGAAGCTAGTCTCATTCCGGTTGCGCCAGTGACCATGTTGTTTAATCAATCGTTTGTCGCAGGCATGGATGCCAACGCTACGCAGCAACTAATTTGCGCCGATACGCGGGCGGCTGACGACCCATCAGGTATTCACATCACCAAGCAACACTTTGCTCGACTGAAGCAAGGCACACCGTTAGAGAAAAATGCTAGCGGCTTGTTAGTATTCACCCAAGATTTTCGAGTGGTGCGCAAGCTGATCGATGATGCGGCCACGATTGAGCAAGAATATATTGTGGAGATCGCTGGTGAATTACCCCCGGATGGGCTCAAGCAACTCAACCACGGACTCAATTTTAATGGTCGAGTACTGCCCCCGATCAAGGTCAGCTGGCAAAACGAAACACGGCTGCGCTTTGCCCTCAAAGGGGTGCAACCCGGCCAAATCGCACATATGTGTAAAAGTGTCGGGCTACAGGTGCTGGCCATGAAACGAATCCGAATCGGGCGAATATCGATGGCTAAATTACAGCCCAGGCTGTGGCGTTATTTAATGCCACATGAGAGGTTTTAGCCCTGAAGGTTGCAATAGCTGGCGTTCCTGTACTATTTACCGAGTAAGCAGCTGACTTGAGGCAACGTCCGATGTGGCTGTATGAAGTGAATGCCGTTGTGCTTGGCGCAGATGACTCTTTGGATGCCTTGGACTGTAATGCAGCGTCCAAAGCTTTCAAGATGTATCGCATTTGACATCCGTTTTTACCAGCTTGAAAATATTGGAACCAACAACGTAATGTGTCGCATATCGCCGACCTCCATGTTCGATTATTTTTCCGTTACTGCTTTAGAGCCGTCAAGATAAAAACGCAAATTTACTCATTCGCCACACCATGTGGCACATGCCCCGTAGCAACGTGCTGACGAGCGGATTCGCAATGTTTCTGCTGGTCATCAAACGGGTACCTTTCCAGATAGGTACGGCGAACTGGATGGTTTCAAAGTCGAGAAAATAGGCGGGAAGATCATGCGCAGCCAAATCTGCTGCGGCACCAGCAGCGTCGAGAACACTTCATTGGCGAGGGTGTAATCTTTGACCCGCTGTTGTTTGTCGTTGAGCAAGTTGTCTGGTACATCCTTTAGATCGTAGACACCTTTTATGGTGAGCTCTTTTTCCTTTGTCGAGGAAAAGCGGGGCAGCCAATTGATTGGGTGTTCCGGCTTTGGCTCGTCGCGACTGCAATAGTCGTAAAAACCGCATTCAAAGGGCGTGCCGCAATGGTCGCCAGTTCCAATAGCAGGCTCTGAAGGCTCGGCGGCGATACTTTGCGCTTGGGCAATCCAGCCTTTGACTTCATCGGTTCGAGAGAACGCCTCGGCTGTGAGATCATTTTCTTTTAGCAGCCCTTGGTAATCCTCATTTCCTGGATAGATCCATGAGCTATCAATATGCGCCAAGGCAATGGCCTCCAGTGGAACGCCCGCTGACTGAGCCACAAACGCCTGCACTGTCACGTCATCGCGGTGATAGTCTTTCACGCTGGTAGAGGATTTTACTTCGATCATGCGCCAGACCTGCTTGCCATCCTTTTGTTCCGGCAGCATTACATCGGCGAAGGCCAGTGCGCCAGCAGAAGAGAAGCCTGCCTCAAAGATTGGTTGTGCTGAATGAAGTTATTCCGCACTACGCTCAAACGCACGGTTGAATCCTTCGTTTTGCAAGTTGATCAGGACACCACGCCCCTCGGGGTCATAAATGCGCTGGGCAATATCGCCAACCTAAAAACCGACCTGAAAACTTGCCTGGGTTGCGGCCGAATCTTCGCGCAAGTCCGGACGATGAACTTCCAGCTACAAACGTTTGGGACACTGGCGGAGGGCCATGAGTTTCGACTTCGAGAATGCGCGCATGATTTGTGTGTTGGGAGGGTGAAGAATAAATGCCATTATTGTTCGGTATGCGTCATTTTGTGTCGTGTCAGAATTGCTCTTTCTTGGCCACAAATTGATGTAGGGCTTGATGCCGTGCAGCTGGCGTGCAGTGGGTCAACGTATCGGCCAGGGGTTTTACGCTTTGCGTGATAAGGGCAGCATCAGGCCGGTGCAATACCCGCTCATTTGCTGTGCGCAACGCTGTACATAAAGTCCTTCGTAAGTTATCGGAAGGGATAGTGCAGATCAAAATGGTGAAATGCGCACTGGAGAATTGATCCACCTCCATAACCACTTGGCACTGTGGCGCACTCGCGACCTTTCACGCATTCAAGGGCGAGACTGCACTGGTCGACCAAAGAGATCGGCCAGTCGCTTCGAGATAGGTGAGGTAAGCCCGCAGGTCAAATTCTAGCTGGTGATAATCAGGCTCCATATGCCGGCATAGTTGATAGAAGGCTTTGTTGTGCTCGCGTTCCTTGATATGTGCAAGTTCGTGAACAACGATCATGCGCAAAAATTCAAGCGGCATTTCCTTGAACAATTCCGCTATGCGAATCTCACGCTTGGCCCTAAGTTTTGTGCCCTGTACTCGCGAGATGTTGGTGTGCGTGCCGAGTGCGTGCTGAATGACATGCAGTTTGCCGTTAAATGCTACCTTGCTGAGCTGCCCGGCATTGCGCAGATACAGGTCTTTGACTTCCAGCACATAGTCATAGAGCGCCTTATCAGAGCGCACAGTGTGTGCATGCGGATACTTCTGCAGCAACATGTTGGTCAGTAGATCTTGTTCGATAAGTCGTTGCACTTGCTCTGTCAGTGCTATAGGGTAGCCAGCCAGGTAATTTGACGTAGATTTCGCGCGCATAGCGGCATGTCACGATATTGCAGATGGAGAGATTTTAGCGATAATGCATCTGTCTTTTTAACTGCATCAGACAGCGTGTTTTTTCACCCACGCGACATAGTGGTCCATCCAGTTCTGGAGGAATTTCTTGCTGGCTGGACCGATGTCGCCGCCCTCGTCAAATAATCCATCTTTTACATGGATAAATGCTTCCGGCAGACCAAGCGTTGGCATGTTCAGAGTCGCGAGAACGTTACGTAAATGTTGTTGTGCCATCGCCGTGCCGGCGGGCCCGGGAGAAGCGCCCAACACGCCAGCGGGTTTGCCCGTCCAAGCGCTTTGGCCATAGGGACGGGAGGCGTGGTCGATTGCGTTCTTGAGTACTCCGGAGATAGAGCGATTGTATTCGGGTGTAACAAACAGAACGCCCTGCGCCGCCGCAATTTCGCCTTTTAGCTGCTTGACGGGCTCGGCCTGGTTCGCGTCGTCGTCCTGGTTGTAAAGTGGCAAGTCGCCGATTTGCAATTCTTTGAATGCGAACTCTGATGGCGCCAATTTTACAATGGCGTGAGCGAGCTTGCGGTTGAATGAATCCTTACGAAGGCTGCCAACGATAACGGCAATTTGGTATTGGTTCATGATGATTCCTTTTAAACGTTACCGATGAACTTAAAACGTCTGGATCCCAATCAGCACAACTACAATGCCTTGAATTTTTCGACGCGATCGTTGGCTTTTTCATTTTTGTTTAGGAAGATCTCCACCATGGAACGCATCGGCCAGAAATGCCATGCCCTCATCCCACGAAGCCTTGTCTGCTGCAGCGTTATAGGCCATCGGCAGTTTGAACTCTTGACCATATTTATCTGCATCTGGATTAGTGAAGCTGTGCTGGACGCCGGGATAGGTTACCGCTTTATAAGTCACGCCGGCCTTCTCCATCTCCTGCCTGAAAGCGGCGACCTGCGTGGCGGGAATCATCGGGTCGTCTTCCCCAGTGAAGGACGCGATTCGAGCTTTGACCTTGCCAGCCTCTGCCGGAGTTTCTGTTCCCAGACCACCGTGGAAACTCATCACCGCCTTAAGAGGCTCGCCGATGCGCGCCATGTGCAATACTACCGAACCGCCAAAACAATAGCCGATGGCTGCGATGCGGTTAGAGTCCACCGTCTTTTCCTTGCTGATCAGGCGGTATGCACTATCGAATCGAGCTTTGGCAAGTTCAGTGTTCTTTGCCACCTCACTGGCAAACTTGCCCGCATCGTCCGGGTGATGCGCTTGTTTTCCGTCGCCATACATATCAACTGCCAGCGCAGTGTAGCCGCGCTCCGCCAACATACGAGCGCGCTTGCGCGCATATTCGTTGTGTCCCCACCATTCATGCACTACCAGAATACCCGGGCGCTTGCCTTTTATAGCATCGTCGTAGGCAATATAACCCTTGAGATTGGTACCATTGGCGCTATAGGTTACTTCCTTACCTTGAACGGTAGCGTAAGACGCAGAAATTGCAAACATCAGGCCCACGAATAACAGAAATTTATTCATAATTCTCCCCTAAAAATTAGTTAGTTCAATTTTGTTATTGAACCTCAAAATGAAACACGTCTGGCAGTGTGAATATAACAATCACGCGGGAGCTAAAGCGATCTTACTTTATGAAAGGGTATTATTCGATCAAGTGGTTCATGATTGCGTAACGTACTGCTTCAGCATTGTTCTTCAGTTTCATTTTTTCCAGTAAACGTGCGCGATAAACGCTGACGGTCTTGGCACTGAGCGATAGAGCTTCCGCCATTTCGCTTAGACTCTTGCCTGATGCCATCAGGCATAGCGTTTGGTATTCGCGGTTGGATAGGGTTTGGTGCAGGAGTTCCTGATATCCTTGTGACAGGCCATTAGCTAATTCTTCCGCCAGTTCGTTGCTAATATATTTCTTACCGCAGGCTACTTGGCGTATGGCGGTCACCAGTTGCGTCGGGGCGCTTTGTTTGCTGAGATAGCCTGCTGCTCCGGCCTTCAGAGAACGCAATGCATATTGGTTTTCCTCGTGCATGCTTAATATTAGCACCGGTAATTGCGGCTTATTGAGCTTGAGTTGTTTGAGTACATCAATGCCATGTTTATCAGGCATGCTGATGTCCAGCAACACTAAATCGTAAATGTTTTCTTGCGCCATTTTAATGGCTTGCATGCCATTTTCAGCTTCTCCAGTTACGCGTATATCCTCGGTGTCATTCAGGATCTGCTTCATGCCTTTGCGGATCAGTGCATGATCATCCACTACTAATATATTAATCATGGTTGATTTTAATAGTGTTTACCACAACATTTTTTGCTGGGGCTGTGGCAAACAAAAGCCGCCAATGGCTGCTGGCTCGGGTTGATGCGGGATGCATGCCTTAATTGTGGTTCCTGAGCCGGGCGTGCCGCTGATATGCACATTGCCGCCGAAATAGGCGACTCGTTCCTTAATGCCGCGCAGGCCAAAAGAGCGTGGTTTGATGCGGTCGGATTCGGTAAAGCCGAGGCCATTGTCGCTAACGATCATTTCGACGCGGGTAGCTTGATTGTGCAGCTCTATTGTTACATTGCTGGCTTGTGCGTGTTTCATGATATTGGTGAGCGTTTCTTGCAGGATGCGGAACAGCGCGATGGCGATATCCGGACCTAGAGTGATATCTTCATCTGGGTGGTTGAATACGCAAGAAATGCCAGTACGTTGTTCGAATTCGTCCACTTCAATTTCCATTGCTGCGATGATTCCGAAGCAGTCCAACGTGCTTGGACGCAGGGAATGAGAGATATCGTTGGCGGCGGCGGTACACTTATCAACCAGGTTTTCAACATCTTTAATTTTTGCAATCAGTTCAGGTGCTTCTCTACTCAGGCGTCCACCCAGCCAAGCGATGTTGAGTTTAATGGCGGTAAGAGTACTTCCCAAGTCGTCATGCACCTCGCGCGCAATGTTAAGTCGCTCCTGTTCACGTACGAGCTGGATGTGAGAAGACAGTTCACGCAATTGTTCCTGCGAATATTTTATTTCAATTTCCGCCTGCTTGCTTTGGCTGATGTTGGACATAATGCCTTCCCACTGAATTTCGTCATGCAATGTTCTTCGAGGGCTGCAGCGTAGATTGATCCATTTAATCTCGCCTTCTGGCAATATCACGATACGTCCTTCCCAGTTCCAGAAGGAAAGATTATCTGCTGAAGTGCGCATGGATTGCTCATATGAGATGCGGTCATCCGGGTGCAGAATATTCATGAATAAGTGAGGATATTTTTCTAAATCCTGCGGGTTCAAGTCAAGAAGAGCTTTGCTACCGTCACTGATATAAGGGAATGATATTTCGCCGTCATGTTTTAGCAATACTTGATAGGCCATACCTGGCAAGTTGGTAATGAAGGCTTGCAGACGCGCTTGATTCTCTTGTAAGGCGATTTGCGCCTGCCGGTGTTCGTAACGAATACGTGCCTCGCGTAAATTATGCGCTATTGAGGGAGCGAGCCTATTTAAGCTGCCCTTAAAAATGTAATCGTTTGCACCGGATTGCATGGTATGAATGATGGTTTCTTCATGTAGGTCATGCGACAGGAAGAGAAAAGGAAGATTCACTCCTGTCGATTGCATTAGCTGGAGCGCGGCAAGTCCACAAAACCCGGATTGGTCATAGCTACACAGCACCACATCCCACTCATCTTCAATTAAGGCAGCTTGCATGGTGGACGCATTATCTACTCGTCGATGTCCAACCTCATAACCGCTCTGTTGTAGTTTTGCGAGCGTGCGTTGAGCATCCTCTAGTGAGGTTTCCACTAATAAGACCCGAAGTTTATTGGCAACCATATTTTATTTGTATTTCATAAGGTTGAAATTAATTTGTAATAATCCAGAAACCAGGTTTTCAGGATAGTGTAGGAGTTATTATCGCTGAACATAAATTAACTAATTTTGCGGGAATCCCAAATATTACTGATGCAGGATTGTAGGGCTAAATTTAAATTTAACAGTTTAAATCTCTATAAAAATTTTTTCCGATCAGCCCCTTTTAAAAGCTAAATCATTTGGCTAATCCGAGAATATGTGATTATTAGCTATGCCACCCTTTCAAGCAAATATCGGCAAGGTATTAAGTTTGTAGTTATGGGAGAAGCATGCTGTCCATAGTCGTATAGAAATAAATAATTAATATTTATCAATTGACTATGACATTAAGTACGTAATATGAAATATATTTCAAAAAAAATTAAAGTCTTGTCATTGTTTGTCGATAATAAAAATGTAAGCTTGAATTTGTCCCCTTGCAGATTCAGGTAAACATGGAATCCTCCGCTTACAACCTAATACGGGTAAGTGGAGGCTTGTCTGTCCGTGTAGGAAAATTTCTTACAAAGAGATCGGAAGTCTTCTGATTTCTTTCTGTTCGTTCGTATAGCAATATTCAACCGTCGAAAAAGACAGTGTTGTTAACTTGCAAGGGGACGAATCATGAATATAGATCAACTTCATCTAGAAATTAAAGACGCCAATCTTTCTTATATGCTGCTCGCACGGCAGATGATTCAGGACGATAAGGAGGCAGCTATTTTTCGTCTTGGAATTAGCCAAGAAATGGCTGAACTCATCGCCGGGTTAAGCTCAGCACAATTACTCAAAATGGCGGCCTCCAATATGTTGTTGTGTCGCTTTCGCTTTGATGAAAAACTCCTACTCAATATGATCACCGATTACAACAAGGACAGGATGATGTCACAAGCGCACACCACTATCCTGATGACCGGGCAGCCTTTGGAGGCTTTAGCTGCTTGATTTAAAATAAATTATTGGTGGAGGAGTATCATGCGAAACAAGAGTGTGGTCACTGAAGCTTACCAAATCCAGATTGCCGTGGATTTAATCAAGCTAGGAGCACGTCTGCAATTACTGCAGGAAGAAACCGTTTTAAGTCGTGAACGTTTGCTTAAGTTGTACAAGGAGGTAAAGGGTGTTTCGCCGTCAAAGGGTATGTTGCCCTACTCAACTGACTGGTTCATGAGTTGGTCGCCTAACATTCATTCTTCGCTGTTTATGGATATCCATCAGTTTCTGCTTAGGCATACCAGCTTAACGGGCGTCGAGGCACTAATTAAAAGTTATTTATTGTATCTTGAGCAAATCAATGTTAGCGGCGATGAGCCGGTATTGAGTGTTACACGTGCTTGGTTTTTAGTACGGTTCTTTGATGCACAGATGCTGCAACTGACAGGTTGCACCGAATGTGGTGGACATTTCATAGCGCATGCCAATGGACTCTATTCTGACTATGTGTGTGGCATCTGTCGTCCACCCTCCCGTGCCGGAAAAACAAAAAGGAACGCTGCAATATCAAGTTTGTTGGCATTAAGCGTGGCGAATTAAAGTTTTACTATCGGGTGTCGTTACCGTCACAAAAGGCTATGTGGAATAATCATGATGATGTTTACGCTATCCAATTGTGTGAATGCACGAAATAATATCGATTTATCCAACTTTTTTTCGAGGTTTTTACATAAGCCGATACTACACTGCTACAAAAGATCGCTTTGTGCGCAATTCAAGGGAGCTGGGCCATGTTGGTAATTGTCGGATATGTAGTAATTTTAATTTCTGTGTTCGGGGGCTATGCATTAGCGGGCGGGCATTTGGCTGCCTTGCTTCAGCCAATCGAGTTATTGATGATAGCAGGTGCTGGTTCGGGTGCCTTTTTAGTGGGAAATAGCAGCAAAGCAATCAAGGCCACTTTGAAAGCATTGCCTAGTATATTTAAGGGGGCTAAATATACTAAAAGCCACTACATGGAATTAATGGCCCTGCTCTATGAGCTGCTTGGCAAAATTCGTAAGGAAGGATTGATGGCCATTGAAAACGATATTGAGAATACAAATGAGAGTCCTCTCTTTGCTAAATATCCAAAAGTAATGGCGGATCATCATGTAATTGAATTTATGGCAGATTACCTACGAATCATGTTGGGCGGCAACCTGAATGCGATGGAAATTGAGAATCTGATGGATGTAGAAATAGAAACCCATCACCATGAGGCAATGGTACCGTCGCATGTTCTGGCCAAGTTTGGTGACGCCTTGCCAGCTTTCGGTATAGTTGCGGCGGTTATGGGAGTTGTGCACACCATGGGGTCTGTCGGAATACCACCCGCCGAATTGGGCGTGCTGATCGGTGCAGCATTAGTAGGCACCTTTTTGGGCATCCTGCTAGCTTATGGTTTTGTCGGCCCCTTGGCGACGTTGCTGGAGCAAAAAGCAGAGGAGTCGAGCAAAATGTTCCAGACAGTCAAGGTTACATTGCTGGCCAATCTAAATGGCTATGCTCCGGCGATGGCGGTAGAGTTTGGTCGTAAGGTACTCAATTCTACTGAACGTCCCAGTTTCATCGAGCTGGAAGAGCACGTTAAACAAAAGCGCTGAATAGAAAATTCACATTGAAAGAGCTGCATCATGGCGAGCGACGATAAAAGACTCATAGTAGTTAAGCGTATAAAGAAAGTGGCGGGCGGGCATCACGGCGGCGCCTGGAAAATTGCCTACGCTGATTTCGTTACTGCAATGATGGCATTCTTTCTGTTGATGTGGCTGTTGGGTTCGACCACTAAAGGTGATTTGAAAGGTATATCTGATTATTTTAATACGCCGCTCAAGGTTTCACTGTTAGGTGGGTCTGGTAGTGGCGATAGCTCCAGCCTGATCAAGGGGGGAGGTAAAGATTTGACGCGTAGTGAAGGCCAAGTGAAGCAGGGGGAGCTTCCGACTGAAAAGAAGATAGTCAATCTGAAGGTGGCAACTGAAGAAGCTTTGCGTATCGAAAGACGCAACGAACTGGACAGGCTCAAGATGTTGAAAACTAGCCTGGAAAAAGCGATCGACGCCGATGCCAAACTGCAAAAATTCAAGAAACAAATTCTTCTTGACATTACCACTGAAGGCCTGCGCATCCAAATTGTGGATGAAGAAAATCGTCCCATGTTTCAGAGTGGGAGTGCAAAACTCGAACCCTATACTATAGAAATTCTGCGTGAAATTGGCAAGATGTTGAATCAAGTACCAAACAAGGTGAGTTTATCGGGACATACAGATGCTCGGCCCTATTCTTTTGGTGAGAAGGGTTACAGTAATTGGGATCTGTCGGCAGATCGTGCTAATGCTTCGCGCCGTGAGTTGATTGCGGGTGGGATGGAGGAGGAAAAAATGGTACGAGTGGTGGGATTATCTTCTGCTGTGCTATTTGACGGGAAAGACCCATTCAATCCAATTAACCGTCGCATAAATATTATTGTGATGAACAAAATGGCAGAAGAGTCTGTGCGCACTGATGGAGGTACAGTCGAGGTGGAAGCTGAAAGTGGAGCGTCTGCCCCGCAATTGATAAAGAGTAGTATTGAGAGCAACAACACCCATTGATAAATTGAGCTAGCACATCCAAATGACAAGGCCAGCATATGCTGGCCTTGTCATTTGGATGGAAAGGCTGTTACGTGATTAAGCGTAGCATTTACTGTTTCTTGATAATGGTGTGTTTCTTTGCTTGGATTTAAGAATATTGGCGATGCGAATTTTGCAGTGCACATATAGATAATTTTATTTCCAGTTTCCATTAATATTCTTGAAATATAGTTTTTAGTTGTTCATTACTGCCGTGGTACCCACGTTCTCTTGAGTCTATCGAATAGGAATTTACTCATTCATTTTCATATGCTAGCGGTATTCGTGTGACTTAAACGATTTGCTTATTTACTTTTTATAGCCGTCGTCCTATTATGCGGCTCTCACTCGTGTATATGTAAAGGTGGGCGCGTGAAACTGAGCGGTACTAAAGTTGACGATTGGTGGTCTTAATTAAAAATTAAAGATACTTGTCGAAAACTCCATGAAGTTGATCGTTGTGGTGTGAAAAGACGTATGTAGAAGTTACGTATTTAGAAGTTACTGTAGACGGAGAGACTGTAATATCGTTTATTAGCTACTAAATGTACTTATATCCATGGGGTCTATGTAATTTGATTAAATGGGTGTAGTGTTTTAATTAAAACAATATGTTATGCATTTAATAAAAATGGAATAGGGATTTATCAGGAGAATACTTTATACGTATGTTTTTTTCTGTAGAAGGTTAATCTTAATTTTAGTATCAATGAGTTATGTGGATATTGAACTAGGTTTAGTTCAATAAATACTGTTTGATACTATGGTGAGCTTGTATATTGGTTTACTTCCATGATGATTATTTGCACACTTAATGCAGTAGCAATAAAGCTTGTAGGAGTGAGGCACATTTCACCCCCACTCAACTATCCTCGTAAGATTTGATAATTAAGGAGCTTATAATGAGAAAAACTGTTATGAATCTAGCTATCGTTTCCTGTTTTGCATTTGGCTTGTCAGTAGCGCATGCAGCTACTAATGGGCATGGAGCTGCTGATGCGCATGGAGCTGCTGATGCACATGCTTCTCCCACTACTGATGATGGGCATGCTCATGCTGCGTCGGATGCATATTTCAAGAAAGCAACGATAGATGGTCAGACACAAAATATAAAGGTTGATGATAAGGGAGTTCGTCTTCCCTATAACATGGCTCAGGACTTTCCAAGTGTAGGTGAGAGTGAAAATGGGGTAAGAGCAATGCATGGTCAACCCAATCCATACCGTGTAGCCCGTAATGAAGCAAAGCCAAAAGTTGAATCCAATCAGTTTTACTGTATGGCAGGGACGAATAATGCATCAGGATCTTGCTTTAATGTATACCCTACTAGTTCTGGAAGAAATTATTATCAAGGCAGGTAACACTTGATAATATGGCACCATGATGTTTAAGTAAAAATTAAACTACAAGGCCAGCATTAATGCTGGCCTTGTAGTTCATGCATTGCATATGTTTTTGATTATTTCGGCACCGACATTTCTGCTTTTTGCTGGCACATCGGCGACCGCTTCCGTACTCCAAGTCGACCTCTATTTGCAACCACGCACTTTCACGTTTAGCTTGATTTTTGCGTGTCCACTTTATATTTTACAGCGATATTTTTATTACCAATGTTCACTGATGCTTCCGCATAGTGAAATAAAGGGCATTTCTTGAGAGCATCTATTTATTACATGTGAGTAACTTGTGAAAGTAGTGTTGTGGATAATCGCTTTACCTATCAATTTATAAAACTGGGGTATTGGCATTGTCTCTTGTAACAGAAAGGCATCTGTATTTTTTCTCGAATATTATATAGCGCCAGCTTGATGTGCCTGTTCATCAGCATGGTAGCTGCTGCGTACCATCGGCCCGCAGGCTGCATGTGAGAATCCCATTTCCAGCGCGGACTGCTCGAACATTTTGAAGGTGTCCGGGTGGACATATCGTAACACTGGCAGGTGACTGTCGGAGGGTTGTAAATATTGTCCCAACGTGAGCATTTGTACATCGTGCGCGCGCATATCTCTCATTACTTGTTGCACCTCCTCGTCAGTTTCGCCCAGTCCCAGCATCAGGCCGGATTTTGTTATCACCTGTGGAAAGCGTATTTTGAAATCTTTTAATAATTTGAGCGAATGAGTGTAGTCTGCGCCGGGACGTGCCAGTTTGTAGAGGCGCGGCACGGTTTCCATATTGTGGTTAAGTACGTCAGGCAGGCTATTCGCCAGGATGTCCAATGCAGTTTCCAGGCGGCCACGAAAATCCGGTACCAGTGTTTCCAGTTTGGTATGTGGTGAAGTAGCGCGAATGGCGGTCAGACAATCGACGAAATGCTGGGCGCCGCCATCTCGCAGATCGTCGCGATCCACGCTGGTGATAACCACATACTTAAGCTTGAGTATCGCAATGGATTGCGCCAGATGTGCTGGTTCGTTAGTATCTGGCGCCAGCGGTTTGCCGTGTCCTACGTCGCAGAAGGGGCACCGTCGTGTGCAGAGGTCGCCTAGAATCATGAAAGTGGCCGTACCCTTGCTGAAACATTCGCCAATGTTGGGGCAAGATGCTTCTTCGCACACAGTATGTAATTTGTGTTCGCGTAGCAGGCGCTTGACGTCGTGATAACCTTGCGCGCTGCCGGATTTAACGCGTATCCATTCTGGTTTGCGTAGTCGTTGCTCTAACTGAACTATTTTGATTGGATTACGTGTTGTTTTAGCTGCGCCAGTTTGCTTTTCTGTAATAGTCATAATGGTTTTTCCTTTTAGCTAGTTTGCATGCAATGCGTGCTCTTACATAAGCTGTTGTTTATTTTGTTGTAGGAGCGAGTCTTGTGTGAAATCTTAATAATTCGCAGGAGCTTGCTTCTTTAAATATGCATTATTGGGCGGATTTCTCTGATTTATGTTGCTGCAATAATTTGATCAAATTCTGCGCAAGTTGCAGTTCCAGTTCGGATCGCGGAGCACAGATACCCAAGTCTTTCGCTTGGATAACACGCAATCCGGCAAAGCCACATGGGTTAATGTAAGCGAATGGGGCAAGATCCATGTCTACGTTGAACGCCAATCCGTGATAGCAGCATCCATTGCGAATTTTTAATCCGAGTGCGGCAATTTTTGCGTTATCTACATACACGCCTGGTGCTTCCTCCCGCCCCTGTGCTATTACGCCGAATGGTACAAGTAAATCTATCACAGCCTGTTCCATTAGCCGTACCAGCCCGCGCACGTTAAGTTTCCAGTGGCGTAAATCCAGCATAAGGTAGGCGATGATCTGGCCGGGGCCGTGGTAGGTAATCTGGCCGCCGCGGTCGATTTTGACCACCGGTATGTCGCTTGCATGCAGAAGATGTTCTGGTTTTCCTGCCAAGCCTTGGGTATAGACTGGAAAATGATGTAGTAGCCAGATTTCGTCTCGCGTGTCGGCGTTACGCGCAGCGGTAAACTGTTTCATTGCTTGCCAGGTTTGCTGGTATTCGACCAGACCTAGATGTTTAATCAGCGGTACCATCTTTCTAAAGTACCATCACTACTTGTGGGTGGTCGCACAATTCTTGATACAGTGCATCGAGTTGTTCGCGTGAAGTGGCACGCACGGTGCAGGTCAGACCGATGTAGCGTGCGCCGCTACTGGGACGCATTTCCATGGTGGCGGCGTTAAAGTTGTGATCGTAACGCATAACCACTTCCGCTACTGTTTGAGCGAAACCCTGATGCGCCAGTCCTAACACCTTGATTGGAAAGTCGCATGGGTATTCGATAAGACTGTCAGTAAGTGCCATGGATTACTTGGTAAGTTTAGGATTTTCTAACCCCACGCAGGCAGGGGATTGTGGTTCGATCAAAATTATTAACCGCCGATTTCTGTCCAAGTTGTTAGCTGATTGCACGGAATGTCGGGCTTGCTTATGTGTTTCGCATCACGTCGCGTTTGTAGTCCTGATAATGTTTATGTAGTTTGGCGAACATCACTCCGGGTTTGCCATCGCCTACCGGTTTATTATCCAATGTAGTGATGGCCAGTACTTCCTTGGTGGAGGAGGTGAGTAATAGCTCGTCGGCATTGAATAATTCGTCCTTGGCAATCTTGCGAACTTCATGAGGTATGTTGTGGGCGGCGGCGATTTCCAGCAAGACGTCGTAGGTGATTCCAGGCAGCATAAGATTATCTTTAGGCGGGGCGAGCAGGATGCCATTTTTTACTAAGAAAATGTTGCTGGCTGCGCCTTCGGTCATGAAATCATCATCACGTATCAAAATAGTTTCGGCACAGCCAGCGTCTATCGCCATTTGCCGTAGCAGCACATTAGGTAAAAGTGAAATAGCCTTGATGTCGCAACGCAGCCAGCGGTTATCCGGCGCACTTACTGCTCCCACGCCGCTAATAAGTAACGCGGGGGGTGGAGTGAGAAGTGGGTTGCTCATCACAAATATGGTCGGTTGGACCGAAGGGTTAGGGAAAGCATGGTCGCGTTTGGCTACTCCGCGCGTGATATGCAGATATAAATATTGATCTTCTGCTGTATTGCGCTCGATCAGATCCGTGATGAGCTTAGTCCATTCCTGGTCACTGTGCGGGTTTGTCAGGCGTATGCCGTCCAAGCTGAATTGCAGCCGCTTGAGATGTTCTGCCAGACGGAAAGCAAAGCGTGAATACACCGGGATAACTTCATATACGCCATCTCCGAAAATGAAGCCACGGTCCAGCACAGGAATGCGGGCTTCTTCAATGGGCATGAATTGCCCGTTCAAATAGACTGTCATTGTATGATTTCCTAAAGAAGAAGCCTTTATTTGAAAAGTAAGCGGATACTATCCCAACCGCGCGAAAATACATTGGCCAGTGGCACAGGCTCCAGCGCCACCAGCTTGTATTCGGCATAGGGTTTGCCACCCAAGGTAATTTTTATCATACCGATTTTTTGCCCACCAGCAATCGGTGCAACAAGAGGCTGCTGTGTTTCCATGGTTGCCTTCAATTGTGCAAGTTGTCCCGTTGGGATGGACAGGAATAGATCGCTGCGGAATCCCACTTTGGCCTTGCTCTCGGTACCTTTCCATAGACGTAAGCTGGCTACCGGTTCGTTCTTCTGATATAGGCGCACTGATTCAAAATTTTGGAAGCCGTAATTTAGTAGTTTCTGGCTTTCCATAGCTCGTAAATTGTCAGATGCTGCGCCCAGCACTACGGATATTAACCGCCGCTGGTCGCGCTTCGCCGAAGCCACTAAACAGAATCCTGCACTTTCTGTATGTCCCGTTTTCATTCCATCCACATAGGGATCCATCCACAATAAGCGGTTGCGGTTGGCTTGATTGATATGATTGTACTGATATTCACGCAAGCTATAGATCGGATAGTGCTCTGGAAAGTCGCGCACTATGGCAGCGGCGAGTAGCGCTGTATCATATGCACTGGAATAGTGCTGTGGATGTGGCAATCCGGTGGCATTGATGTAATGCGTGTTGTTCATGCTCAGTCGTTGCGCTTCCTGGTTCATGAGTTTGGCGAAGCTTTCCTCGCTGCCAGCTAAGGTGATTGCCAACACACGCGCGGCATCGTTACCAGACTGTACGATGAGGCCACGCAGTAATTCTGCAATCGTCACAGGTTTATTTTTGTCTAGAAACATGCGTGATTCAACGCCTTGGGCGCGCAGTGCTTCTTCCGAAGGGATTACTGTCTGGTTCAGCGATAATTTGTTCAACCTGAGGGAGTTGAAGGTCAGGTAGGCCGTCATTAGTTTGGTAATGGATGCTGGCTCGGTGCGTTCATTGCCGTTCTGGTCGACCAGAATCTGATTACTGGTAAAGTCGTATAGCAGATAGGATTTGGCTGCCAGTACCGGAGCGGGCGGTAAGCTGGCTAGCTGCGCCTGGGCAAATAATGGAAGTAATAGAGCGATAAGAAACGACAGCGTAAACTTCATATTGAGACCAGTAATCAAAACCGCAATTATAGACTTGTGGGATTGGTTGGGATATGGGTGAGTTTGATTAGGCTGGTTAGATGAGCCCGAAAATCGAGTCTCTTAATCAATATACTGCTGCAGCTTGCTCCGCTTGTTCAGCTACTTGTACACTGATTTCTTCTGCCTTACTTGGATCGATGCCCAAAACTTCCCAATCCTCGTCGCTGATGTTGGCATCGACGTGCTCATTAATGCCAAAGGAAGCCAGCAATTTTTCTGCCAAGCTAATCATGTGTACTATTGGTTGTCCCGCTGCCGCTTCGACTACATCCGGTGTATGGTGGTAGCGCAGCACGGCAATAATTTCATCCGGCAAATTCCAGTGGCGCGCTAGCTCTGCACCTAATTCGTCGTGGCATATTTCCAGCATTTCCCGTTCTATACTCAGCACAGCACGATCGGATTCTGCTGACAAGAGGGCATGCAGGTCATCGCTCCGTTTTGGATCCAGGAAAGCGAGCGCAAGATAGCCTATGTCGTGCAGTATGCCAGCCAAAAAAACTTGATCATCCTTAGGGCGGATCTTTGCAGGCATGGCACGGGCGATGCCGAGCATGGCAAACGCAATGCCAAAGCTATGCAACCAAAGATCCTGTGCCTTAAATTTACCCGTGGATACTTTGGCCGACAAGGACATGATGGCGATGCCAGTTGCAATCGATTTGACACGGTTCATGCCCAGCAATATCGCAGCCTCTTTTACTGACGTTGTTTTTCGTGTGGAGCCAAGCATTGCTGAATTGGATAGCCCGATAATTTTTGCTGAGATTTGCGGGTCTTGCTCGATCAGCATTAACATTTGCCGTTCGTTTTCGTCGGCATTTATCTGTAGCGCCAACAGTTTTTGCGCAATGACCGGCATGGCGGGCAGCGCATCAATATTTTTGACAGCCTGTCTTAGATCAATATTTTGGTTGCAGGGAACTATATATGTGCTGTTGGTCGACATGTTCATTCCTCGAATTGGTGCTGTATATTATTGTTGAGTACTCAATGCTTACGGTTAACATTTTAGCCAAATTGCTGACGGAAAAATGCTTATATTTCTCTAATTTTATGTAGATACGCGTTTTCTGGGTTTCTATTTCAGGCGGGAGGCATGATTGCCTATTGCCGTGCAATTCCTGTATCTTACTGTACATTTTATAAATAGAGGGGACTCGAATGCGTTACGCAATTGCAATCGTCATGCTGTTTTGTGCGGTACAAGCATGGGCAGTAAATGTGGTAGTGAGCGATGCCTCGGCGCGCGCCACGGCCCCAGGACAAGAAAGCGCCACAGTACGGTTTTCCATCACCAGCAAGAAAGAAGCAAGGCTGGTGGCGATTGTCAGCCCGGTTGCGGGCGCAGTCGAGATTCATAGCATGACGCATGATAACGGCGTGATGAAAATGCGTGCCATTGAATTCCTGCAGCTACCTGCAGGAAAGATGGTTAAGTTGGGAGCGAGTGGTAATCATGTGATGCTGCTTAACCTCAAGCATTCGCTTAAAGCGGGTGACAATGTGCCACTCACCATTACCGTGGAATTCGCCGATAAGCGCAAAGAGAAGATTAATGTGAACGTCGAAGTTAAATCATCCAGCCCAAGCCGCAATGAGCACGAGCATCATACCCATTAGCATTTTGATGATGCCTCATTGAATAAACGCGAAGTTTGGTGCCGCCCGGTTGTTTCGTGCTGCAATGATGGTGGACTTCTGAGGTAAAATGCGCGTTGTTTAGCGAAGGAAAACATCATGTCACTTACCTCTGCCACCGCCGTCCAGAAAGCTCATACACTGTCTGAGGCGTTGCCATACATCCAACGATTTTTCGATAAAACTATCGTAATCAAATATGGCGGCAATGCCATGACCGACCCTAAGTTGCAGGAAAGTTTTGCGCGCGACGTGGTATTGCTCAAGCTGGTCGGCATGAACCCGGTAGTGGTTCATGGTGGCGGGCCGCAGATCAACGACCTACTTCAGCGCATTGGTAAGCAAGGGGAATTCGTCCAAGGTATGCGCGTCACAGATGAAGAAACCATGGATGTGGTCGAAATGGCGCTGGGCAAGGTCAACAAGGACATCGTTAATTTGATTAACCGGCATGGAGGCAAGGCGGTGGGACTGACCGGGCAGGATTCTTCGTTTATCCGTGCGGACAAGATGCTGCTGGAGAGCCACGATGAGCCGGGCAAGTTGCTGGACATTGGTCTGGTAGGAGAGATTAATTTGATTGATCCCTCTATTATAAATTTTCTCGATTCTGGCGATTTTATTCCGGTCATTGCGCCGATTGCTGTAGGGCCGGATGGTGAGACACTGAACATTAATGCCGACGTAGTGGCGGGCAAATTGGCGGAAGTGCTGAAAGCAGAAAAATTGGTACTGTTAACTAACACGCCCGGCGTGCTGGATAAGAGCGGCAAGCTGCTTACTGGCCTGACACCGAAACAGATCGACGAACTGGTGGCGGACGGTACGCTGTCCGGTGGCATGTTACCGAAGATCAGTTCGGCGCTGGATGCCGCACGCGGGGGAGTGAGGTCGGTGCACATCATTGATGGCCGCGTGGAACATGCGCTGTTGCTGGAAATTCTGACTGATGAAGGTGTGGGTACGTTGATTAAAAGTAAATGAGTCGTATCGTCTGGATTTTTGATCTGGATAACACATTGCACAACGCCGTGCCGCACATTTTCCCGCATATCAATCGCAGTATGACCGCCTACCTGCAACAGCATTTGAAGCTGGATGAACAGACAGCGAACGAATTGAGAATGTACTACTGGCAACGTTACGGTGCGACCCTAAGTGGCATGATGCGGCACCATGACACCGACCCCGATCATTTTCTGTGGCATACACACCAGTTTCCGCAGTTACCGCAGATGGTGTTGTATGAGGCACGCTTGCGCCATGTATTGAAAAGATTGCCGGGCAAGAAGCTAGTATTTTCCAACGCACCACAGCACTATGCACATGCCGTGCTGCAATTGTTGCGTATAGATGATTTGTTCGATGATGTGTTCGCCATTGAGCATACGCGTTACCAACCTAAACCACAGTTAGCGGGTTTTATACGATTGCTACGCAAGCATCGTCTGAATCCAGCGCATTGCGTGATGGTGGAAGATAGTGCGGAAAACCTGCAGACTGCCAAATGTTTGGGAATGCTTACCGTGTGGGTGAATGCTACATCTCGATTACCAGCTTATGTGGATGTGAAGATTCGTGATGTGATGAAGTTACCGCGTATTTTATCGCGGCTGAATTCAAGTGGAACGACATAACACCAAACCACAAGAGCAATCGTTGCGTATAGTCAGTCAGGGTTATGTCATCGGACCGCTGGCAGTAGTTTGGCAAGAACGGCTTACTTGAGGCTCAATGGCACGGTAGTCGCAGCGATGGGCCGTTATTTCTGGAAAATGTTTGGTTTGCAAATAACAGGAGCTTCACCATGATATTGATACTTTCTTCCAATACCAACCAACAAAGTGCGGATTACCAGCAACTGATTGCGTATCTCACCGGGCTGTCGAATATTGACATGCGCGTGCATGTTGAACGCGGTGCGGAGCAGGTACTAACCGAGATTTACCTGATCGGCAATACTAAGGCGCTAGACATCAAGGATATGAAAAGCTTGCCCTGTGTCGAGCGTGTGGTGCGCGTGTCGGAGGAGTATCGTATCCTGGGGCAGCATAAAGACGACTCGCGCCCAACGTATTTCGACTATAACGGTGTGCGCTTTGGTCAGGACACGCTCAATGTATTTGCCGGACTTTGTGCGGTGGACAACGCTGAACATGTCGAGATCATGTTAAAAGCATTGCGCGATAATGGTCAGATTTGTACGCGTATGGGTGCGTACAAGCCGCGCACTAGCCCCTATGCTTTCCAGGGGCACGGCAAGAATTGTTTGCCTTTTGTTTTCGACCTGGCGGGAAAATACGGCATAAAAGTGATTGCGATGGAAATTACGCATGAGTCGCATCTCAATGAAATCCGTGCCGCATTGCAGCAGACCGGCAATCCCACTGGCGTGATGTTACAGATAGGCACACGCAATACACAGAATTTCGAACTGCTGAAAATCGTTGGGCGTCAGCAGGAATTCCCGGTACTGCTTAAACGCGGTTTTGGTATCACGCTGGACGAATCACTTAACGCCGCCGAATATTTGGCGTCTGAAGGCAATCGCAATGTGGTGTTCGGCTTGCGTGGTATGAAGACCAACATGGGCGATCCGCACCGCAACTTGGTGGACTTTGCGCATGTGCCGGTGGTCAAGCGTCTGACCCGGATGCCTGTGTGCATTGACCCATCGCATTCAGTTGGCACGCGCAGTGCTGCGCCCGATGGCATTCTCGATTTGATGCATATCACCGCGCAAGGGGTGATGGCTGGCGCCAATATGGTGCTGGTAGATTTCCATCCCGTTCCATTAAAGGCTCTGGTGGATGGGCCGCAGGCATTATTGCTGAAAGAATTGCCCCATTTCCTGGAGGATGTACAAATCGCGCGCGACGCGTATCTCAAGCGTGTGGCATTGGCGCAACGTTTTGCGCAGTGAACGGAGGTCTTCCACTTCAGTCTTGTTCGCTCCCTTCGCTTTATTATTTCCGCTTGCTGGAGATGGGTGCGAGAAGGGAGGGTGAAAGTAGTTGTATTATTGTAAAGCATGCCATTTTTTTCTGCCTGTTGCTGTTTTGCGCAACTTCGCAGGCCACGACGCCATTTCCTGTAACTGATGTCAGTGGCACGCAATTAGTGTTTATCACCCCGCCACAGCGCATTATCTCGTTAGCTCCCAACCTTACCGAACTCGCTTATGCCGCAGGCATGAGCAGTCATATAGTGGCGGTTACGGCATACAGTGACTATCCACAACAAGCCAAACAACTGCCGCAAGTAGGTGATGCATTTCGTCTGGATTGGGAGCGTTTGGTCGCGTTAAAACCCGATCTGGTGCTTGCATGGGGCAGTGGTCTGTCATCGCGTGACCGCGCCACATTTGAAAAGTTGAAGTTGAAAGTGCTGGTACTGGAACCCCGCCGTCTTGATGATATTCCCAAAGTATTACGCTTGCTGGGACGCGTCGCCGGCACTGAGCCAGCAGCCGAAGCTGCTGCACACGCCTTCGTGGAGCAGCTTGATACCTTGCGCCGACAATATGCCGGACGTACTAAGGTGCGCGCTTATTTTCAAATTGCCGCAGCGCCGCTGCTTACGGTAAATGATGCACATATCATCAGTGATGTGCTGCGTTTGTGTGGTGCACAGAACGTATTTGCCGCTGTGCCCCTGTTGACTCCTGCCATTTCAAATGAGGCATTGGTAAAAGAAAATCCGCAGGTGATGCTGGCTGTCGCCGCCACGTATGAACAGGAAGAAGAGACGAAAAGAATATGGCGCGAGTTACCGTTGATCGCGGTCCGGCAAGGTCGCATGGTTTTTATTCACCCGGACCTGATCAGCCGCTCCACGCCGCGCATTCTGCTGGGTGCAAAACGGATATGCGAACAGATAGAGTCAGCTCGGCATTAAGGGAGCTGAGCGCATTGCGTAGCGAATGCGCCGCATGTTTTCAATTATCATCGGGCGAATTACGCAGTCGTGAATTTACCCTTATGTTCCTACGGTTTGCTCTGATTAAAACCAATAGCGATGACGCTGTGTTCGCAGTGCACCAGCAGCAATTCAATATTTATTTTTCTCGACTGAGACCCGTAAAGTCTTATAGCCACAACCCATTTTTTGTCATGCCCATCACGTCAATTTTCGGCGGGTAGTCATGGCCATCGGGAGACTGACAGCTTCCCGGAATAGCACCATCACATAAAACAAAAGCATGGGCACAATATGCAGTAAAGCGCGATTGATCGTAGTGTAGTCTTCGGCCCATGCTTGAGCATGGGTAAAAAAGAAAACTACCGCGAGAAACGAAGCAGCGGAGAGCAGCAAAACAGTCATGCTTCGAAAAGAGGGGGCAAGAAGCCGGGGAAACGACAAAACAAGCGCCGCCACTACCAGATACCAGAACAGGTGCCAGTTGTCCATCACCATCATATTTTGCCAAAATGGATGCCAATCCGCCGCGAAGCGCAGATGTACGTGATAGCCAAACAAATGAAAATCATTTTCTCCAATAACAAATAAAGTTGCCACACCTGCTGCTGCCAGCAAGGACGTCCCAACTAGCCCCGCACGCGGCATGAACACAATTAACAACGCTGGAAGAAAAGTCAACGCCCATGCAATGCCAGGTTGCTTGATCAAGATGCATCCTAACCCAAACAGCAATGCCATGGCCCCCTGCCAGAAATCGCGCTTCCTGGTACAGTGGAAAAAAGCCATTGCTGCCAAGCCGTAAAATGCTCCCATAAATAAATCTGCATAGCCTGCCAAAGCCACGTGAACATCCAGAAGGGGAAGTGAAAGCAGGAAATAGGTAAAGATCAGAGCAAATAATGGTGACGCCTGCCATTGCCTGGCCTGACCATAAAATGCCAAGCCTAAAGCGACCGCGCAAAGTAGCCAAGGCAGGTTCATAAGAGAATCGTCCCATCTGCCCAGGCTATAGCTCATCCATACTTGTATTAGCGGTATGGCAGGGGGGTAATGGGGAGCTGCATCAGTGTAAGCGCCTGCCAATTCGCCGCTAAGCCAAACGTCAGCGGGGACGAATGTCGCCATGTGTCCAAGCTCATACCAAACTCGAGCCTTGGTCGCCCATTGTGACCAAGCATCCCAAGGAAATAGCGGGCGCCACACAATTTCCAGTCCCAGCCCTGCCAGCCGTATCAAAATAGCGGCCAACACGACGGCATATACGATTTTTCGCCACGCGGCCAAGCTGTGCCAATCTGCTCCGGGTTTTTTGATTGGCCACGGCTCCCTACGACCAAGCCAAGCACCGGTAACTGTCAATAATAAAAGTGCAAGTCCAATACTGAAGAAGCCAAGGCGGATTCCCAGCGCATCCAGCAAACGCATCACAAGCGTGGTTAATAATATTCCGCCCAGATAGCCATACCCCAAGAGTGTCGGCCATGTGACATCGGTGGCCTTGAGCCAAGGTGCGCGCAACCACGCAATCCCCAACAGCCAAGGCAAACACAAGCCAACCACTAACGTAAATAATTCCATTTAACGCACCTTGAACAAGGCATTGCCTTCAGTCAAGTACAGTAAGTCGACTTTTATAGATTGTCCATCACTCCACATTAGCAATTGATGTGAACGATCATATTTCACGTCCTTTTTTGCGAACAAGGCAATATAGTCTCCGGTTTTGATTTGCGATGTCGGCGGCAGGTCATTAAGAGCTAGAACGTTATGAGGATATAAATGGTAAGCGCCCTTTCCCCGCGAGTAGGCGTCATCGGAAAAATAAAGAATACGGCTATTTGCAGCAGGCAACTTTGCCTTCACTTTTTTCATGAAGTCGAACAAGGCGCCGTCTTCGGCAGCAAGATGCTTGTCTTCCCAGGTTTTACCGGCAAATTGCTGGTGTGTCAGCGCCAACTGCTGAAACAAGTTTGTCTGCCAACGGACATCCAGCATGAACCAGCCGAGCAATACCATGCCCCCCACCATGGCAATATTCAGAGGCATGATTTTTGCTATGGACAGGATTAAATTCAAGGTCAATGCCAGCAATATAATTATGGCGACGGCTAAAACAGGAGGGACGTTTTTATCGATGGTATCTCCGTCAATAAAGTTGATCGAACTTCCCTGCCATCGGTCAAGCGCAAACCATTTTTTCACCATATGGGGTAGCGCTTTTGGCAAAGACGCAGACTCAAGTGAAATACCATTTACCAAAATCGGCGCAGCCAGTGTTCCCTTAACAATAATAGCCATGTCTATAATTTGCCCGCGCCAATTTTTATCTTCCGCCACCTCCAATGGTTCCAGAGTATTAGCCGCCCAAACAAGCGGACGTACAAAAACGCGATTATCCGCAGTGCGCCACAAAAACTCCATTTCAACGCTTGGTGTGACGCCTGCAACAGACCAGACAATGATCGGATAATCCTTTGCCTGAAAGATGGGAGGGGATAGTGAAGCAACAGCAATACTCTGCGTCAGCTCCTTGATGATCAGTTTGCCTTGGTCGCTATAACCCTGGCCCTTGTTCAGGGTTAGTGCCGCGCCATTCCAGCTTAAAGGCTTGACGTTGCTTATCCATTTTCCTGGCCAATTATATTGAAGGTAGACAAGCGACAAAATCAAAGCGCTCGTAAAAAAGAGTAGAGGTGCAGCTAGCCACTCTTGGCGCAGGATCTTTTTAGATGGTACAGAGTGGGGGTCAAGTTGAATGGGCATACCATAATATCTTCAATTAAAAATGAAATAGTTTATTAAAATACACGCAGAAATTATTGCTTAATGTGCATTTCTGCCTGTGATCATCATAAAAACCGTCATAAAAATAATTCGCAGGTCGAACCATAAAGACCAGTTGTTAATATAATACAGATCGTACTTTACTCGCATCTCCATTTTTTCGATCTCTCCCGTTTCGCCTCTCCAGCCATTAACCTGCGCCCAACCCGTAATGCCCGGTTTGACGTGATGCCGCAGCATGTAGGCATCGATTTGCTGCTGGTAAAATTCGTCATGCGCCACCGCATGTGGACGAGGTCCCACAATTGACATATCACCCTTTAACACATTAAGAAACTGAGGTAATTCGTCCAGGCTTGTGCGTCGCAGAAAAGCGCCAAAGGCTGTAATGCGGTGATCGCCGGGCATCGCTTGAGGCACTTTTTCAGACGGTTCGGCATGATGCTTCATTGTGCGGAATTTCCAAACCCAGATGCGTTCCCCATGTAATCCGCCACGTAGCTGCCTGAAGAAAATGGGTCCTGGAGAACTTAATTTGATTCCAACTATGATAAGCAACATGAGGGGACTAGCAATCAACAAAATTAATACTGCCAGAATTTTGTCCTCGACGGCTTTAATAATACCCTGGACTCCAGACAAGGGTGATTCCAACAAATGAATGACCGGAAAACCGGCTACCTCGCCGATGGAATGGTTCAGTAAATGAACTCCGTAAATGTCCGGAATGAAGGTAACCTGTACCGGCAAGCGACTCAAATGCGCCACCAGTGATTTGACCTGCTTATCGTGTTGCAACGGCAGGGCGATCCATACTTGATCAATACCCAGTTCAACTACTTCTTGTGGAAGGCGGTGCAGGCCACCGCGAACTGGAACGCCCTCGAACATTTGCCTCTGCAGTCGCGGATCGTCATCATAAAAGCCTACTACTTTCAAGCCCGTCCACGGTGAAGCGGCGAGGCGGTGCGCCACGTCACGCCCCAGCTTCCCTGCGCCGGCAATGACGATAAAACGGAGATTGAAACCACGGCGGCGGAAAAAACGCAGTCCGACTCGCAGTGCCACCCTGAAGGCGATCAAAGAGACGAACCCTGTAACTGCCCACTGGCCAATCCATATACGGGAAAAATATGTACTGGATTTGGTTGCAAACAGTACGATAATCAACCCAGTGCAAACCACTGTCCAAGCGCTCGCCAATATCTGTATTTCTGCCCACAGACTTGCGCCCCGATGGGGACGATATACATCGAAAAATGGAAACACTGCGAGGCAAAATAGAAACACACCGATTAGTACAAAAACATAATTCCTCGGAAAATCCCAAGCCCCGAACTTGATCGCGAAAAGCATCATTCCAGTGGCTATCACCACAAAAGGATCCAGGAAACGCTGGGCTAATTCAAGAATGCCAGCATTTTCCTTGAGCAGGCTACGCGAGGTCATGGCAACCACATTTTGTTCGAGGTGGCTGTCGTCAGCGATTGTTGGAATCGATGCCACTCATTTTCTACACACGCTATGAATTCTGCACGAAATCTCTCGGGCGCAAAACGGCAGGCATTATTACGACAGGACACTGGCAAAATACGAGCGGCTTCCTGTTCAAAAGAAGTGACTGCTGTTTTAATGGCTTGAATGGATTGCTCCGCAAAAAACACCCCAGTCGGTTGTTTATCATCCAGGCCGCGAATTGTTTCCAGCACACCACCTTTGCCATATGCAATGACTGGCGTACCACAAGCCTGCGCTTCTAATGGGGTAATACCAAAATCTTCCTCTGCGGCAAATACAAATCCTTTGGCGCGCTGCATGTAATTGCACATAATATCGTCAGTCTGATATCCCAGCACCGTTACATTTGGTCCGGCCTTCGCTCTCACTTTCTGCATTTCCGGTCCGTCGCCAATGATCACCAAACGTCGCTCCGGCATGGCAGTAAATGCTTCCGCGATTAGATTCATTTTTTTGTAAGGTACCAGACGAGAGGCAGCCAGATAAAAATCTTCCTTGTTTTCGCGTAAGGAAAATCTCGAAATGTCTACTGGCGGGTGAATTACCGCCGCATCGCGGCGATAGGTTTTCAAAATTCGCCGTCTAATAAATTGTGAGTTTGCTATAAAACAATCAACACCATTAGCCGTTCTCACATCCCATATTCGCATTTTGTGCAATAGCCATTTGGCGACCCACCCCTTTACGCCCTTGTTCAAACCCGAATCGCTCAAATATTGATGCTGCAAATCCCACGCATAACGCATAGGAGAATTAACATAACTGATATGAAGCTGATCCGGCCCTGTAATAACGCCTTTCGCGACAGCATGGCTACAGGAAAGCACCAAGTCATAGCCGGATAAGTCGAATTGCTCGACAGCCAAAGGCATTAAGGAAAAATACTGTCTGTATTTGGTTCTGGCGAAAGGGAAGTTCTGCACAAACGAAGTGGTTGCCGTTTTCCCCAGCAGAAAACCTCGTTTCCTGGATGGAATAAAATCTACCACGCTATATAAATCAGCATTCGGATAGCATAATAATATTTGCTCCAGAACACGCTCGGCTCCCGCATAGACTGTTAGCCAATCATGAATTACAGCTATTTTCATATTCTGCACTTTAATATTAGGCATCCAAAACTGTCTTCATCCCTTCCAAAATATACATGTGAGGATAGTCTGGCATGTGCTTTTAAGCCCCATGATCACCAGCGACCAACCTTCATGGCAACGCATCTCTGAAAAAACCCATTTTCTCGCTTCGACCATCAACCGTACAACCGCCTTCACTATGACCTTTGGCCGTTTTGCGGTTAAAGTAGCAAGGCATATTGCGACTTTTTTCTACTAGAGCAATGGCAGTTCCTGCAGCGAGTGGGATACCTTTGATAAGCATGGCTGTACGACTATTTTTTGTTTTTAATTCATATGAATACAACACCCCTTGCTCAATGGCGAAACGAATGAAATCCTAGTGAAAAATGATACATGGCAAATAGATCAAAAGTTTAGACGTACCGCTATTATAATTACATGCTTTGCTTATGGAGAACTTTAGTGCGTGTAATCAGCATTAACCTCAATGGATGTTCTGTCTGCGATAAGGGTTTGTTGCCATGGTTGGCGCAGCAAGAGGCCGATATTATCTTTTGCAGGAACTCAAAGTGCACTTGAATTCGAGCGCAGCATTGCCTGAAACAACCACACCATTGGCATCTAATAATCCATTCAAGGCGAACCTACCTTGTCCGCAAAAGATCAACAAGCCAAGTCATTGGCAGAAGCGGAGCACTTCGCATGACCCCCATTAACCCCTCTCCACTAATCACTCACCAGGGAACCAACCCCCACGCCGCTCAACCCACATCTCTTATGGCACTGACCAGAAGCCTCTGGCGCAACCGCCAGCTCATCGCGCAAATGACCAAGCGCGAAGTGATGGGTCGCTATAAAGGCTCTGCCATGGGCTTGGCTTGGTCCTTCTTCAACCCAGTGTTCATGCTGATTGTGTATACCTTCGTCTTCTCCGTGATCTTCAAGTCCCGCTGGGGTGTTGGGGGCGAAGAGAGCAAAACACAGTTTGCTGTGGTGCTGTTTGTTGGCATGATTGTGCATGGATTATTTGCTGAGGTGCTCAATCGCGCGCCGGCGCTCATCCTTTCCAACGTCAATTACGTCAAAAAAGTCGTGTTTCCGTTGGAGATACTGCCGGTCATTGCCATGGGTGCCGCGCTCTTCCATAGCTTCATCAGCTTGGGTGTGCTGCTCGTTGCTTTTGCCCTGTTTAACGGTTATCTGCATTGGACGGCAATTCTCGCCCCGTTCGTGCTGCTGCCTATAGTGATCCTCACGCTTGGCCTTGCCTGGATGCTTGCATCCTTGGGTGTATTTCTGCGTGATGTGGGGCAAACCATCGGCATTACCACCACGGTCATGATGTTTCTTTCCCCCGTCTTTTACCCTGTGAATGCCCTACCGGAAGAATTCCGTCCTTGGATCATGGCCAATCCGCTCACCTTCATTATCGAGCAGGCGCGAGCAGTGCTGATCTGGGGGCAGCTGCCAGATTGGGTGGGATTGGGCATATACAGCCTTGCCGCTACCCTAGTCGCTTGGGCAGGTTACGCCTGGTTTCAAAAAACCAGAAAGGGGTTTGCCGATGTCCTTTGATCAATTGCTTCTCTCAGGTAAATCTCAAATGCTGGAGTTCAAGACCCGTTTTGAAACGAGCCGTTTGTTGGAGGCCGACTTGGAGCAGGCGATCATCAATGAATTGCAAAGCTTTTTACTGAAACTGGGCATGGGTGCCTATGTTGCTCGCCAAATGCGTATTGCCACGAAAACACAAGATTTTTATGTAGACTTGGTTCGTTATATCGATCTGCTCAATTGTTTTGCCCCTTTGAACCTGAAAGTTGGCGAAGCTCTGCCCTTCGAAGACGAACTCCAGAGGGAACGGGGAAGGGAAGGTTGTGGTTGGCAGAACAAAAAGAAGTAAGGGGGAAAGATGTCTTCTGAAATCGCTATTTGCGTTCAAAATCTTAGCAAATGCTATCAGATCTACGATACTCCACGTGATAGGCTCAAGCAATTCGTCTTGCCGCGCTTAAGACGGATGATGGGTAAATCACCCAAACAATACTTTGGCGAATTCTGGGCGCTCAAAGACATTTCTTTTGAAATACAAAAAGGCGAAACTGTCGGCATCATTGGGCGCAATGGCAGCGGTAAGTCAACCTTGCTGCAAATGATCTGCGGCACGCTCAACCCAACCAGTGGCACCATTCAAACTAACGGCCGCATTGCCGCCCTGCTGGAGCTCGGCTCTGGCTTTAACCCTGAATTCACAGGCCGAGAAAATGTGTATATGAATGCGGCATTGCTAGGGCTTGGCCAAGAGGAAATCGACGCACGGTTTGATGATATTGCGGCTTTCGCCGACATTGGTAATTTTATCGATCAACCAGTAAAGACATACTCCAGCGGGATGTTCGTTCGGCTAGCCTTTGCTGTAAACATAATTTCCGAGCCGGATATCATGATTGTTGACGAAGCTCTGGCGGTAGGCGATATGAATTTTCAGGCCAAGTGCATGACCGCACTTACTCGCATCCAGGAAAGCGGTTCTACTATCTTGTTTGTCAGTCATGATGTAGGCGCGGTAAAAAGTCTGTGTTCGCGGGGTCTTTATCTCGAACACGGCATGGTCAAGGCCATCGGAAAGGCGCCGGAAGTGGCAGAGCAATACATCCGAACGATGCGAGAAGAAATGAATGCAGAAATTAGCCGATTCAGCCGTGTATCGCCTAATAAAATAGAAGAAGGGGCCGTGCAAACCTTGGAGAAAAGCAGCGCGGTTTTGAAGCGGTCGGATGAGTTTGACAAACGGGTAGCTGCATTTCGGTATGGCTCTGGAGGTGCAAGAATCACCTATGTTGAACTACTCAACATGAGTAATGAGCAGATACAGTTGGTGGAATTCAACCAAGAAGTAAAAATTCGAATCCATGTTGAATCATCGTCAGAGCAGAGCATTTCGGTCAATTTTAATATTTGTGATGACAAAAAAGTGAATCTGACAGGATGTGGATTTACTCAAGTTGAACAGGAGTTTCTGACGACCGAAATTGGTGGGCAATATTTGGTCGAATACACTCTTCGACTACCACTGCAAGAAGGCAGCTATTCACTTCGAACACAGATCACATCGCCAGCAGTGCGCGGTGAGACGGCCGAGTTTGTGGATGTAATCGAGGATGCGGTGGTTTTTCAGATGGAACGATGGAAAAAAACAAGAATTTGGTCAAAAATTCACCTATTCCCAGAGATGAAAATTAGGAAAGTAATTTCGAATGTATAGTTTATTTCGAGGAAAAAATAAAACCCCCCGGGTTTTATGATTATAGGCATCCAAAAAACTGGTACCACGGCATTACATAAGTACCTTTGCCAGCATCTTTTTTTGGTTTTCAAAGGAGGCAATAGCGGCACTTTGGACCAATCCACAGCTTTCTGAATTGTCAAGTTGTTACGCACCTTATGATGAGGATCTCTATAAGCAGTTAGAAATGCATTTCGATTGGAAGTAATGTTTATGATGCTCTTAGAGACTATAAAAAAACTTTTCAAGAAAAAACAATCCATTTCATTTTCATTTATTGTCGGAACAGGACGTTGTGGCACAACCATGCTTGCTCAGATGCTCAATTCTCACTCGATGATTTGTGTGCCACACGAACTTCAGATTCTATTTGAATACAGCAATAATGGCGCTCGTCTCTACGAGATTTTCAAAGAAAAAATGAATGAGAACTTTGGATCTGGGGATTTCATAGATTTGATTGAGACCAGGTGTCCCCATAAATTTCATGAATATTTCGACTACAGGAATTTTTTTGAAAAGCAGCAATATCCGATTCGTAGCCTTAAAGAACTTGTAAATAGTTTCTATAGCGAAATAGCAGAAACCAAACACAAAAAAATCTTTATCGAGCAGACCCCGTGGTATGGCCAAAGAATTGATATTCTTAATGAGCTATTTCCTGATGCAAAATATATTCACATGGTCCGGGACGGCAGGGATGTTGCGGTTTCATTTGCACGTACCCCGTGGTGGCATAATGACATTGGACAAAATCTTGAAAGGTGGCATACCGAAGTTCGCCAAATCATCGACTTATCAAATAAAATTTTGAACCCAAATCAGATGCTCCAGGTTCGATACGAGGATTTTGTAGAACAACCTGAGGTTGAACTTAGGCGTATATGTGAGCACTTGGGTGTGAACTTTGAGTATGCCATGCTGGATACTGCAACATATGTTGACTACGGCTTGTACAGCATATTAAATGCAAGAAATGTTTCATCTGCGGCACTAAATGAGTGGCGTGAAAATAAGAGTGCGCCAATATTCAAAGGGAGCCGTTATGCTTGGAAAAGTTACCCGGATTTTGATTTTTCAATCATCCCGGAACACATTAGTCAGAGTTTGCAAGCGCTGGATTATCAAAAATAAATATGTTGCTAGTAACTAAAACAACGCTACCAAGCCTTGAAGACTATGTTGCTTACCTCGAACAGATCTGGCAAGCAGGTCAACTCACCAACAACGGGCCGCTATGCCGACAGTTGGCTGACGATATCGCGGGCTTCCTTGACGTTTCAAATCTGGAGTTGGTAGCTAACGGCACACTTGCGCTCCAGCTTGCCATCAAGGCGCTAGACCTCAAGGGTGAGATCATCACTACACCCTACAGTTATGTCGCCACAACGAATTCGATATTGTGGGAAGACTGTGATCCGATTTTCGTTGACATTGAGCCGCAAACCTTCTGCATTAACCCTGATCTGATCGAGGTGGCCATCACCGAGAAAACTTCTGCGATTCTGGCCACACATGTGTATGGCTATCCGTGTGATGTGGCAAGAATTCAACAAATTGCAGATAAGCACAAGCTCAAAGTCATTTATGATGCGGCTCACGCCTTTGGGGTGAAGCTTTTTGGAGAATCGATTTTGAAGCATGGGGATTGCTCCACCTTGAGTTTCCATGCCACCAAGTTATTTCACACAGCCGAGGGGGGCGCAGTGGTGTGCAAAGACGCCGAAGTCGCCAAACGTGTCTTTCTGATGAAGAAGTTCGGTCACATCGGCGAAGATGACTATCTCGACATCGGCATCAATGCAAAAATGTCAGAGCTGCATGCAGCGATGGGGCTTTGTGTCTTGCCGAAGGTGAATGACATCATTGCCTCGCGGAAAGGGTGTTCAGGCTGGTACGACGAACAATTCGAAGGCAGCTTGTTACAGCGGCCCGTGCCTCGAGTAGGTCTCGAATACAACTATGGTTACTATCCGGTCATTTTTCCCTCTCATGACGTCATGATGAAAGTGCGGCAGACGCTCCTGGATAACGGCATCGGCCCACGGCGATATTTTTTCCCATCGCTGAACACCTTGCCCTTCTTGAAGCCGGAACTAAAACGAGCCTGTCCGGTCTCAGAAAAAGTTTCTTCGCGCGTGCTTTGTCTGCCCTTGTATGTAGGGCTAAGAAAGGCAGAGGTTGATGTTATTTGCAGCATCATCAGATGCATCCTGCAAGGCGGAGTGGCGCTGTAATGAAGTTGTCCATCATGCAGCCCTATTTTTTCCCCTACATCGGCTACTGGCAGTTGATGCATGCCGTGGATCGCTTCGTCATTTACGATGATGTGAATTACATCAAGGGAGGATGGATCAACCGAAATCGCATCCTGATTAATGGCGAACCTACCTTTATCACGGCACCTCTCTATCAATCGTCCTCGTACAAACGCATGTGCGATATATCTCTTCAATCTTCGCCTGTGTGGCGCGACAAACTGGTTAGAAAAATTGAAATCACCTACCGAAGGGCACCATACTATGCAGAGGTGTTTCCGGTTATAGAGAAGCTAATTCTCTATAACACTGACAGCCTGTCGGATTATTTGGCGCACCAACTGCAAGCACTGGCCGCATTTATTGGCATCAACACCGAATTCATAGTGACCAGTCGTTGTTATGAGAATAACGGCTTACCTAGTCAGGCACGGATACTCGATATTTGCGCACAAGAAGGCGCGACCACCTACATCAATCCGCAAGGAGGGCAAGCCCTATATGACCGAGCTACATTTGCACAGAGCGGCTTAGATTTGAAGTTCTTGACCCCATCCACCATAGAGTACAAGCAATTCGGGCCTATGCACGTGCCTTGGCTCTCAATTATTGATGTGATGATGTTTAATTCCCCAAGTCAGTTACGCACGTTGCTGAATAAGTATGAGCTAGTTTAATCATGGATAAAATTGCAATATTCGGTGTGCCACGCTCAGGTACAACATGGCTCAGCCAGATTCTTAACAGTCATCCAGACGTGGCATTAAGATTCCAGCCGCTTTTTTCATATGGACACAAAGGCAGTCTGTCCGAGCGCTCATCTGCCGCAGAGATTCGGACATTTTTTGAAGAAATTCTTTGTACTCAAGATGCTTTCGCCCTGATGGCTACTGAGATGCAAAAAAATTATCCGGCTTTTCAAAAGGCAGTCACGTCAACACATATTGTTTTCAAGGAGACGCGATATCTTCATATCATTGAAAACATTCTCACTCAATGCAGTGAAGTTAAAATCATCGGAATCGTCAGAAACCCTTTGGCAGTGATGGCGTCCTGGGTTTTGGCACCCAAAGAATTCAATTCAGAGTGGGATATAAACAGCGAGTGGCGTGGCGCTTCAAGCAAGAACCAGAATAGGCCAGAAGAATTTTACGGTTTTGATAAATGGAAAGAAATTGCCGAGGCGTTCCTTCGGTTTAAAAGTCAATTCCCTCACCAATTTTTAATGGTGAGCTATGATGAACTGAATAGAGCACCACTTGATACTACAAAAAAATTATTTGGTTTTTGTGGGTTAAAAGTTTGTGATCAGGTAGAAAACTTCCTTAGCGCAAGTAAATCGAGACATGATTCCGACCCTTATTCGGTTTTTCGCGCCAATGCGAGCGATGATCGTTGGCAAGGTGTATTGCCTGATGAAATTGTGAAACAAATTATGTTGGAACTTAAACATACCTCGCTGGATATTTTTCTTCAGGACGGAACAAATGCCTAAAGTTTCTGTAATTCTGACATCGTTCAATCACGAAAAATATCTGGCCGAAGCGATCGACAGTGTATTGAACCAGACGTTTACCGACTTTGAACTGGTTATCTGGGACGATGCCTCCAGTGATAATTCGTGGGAATTGATCCAGCGCTACACCGACTCGCGCATCAAGACGTTCCGCAACGACAAACAACGCCGGGCCGGTTATGGCATCAACAAAACCATCTCTGAAATCGCTCGCGGAGAATATATCGCCATCCATCATTCCGACGATGTTTGGGAATTAGACAAGTTGGAAAAGCAGGCTGTCTTTCTGGATAATTATTATGAAATAGGCGCGGTTTTTACATGGGCGCAAATAATCGACGAGAACGGCGCCAAGTTGGAAAATAATTGGTTTAATCAGGAAAACAAGACCCGATGGCAGTGGCTTAATCAGCTTTTCCATGAACAAAATCATCTAAACCATCCTAGCGTGCTGATCAGAAAGCAGTGCTACCAAGATGTGGGTGTATACCGCTACGGACTTGCCCAGACGCCTGATGCCGAAATGTGGAGCAGGGTTTTAATCAAATTTCCCATACATATTATTCAGGAGAAACTAACAAAACATCGGCTATTTTCGGACAAGTCGAACACCAGTGGCCCCAGAATTGAAGTTGCAATCAGGATTAGTAACGAATGGAATGTGTTACGGGAGAATTATCTTTCGATAATAAGCTTTGAAGATATTGTCGCGATATTTCCCAGTCTCGAACGTTTTAGAAATCAGGAAGGTTTTGACAATAAATTCTTATTGGCCATGGCTTGCTTATACGAATGCAAACAGCGAAGTGCTTGGCAATTAGGTCTAAAGTGGCTGTTCGATTTGCTTAATGACAAGACCCGTTACAAAAAAATAAGAGAGCTTTATTCCTTCTCTTATATGGATTTCATAAGATTGACCGCAGAATTTGATGTTTATTTTGTTGAGTGGGACAAACAGATCGCAGAGCGGGACTGGCAGATAGCCGAGCGCGAGCAATCGATCGCCGCGCTGCAGGCTCAAGTGCAAGATCTGCTCACTGGCAACGCCTGGCTGACGTCGCAACGCGAGGCATGGGAGAAGACTGCCCCAGAGCGCGAGCAGTCGATCGCCGCGTTGCAGGCTCAAGTACAAGACCTACTCACCGGCAACGCCTGGCTGACGTCGCAACGCGAGGCATGGGAGAAGACCGCCGCAGAGCGCGAGCAGTTGATCGCGGAGTTGACTTCTCGGCTGCATGAGACCAATAAAAGGCTAGCGGCGAGCGATGCAATTTTGAACAAGCTTCGCAACCATTGGGGAATGCGATTTGTCAATTTTTTATCAAAAGCGAAATTTTTTTGATCAATAGGAGAGTACCATGCCGCCCCTTAACACACTGTCCGCTGCAATCGAAGTTTTAAAAGCAACACCATTCGCTGAAATTCAACGGGTAGGTTATCACTTTCAAGCGAATGATTATTACTCCCCACTAAATGATGTGGCATTTCTAAAAGAAAATCTCGATTTATGGAAAGAGCGCTCATCACCCTCATCAATAGATTGGAACGTTGATGAACAGCTTGCCATCGCGCAAAAAGTAGGCAGCTATGTGGAGGAATTGCGGGATGTACCTCAAGACCATCAACCAGACAAGTTGGAATATTGTTGGAACAATCCCATGTGGAATAATACCGATGCGCTAGTTCAATACGGATTGCTCCGCGATCTAAAGCCCAAGCGTGTGGTGGAAGTTGGATGTGGGTGGTCTAGTTTGTTAATGCAGCGAGCTCTTGCACGCAACCAAACACCTTGCCAGGTGACACAAATCGAGCCATACCCTAACCCTGCTCTGTTTGAATTATTTCCGAAGGATTGGCAGCTCCATCGAACCCCGTTGCAGCGAGCCTCTTTTGAAATTTTTGAGTCTTTACAAGCGGGGGATATTTGCTTTTATGATGGATCACATTGCGTAAAGGCCGCCAGCGACGTCAATTGGTTTTTTTTTGAGGTGCTGCCGCGGTTGGCATCAGGCGTAATAATACATATTCACGATATTTTTCTGCCAAACGATTATCCGGATTTATGGATTTTTGAGCGGGGGCAAACATGGAATGAACAATACTTGTTACAAGCTTTTCTCATGAACAATAGAGACTATAAAATATTGATTGCCAATGCTTTTCTATTTAAAACAAACGCAAAAGCACTTGAGGGATTTTATCGCGGTGTACAACCTCCATATGGTTGTTCTTTCTGGATGCAAAAATTAAGGTAACAACACATTCCAGTCGAAAGATAACCCAAATTAAAGTTCTAAATGTATTTATGGTTCCGCTATTAATTCGTCATTTCCGTGAAAGCTGAAATATATATCATTGATTACATTTATTACATTGCGTCTTGACTTCGAGGAACGACGAAATTTGAATTTATAGAGGTATTTTTCAGTTGAACGGATTAATGGATCGTGGCAGATTTGGAGCATATAAAAACACAGGGATACTCACGAAGCTTGCAGGGTCACGAGTCCTCGATATTGGCTGCAATGCTGGCTACGACACATTTCTCATGCGTTCCTTAGGTGCAATTGAAGCAGTGGGACTTGAATCCTATGGTTTCTATCATCAAGCATGTTTTATAAATGTTGTTTACGATATACCTAGGGTTAGTTTTATGAACCTGGGATGGGAAGATCTTGACCTCCGCTATTTCGGAGGTTTTGATTTCGTGAGTTGCCAAGGTTTGATATATCACGTTAAGGAACCAATGCTGCTGATTGAAAAGCTGGCTTCATAATGCGGCCTGGCACAACACTGCTTATGGAAACGCACGTCCTTTCTGAGGCACCTACCCAATCCCAATTTATTGAAGGTGCATTTTGGGGCGACGAAACATATTGGTGGGTTTTTGGCGCTGAGTGTCTCATGGGCATGCTCAGGTCTGACGGATTCAAAGATGTTCGCATGCCGTTAAACGCTGACTGCGATAGTCGAAATCCGTTAAATCCTCGGGCGACAGTTGAAGGCCATCCGGCTGGCGCTCGCGCTTGGTTTGTGGCGACAAGAAGCTAGTCAGATTGTCAAGAAAGTTCTAATGATCAGCGATTTATCCCCTGACTTTACGGATCTGCCCGGCCGTAGAACCATCCCGCGCAACTACAAGCGCAGCACTGTTGCTTGCGAATACATTGACGTTTCAATCATTACTCCCTACTACAACACCGAAGAGTTCTTTGTTGAAACATTTGTATCGCTGCAGGCACAATCATTGCAGAATTGGGAATGGGTGATTGTTGACGACGGTTCTACAGACCAAGAATCTGTAAACCGGCTTTCCAAGATCGCGGCAAAAGATGAACGCATCAAGGTAATTCGCCAAATAAATGCGGGACCCGGCGCAGCGCGCAATACGGCATTCCGTAATGCGATGGGCCGCTACATTTGTTTGCTCGATAGCGATGATATGGTCGAACCGACCTACCTTGAGAAAGCTGTCTGGTTTCTTGATTCAAATCCAGAGTTTGCGTTCTGCAACTCTTATAGCATTATATTTGGCGAACAGGAATATCTCTGGACTACCGGATTTGAAAGAGGCAAGGCGCACTTACAGGCCAATAGTGGGCCACCTATTTCAGTGATTCGTCGCTCGGCATATGCAGAATGTGGCGGTTTCGATGAGTCCATCCGGTTTGGCCATGAAGACTGGGATTTCTGGCTGGCGATGGCAAAAGCGGGGCATTGGGGCTATACGATTCCAGAGTTCCTGCAGTGGTATCGCAAGCGCGGTAGCGGCCGTTTTGAACAGATCATGAAGTCCGGAAATGTCAACGCTGAATTCGAAAGAATGATGCATCGGAAATATGATGGCCTGGATAAACACTTTCCTGAACCTGTCCGACGTCATCCTTTGCCATACGAGACCATTGAGATGAATTCGCTGGTGTGCAACCCTTTGGCGGCGAACCCGCTCAGGCGCCGGATTATGTTTATCATCCCGTGGATGGTAACGGGCGGGGCTGATCGAGTTAATCTTGATTTGATTGAAGGTTTGACGTCTAAAGGCCATGACATAACGATTTGTGCGACGTTGCTGGCTGATCACGGATGGGAGCATCAATTCAGGCGTTTCACGCCAGATATCTTTGTCCTGCCAAAGATTCTTCACGCATCGAACTATCCAAGGTTTCTGGCATACCTGATTCAATCCCGGCAAATCGATACCGTGGTTATTACTGGCAGTACCATCGGTTACCAGCTCCTCCCTTATCTTAGAGCCGTCTCACCCAGCGTAGCGTTTGTCGACATGTGCCATGTTGAAGAACTTCATTGGTTGAATGGGGGGCACCCGAGGTTTGGGGTTGGCTATCAGGATATGCTCGATCTAAATATTGTAACGACCAAACATCTGGCTGAATGGATGCAGGGGCGCGGTGCCGACAGCACACGGATAAGAGTGATGTATACGGGCGTTCGCGCTGCTCAAGAAAATCGCTTGGTTGAAGTTCGAAATCAGATACGGTCAGAACTGAACATTCCGGCAGATGTGCCGGTGATTGTTTTTGCAGGACGGATTTGTGAACAAAAGCGTCCCGCCTTGCTAGCCGGAATTCTTAAAGCAACGCATGATCATGGTCTGCTATTTCGGGCATTAATTGTCGGCGATGGCGAACAAAGGGGGCAATTGGAAGGCTTGCTAAGTCAATATCAATTGAATGCAAATGTTCAAATGCTTGGCTCTGTTTCACATCAAAGATGGCTTGATATTCTTGTTGCCTCGGATATTCTCTTGATGCCTTCTCAGTATGAGGGTATTTCAATTGCGCTCCTTGAGGCGATGGCGGCGGGTGTCGTACCGATCGTGGCAAAAGTTGGCGGTCAAGAAGAAATTGTGAGCCCAAATGCGGGTATATTGATCCCGCATGGGTTCAACGAGTCTCAAGAGTATTTGGGTGCAATTCGCCGCTTATTATCTAATTCCGCAGAGTTGCATCAGATGTCGAAACAGTGCAAGGCTCTTGCCGCGTCAAAATTGTCATGGGAAGGCATGATTGATAATTTTCTGGCACTCCTGGAAGAAGCCCACCAGCTTAGGGTTGACCATCCACGATATCCGATCAGCCCGAGCTTTGGGCGAGAATTGGCATCACTGTCGCTTGAATGCAAACGTCTTGGCGAGGCAGTGGATTGGCTATGGAATACCAAACCTCATTCGGCAACTGCCGATGCTGCATTGCTGACCACGTCTGCAGAGGCGCAGACGGTTGTAAAATTTGCCATTCTTTTGAGCCAAACCTGGCCTGGTCGAATGATTATCCGTAGCCAGTTTCTGAAAACCATTGGGAAAAAACTTCTAAAAAGGATGGCGAACCGAAGTGTTGTATAAGCTCAACAACTATGACTTAGCACTTTCGAGCATTTTTTCGTGCAAGGATTTTTAATGAAGATCACAATATTCGGTGGTGGTGGTTTTATTGGATCAACAATTGCTGATCGACTTTTATTGGATGGCCACGAACTTAGGATTTTCGAACGGCCACGAGTTGCGCCTTATCGAAAGTTTGCAGAATCCGAGCAGGTTGAGTGGATCGCAGGGGATTTATCAAGTACTCACGACGTTAACGATGCAATCAGTGGCGTGGATGTTGTATTGCACCTGGTTTCGACCACTCTGCCCAAGAATTCAAACGATGACCCAATTTACGACGTACAGAGTAATCTTGTGGCAACACTGCAAATGCTCAACGCTATGGTTGCTCATAACGTTCGCAAGATAGTTTTCATCTCTTCTGGTGGCACTGTGTATGGAAACCCGATGTATTTACCTATTGATGAAAAGCATCCCACCGACCCTTTAGTGTCATATGGTATTACCAAACTCGCCATTGAGAAATACCTGCAGATGTACAGCCACTTACATGGAATCAGAGCTATTACTCTGCGGGTTGCGAATCCATATGGGGAACGTCAGCGTATCGAAACTGCACAGGGTGCTGTTGGGGTTTTTCTTCACCATGCAATTAAAGGTTTACCCATAGAAATTTGGGGTGATGGTAGCGTTACGCGAGATTATATTCATGTGAGTGATGTAGCGGAGGCTTTCGTTCGGGCTGTGAAATACTCGGGTGTGAAGAGTTGTTTTAACATCAGCTCTGGTGTTGGCACCAGTTTGAATGAGCTCATTGGCATGCTTGAAGATGTACTTGGAAAGTCAATAGAGATTCGCTATCTGCCGGGTCGACCATTTGATGTCCCGGTAAGTGTGCTAAGTAATGACTTGGCGCGAGATGAATTGGAGTGGGCTCCTTCGATCTCTATGCGGGATGGCATAGCTCGCGTTGCGGAGTGGATGAAGCGTGAATTGGAAAAGTTGGATACTTGATCTGACTTCAGGCTTTCGATTGTGTGACGATTCATTTCACTGCCAATCAATTTTTTCCTCAGTATGCGGCTGCTTACCCGGTTGCTCGCGAATTGACGAGATACAGTCACATGGTGTGGGTACCGGAGCCAGAAATTTATACGATGAAAATTCTTTTGACGACGCATGTGTTTTTGCCCGATTATTTTGGCGGGACGGAAACGCTCGTTCTTGGTGTCGCACTTGCCTTGAAACAAAGGGGCCATAACGTTACGGTTGTGACAGGTTATCCTGAAAAGGATAAACCAGGCGACATTAATCAGTTTGATGAGTATGAAGTCGATTCCATCCGTGTTATTCGATTCAGGCATGGACGTACTGCATTGGGAGACCAAAGCAGTGTCATGCAAAATGACTACGACAACCCCGTTTTCGCACATCGATTTCGTCAACTGCTTTTAGAGATCGAACCGGATGTGGTGCATTTCCATCATCTGGAGCGGCTATCAATTAAAGCAATTGACGCATGCAAGGACAGAAAAATACCTGCGTTTCTTACTGCAACAGACTTTTGGTATGTCTGTCCCGCACATACGCTACTATTGCCAAATGGAAACATGTGCGACGGGCCAGCCAACGGTGGCGCAAATTGCCTAAAGCATCTGACTTCTATATCTCAGCCAAAATGGGTAGCCGGAATATTAAATTCCATTCCTACAGGTGTTGTGGAGGGCATCGTGTATGCTCTCAAGAGGACAAATGCAAAGCTCTCAGGCAGATTTGGCGATGTCCAGGCTCTGGCAAGAAGAAGTGAAATAATTGGAGCCAGACTCCCTCTCCTCGAAAGAATTTTTGTCGCAACCACTCACGCTCAAAGAATGATTGAAACTGCTGGAATAATAGGCGGGAAATTTCGAGTTCTGCCATTTGGAATCAAGGATCATGGCTATGTAAAACGCATCCGGCAGAGAACGGATAGGCCATTGGTATTGGGCTTTATCGGCTCGATGTTGCCTCACAAGGGACTCCATATACTAGTTGAAGCGAGCAAACTTTTACCTGCGGATGCTGCTGTCAAAATCAAGATATATGGAAAATCTCCAGTTGGAGACTCCGCCTATATAAAAGATCTCCGTGTGCTTGCACAGGGTGACGAAAGAATAAAATTCTACGGCACCTTCGAGAACGAGAAGATGCCCGCCATACTGGATGGAATCGATGCCTTGGTTATTCCTTCTTTGTGGCATGAGAACATGCCGTTGGTCTCGTTATCAGCTCAGGCAGCGGGTTGCCCTCTGATAGCATCAGACATTGGAGGATTATCAGACGTCGTTGACCCTGGCAAAAACGGTCTCTTGTTTAGCCCGGGCTCGGCATCTGGATTGGCTCAAATGATCATGTGTCTTTTGGACGACCACGATCTATTAAAAAAGCTATCAGGAGCCGCTGTTCGGCCAATGGATATTAATCAGTATGTTGATGAGCTTGAGCTGGAATACCGAAAAAGTATTGGAGAGATGGATCTAATGGTGTGCTTGTGAGTTAAGGGGACCATCTTTATTCATTTTTGCCGTTGCCTCAAATTGGCCGGTTGCGAAACAATGCAGCGCCAAGCCAAGTGGCATTCATTGAAGGACTCCACCCATACAGGCCGCCTGGCGCCGTCTTTTTTAAACAACATGTCAGGCATATGTCATTGCCTGACATGAGTCGTAAAGTCTTTATACGCCTTGGCAATTCCTTCACGTAATTCAGTCTTTGCTTGCCAACCCAAGGCACGCATCCGATCAACGTTTAACAGCTTGCGTGGCGTACCATCAGGTTTGGAAGTATTAAACACAATCTCGCCATTAAATCCAACCACGCTCATCACGGTTTCAGCCAATTCACGAATCGTTACATCCTCACCCGTGCCCACATTGAACAAGCCATCGGCAACACCATTTTCCATCAGAAAGACGCAAGCATCCGCCATGTCTTCTACATAGAGGAATTCTCGCATCGGCATGCCGCTACCCCACACCACAAGTTCTTTGTCGCCACGCAGTTTGGCATCGTGCGCCTTACGAATTAGCGCTGGTAGCACATGACTGTTGTTCAAATCATAGTTGTCATTTGGCCCATAGAGATTGGTGGGCATCACCGAAACATACTGAGTGTTGTATTGCCGGTTGTAACTTTCACACAGCTTGATGCCCGCAATTTTGGCAATTGCGTAAGGCTCATTGGTTTGCTCCAGCGGGCCGGTAAGCAAATATTCTTCCTTGATCGGCTGAGGACAATCTCGTGGATAAACACAACTGGAGCCGAGGAACAGTAAACGTCGCACCCCAGCCTGCCAAGCAGCATGCACGATGTTCGCCTCCATCATCAGATTCTGGTAGATGAAATCGGCGCGACAGGAATTGTTTGCATGAATACCCCCCACCTTGGCGGCAGCCATAAAAACGTAATCAGGCTTTTGTTTCAGAAAGAATTCAGCAACTGCAGATTGGTTCGTTAAATCCAGATCAGCGTGTGTTCTGGTCAAAATATTGGCGTAATCACCCGCCTGCAAACGGCGCACAATAGCCGAGCCCACCATCCCGCGATGGCCAGCCACATAAATCCTGGCTTGTTTGTTGATTGGATTATTCGTGATAATCATACGCTGAGAACCCGTGCTTCTTGACCAGTTCGTCACGTTCAGCGCCCTTGAGGTCTTCTCTTACCATTTCAGCCACCAACTCCTTGAAAGTGATTTTCGGCGTCCATCCTAGCTTTTCTTTCGCCTTGGTCGCATCCCCCAGCAAGGTTTCGACCTCGGTCGGGCGAAAATAGCGTGAATCAACTGCCACGATACATCTTCCTGCTGCATCATAGCCCTTCTCATCTACGCCCGTTCCTTCCCAATGTATTTTGATGCCGAGTTCTTCTGCTGCCGCAATCACAAAATCGCGCACACTGTATTGCACACCGGTAGCGATGACAAAATCTTCAGCCTTGTCCTGTTGTAGCATCAGCCATTGCATTTCAACATAATCTTTGGCATGTCCCCAGTCGCGTAAGGAATCCAGGTTTCCCAGAAAGAGACAATCCTGGAGATTTAGCTTGATGCGCGACAAAGCGCGGGTGATCTTGCGGGTAACGAAGGTTTCGCCGCGGATGGGAGATTCGTGGTTGAACAAGATGCCGTTGCAGGCATACATGCCATAGGCTTCACGGTAGTTGACGGTTATCCAGTAGGCATATAACTTAGCCACGGCATAGGGTGAGCGTGGATAAAATGGAGTGGTTTCCTTTTGTGGTGATTCTTGCACCAAGCCATATAATTCAGAGGTGGAAGCTTGATAGAAACGTGTTTTCTTTTCCATGCCTAAAATACGAATGGCTTCAAGCACACGCAAGGTACCTAATGCATCAGAGTTGGCAGTGTATTCTGGCTCTTCGAACGATACAGCCACGTGGCTTTGCGCGGCGAGGTTATATATTTCGTCGGGTTGTACTTGCTGAATAATACGAATCAGACTGCTTGAATCAGTCATGTCACCGTAGTGCAAAATGAAATTGCGATTGCTGACGTGAGGATCCTGATACAAGTGGTCAATACGGTCTGTGTTGAACAAAGAAGCACGGCGCTTGATACCATGCACAATGTAGCCTTTTTTTAACAGAAATTCGGCTAGGTAAGCGCCGTCTTGTCCTGTTACACCAGTGATTAGAGCGATTTTTTGCATAGAAGATAATACCTGACAATATTCATTGCTAGCCATAAAATTTTGGTAAAAATGGCTGTCAGTGAAGAAACGGTTGGGAATGATACCGAATAATTGATCGAGACTAAGCGGAAGTTACATTCTTGGTTGAGATTCACATGTTTTCAATGACTGTCTTAATTTTTATTTGAGTACGTTGAGCCAATAATATGTGGCGGATTCAGGTTTGAAGGACGCTTCGAAAATCAGTTATGGCCATCGAAGCAGTGATCACTTTGTCCCGAATGCCGAGATTCTTGAGGTTACTGAAAGAGGAGGCCATGGCATCTCTTGATGCGCCGATGACCTCTCAAGCGAAAGTCTGGAAAGGAATGCACTATTCTGTCCTCACACTTCAAAAATTAGTGCCCTCGCTTTTCATGCCTTAATGGTTATATTTATGATTTCACATGACCAAGTACTAACAGACTTTTCCAGTCAGCCCCTTTATCGTTACCCCCGCTGTATCGTGTGAGTGCTATGTGGTGAACAAGCCGTTTGGTTTTTAGGTTCGAGTCGGTCGAGGTATAACCGGGATTCATCGAAAGCCAAATTTAACTTTGGTACCTTTCGTGCAGGCGTAGATAATTCCTATCGCTCACTGAATGCAATAAATTCTGCCGGTTTTACATAGTAGATATCGGGGTAAGTGGGTCGGAGGTATCATTAATGTTACCTGTCACGGTGTTATTGCCAGTGGATTTCACTGTCGCACTAGCGCTAGGCGCACCCTGCATATATAACCCAAAATCGCTTCCCGTCACCATGCTTTTGCTAATAGTGACTGAGGCGGTTCCAGAAGGATGTGCTTCTGAACTAACGCCAAAGAAACTATTCGAGATCGTTGAGCGGATCACGTTAATTCGGTTGTTTGCGGAGGCGGTTTCTGAAAATGCTAAAATGCCGTTGAAACCTCCTGTCACGAATGTATCGCGGACGGTTGCAGTCGTGGTCGATGTGGCACCGTTCGCAAAGATGCCGATGGCATTACCGAGAAACTTAGATTTCGAGATGGTAGCCGTTGCCCCCCCCTGAAGCTCAATGCCCGTGTCATTGTCGCGAACAAGGGTGTTGACCATCCGCACCGTTGCTGCCGTGTTGACTAAAACGCCCCGTTGGCTAAAACCTGAAAAATTTGAAATGACACAGTTTTCAATCGAAAGATCGCTGATGCCGCTCAGCAAAATTCCGTTATCGCCGCCCAGGCCGTTAATGGTCAGGCCACGCAGCACTACACTCACGCCTGCGCCAATCGTTACCCCGGATGTCCCGGGAAAAACGGCAATGCCGGCATAGGCACCAGGGGCCGCTGCCAGCGAGACTGACTGGGTGAGTGTAACTGGACCATAACCGGAAGAATCGAGCGCTAAAACTTCGCCGTTGGGATCGGTCACGGTTAACGCCTTGGCAAACGTGCGGCATGGGAAGAAGGTGTCACAGATATTGGCATCATCCCCGTAGGAAGCGACAAAGGACCGCTGGCGGGCCTGTGCAGGAGTAACCATGAGGGTACACAGAATGGCAAACAAATATACAGTTGTGGAATTTCTTAACATTATGAACTCCTTGGTTTTATGTTACGGCTCGAGCTTACCCGGTCGCCTTGGATGCGCCCGGGTTCTGCTGGTATTACATGGGAGGTACAGAGCCAATTGTGCCGGAAGTATTAGGTGTGTTATCCGTTACAGTGTTATTGCCCAGTGAGTTCAGCGTTCCGCTAGTGGCCTGAGAAAGCCCTGTTCCGTTTCCTGTCACCATGCTGTCGCTGAGGTTTATCCTGGCGAATCCGGGCGAGGCAGACGTTTTTACACCTACGGTATTATCCGTGACTGTCGCACGAATTACATTAATTTGGGAAGTTCCGGATGTGCCTGAAGATGCCTCAATGCCGTTGACTCCCCCCGTCACGAGGGTATCACTGATGGCAACAGCCGTAATTGTGCTCGCTGTGCTTGTAACGAGGATGCCAGTGTTATTTCCGAGAAACTTCGAGCCCGAGATATCAGTGGTTGCCCCCCCCTGAAGCTGAATGCCAATGTCATTGTCGCGAACAAGTGTGTCGACCATCCGCACCGTTGCCGCCGCATTGACTAAAACGCCGTGTTGCCCAGCACCTGACAAATTAGAAATGACACAGTTTTCAATCGAAAGATCGCTGATGCCGCTCAGCAAAATCCCGTTATCGCCGCCCAGGCCGTTAATGGTCAGACCACGCAGCACTACACTCACGCCTGCGCCAATCGTCACCCCGGATGTCCCGGGAAAGACGGCAATGCCGGCATAGGCACCAGGGACCGCCGCCAGCGATACTGATTGGGTGAGCGTGACGGGACCATAGCCGGAAGAATCGAGCGCCAAGACTTCGCCGTTGGGATCGGTCACGGTTAGCGCCTTGGCAAACGTGCGGCATGGGAAGAAGGTGTCGCATATATTGGCGTCATTCCCGTAAGAAGCGACAAAGGACCGTTGGCGGGCCTGTGCAGGAGTAACCATGAGGGTACACAGAATGGTAAACAAATATACGGCTGTTGATTTTTTAAGCATGTTGATCTCCTGGGGTTGTTAGTTAAGATCGAGATTATTCGGCGTTTTAATGTATCGGTGCTCAGTAAATTCTGATGGAAGTTATGCCGGTAATTGTGCCGGATGTGTGGTGTTGTCGACACAATTTTATTGTCCGAAACGTTATCGTTTTGCTAGATTAACAGAGTTTATTTATATATCAATACAACTATCGAATACAAGAAGTTTTACAAAAAAATGAAGTCGCATAAGAACCATTAGAAAAAGAAAATGAGAATAATGATGCTACCTTGTTTACATGCATAAACCATGCCAAATGATAATGCATAATAAAAGTATCTTATTTACAATGCCTTAGTGTTTAAAATATTTGAGTATAATAAATAAAACAATATGTTTCTAAAGAAAGTGTAAAAATATTCGTCATTCTGATGGCGTGATTAACTTTTTTGTCCCTATTGACTTATGTTCCCACCAACTCCCTGTAATTTATTTCAGCGTTGCTAACGGGATCGCCTGATTAATCGCCTTCACGTTGGGTTTGCATGCTGTCTTCCCTACCAATGAAGTCCGAGGGTGTCCTGAATTTTGTGTAAACGGAATTTGTTAATGTTGCGGCATCCGTTCCTCGAACTGGATAGTAAAGCGATCAAGCGCAGCTTTCCAGTCCCTGATGGGCATCGTCCATTTGTTGCTGATGTTTTGTAGCGCCAATAAATTTATACGACTATATCTTGCACAAACTGCTGGTTGCCGCTCGTCAAAATCTTCGTAAACAATTGCTCTGTATTTTGTCGCCACCTGAGATAGGGCTGAGGCGAGTATCCCTTGGCGTTTAATGCCAACCATTCTTCATTAAGTCGCTGTAATGGCTCTGTATTGGAAGCGTGCAGATTGAATTGTAATTCTGGAAACTTCAGGTTGATGAGGTTTGTTTGATCGATCGACGGTAATCTTTGACGAAGTGCGGGAGTATGCGATTGACAGTTATGTCTCTTGCAGCTTTACTGATTTTCTTTGCCATAAAGTTTCTTCTTGCCCCATTGTGCGATTGAGTACACGACACAGTATGAACAATAAGTCAGAAAGACGGTTTAGGTAGGGCAGGCCATGTTGTGGCACGGCTTCGAGCTGAGCTAGTGCGGCGAAGTCTCGTTCAGCGCGGCGTGCCACGGTACGCGCTACGTGGCATTGCGCCGCTGCTCTGGATCCACCCGGCAGGATGAATTCCTTAAGTGGTGGCAGGTCGGCGTTGTAGTGAGCAATGGCGTCATCCATGTGCAGGAGCTTGTCTTCGGCAAATTGCGCAGCAGGATATGCTAGCGCGCCACCGAGATCGAACAGGTCATGCTGTACATGTAACAGTAATTCGCGCACGTCATCCGGTACGGTTTCAGCGAGAAGTACGCCGAGGTGGCTGTTGAGTTCATCTACGCTGCCGATAGCGTGAATGCGTGCGCAATATTTTTCCACGCGCGTGCCGTCGGCTAGTCCGGTGCTTCCTTTATCCCCGGTGCGGGTGACAATTTTGCTTAAACGATTAGCCACTATTGTTTCTCCAGACAATTCAGGTATACGTTTCCATCGGGTGCCGTGCCGTTACGTTGTGCTTGCCAGATCATTTCACCCAGGCATTCCATCATGCGATGTTGAGCGCTGTGTTCTGATTCATGATGGGCAACAAGACGCTGAAAGTGCATGCGGATGCCATGCGGTTGGTCGATGGAAATCTGTTCCTCAATAGTGAGGTGCATCATCAGGTGCAGGAAGGGGTTAGTTGTGCCGTGTTCTGGTGTGTAGTCTTTATCTTGATAGCGTTCCGGATTTTCCAGTATAGAGTAATATTCAGGATGCTTTTCGATGAGCTGTGCAGTGAGGTCTTCCAGTGGAGAGAGTAGCGCTCCTGCGCGACGCTTGCGCCAGGTATCGATGAGAAACATTCGTGCTTCATCTCTGCTGGGGTTGAACATTATATTTCCTTGTGGCGGTATTCGCACAGATCAACGATGCTACAAATGCCACATTTTGGCTTGCGTGCTTGACATATATAGCGTCCATGCAGGATCAGCCAATGGTGTGCATCATGTTTGAATTTGTCCGGTACGAACTTGAGCAGTTTTTGTTCTACTTCCAGCGTCGTTTTGCCGGGGGCAAGGCCGGTGCGGTTGGATACGCGGAAAATGTGTGTATCTACTGCGATGGTGGGTTGGCCGAAAGCAGTGTTGAGCACTACGCTTGCGGTCTTGCGTCCTACACCCGGAAGAGCTTCCAGCGCCTCGCGTGTTTGCGGCACTTTGCCATCATTATTTTCCAATAATAGTCGACAGGTTTGAATGATGTGCTTTGCCTTGGTTTTGTAAAGGCCGATGCGTTGTACATAGCCGCGCAATTTTTCTTCGCTCAGATCGAGCATGCTCCGAGGCGTGTTCGCTATCGGGAATAATTGCCGGGTGGCAGTATTTACGCTGACATCGGTAGCTTGTGCCGATAGGATCACCGCCACAAGGAGCTCGAACGCTGAGTGGTATTCCAATTCAGTGGTAGGGTGAGGGTTGGCCGCTTGCAGGCGTAGAAAAATTTCTTGGCGTTTTGTTGGATTCACGAAGTTGTCTCACGCAAGCAAAATTGGGCTGCGCAGTAGTAGCTCATAATGGGGGGGTAAGTTTGCATAAGGTTTCTACACCTTTTGAAACTACATATTAATATGTTACAGGACAACTTGTAGGTAAGGATAGGCAAGTTGGTTAGCAAGAATGAGGCAGCGTAGTACAGTTGTGCTGGGGTATACAGAACAGCTGAAGCCAGATTGACTTCTGTCTTGACGGATGGGTTCACTGTACGCTACGCTGATACTACAATTTGGTCACTCGCAATAATTAAAAAACTTTATGTTTGATAAAAAAATAATGGGCTTCGCGGGTTATTCCGGTAGCGGCAAAACGACGTTGCTGGAGAAAGTAATCCCTTTTCTGACTGCACAAGGCTTGCGCATTGCTGTTATCAAGCATGCTCACCATGATTTTGACATCGATAAACCGGGTAAAGATACCTACCGGCATCGCAAGGCAGGCGCAGGCGAAGTATTGATTGTTTCATCGCAAAGATGGGCGTTAATGCATGAGCTGAACGATGAACCGGAACCTAGTCTGGAATATCTCTGTTCACGGTTTTCAGGTTATGACCTCATATTGGCGGAAGGTTACAAGCATGCGGCCATACCAAAACTGGAGGTGCATCGCAAAGAAACCGGGTCTGAGAGTCTATATCCATCTGAACCGGGTATTATTGCAGTGGTGACAAATAGCAAAGACAAATTCCCGCTACCTGTGCTTGATATTGACGCGCCAAAGGAAGTAGCCGCGTTTATTCTGGATTATTTTCAAGGAAAGTTATGAAAATTGAGATAGTGTATTTTGGCAAGCCGAGAGAAAATTTGAATATATCGCAGGAAACGGTAGATGTTCCAGAAGAATCGTTGACACTTACCGGCCTGCTTGCATGGTTAAGTTTGCGTGGAGAAATATGGGCACAAGAAATGAATGAAGATCGTGTGCGCTGCGCGGTTAATCAGGAGTTTGCGGGTCTGGCACGACCATTGAACGAAAATGACGAGATTGCCATCACGGCCCATTACCATGGCTGTTCAGAATTTTGGATTGATGATCCCCGCTTAAGGCTAAATGAGCCACGCTTTAAACAGAATCCATGTTTTTGATTTATAGGTAAAATTTACTAATGACTGCACAGAATAGTTGTCCTGACGGAAAATTGGTAAAGATACTTTTTGTTTAATTGGCCCGGTATGTAACTTACTAATAATTTGATCGCAATGATTGAAGCAGGAATACGCGAATTGTGTAATGAAATAGCAAATATATCGTCATGCCGGTAATTCATAGCAATAGGATAAGAGTTTTGATAGATGGTTTCTGAAATAGATATTCTCACATCCCTACTTGATATAGAGATGCCAAAAGAAACTAGCCGTATTTATTTTGAATAATTTTTCCAGGAACAACCATGAAAATTGAATTAGTGTATTTTGGCCGGCCGAGAGAACATTTGAAGATGTCACGCGAAACTGCGGATGTGCCAGCAGAAGCGTCGACACTAGCAGGTCTTCTGGCATGGCTGCGTTTACGCGGAGATATATGGGCACAGGAGCTGGCAGACAGCCGTGTACGTTGCGCGATCAATCAAGAGTTTGCTGGTTTGCCTGCTGCCATTAATGAGAGTGACGAGATTGCCATTTTTTCGCCAATCTCTGGAGGTTGATAATGAGCGTGTTGATACAGGAAGACGATTTTGACCTTGCCTCCGAATTGACAGCTCTGCGTTCCGGAAACTCAAAAGTGGGCGCCATGGTTAGTTTTGTCGGTTTAGTGCGCGATTTTAGTCATAATGAAACGATAGAAAGTATTTATCTTGAATACTATCCTGGTATGACTGAAAAGGCGCTGAATAAAATCATTGCTGAGGCGACTGAACGCTGGAGTTTAATAAATGTTCGTGTGATCCACCGCATTGGACAGTTGTTTGCAAACGATCAGATTGTGCTGGTGGCGACTACGGCATTGCATCGTGGTGAAGCATTTGCGGGCTGTGAATTTATCATTGACTACTTGAAAACTGCCGCTCCATTCTGGAAAAAAGAACAAACCAGGGAAGGTTCACAGTGGCTCGAAACACGTGACACAGACGTGAAACGCATGGAACATTGGCATAACGATACAGTCAGGAAATCAGCATGACAAATGGCATGACCCACTTCGATCAAGACGGACAGGCACATATGGTGGATGTTGCTGGCAAGAGCGAGACCCAGCGTATCGCAAAAGCGTCCGGTAATATCAAAATGAGTCCCAGCACGCTGGAATTGATTGCTTCCGGCACAGCCAAGAAGGGCGATGTGCTGGGTGTAGCGCGCATTGCTGCGATACAGGCGAGTAAGCGTACCGCCGAATTAATTCCATTATGTCACCCGCTGTATCTGACTCATGTTGCGGTGGAGTTTCATCTCGACCATGAGAGTAGTACGGTGGAATGCATCGCGACCGCAGAAACGTTTGGCCGCACCGGTGTCGAAATAGAAGCCATGACCGCAGTGAGTATCGCTCTGTTAACGATCTATGATATGTGCAAGGCGGTTGATCGTGGCATGGAAATTAACCGGTTACGCTTACTGGAAAAACAGGGTGGGCGTTCGGGGCATTGGCAAGCTGCATAATTTATTTTTGTCGTTGCGCTGACTTGGGACGGAATGACGTTAATACGTCTGGATTTGTTTCTACGTAGGGCCCACCAATCAAATCTATGCAGTAAGGCACGGCGGCAAAAATTCCATCCAGTGTTTCCTTTATTGCCTTCGGTTGCCCAGGCAAATTCAGAATCAGGGACTGTCCGCGTGTCACGCCAAGCTGGCGTGACAAAATTGCCGTAGGAACATAACGCAGGCTGACTGCACGCATTTGTTCTCCAAAACCAGGTAACACCTTGTGTGCCACGGCCAATGTAGCCTCCGGCGTAACATCGCGTAACGCTGGACCGGTTCCTCCAGTAGTCAAGATCAGATGGCACTTTTCCTGATCTGCTAACTCAATCAGGGTAGCCTCAATCATCGTCTGTTCATCCGGTATCAAGCGTGTGACACATTGCCATGGGCTAGTCAGCGTCTGTGTAAACCACTCTTGCAGCGCTGGTAAGCCAGCGTCCTGATAAACGCCATTGCTGGCTCGGTCGCTAATTGAAATAAGGCCAATTTTAAGTGTATTTGTCATAATGTTTCGTCAGGTTGGGAAATGTTGAACAACTCTTCGCGCGAAATATAATTTCGCGACATTCTAAAGATTTTAAGCCTGAGCTTATTAATAGGCTAACTATAGACTTTTGGGTTGACGCGTAGCTGCAATTGCATTGATTGTTTGCGTTTCCTCTTTTAATAAGATTGATGCACTGGCCGTCTGCGCTCGCTCTTTTAATAAGATTATTTTAGTCAGTACAATAATCATCAGTAGGTGGTAATAGAGATCGAAATTGGATAGCCCAAGAAAGGCTCCCGCCGTCGCAAAGCCAATCATGCTTACTTGTCCCATCGCGGCTAAATCCGCTGCCCATTTTTTGTCAGGATCGCGTTTCGCCTGTTTTATTACCCAGGAGCCGGTTTGCCACGTCAAGAGAGCAAGTAATAACCATAGTCCAAGTCCGATAAACCCATGCTCACCCAGCACTTCAAAATATACGCTATGTACATCATGGACATCGATCGGATCTGGAGCGTACACCTGGAATGTTTGATACTGGAACATTTCAAATCCGCCGCCTGTGAGACGGGCTTTAGCCACATTCCATGCTGTCCACCAAGCGTTAATTCGGCCTCGAGCAGATGCATCCTGCTCATAAGTTTTAATGGTGGACATGCGGTCATACCACTCTTGCGGCATGACCAGGGCCACCATACCGATCGCGGCTACAAGCATAATGCTGGTGAAGAATTTATTCCGGCTTTTCACCCAGAAGATTGAGCCCATTACCGCCGCGCCCACCAAGGCACCTCGAGATTGTGAGCCAATAGCCGAAACGGCGGTGAGTACCATTGCCGCCCCCAATCCTTGGTGCAGCCACTTGCGTGTCTCATTCAACTGTAAATAGCGCATCAGAGGAATAGTCATTAGCAAAGCCAGAGCGATTTCATTGTTACCGTCGATGAATGTTCCTGGCGGTCCCTGAACACGATGTGCACCCCCTTTCAGTATCGTGAAAATTCCGCCTTTCACCCCATAAAAACCAAGTGACAGTGCTATTACCCAAACCAGCCCATGCAACCGTTGGCGATTATTTATCACCAGAGGTGTAAGAAAGATCATGATTTGAATTTTGAGGACTTTTTGCAATTGCTCCCAGGCCAGATTGGAGAAAAATGCAAAATATGTGGTTACCGACATCCATAAAACATACATGAGCAGCACCGTCATCTCGCGCGTCCATGGCATGTGCTTCGGCTCTTTTGAAGAGAATATGCTAATCAATGTTGTAATTGCCACGATATAGGCAAAGGGCATGGAGGTCGCGAAACCCCAAGCCAGCCGATGGGGATTCATGTAGCTCAACCAGGAATAAAGGTAAAGGCCAACATATGGACGCGATAAAGCCATAGGTAAAAGCCCAAACACTATGGCAGTGACGATCAAGTCACGCACTGGCTTACCTCTGTTCTTTCTCGGAGGAAGTGGGAGTAAACCATATCACGCGCTTCTTTAGATGTATATCCTTGAGCAAGCCATTGTGTAAACCTTGTGCGAGGTGTTGCTCATGATGCCAGCCACGATCCTTGACCTGATACAACTTGCCCTTGCCTGATTGCGGAGCACCCAGTGCTTCGTTTCGCGCGAGGCGCCCGATCACCTCGGCATAAACCTCGGCGCTATCGCGCACAGCGCGCCAAAATAGCGTGAGCTCGTTGTCGCCCTCATGCACTTCGGGGCAAATATGGGCGAGCAGCTTGCCGGTATCGATGCCGCTGTCGATGAAGTGTAGCGTACAGCCGATTTTTTCCGGTTCGCCGTTATAAAGCGCCCAGAATGTGCAATCTGCGCCGCGGTATTCGGGCGACAAGCCACCATGCAGATTGACGATGCCCAAAGAACCACGCTTAAGCAGCGCTCCTTTGATGAGCGAGGTGCCGAATACGGCAATTACGTCGGGCCGTAGCCGATCGGCAAGTTCGATTACACTTGGATGATTAATGTGTGGCACTTCGGTGATCAATTCGGGTCTATCGAGTTGCGGCTCGGCACCACCAAAGAAAAACTTGCCTTCACCACCGTCAGCGTAACGCTTGCGGTCGCGTAGCCAGCGCCACACTTTGCGCCATAAGTTATCTGGACGTAGTAGTTTGAGTATTTTTTTGTACGTCCAGTGGCTGCCTGCCTCCTGTACGATAGCTACTACCCGTGCGGTGCTGCACAGCCGGTTTGCGACATAAAGATGTCGCGGTGCCCGCCCGCATAGCACCATGATAGAAAGCTCAGCCATGTGGATACTCCCCTGGCTTGGCGATTCGTGTAGCGACGGGAGGAATCACACAATCTCGCATATCCATCATCAGCGCATCGGCAAAAAATTTTGCAGCCCAGTTCGGATATTCGAAACGAGAATAATCGCCCCAGATCGGCGACGAACCAGCGATACCACCCCGCGCCGCCTCGTCAGCATCATCAAGACGCTGTGTGCGTTTTACGTAGCCGATTGCACGGCGCGCGTTCTCGCGAAATTCCGGTGCGCTGCCATCTTGCGCCAGGCGTGTCCAATTGAGGCTCATTTGCGCTACGCCTGTGAGACAGCTGTAATTTGCGCGTGGTATCCAATTATCCGTATAAGTGCCGGCAAGCCAGCCATCGGCGCGTTGCACCTGTGCCATGCCGCGAGCAGCGGCAAGTGCAGCTGAAAGATAACGTGCATCGTCCAGCAATATTCCACTCTCCAAAAAACCACGAATCGCATAGGCGATGGTATGAGTAAACGGTGCTTTGTCCGGAGTAAAGGCGTTGGTGTAAAACCATCCGGAAGTTGTTTGCTGGGTGAGTGCCCAATCGAGATTGCGTCGCGCCGCTTGGGTTAGTTCTGGCTCGTTCGCGATCAGGCCCGTAGCCACTAGTGCCCAGGTGCCCCGGGTGTTGTACACGTGCGGTACATCATTGTGTTCGAATCGATGCCAGCAGCCATCGGCATCTTGCTGACGGACCAGCCACAAACCGGCCTTGACCGCTGCAGCCAGGCATTCCTGGCGGCCCAGTTGCAGATATCCGGCAAGCATTCCATGCATGATTTGACCGGTATTGAAAATCACCGGGCGGCTGCCTGCTTCGCCGAAGTGGCCGGGGAATGCGCCATCATTCTGCTGTATGGAGAGTTCCCAGTCGATCATGCATCGGGCACGTCTCTCTAGATCAGGGCGTTCCAGCTCCTTGCTCGCCGCGAGGAAGGTTTCGATGATGTAGCCTGTGGTTTCCGGATAGCTTGGCAGCCAGCCGTCTTCGAAGCTCCATCCTGCCGAAACACCGCCTGCGTCGGGGTGGCCATCCCTGATGTCTTGGGCACGGCAGAGCCAGTCGATTGCGCCCGCGAGATGGATCGCATGGTCAAGTTCGGGTTGGGCTGGTGCAGCAATGTCATTGAGGATCAGACGCATATGCCGCGGCCGCCAAGGACGGTAACGGAAAGGCAGTGCAAGCAAATTGGCAAGGCTCATGTTACTCGTTTTCCTGTTAAATTTTTTCCGGTTGCATGGTAGGCGGCGATTCTCGGAGTGCGCTATCCAGGCCCGATTGCAGCGGCACGTGGCTCACCACGTAGCGGTACTTGCCCGAAACTTCTGGCGGAATAGAGTCCACCAATCGTAGTTCGATCCGCACGTTGTTGCCGAGTCGAGCTTGAATTCCGCTCACGGCCTTGTCGCGAGACTGCTCGGTCCAATCAGGGTTTCGCACCACCAAAATCTCTACGTCCTGAATGCTGTGCTGGATGAATTTGAACTCGTCGATGCCCTCCGTTGCCCGCAGTACGTAGATTACCGCAAGCGCATGCATGATCGTGCCATCGGAGCGCACCACAAAATCTGTGGTGCGGCCCACTACCTCTCCAATCACGTGTAGCCCACGTCCGGCTTTGCAGGTGTCGTTCGCGTAGCGTACCACGTCGCCGGTGCGGTAACGGATAAAGGGCTGTGCGTGAGAACAGAGTCCGGTCATGACTGCTTCGCCGGATTCGCCGGGCGCGACCGGATTGCCTTGTGTATCGAGGACTTCGAGGATGATGCTTTCGCTCATCAATAGCATCTGGCCATCTGGGGTTTCGTGGGCGGTGAAACCAATGTCGCGGCTGCCGAATTCATTGGCGGCGGGAACGCCGAAAGTTTCTTCGATCAGTTTGCGCTGGTGCGGATAAAGCGGTTCGCCGGTGGTACATACCACCTTGAGCGAGGGCAACCTGAGCCTGGTGCTGCGTTCCCTCGCGTGTGCCGCCAGCAGAGCCAAGCTACTGGCGTAGCCGTAAATGCATTTAGGCTGGAACCGGCGAATGGCTTCGATGTAGGCATCCATATTGGCTGCCGACATGTCGAAAGCATTTAGCACCAGCTGGTTGAGCAGCCGATCCCGCAACGCTTTGATATGGCCGGTTTTGTTCAACTCGACCGGCGCGCCCCAGAGATAGACTTCTCGGTCACCCACCTCGACGCCCCACCAGCGCCGTGCGCGTATGCGCCCGGCGGCATCAGAGGCTTGGCGCAGGCGTCCATAGTGAAAGATCAGCGGCTGGCCGCTGGAACCGCCAGTATTGTAT